>CAJOIS010000013.1 GCA_905234645.1 uncultured Bacteroidales bacterium | reverse complement strand
TGCTGGCCTCAGACTTTCAAAGAACTTCTTCGCTTTCCTCTCCCCTCTTTCCTGCCCCTCGTTCCTTCCGAAAGCGGGTGCAAAAGTACTACCTTTTTCAATACGTACAACATTTTTTTGAAAAAAATTGAAAATATTTTTTATCTATTTGATTTATAATATAATAGGCGCAAATACATACAGGCAATGGCTTCCGGAAACACCTTATTATATTAATGAGAATGGCGAATTTTTCCCCAAAGCGACGACAAGATTGTCACAAAAACGCTATTTTTGCCGAAAAAAAATAGAACTGAGATGAAGTTTGGCTTTAGGATTGTTTTCCTCTGGATTACCTTATCCGCATCCCTTTGGGCACGGGCACAGATATATTCCAACGACTTTGAGAACCGTGAGGAATGGAATCTGCCATGGCTCAACTTGCACATCGTGGCCGACAGCAGTTCTGCTGAAGAGAACTTCGTCTGCATCTGCGACACCATACACGAGTACGGGCTCGGCTTCGGCATAGACAAACCTTTTCCAAACGAGAATGTAAGTTGTAAGTACCGTTTCCGTTTTAAGGCCAACGCAGACACTCATGCTTCCATCGTCTTCAGCATCGACGACAGCATCCATAACCGCTATTGGGAAGACTATCCTTTGGCAAATTATGTCAACCAAACATCCGAATGGTCTGAAGCCCAACTTGACCTTGTTTTCCCCGCAGATTATACCAATGGCAGCGAGATCAAAGGCTTCATTTGGAACGAAGGAAAGGAAAGGTTGCTTTTCGACGATGCGCGGTTGGAAGTAAAAGCCATTCCGCTACCAAGCTATCAACCAGTAATTAAGCACAAAACGGATTCTGTTTTCCCACAATCTGAATTACTCTCTTCCTATCTCACTCCTATCGTGGAATACATCAACGTCGATGGTGACACCCTTTCCGACATTTCCGTAATGGAAACCAAGTTTGAAGACGGCTGGCATTGGCATGGGAATCCCACTTCCATCATCAGCAAGTTTGCTCGTTTCAAAATCACTTTCACTGAAGATATTAAATTGCTGCGATTGGCCTTTATCATGCCTCTTCCCGAAGGCGAACTCACCGTTTACCGCAGAAACCAGCATGTTGACACCACCTTCTTCCAGAAGAGCTACTATCTTGACAGAGAGGGTTTTTCCATACGGAACGACAGCCTCGGTTTAAGCGTGTACCACCATTTAGGCATATCGTCTTTGCAACTCAACGTAGAGGACAGAACCGCTTGCTTCAACATCGACTATTGGCGCGACCATCCGCTGCTGCACTATCCTATGATGTCTGACACCAGCGACTATTTTGAGGACATTTCATATCGCATCGTTCACAAAGGCGAGACTTTTGTCGGTGAAATCAGTGTTTTTAACCACGCAATGAACGACTTGCCCCGCCTCATGCCCGTTTGGAACGGTTACCAAAGTGCCTTCATCTTTACCGAACACGCCGACTGGACCGACGTGCGCACGCATCGTGCCGTACTCTTTGGAAACGAGCATATCACCAAGCTCGAGGATGCTGTCGGAGGCTTCTGTTATTTCAACATTCCCGTTACCAAAAGCGTGTTCTACTGGAGCCCCGATAACATTACCAACGCCGAAATAAGTGCAGGCCGTTTTCCTGGACTTATCGCCTCCATCAAGACAGACAATGAATTCTTTAAACTATTGAAAACCCTCAAAAAAGAAAGGTTTGAGATTTGTCTGCACTCACCTGAAATCTATACCACCATCCCAAGCGAATTTCCAACAGCTATGCGTTTCATGAAAAAAGAGTTCGGAACGGTTTCATGGATTGACCACGGCTACAATAACGGTCCTGAAAAAAACCGCGAGGACATGGTTTGCGATGGTCTCCTCCCCGACTCACCCCAATATGCCGTCGACCTATGGAAAGAGAACGGTGTGCGCTACCTTTGGAACCCCTACTACGAGGAAAACCGCATGGAACGGTACAACTTCGACAGCCATTTCGTGCAGCCTTACGACGGCTTCGGTGACGCCTTGCCCAACCGTCAAATCACCACCTTACCCAATGGCGACAAGGACTTTTTGTTATGGTCGACATCATCCACACTTGAGATCAACGAAGACTTTGAATGGTATTACTTCTTCGACAGCATACGTCTGCAAAGGCTTGTGGACCAACACAACGTGTTCATTGCCCACACCTATCCAGCTTGGAGCAATCCCTATCGTGCCTTCTGGGAATACAACGAAAATGGTACCGCCGTGGCCATGCCGGGATTCAACTTCGCGTTGAGTCAACTTGCCCGTTTCCGTGACGAGAAGAAAATCCTGCCCACAACGGTCGAAGCATATCTTAGCTATTATGAACAACTCCAGAAGCTTGAGTATTTGATTCTTGACGAAAACACCATACAAATCACCAACCCGAGCGAAGCCATCAAGGGATTGACATTGCTTTGCACAAAGCCCCTCATCGTTGAAGGCAAAGTCGTCGACTTCCGCAAGGTGGACGAAGGCTACCTGGTGTGGTTCGACATGAAGAAATTTGAAACCATAACAATTAGATACAGAGAATGAAAAGACTATCCATATTCGTCAGCGGCAACGGCACCAACCTGCAGCGTATTGCCGAGTATTTCGCCAACAACAAAGATGTTGAAATCGCCAACGTGGTATGCAACAACCCCAAGGCCTATTCCATCGAACGCGCCAAAAACCTAGGCATTCCATTGCGGATGATTACGAAAGAGGAATTCAAAAGTGAGGCTTTTGTGAAAGAGATGCAAGACCTTCATGTGGACCTCATTGTGCTGGCTGGTTTCCTTTGGAAGATCCCAGAAAACTTAGTCAAAGTTTTCCCGAAACGCATCGTCAACATCCACCCTGCCCTGTTGCCCAAATACGGCGGCAAGGGTTTCTATGGCGAGCATGTTCACGAAGCTGTGGTAGCGGCCAAGGAAGCCCAATCGGGCATCACCGTCCACTATGTCAACGAGATATACGACAGCGGCGAAATCATCCTGCAAGCCCGCGTCAGCTTGGATGAAAAAGAAACGCCTGACTCCCTGGCGGCAAAAATCCACCAACTGGAGCAGGCGTATTTCCCTGTAGCAATCGAGCAGGTACTGCGGTCGCAAGAGGATTAAAGACGAGCCTTAATGCGACCTATCATCGCTTCAACCTGTTGGCCCATTTCATCGGTATAACCTTGATTCTTCTTGAAGAGTTCAAGGCAATTGCCAAGATTGTCTATAAGCTTCTTCACAGCCGCGGGATTGTTATAATAAATGGTTCCCGGGTCGGAATAGTTCTCCTCGGTGGGCTCTTCTCCCAGCAGATAAGCCATGACTTCATCGGCGGGTCGAGTGGCAAACAGCTTAGCCACCTCCTCCTGAAACGTCACGCATTGTTCGCGCAAGGTACCGACCTGATAATCGACATCGTCAATCTTCCACTGACCGCCTTCATTCAAAAGATGCAAGGTATATGGCTCGTCGTAACAGCCTTCATCAAAATAGCGCATTTCCACGTCAGCGTGCAAGGAATCTATCACCTTGACGCCCTCAATGGTGGCATCAGCGTTTTCCGAACACACATCAAAAATACCAGTATCCCATTGGAAGCCCATGAAATAGTCACCTTCATATTTGACGCCAAGTGTCTGTTGCTGGATGGCGCACATCTCGGCAGTGAGCATCTTGTCCATGTCTTTGTCGACATCCATCAGCATCATCCGCTCGACAGCTTGCTTGACGGCTGCCTCGACTTGTTGATTGTCTTCTTTGGCTGTCTTTTGTCCACCATTCCCCGTGTTTTGGCACGACATAGCCATAAGGGCCAAAAATGCAAGCAAGAACAACAACGATTTCTTCATATCAACTTGATTTTCAACAGTTACCAATTATTCCGTCGGCAAAGCCTTAAAGCCATTGCCCATAATCTCGGAGCTTTCAATGACATTGACAAAAGCATTCGGATCCAAGAAACGGAGGTTGGCCTTCAGCTTGACCAAATCACTACGATTCAGCGTCACATAGATCATCTTTCTTTCAGCACCTTGATATAGGCCACTGCCGGCAAACACGGTACCGCTTCGGTCAAGGTCCTTAATGATGAAATCACGCACCTCGTCAATCTTGTCCGTCACGATGAAGGCCGTCTTGTAACTCTTCACGCCTTCCACCACGAGGTCAATAATCTTGCTCTCAATGAAGATGAGAATTACCGAATAGATAGGAAGACGGATATCCTCGAAAGCAATCAGCGTGGTCAGCGAGATAATGCTATCGACGATAAGGACCAAAGTACCCAGGCTAATCTTAGTGTACTTATGGGCAATCATGGCGATGATGTCGGAGCCTCCCGAGGTAGCGCCAGAGCGGAAGATGACGCCGATGGCCAAGCCGTAGATGAGACCCGAAACAACCGTATTCAGGAAGAAGTCAGGCATGAAATAGCGTTGCGCATCACCGTCCATGAAGAACAACGAGGACTGCAATTCCGTGTCGAAGAATGCCCCATCGTGGATGACAGGTGCATAGCCCCACCATGTTTCAAGGATATAGGTGAACACCGGTATCAGGATGACCGAAATAATGGTCTTGACACCAAACTTGGGACCTAGTATTATTGTGCCGATAATGAGCAAAGGAATGTCCATACAAATGCCCGCCAAGGAAATTTTCCATCCCCAAATGGCATTGAATACGTTGGCTAAACCATAAACGCCACCAGGTGCCAAATGGTAAGGGTTCACGAACATCACATCGCCGACGGCGAAAAGTGCCGAGCCAAACACCAAGCAGGCGTAGGACAGGATCTGCTGTTTAACTTTCTCGCTATTCATAACTTAAACAATTATTATTCAGTTCTATAAATCAGGAAACGTTCATTTTGAAGGCACAAAGGTACAAATTTTCCAAAATCTTTCTAATTTTGCAGCCTAAATGCATAGCATTCGACGTAGTTAATTGCGAAGCAATCAACGAAGTCAAAATAGGACCCGTAGTTTAATGGATAAAATAAAGGATTCCGGTTCCTTAGCTCAGGGTTCGATTCCCTGCGGGTTCACCAATAAAAAAGCCAAGCATGCTTGGCTTTTTTATTGCTTTTCTGTGATAATTACATCTATGGCACCAACGCCGAACTTGGCGATGCTGGCCATGCGGTTTTCGGTGTTCTTGTAGTCCTTCAACGCCTCGATGATGGCATTCTTCAGCACGCCGTTGCCCACACCATGGATGAAAGTCACCTTGGTGTATTCCGAAGCAATGGCGCTGTCAAGCATCTTCTTGAAGTAGTCCGTTTGTATCTTGAACATATCATGGCTAGAAAGGCCGAGGATGTTGTCGACCAACTCGCCGATATGCAAATCCACAACGGCCTCGCCAGGAGCGACCCTATGTTTGTCAATGGGAGCTTCCTTCTTCACCAGATTCTTTGCAGGAACCTGTGAGCCGACACCTTCCTTCATAATTCTCGTAAAATCGCCGTCACCTTGCTTCAAGACAATGAGCTCCGAGAGGCAGACCATCAACGACTTCTCTCCGAGCACACCCGATGGCAAGTAGCTGCCCTCCTTCATGAAACGGCCCACGCGAAGCGAGAAAGGCGCATTCAATGGCGACAACACACAATCAGAAGTTTCGGCAGTCAAAACGGCCTGCACCACACCATTGAGCCAGTATTCGAGGTCGTCGCGTGAGATGGTCTCGATGACGATTTTCTCGTATTTGTCGATTTGGCCAAAATCCACATTCACGAATTTGTCCTCCTCCTTGATGGTGAAGGCATACAGCATCTCGTAAGGTGTGTGGTTGACCAGAACCACATCGAGCGGGCCCGTGAGAAGCCATTGTTGCTCGTGGGGTACGAATGCCATGTAGATGCCTTCCTTCTCAGCCTCTTTCGCAAAACGGCGCAAACCTCCCTTTCGGGCATCTTCGGCTTGTTGTTGCTTCAGAAGCTCCTGTCCCTGAACCTCTTTCTGCACCTTGTCAACGGTCTCTTGTTGCTTGGATGGTGCTGGCATGGAACGGTAGTCGAGCACCAAATCCGTAATAAGGGTAGGGATTTCGAAGCCGTCATCCACCTCAACCATCACCATACGGGAATCAATAATCTTCGTGACCTTGCCCCCACCGACCGTGCTGAGGAAGTTCACCTTGTCGCCAATCTTAAATTCTGCCATGGTTTTTCTATTTTGAACGGCAAAAATACACAATTTGGTAGGATTTTTGTACTTTCGCATCCGTATTTCAACAGATAATGAAGTCAAGACTCCTTGTCATATTGTTGGCCTTGTTGACTATGGCTTGCACGAAGCATGTAGAAAAGGCTGAAATTGACCTCAACATTGGCTATGAGGCCAACGGAAAATCTTTGGTTACCGACTCGTTATGCTATGTCAACGAGGCTGGGAACCAATTCCTTATCACCGAGATACAATGGTTTTTGTCCGATATCCAACTGCTTGACCAAAACGGGGATTGGCACGCTTTGAAACAACGGGGGGCGACGGATTCCGTTGCGGAACTGACCGAAAGCATCTTCTACATCGACACAGACATCCCAGAGAGCCAGACGTTGCACGGAAAAAAGATTCCTGTCGGACATTACACTGCACTACGCTTTACCTTTGGCCTTGACGAGAACGACAACCAAAGTGGGCTGTTCAACGACCCTCCCGAATCGGAGATGTTTTGGCCCGACGTATTGGGCGGTGGCTACCACTATATGAAACTCAACGGGAAATACGTCGGCTCCGAGGGTCGGCTCAAGCCTATGGCGATTCACCTTGGCATCGGGCAGAACCAAGATTGCACCGAGTTTTACCAAAACTACTTCATCGTGGAGTTGCCCTTTGATTTCGATGTCAAGGCAAACACTGAAAACCAACTTGACTTGACAATGGTCGTCGACAACTGGTTCCGCAATCCCAACACCATCGACCTCAACGAATTCGGAAGCCATATCATGCAAAACCAGACTGCACAGCGCCTCCTCAACGGTAATGGAAAAGACGTGTTTAGAATCGAGAAACCTGCTGGGGGTAATAATGATATAACCATGGGAAAAGACAACAGCTTGACAGAAAAGTTCCGAAACACGATGCAAAAAGCCGCGCCCATGCCGCATTTCTGGAAATGGGAAAATGTGAAGGAAAGATTTCAAGATTTGAAGATTTAACTTCGTTGAAATCGAAGATTCGACGTTAGTCAATGCAATGCATTTCATAATTTCAGGATTAAGATGAAGGGAATCAAACTCATAGCAATTCTTGGCCTTCTTTCTATTGTTTTTGTCTCATGCAAGCCAGAACAAGACCATTATACGCCAACGCCATACGACTTGGGACAGCCTTCCTATTTCCCGTCAAAAAACAACATTCCAGAAGACAACCCCATGACTGAAGAAGGCGTGGCCTTAGGTCGAAAGCTGTTCTTTGACGAACGACTCTCGGGTCGCGACGGCACAGAAGGCATCCGCAGTTGTTCCTCATGCCATCATCAGAACAACAGCTTTGAGTTTGGCTCTCAGACCAACACCCACCACGCCATGCTGCCGTTGATCAACTTGGCATGGAACCGCACGGGGTTGGGCTGGAACGGTGGTGTAGCCACCTTGGAAGACATGGTGCTGGCGGCAGTGACAAGTCCAGTGGAAATTAACGCGGATACCACCCAAGTGGTCAAATACCTGCAAAAGACTGACGACTATCCCGAGTTATTCGAGAAAGCCTTCGGCAGCCGCGACATTACCTTTAAGAATATCCAACGCGCCATTGCGCAGTTTGTAAGAAGCTTGGTTTCTGCCGACAGCAAGTTCGACCGTTACCTCCTTGGCGAAGAAGAACTCACCGAAGACGAACTCGCAGGATATGAGCTGTTCTGCACCGAAGACGGCGCCGACTGCTTCCACTGCCATGGTGGCGGCGGTCTGGCCCTGATGACCACCAACCTGTTTTATAATAACGGCTTGGACGACGAGTTCAACGACCCCGAAGATCGTTCAGCCATCACAGGAAGCCATTGGGATAGAGGTGTTTACAAAGTCCCTACCCTGCGCAACATTGCGGTTTCTTCGCCCTATATGCACGATGGACGTTTCACCACCTTGGATGAGGTCATCGACTTCTACAGCGAGGGCGTGAAAGACTCCGAGAACATCAACCCGCTGATGCACCATGTAATGGACGGCGGCGTGCATCTCAACGACTTGGAGAAAGCCCAACTAAAGGCGTTCCTCAACACCTTGACGGATGAGCAATTCTTGAACAACCCCGATTATTCCAGGCCATGACTTATCCTTGGGGTGACAACCGGCGTTTCAACAGCTACAGCAACTACTTCACGAAGCAGTTCGGGGGGCGTGTGCAGAAGATCAGTATCGACGCGGGCTTCAGTTGTCCAAATCGCGATGGAAGAATCAGCACGGGCGGTTGTACTTTTTGCAGCAACGAGGCTTTCAACCCGTCGTATTGTCGGCCTGAGAAGTCCATCAAGCAGCAGATTGAAGAAGGGATAGAATTTCATCAACGGCGATACCGCAGAGCGAATAAGTATTTGGCTTATTTTCAACCGTTTTCTAACACTTACAAACCGTTGGAGGAGCTGAAAAAGGTTTATGCTGAGGCTTTGGAACCCATAGATTCCATCTCCGCTCAACCTCTCGCACGGAATGACATGGATTCCAAAGCCTTAGAAGCACCTGAAATCATTGGCATCGTTATCGGGACTCGACCAGATTTGGTTGATGAAGCACTTTTGCAATACCTCAACGAAATCCAAAAGACCCATTATGTGATGTTGGAATATGGAGTGGAAAGCGTTTACGATGAGACTTTACGACGCGTCAACCGGGGACATGACTTCGCCACGGCGGAACGCGCCATCCGCATGACTTCTGAATACGGCATCCCATGCGGGGCGCATTTCATCTTCGGCCTGCCTGGCGAAAGCAAAGCCGTGATACTCGATGCCGCCGACATCATCTCGCAACTGCCCTTGACCACCGTCAAGTTCCACCAACTGCAAATCTTCAAAGGCACGAAGATGGCTGAGGAATACCAAGCCCATCCCGAGACATTCCATCTCTTCGACTTAGAGGAATACATTGACTTCGTCATCAACTTTGCCGAACGCCTCAACCCAGACATCGCCATCGAGCGTTTTGCGGGAGAGGTGCCACCGCGTTATCTTATCTCAGAGCCTTGGATGAAGCTGCGCTACGATCAGGTGCTAGCCAAAATCGAGAAGCGAATGGCCGAGCGTGACACATGGCAAGGAAAAAGATTTACACCAAATCGCTCATAATCTAAAAAGTTGTACTTTTGAGGCATCATTAAACATCATTTACCATGAAAAAACACTTTACCTTTTTCATTCGGAAGTCGGCTTTAGCCCTTTCCGCCGCAGCCCTTGCTTTAGTATTCAGTGCCTTCGTCAGCGGCGACAGCAACAACCACGCGCAACGCTTCCAGGAGGCTGCCATGAACCTTGACAAGACCTACCACACCTTGACAGACGAATTCGACTACTGGCCAGAATGTGGCATCCGCGTCACGGGAAGCCACCTCGCTTCGCTCATCTCTTTGAACGAGCTCCAGCAGATGCTGCCTTGTCCACTTTATGTGTCGGGACCGCACCACGACGGAGCATGGGACCTCAACAGTGAGGATGATTTCGGTCACTACAACCCAGAGGCTATCGAGTATCTTGGCAGCATAGCCAAGAAAGTGGTTGCCGAAAAGAAGTTCGTGTCGTTAAGCAAGCCTCTTGTTGACAAATACTTATACCGCCAGATGCACATTATGATGGTCATCCACGATGCGTTGTATGATGGCAGCTTAAGCCAAACGGAACGCGAGACGATTTTCAGCACCTCTGTCGAAACAAAAGGTTGGGACTACGGCGCATACGAAGTCGGCTTCTTCTTGCAATTGCTGAACCTAGAAGACGACAGCTACGTCTATGGCAACATCGACTACCGCTTCCTGCATTTCTGGGCAAGACGTTGGAGCGACGGCACCATCGATCAGTTCTATGAAGTCCTCAGCACCATTTTCAAGGCTTATCATCCAGAATACGTGTTTGACCCCGAGATTTATTGGTTGCCTAGTGAAGAAGAGGAATATGAATACGAAGGAGATGAAGAAATCTATGTCGTCATCGATGGATCAGAGCTTCGTTTGAGGTTAGGCCCTTCGACGAGTGCCGACACTTTCAAATGGGGTGATGGTACCAACCGCCATCCCAAAGTGGGCGAACGTTTCAGATACCTCGGCGAAGAAGGTGAATTCTACCAAATCGACTTCCACGGCAACGCGTTATGGGTGTCAAAGAAATACACACACATAGAATAAACGAAGAAATCACAACATATAATGAAAGCGGTGTGCCTCAATTGAAGCGCACCGCTTTCATTTATGTCCCTACGACGGCTTTCCTTAAAGCTTCTTCACTGGGAAAGTGAAATACGTGTTGGGGAAAGGCTCGTTCTTCAGGGTAAAGTGCCACCATTCCTCGCCGATGGACTTGAAGCCGTGGCGCAGCATAGCTTCGCGCAATATCATGCGGTTGTGGAACTGCTCAGCGGTGATACGGTCATTGGGCTTGTATTTCCCTGTGTTGGGGTTGCCGCCGAAGTCGGGATGGCTCTCACGACCGAACCAATCAAATGTACCACCCATATCCACTTCCTTTTCTGTCGCCATGTCAAACAAGGTAAGGTCGACGGTGGAACCACGGGTATGACCGCTCTTCTTGGCGATATAGCCCAACTCGAAGAGCCTATCACGAGGCACATCAGGATAGAAATAAGGCTTCATGAGCGTGTCGTTGACATCGGCAGCCCAGCGCACAAAGTGGTCGACGGCACACTGTGGACGGTAGGCATCGAATATCTTCAAACGATAGCCTTGTTTCATAAGGTCGTCGCTCACGGCGCGGAGGCTGTCGGCCGCCTGGCGGGTGAGCAAAGCGATAGGTTCCTCATAACCATCCACGCGGGCACCTACAAAGTTATAGGTGCTGTAATAACGGATTTCCAAAATGGCATCGGGGACAACGTCGGTAATGTTTACAAACTGGCTGGCATCGTCGGTGGACGGCAACGCCTCCGTCAGCCGCTTGAACTCAGTTTGTGCCTTGCTGAGTTGTTCAAGGAACGCAGGGCTAGTGTGCAAACGAGCCAAACCGATGGCAGCACAGAGACGACTGGCATCCACATCGCTCTGCCAGTGGGCGCCAGCGATTACACGGCTTTCGCCATACATGTAGCCACGTGCCATGATGGTATCGGCATTGGTCGGATTGACCTCGGAGAGCAGCAAGGCAGCGGCATAGCCACGCTGGCTGTGGCCCGAGGGATAGGAGCCTTCGCCCGACAATTCCACTTCTTCATATCTCGTAAGCATGTGTTCATGGAAACGCTCAAACGGACGCTTGCGGTGATAGTAAGCCTTCGGCTTGACGCGCGTCTGGTCGATGGTGGAAAGACTGTTGATCATGAATTTATAGATCTCGGGGGTGCCTTCTTTGGAGATTTCGAGGCCGAAGGGCACGCTAAACACAGTGAAGAGCGAATCGTAATTCCATACGGCATCACGAAACACGAGGGCAGCGCGGACCGAATCGCAACGTTGTGTCTTGCCCCACATGTAGCGCATGATGTCGTGGGCAAAGTCAATCCCAACGTTATCGGGCGGAGCAGGCAGGCATTTGATAAGGTCGGGCATCTCTTCCGCGCTGAAATACAGCGTAACGTCGTCGCTTTGCGCATGGGTTTGCAGGCTGCCGCAAAACAGAAAGGCGGCTAGTAATACTATGAAAAGCTTTTTCATTTTGTCGAGAGTATGGTTTTGGGGTGCAATAATACGGACAATTTTGGAGAGATGGCTTTTTATTGTTTTAGTGTGTTTCTATTCCATAATTTCTTATTTTTGCGGAATTGAAGTGCTTTAATAACATGGCTAAAAAGAAGGAAACGGAAATTGTTGAGGTTGTCGCAAAATGCGATAAGCCTGCCGCTATTTCGGAGATTGAGAACATGATTTTCTCATTGAGAGGCACACAAGTGATGTTAGACAGCGACCTTGCCATGCTTTATGGCATAGAAACAAGAGCCTTGAACCAAGCCGTAAAGCGCAATTTGGATCGTTTCCCCGATGATTTCATGTTCCGCTTAACAGCAAATGAATACAAAAACTTGAAATCACAGATTGTGACATCAAGTTCTCAGCTTTTGAAATCACAGATTGTGACATCAAGTGAAATCATTGAGGCCAAAAATTCCGATTCAGGCTGGGGTGGCACACGAAAATTGCCATACGTTTTTACTGAAAACGGCATTGCCATGTTAAGTAGTGTTTTACGCTCTCCTGTTGCTATCGAAGTAAACATTCGAATAATGAGGGCTTTCACGGCCATGCGTCACTTCATGGCATCCAATGTGATGGTTTTTCAGCGGTTAGAGGTAATTGAGCACCACCAGTTGGAATTGTCCGCTCGACAAACTGACACTGAACAGAAACTTGAAGAGGTTTTTAAGCGTTTGGACAATGGCAGTGTCCAGCCCACGCAGGGCATCTTCTTCGATGGACAAATCTTCGATGCTTACACTTTCGTTAGCGGCCTTATCCGTAGCGCGAAGAAGCGCATCGTCTTGTTCGACAACTATGTGGACGACTCGGTTTTGGCCATGCTTGACAAACGGGCCAATGGCGTAAACGCACAGATTTATACGCGCACCTTAACACCGCAACTCACACTTGACCTGCAACGCCACAACACACAATATTCTCCTATAGCCATCAACGAATTCCAAAATGCCCACGACCGTTTCCTTTGCATTGATGACACAGTTTATCACATTGGCGCATCGCTGAAGGACTTGGGGAAGAAATGGTTTGCGTTTGGACGAATGGAGATTGACACTGATACTCTATTGCAGAAAATGTGAAAACGAACAAAACCAAGTTATGATGCAAGAAGCAATTAAAACATATATCACAGATCTGAATAATCTTTACGCCACAGGCGTTGCCCGCGAACACGCCTATCGCGTGCCGCTCCAGAATCTTATGACCGCCTTGCTGCCAAAGGGCTATACCATCGTCAACGAGCCGGCAAGGATTGCTTGCGGAGCTCCTGACTACATCATCCTACATGGCGACGTGCCGATGGCCTTCATGGAAGCCAAAGACCTCGATGACCGCGACCTCGACGGCAACCGTGAACACCGCGAACAGTTTGAGCGTTATAAGAACTCGCTCAACAGCATTGTCTTCACCGACTATCTCGACTTCCACCTTTATATCGGTGGAGAGTTTCAAGATGCTGTGCGCTTGGCAGAGATTCGTGGCAATAAGATTGTGGTGAACGAAGCTAACGAGGAGCCTTTCCTCCAGTTGGTTTCGAGGCTGGTTAACTCGAAGCCACAGAAAATCACCTCTCCAGTGAAGTTGGCCAAGGTGATGGCGAGCAAAGCTCGGATGCTGGCGCAAGTGATTGAGAAAGCCTTGGACAACGACCCCGACGGCACCACCGAGTTGGCGCAGCAGATGAAGGTGTTCAAAGACCTTCTCATCCACGACCTCAACAACAAGACTTTTGCCGACATCTACGCTCAGACCATCGCCTACGGTTTGTTCTCTGCAAGGCTGAACGACCCCACCCCTGAAGATTTCTCGCGCATGGAAGCCAACACACTCATCCCCAAGAGCAACCCCTTCCTGCGGAAAATTTTCAACGACATTGCGGGCTTCAATATCGACAGCCGCATTGAATGGATTGTTGACGACCTCGTGGAGGCTTTCCGTGTGACCGACATGGACACGGTGATGAAAGATTTCGGCGAGGCCACCAAGCGAAACGACCCGATGATGCACTTCTACGAGGACTTCCTTGGCCAATACGACCCTCAAACCAAGGCTCAGCGCGGCGTTTACTACACTCCGCAACCCGTGGTTGACTTCATCGTGCGCGCTGTGGATGACATCTTGAAACATGACTTCAATCTACCCATGGGTCTGGCTGACAATTCCATGATTGACCACGAAGTTGTGAACGACCAGTATTCCGGCAAGAAGGGGGATAGCAAAACTCTGAAAAAACGAATGCATCGTGTGCAGATTCTCGACCCAGCCACGGGCACAGGCACCTTCCTTGCCACCGTCATCCGTCAAATCCATGCCAACATGGAAGGGCAATGGGGTGCTTGGGGCAGCTACGTGGAGCAGCATTTGTTACCCAGATTGAACGGCTTCGAGCTAATGATGGCCTCCTACACCATTGCCCACCTCAAACTTAACATGGTGCTTCGCGAGACGGGTTTTACACAACAAAGCGATAAGCGTCTTCGTGTTTACCTTACCAATAGCCTCGAAGATCACAACGTCGATACAGGCACTCTCTTTTCAGCGGCCATTAGTCAAGAGAGTAACGAAGCAAGCCACATCAAACGTGACTGCCCAGTAATGGTGATGATTGGCAATCCACCATATAGCGTGAGCAGTTCAAACAATAGTGATTACATTATACGCCTTCTAAACGATTATAAAAAGGACCTCAACGAGCGTAACATACAGCCGTTGTCGGACGACTACATCAAGTTCATCCGCCTTGGACAAGAATATATTAACAAGACTGGAGAAGGTATATTGGCATTCATCTGCAATAACACTTTCCTCGACGGCATAATTCACCGCCAGATGCGCAAGGAACTAATGCAGAAGTTCAATGAAATCTACATCCTCGACCTTCATGGCAACAGCCGCAAGAAAGAGACTGCTCCTGATGGCTCAAAAGACGAGAATGTTTTTGATATTATGCAAGGTGTGAGCATCAATATCTTAGTGAAAAAGCCCAGCAAAACCAATGATTGTAAGGTTTATCACTGTGATATGTTCGGTAGTCGCGAGAGCAAATATGAGTTACTGAACAGCAATAGTTTGGCTAGTATTGAATGGGTAAAAATTTCCCCAAATGAACCATACAACTTCTTCGTCCCAAAAGATTTTTCAACTCAAGAGGAGTATGAGAAAGGATTTAAAATGGACGAATTGTTTATCAATAATGTCAGCGGCATCAAGACTTCAAACGACAAACTTAATGTTAAAGAACATGAGAAAGAAGTACAAGAACTCATTAATGATGCTATTGCATTGGACGAAGAATCTTTTAGATTAAAGCGAAATGCAGGTCCCGACACAAGAGATTGGTCTGTAAGAAGAGCCTTGGCTGATATAAGAGAAAACGAAGATTCTTTATTAATTGCACCATATTACTACCGGCCCTTTGACACCAAATTCATCGTTTATACAGGCCGAACGAATGGAATCGTGGCCTGGCCACGATTCCATTCGTTGCGAGCCATGTTATCCCCTCTGAATTTCGCGCTTTGTACAATCAGAATTAACCGCGACTATAATTTTGCAATTTTAGTCACTAACAAGCTTGCTGATAAGACTCTGCTCTCATCTAAAGATGATATAAATATCTTTCCTCTTTATAATCTCGGCGAAGCCGAGTCGATTTTTGAAAAATCAAGCAATCTCATTCCAAACTATAATTCTAACATCGTAAAACTAATAGAACTGTGTATTGGAGAGGCCATTATACCGCTAGAGCTATTTGATTACATATACGCCGTACTGCACTCGCCGAGTTATCGCGCCAAATACAAAGAGTTCCTAAAAATCGACTTTCCACGCATCCCATATCCTGAAAATGCGGAGGAATATCACCGTTTGGCAGCTATTGGTGAGCAATTGCGCAAGCTACACCTTATGGAAGACGTGCCGCCAACCATACAAGCGCAGTTCAACAATCCTGGCAGCAACATAGTTGACAAGCCCGAATACAAAGGCGGCAGTGTGTGGATAAACAAAGAGCAGTGTTTTGAGGATGTTCCAGAAACGGCTTGGAACTTCTACATTGGCGGCTACCAACCCGCCCAAAAGTGGCTCAAAGACCGCAAAGGCCGAACACTTACTTTTGACGACATTGCGCACTACCGGAGAATTATCACCGTCTTGCTTGAAACTGACAGATTGATGAAGGAGATTGAAGAAAAACAATAACAGAGATTACAACACCCTATCAAACAACAAGATATAGTATCCATCCAATAAGTCAACAGGTTTTCATTTGGGAACTTGGCCGATTTTTGTTTGGGAACTTGGCAAAAAAGCATAAAAATGTACTTTCCAACAATCATTTTTCGCAAAAATGTGTTTGTTGCAAGATACATTCTTATAAAAAAAGTGTGCTCCATGGAGCACACTTTTCAATTATTCAAAGCTTATAATTACTCAGCGACATCAGCAGCCTTCGCCCTGAAGTTCACCAAGTCTTCCTCGATGAAGTTCTTCACGTAGACGCTCTTGCCGATGACGTCTTCCTCAGCGGCGTGGACGTAGACGTTGGCGGACTGGGTAAAGAGATGCGGGGCGTGGGTAGCGTCGTCTAAGATGAGCAGCGACATCATGATGTCGCCGGTCATGTCATAGAGTCGGCGGGCCAAGAAGTCCTGAACCTCTTGGTTGTTGGCGCCCTTCACGTAGTTCTCATAGAGCTCCACGAGGGTGCGCACCGTGTTTTGCAAGGGCTTCAAGTCCTCGGAGACCTCGTTCTCCAGCATTTCCTTCATGATGGTGAGGTAGGTACCATTAGTGATGTAACGGATGGCAGCTACCACCTGCAACTGGGTCGTGCCTTCGTAGATGGAGAAGATACGGGCGTCACGGTAAAGGCGTTGGCACTTGTACTCCATGATGAAGCCCGAGCCGCCGTGGATGCTGATGGCATCATAGGCGTTCTGGTTGGCATACTCGGAGTTCATGCCCTTCGCCAAAGGCGTAAAGGCATCAGCGAGACGCGAGTACTTCTTGCATTCGGTGCGTTCTTCAGGCGTCAGCGGACGCTCGCGCTGGATGTCTTCCAAGCATTTGTAGATATCCACGTAACGGGCGGTCATATAGAGCAGCGAGCGACCTGCGTCGATCTTGGCCTTCATGCGGGAGAGCATATCGTAGACAGCGGGGAACTCGATGATCTTCTTGTGGAACTGCTGACGCTCGCCGGCATATCTCAAGGCCTCGTTGTAGGCTTCTTGTCCCAGACCGACGGACTGGGCGGCGATGCCCAGACGGGCGCTGTTCATCAGCGTCATCACGTACTTGATGAGGCCCAGGCGGGTCTCGCCGCAGAGTTCGGCCTTGGCGTTCTTGTAGGTCAACTCGCAGGTGGGTGAGCCATGGATACCCAACTTGTGCTCGATGTGGCGCACATTGACGCCACCCTGACGCTTGTCGTAGATGAACATCGACAGGCCACGACCGTCCTTGGTGCCTTCCTCGGAACGGGCCAGCACCAAGTGGATGTTGGAGTCGCCATTGGTGATGAAACGCTTCACACCGTTGAGCAGCCAGCAACCGTCCTTCTCGGAATAGGTGGCCTTCAGCATGACGCTCTGCAGGTCGGAACCGGCATCAGGCTCAGTGAGGTCCATCGACATGGTCTCGCCGGCGCAGATGCGCGGAATGTACTTCATACGTTGCTCCTCGTTGCCGAATTCATACAAGGTATCGATGCACGATTGCAACGACCAGATGTTCTGGAAACCGGCATCGGCGGAGGCGACCATCTCGCTCAGCATGCTGAACACGGTGATGGGCAGGTTCAAGCCACCGTAACGGCGCGGCATGGAAACGCCCCAAAGGCCGCCCTTGGTGCAGGCATCAAGGTTTTCCACGGTCTTGGAGGCATAGATCATGCGGCCATTCTCCAAATGAGGACCTTCGAGGTCGACGCTCTCTGAGTTAGGCTCGATGATGTTGGCGGTGATGTCACCCGTGATGTCAAGGACACGGCGGTAGTTCTCCATCGCGTCTTCGTAATCGACAGGGGCATCCTCATATTTATCCTGATCAGCAAAATTACGTTCCTTCAGCTCGACGATGCGCTTCATCAGCGGGTGGTCGAGGTAGAATTGCAGGTTCGGGTTGTCGTTATAATAGTTTGCCATGGTTACTTCGAGTTTTGTTTGTAATACTTAATCAACTTCGGGACGACTTCCTCAACGGTACCGACGATGACATAGTCAGCAATACGGTTGATCGGCGCATCGGGGTCGCTGTTCACCGAGATGATGATCTTGGAGTCCTGCATACCGGCGATGTGCTGGATCTGACCGCTGATACCGCAAGCGATATACACCTTGGGGTGCACGGTGACGCCCGTCTGACCGATTTGGCGGTCAGTGTCGCAGAAGCCCGCATCGACGGCGGCACGCGAGGCACCGACTTCGCCGTGGAGCACCTTGGCGAGTTCAAACAGCATATCGAAGCCTTCCTTCGAACCCATGCCGTAACCGCCGGCCACCACGATGGGTGAGCCTTTCAGGTTATGCTTGGCAGCCTCAACATGGTGGTCGAGGACCTTCACGACGTATGCCTCAGGCGAGACATACTTGCTCACCTCGGGATAAACGACTTCGTTCTTGGCCTTGCCTTCGTAAATGGCTTTCTGCATCACGCCCGAGCGGACGGTAGCCATCTGCGGACGGTGGTCGGGATTGACGATGGTCGCCACGATGTTGCCACCGAAAGCGGGACGAATCTGATAGAGCAGGTTGTCGTAGTGCTTCTTGGTCTTGACATCGTCGAAGTCACCGATTTCGAGTTGGGTGCAGTCGGCGGTAAGACCGCTGGTCAGCGAAGAGCTGACGCGCGGACCGAGGTCGCGACCGATGACGGTAGCGCCCATCAGGCAGATCTGCGGTTGTTCCTCCTTGAAGAGGTTGACGAGGATATCGGTGTGAGGTGCAGAGGTGTAGGGGAACAAACCCTCGCCATCGAAAGCGAACAGCTTATCCACGCCGTAAGGCAGGATCTGGTCTTCCACCTTGCCTTTGATGCCAGTACCAGCCACAACGGCATGCAGTTCCACGCCCAGCTGGTCGGCCAGTTTACGCCCTTTGGTAAGCAACTCCTGGGAGACTTCGGCCACCTGAGTGCCTTCGGTCTCGATATATACAAATACGTTGTTCATAGTTCATTCTTTCTTATTGATACGTGACTTGATGTTTTGGCTTTTGTGGCTCTTAGCTATTAGCCATTAGCCGTTAGTTTACTGGCTACCAAGCTAATAGCTAACTGCTAATTGCTAAAAGCCAAACATCGTCAAGTCTCTCATCATCCGATTATCTTCTCCTCTAACAATTCTTTAATCAATCCTTCCACATCGGCATCGCTGGCGGTGAGGGTCTTGCTCTCCTTGGCCTGGAAGACGATGTTCTGCACGGTTTTCACCTTGGTGGGACTACCAGAGAGGCCACACTGGTTGGGATCGCCATCCACGTCGGCCACGCTCCACTGGTTGAGGTTGAGGTAGTCGCGACTGGCATAGAGGTCGGCACGAGGATCTTCGGGCTGACGCTCCAGCGGGCATGAGGCATACTTGTATTTCATCACCAACTTGGCGTTGCAGGGACGGCAGGGTGCCGCGCTACCGTTGACGGTAATCACGCAAGGCAGCGGCACTTCGACAGTCTCCACGCCACCGTCGATATGACGGCGGATGGTGGCGATGTTGTTTTCGATCTTGAGGATTTCCTCAGCATAAGTCACTTGGTTGAGACCCAGTTTCTGTGCCACTTGGGGACCCACCTGGGCGGTGTCGCCGTCGATGGCCTGACGGCCTCCGATGACGATGTCGACATCGCCGATCTTCTTGATGGCGGTGGCGAGGGCATACGAAGTGTGTCGGCGCCTGCGAAGAGGCGGTCGGTGAGCAGCCAGCCCGTGTCGGCTCCACGGAAGAGGCCTTGGCGGATGATCTCACCGGCGCGCGGCGGGCCCATGGTGAGCACGCCGACGGTGCTGCCTGGATTCTGCTCCTTGAGGCGCAGGGCCTGTTCAAGGGCGTTCAGGTCTTCGGGGTTGAAGATGGCGGGCAGGGCGGCGCGGTTGACGGTGCCTTCTGGCGTCATGGCGTCTTTGCCCACATTACGCGTATCGGGCACCTGCTTGGCAAGCACCACGATTTTCAATGCTTTGGTCATAAAATAAAATTTCTCGTTTTCAAATTCGGCCGCAAAGATAGGGAAAATCTTTGACATACAAATAAAAACCATGTTATCAATAGGTTTGTAGGGCTGTCGTACCACGGCAGCCGCAGCATTGTTGTATCGCTGCGGCTGCCACGATGTGACAGCCCTACAAACCAAAAAAACTAATATTTGTCGATATATGGTGTATCTTCTACACCTTTGTTTCTTAATGATGCTACTAGTTTATCCAAAGGTTTGCGCCAAAAATCTTTGAACCATGATGTTTCGCCAAACCATCTCACCAATGTTGGACTGATAGCATAATAGGTTTTGATGAATGCACGACCATACCAAGTTGCATCCAAAGTGTTGTCGCGGAAACGACGAAGTGTCCAAACTTGGGGACAGTTGTATGAACCGTAAACGGCGGTGGCAATATAACAACCTGAAGATTCAGAGTCAGCATTATCCGTATTCATCTCTGGAGGAATATAATCACTATCGTACTTCTTGACTTTTTCAGCATAGTCCAAAATGAATTGTTTTAGACCTTTTTTATCAACTATTAAAGGTATGTTTTTTACGTTTGTACTAATTGCTTGTTTCCACATGTTGGCTGCTTCAAATCCATATTTATCTCCAAAATAAAGAATAAAACCATCTCCTATAGTATACAGCATTGCAGCAACCTTAGAGTTGTTCTTAATATAGGTTAAGCAATAACTATCTCTAATACTAGAATCTATCTCATAATAGTGTTTTTCAGCAGCACTAGAAAACAAGATACCTACCCGAGAATATGCCATGGCAGTTTCTAATACTGCTAACTTCTGTTCAACTTCATCCTTTACATTATCTTTTATTAATGACAGAACTGATACATTATTATTTATCATCAACATAGCATAGTTCTGTATTTCTGCAATTTTACATGTCATCGCTTTACAAAACACCACATAAAGTACAGCTTCCCAGTCTTTTGGATTCTTTGCAAGAATAGAATCATAATACTTTCCAGCGTCCTCATAATTCTCAGCATTTCGAGCTCTTCGTGCAATCTCATAGAGATTTTTTAGTTCTGTGGAATCATCTATCTTCACCGTTCCTTCAACATTAACAGTTCCCTCTATCATCAATTTCTTCGCTTCATCAACTGTGTATTTTGTGCCACAATGCTGACAGACATATAATCCATCTTGTTTAACAACATCATTACTTCCGCATAGTTCACATTTTAATGCTTTCATATTAGGATTTATTTGAGGTTAATAATTTCATTTGAAATAACAAAAAAAAAGCGTGGAATCTATTCCTTGCTTGAAGTCCGGGTTACCACGCCCACATCTCTAACAAGTATTCCACGCCGTAACGAATACGGCATTTGCAACTTGCCCTTGAGATGTTTGTCCTAATTAAAGGACGAAGTGGTAAAAGGACTTCAAGGACAGCAACAAGTGCTATCTGATTATAATATGTCTTTTGTGTTTAGCTTCTTTTCTTTTGTTCGATTATTTTGGTTCAACTTTTATTTTTCTTTTTCACACTGCAAATATATACATTTTTCATCAATCATAACGCCGCAGCAATTCTCCTGATTTCAAGGAGATGACGATTGATTTTTCTATCGCTTTTGGCCTCTAACAACAAAGGCTTGCCGAAGCAAGCCTTTGTCATACATAGTTGTAATCACTATTATTTAGCCACTCTCTCAAGCCATTTCAGCATGCCAAACATGATCGCCATGGAAGTGAGGCAAATCAAGGCGAAGACGCCCCATGTCATCCACTGGTGCGGGAAAGAGTTCAGCATCTCCACACCGAGGAAGATCAAGAGGTTACCGATGGCGGTAGCCGACAGCCACAAGCCTTGGCACATACCCACCATATGACGCGGTGCAATCTTCGAAACGAACGACAAGCCCAGAGGCGAGATGAACAACTCGGCCACGGTGAGGAAGAAGTAGGTCACAATCATTACCCACGGTCCAGTCTTCATAGCCATCTTCTCTGTTTCGGGAAGGGCCTTGAAGGCATCGCCAGACGGATAGTTGTGCAACACAGCGATGACTATTAAGAAGAGATAGGCGCAGGCGGCGATGAACATGCCGAGTGCAATCTTCTTAGGCGTGGAGACTTCCTTGCCCTTACGCATGAGGGAGGCGAAGATCCACATGATGATAGGTGTCAACACAATCACGAAGAACGGGTTGATGAACTGCAGGATCTCAGGTGGGAGAGCGCTGGTGTCGACGAAGTCACGGGCGAAGATGGTCAGCGACTGGGCGTTCTGGTGGAACGAGAACCAGAAGAACACGGCGATACCGAGAACGGCATACAAGGCAGCCATACGCTGCTTGATTTCCTTGGCGTCGGCGAGGCGCTCGGCTTCGGTATATTCCTGCACATCGGCCTTGACTTTCTTCACCGGGTTCGGCAGCTTGTGCTTGACAGCGACGAAGATGCACAAGGAGATGAGCATGGCCAGCACCGAAACGAGGAAGGAGTAGTGAACGCCGGTGTTGTACACATGGAGGTAGTTCTGGCAGAAAGTGTCAAGATTGGCGCCCCCTGACAGCTGGGTAAGGTTGGACATGTCGTTACCTTCCATGGTGCCCATAATGAACTTGTGGCACAGACGCGGGAGGTCGGCATTATAGATCAAGTCTTTCGTCTTCAGGTACCAGTCACGGATGATAGGAGCCACAAAGGGGGCGATCACACCACCGATGTTGATGAACACGTAGAAAATCTGGAAACCGCTGTCACGCTTCTCCTTAGCTGCAGCAAGAGCCTCGGGGCCTTGCTTGGCAGCCTCAGCCTCGAAGTCGTCATACAACTGACCCACGATAGCTTGCAGGTTGCCCTTGAAGAGACCGTTACCACAGGCGATGAGAAGCAAGGCGACCATGGCAATGACAAACGGCCACGACATGGTGCTGCCACCATCACTGAACACGGGGATGGACAGCAATCCGTAACCGATGGCCATCACGATGATACCCGAGATGATGGTTCTCTTGTAGTTTTGCGTGCGGTCGGCGATGATACCGCCGGGCAGTGCCAGCACATAAATCAGGAAATAGAACACGCCAAAGATAAGGCCGGAGGTCCTGTCAGGCAGACCGAACTTGGAGCAGATGAACAGCACCAGCACGGCGTTCATGATGTAATAGCCGAAGCGCTCGCCCATATTACTCAAGGCGGCGGCAATCAAGCCTTTAGGATGCTCTTTCTTGGCTTTGTTCAGGTAAAAAATCAAGAAAGGGATGACAACGATGAGGACGATGAAAAACACAACCAACGTCCTGTGATCTTGCCAAAGTGTTGCTAATGTACCCATAATTGAGATTTTTAATGATTATTGAATTATTGAATTGATTTCTCGTTTTCCTACAGCGGACAAAGATAGGGAAAAATGTCATGCATTCGTAAAAACGGCAAAAAATAGTCATTCCCCTTCCCCTTCCGGATGATCTTTCTTTTTGTTTTTCGCACTTCTCAACTCTTCGAGATAACTTGCCGTTATCACGCCAGAAGGAAGGGCGATGACCGCCACGCCAAACAGCGAAGACAACATGCTGACGAAACGACCTATGTCAGTGACTGGGGTCAAATCGCCATAACCCACCGTGGTGAGGGTCACCGTGGCCCAGTACAAGGCGTCGAAGAAATCGCCGAAAGTCTCACTCCCCGTAACGGGATTGACATGAGGCTCGGCATTAAACATGATCAAAGCCGTGAGAAACACATAAAAGACAGCAATGCCAAGAACCGCCAACAAAACCGATTTTTCTTTCTTAATCACCCTGCCCAAAACCTTAAACTTATCGGTGTAGCGAAAGAACTTAAACAGCCTCAGGACCTTCAAAAGTCGAGTGACACGGAAAATTTTGAAGCCTTTCGACAACACACTGAGACCTGGCAAAATGGACAAAAGGTCGATGATGGCCCACAAAGTGAATGGATAAAGCAAAAACGACAAACGTCCTTTTCGTATTCGGATGTCTGCCGTAACCCAGCGCAATATATAATCAATGATGAATATGGTTACGGTGACTATTTCGATGTATTGGAAAATCGGATGATTTTCGACAAACATCAAAGGGATGATGCTGACGACAATAGCTATCAGCATCACAACATCGTATGCGAGGCTGACTCTATCTCCATTGTATCCTGGTTCAATGATACTGAATATTCTTTTTCTCATCGACAATTCATTTTTGCAAAAATAGGGATTTCGTCAAAACAACAGGCAGAATTCCAGAAAAAACAAGAATAATTGACCGACTTGCCCGAAAAATCACTACTTTTGCGCTTCATTTTTACGACTATGGAAATTAGCAGCAAATACAGCCCTCAGGAAGTTGAAGGCAAATGGTACGAACACTGGATGGACAAGAACTACTTCCATTCCACCCCCGACGAACGCGAGCCCTATACCATCGTGATTCCGCCGCCGAATGTGACCGGCGTGCTTCACATGGGCCACATGATGAACAACACGATTCAGGATATCCTGATCCGCCGCGCCCGCATGCAAGGCAAGAACGCCTGCTGGGTGCCCGGCACCGACCACGCCTCCATCGCTACCGAAGCCAAGGTGGTGAACAAACTGGCGCAACAGGGCATCAAGAAGACTGACATCGGCCGCGAGGAGTTCCTCAAACACGCCTGGGACTGGACCCACGAGCATGGTGGCATCATCCTCAAGCAGCTGCGCCGCCTCGGTTGCTCCTGCGACTGGGAACGCACCTCGTTCACTATGGACGACATCCGCTCGAAGAGCGTCATCCGTGCCTTCGTCGACCTGTATAACAAAGGCCTAATTTACCGCGGTGTCCGCATGGTCAACTGGGACCCGAAGGCCCTCACCGCCTTGAGCGACGAGGAAGTGGTCTTCAAAGATGAGCACAGCAAACTGTTCTACCTGCGTTACTACCTCCACGAGGACGACGGCACAGGTGCCACAGGCGCTGAAGGCGAAATCATCCACACCGACGAGAAAGGTCGCCGCTACGCGGTGGTGGCCACTACACGTCCCGAGACCATCATGGGTGATACCGCCATGTGCATCAACCCTGCCGACCCGAAGAACCAATGGCTGCGCGGCAAGAAAGTCGTGGTGCCGCTGGTCAACCGCGTCATTCCCGTCATCGAGGACGACTATGTCGACATCGAGTTCGGTACAGGCTGTCTGAAGGTCACCCCCGCCCACGATGTGAACGACTACATGCTGGGTGAGAAACACAATTTGCAAAGCATCAACATCTTCAACGACGACGCTACCTTGAGCGAGGCCGCTGGCATGTACATCGGCATGAGCCGTGAGGACTGCCGCAAACAGATCATCATCGACATGAAGGAAGCCGGCCTGTTGGAAAAGATCGAAGACTATAATAATAAGGTAGGTTACTCCGAGCGCACCAGCGTGCCGATTGAGCCAAAGCTCTCCATGCAGTGGTTCCTCAAGATGGAACACCTCGCCGACATCGCGCTGAAACCCGTGTTGAATGGCGACATCAAGTTCTATCCTGCCAAGTACGTCAACCTCTACCGTCACTGGTTAGAGAACATCAAGGACTGGTGCATCAGCCGCCAGCTGTGGTGGGGCCATCAGATTCCAGCCTACTATCTGCCCGAAGGCGGTTTCGTGGTCGCCGAGACACCCGAAGAAGCCTTGAAACTCGCCATTGAGAAGACCGGCAACAAGAATTTGACCCTCAAAGACTTGCGTCAAGATGACGATGCCTTGGACACCTGGTTCAGCTCATGGCTGTGGCCTTTGTCGCTTTTCAACGGCATCCTCGACCCCGACAATGCCGAGTTCAAATACTACTACCCCACCAACGACCTCATCACCGCCCCCGACATCATCTTCTTCTGGGTGGCGCGCATGATCATGGCCGGTGAAGAATACCAAAATGAAGTGCCGTTCAAGAATGTGTATTTCACGGGTATCGTGAGAGACAAGTTAGGCCGCAAGATGTCCAAGTCGTTGGGCAACTCCCCCGACCCGATCGAGCTTATCGACAAGTTCGGTGCCGATGGCGTACGTATGGGCATGATGCTCAGCGCCCCTGCCGGCAACGACATCCTCTTCGACGAGGCCCTCTGCGAACAAGGCCGCAACTTCTGCAACAAGATTTGGAACGCCTTGCGTCTCGTGAAAGGTTGGAATGTGGACCAAAACGCCGCCCAACCCGAGGCCGCCAAGATGGCCGTCAAGTGGTTTGAGGCCCGCTTCAACCAAGTGTTGGCCGAGACCAACGACAACATCGACAAGTACCGCTTGAGCGACGCCTTGATGGGCATCTACAAACTCACTTGGGACGACTTCTGCTCATGGTACTTAGAGATGGTGAAGGCCCCGCAAGGCCAGGGCATCGACCCCGTGACCTACGCCGCCACCATCAAGTTCTTCGAGAACCTGATGCTCTTGCTGCACCCCTTCATGCCGTTCATCACCGAGGAAATCTGGCACGCCATCGCCGAGCGCAAAGAGGGTGACGACATCATCATCGCCCAGCAGCCCAAACTGCAAGCCGTTGACGATGCTATCCTGAAGCAGTTCGAGTTCACCCAAGAGGTCATCAATAATGTCCGCAAGGTGCGTTCTGATAAGAACATTGCCTTCCGCGACGCCATCCAACTCGTGGTGAAGGGCACGGCCAACAAGGACTTCGACTGCGTCATTGCCAAGCTCTGTAATGTGAGCGAGGTTAGTTATGTGGCTGAGGCTCCCGCTGGTGCCTTCGGCTTCATCGTGGGCAGCACCGAGTTCTTCGTGCCGCTTACCGGAAGCGTCGATGTAGAGGCCGAAATCAAGAAGCTGGAAGAGGAACTGAAATACGCCCAGGGCTTCCTGAAGAGCGTTGAAGCGAAGCTTTCCAACGAACGCTTCGTGAGTGGTGCTCCTGCCGCCGTCGTCGACAAGGAACGCAAGAAGAAAGCCGACACCGAAGCCAAGATCGCTGTGATTGAGCAGCAACTGGCTGGGTTGAGGAAATAAAAATGTAGAGACGTAGCGCGCTACGTCTCTACTAAACCACAAAAAAACCGACATTCCGTCGGCTTTTTTCATTTTCATTTAGTGGCAGCCCTCGCAGCCACCATCGCAACTGCCGCCACAACCAGCACAACCGCCTGCGCTGAAATCCTCATCGGTGGACTCGCGCACGTCGAGGATCTCGCCTGAGAAATGGAGGTGCTTGCCCGCCATGTCGTGGTTGAAGTCCATTTTCACGTGGTTGTCGCCAATCTCGCGGACAAGGCCCATGATGGGGCGACCGTCGGAGGTCTGCATCATCAGTTGCGCACCGACCTTCACCATATCCATCAGGACATCGTTTTGCATAAACATCTTTTTGTCGAGGTCCATCACGTAGGCCTCATCACGCTCGCCATAGCCCTCTTCGGGGGTCAGGTGGAAGGCGTACTTGTCGCCAGGTTCCTTGCCCATGAGGTTCTCCTCGAACTTGGGCAACAGCTGGTGCATACCGAAAATGCACACAAAGGGGTTCTCTTTCGTGGTCTCCTGCAAAATGGGACCGTTTTCGTCGTTCTCACGCAGGACGTAGGTCATGGTGACGACGGATTGATCTTGGATTTTCATAGGATTGTTGTTTTTAATTATTTGATATTTATTGAATTGTATTCGTTTTGAGGGCGGACACGCAGGTCCGCCCCTACATTAATATGATCCAAACATTTTGCGTAACAACCATTCGATGGCGGCCAAGCCGATGAGGACAAAGAAGATCCATTTGGAATGGATCAGGTCCTCGAAACGGCTCTCATGGTGCTCCACGGAGGTGATGCGTGTGTCACCGCGCAGGTCAGCGGCGAGTTGGTCGAGTTGGCGGGCAGTATAGCAGTTGCCGTTGGTCAGGCGGGCCAAAGTGCGCATCCGATCGATGTCGGCGGTGAGTTGCTGTGCCTCGATGCCAATAGCGACCACGCTGAAAGTGCCGCTCACGCTGATTTTGCGCTCGCCCATCTGCGCCTGCACCTTGTAGACATAAAGTCCCTCGGGCAAAAGGCCAGCATTCAGTTCATAGTCGTGGTCGCGCTTCGAGAAGGTGTAGTCGTAGGTCTCGCCCGTCAGCTTATTCTCTATCTGAATGGTCATGTCAGGGTCGGTCACCAACTCGTTGTTTGGGTTGCGTAACTCAGCCGTGATAACGACAGGCTCATTGCTGTAATAGGTCTCCTTGGCGTAGATAGCCGAGCCGTCATTGGCCGACAGTAGCAGGTATTTCAGCGACTTGGAGAACATCTCATCGAACACGTCGTGGTTTTTGTTTTGGTAATACTCATACAGCCTCCAACGCCAGACATTGGTGCCAAACAGGAAGGCCATTTTGCGCCCATCGTTAGCAAAACTCAACAGCGGCAGTCCAGACTTAATGCCCATCACCTCTTGTAGCAACAAGTCATCGTGCGACTTTAAGGTGTTGATTTCCAGATGCGGCAAGGCCAAAGGAGGATATTTCGCGATGAGTTGCTCCGACTTCGAGTCAAAGGTAAAGGTCGAGAAGGCCGTGTTATGGTGTGCCTTGACATCCATCAAGGTGTTGGTTGCGCCAGAATGCAAGGCAAAGACATTCTGCAACTTACTGAGCATATCGCGGTCGGTATCGTTGCCAATGATGAAGAAGACGGGCAGTTTCACGTTCTTGTCCAACTGCGCCTTCAGGGCATTGAAATCCGTTCGCGCCGAGGGTACCTGATGCAGGATGACCAAATCGTAGTTGCTGAACTCGGGTAGCGTCTCCTTGCCAAAGCAGAAGTCCACCTCGTAATTGTCGTTGAGCACGCTACGCAAGGCACCCAAGTCGGGATGCGGCGAGGCTGCTACACAGAGCAGCTTGTATTTCTGGTCGAGCACCTCGACATAGATGTGACGCACATTGTTCAGCAATTGCTCCTCCTCGGCGATGCCGCTCACCTCAATGTCGATGGCCATCACGCCTTTCTTGGTGGCGTCGAGCATGAAGTCGATTTCCTTGGAGAAGCGGTTGGACGGAATCTCAATGTCGCGCTTCTCGATGAGGCGACCGCTTTCCTTGAGGGTCAGTTGTGCCTTGCGTCCGGCCAAGTCGCGGGCGGCGACAGTCGCACGGACGGGGAAGGTCGCACCGAGCGACACCACCTTATTATAATGCACATTGCGGATGGCGAGGTCGGGATAGGACACCGTGTCGCCCAAAACGACAGTATGGATGGGAAACGGGAAGTTCTCCGCCACCAGTTCCGGCTCGAAGCCACGGTTGTAGATACCATCAGAGAAAAGCAACACTGCACCCACATTGCGCTTGTAATACCTTCTATCCAAGGTCTTGAGCAACGACGACAAGTCCGTCAACTGGTCAGAGAAATCCACCTGGTCGAAATCGCGGACTTCCTCGCCGAAGAGGTATTCATCCACCTGGAAATCAGCGTTCAAGTCTTTCCTAAACTGCTCAAATTGGGTCTGGTAATCCTTTTTGTAATACACCGAATCCTTACAAAGGACGACGGACGAGGAATTGTCGTGCGCAAGGATAATCGTAGGTGTTTCCACCGAACTGAATTTCTGCCTTATCAATGGGTTGAAGAGCAACAAGACCACCAATCCGACAATCAAGGTTCGTAATGCAAACAAGATGACATTCAAGGCTTTGCCATAGTGTTGCTTCTTGTTCCGGAAATACAACACTGTAGCCGCCGCCAGACCTGCCAGCAGCGATAAAGCCAACATCCAGATGGGAATTCCGATATTCACCGATTGTTCAGATAAGGGCGCAAAGATAGGAAATTTTCGGAAAAGGAGTGATGCAATTACTTCTGATCAATTTTCATACAATTAGATAGTGTCGCAATTTAACGTAATCATTTGTAAGGATTGAATAATAGAATCCTTTAGAGCAAACATCTTATCATATTCTTCTTTACTCGGAAATTTTTTCTCTTTCAGGCTATCGTGATACTCTTTTAGTAGCAAAGAGTAATTAGTTATATCTATTGCAACTTTTGAATTCTTATTCAAATTGAACAATGATAGTTTAGTATTTAGAAAAGAATTCAAATATACCAAGGCATTCATCACCGAAAAAGAAACATCGCTTGTGTAGTCCGTATATTCTGCAACGTTTTTAAATAAAAACACATTATCAAAAGATTTTTCAAATGCTTCTATTTCCGCTTTACGAAATTGCATTAACAATAATTGTTTTTGATAAGACAATTCTTTTTCTGATCGAATCTCTTCTTTTTTAGATATGATATTTGTAAGTTTGACAAACACGAAAACATTTAATGCAGTTAAAATTGGCATTAAAACGCCATTGAAAAATACACTAAACTCAATCCATGAACTCGAATTGACAAAAGTTAGAAAGAGATTTATCACAATTAAAGTTGCAATCGTAATTAATAAAGCAATTCTTGTATTCATTAGTTTTTTTTCGATTATTCAACTATACCACTCAGGAATCAAACACTTATGAATTAGCAAAAATCTAACCATTTTATATCACTGATTATCATTTCTGCATCCAAACAATTCTACCTTTTTTGTTGACATAGCCATCCTTACTCCCGACCTTAACTTTTGCCAGACCCTCAGAGAAATCATACGCTTTGTCGAACTGAGGGTTAATTACAATCTCGCCCTCTTTGTTAATATAACCATACTTGCCATTCGAACCACCAATCTGTACACTTGCCAACCCTTCAGAAAAACCACTTGCATAATAGCCGAATTGTGGATTGACAACGATATTACCCATTTTGTCAATATAGCCCCAAAGATCGCCTATTCTCACGGCTGCAAGCCCTTCTGAAAAAGGCAGGGCATTGCTACAATGAGGGTTAATTATGATTCCCCCTTCTTTATCAATATAACAATACTCACCATCAACCATTAACCACGTTTTATTGTAATACTCCCACCTGCCTCCAGCTAATACCAATGCAAGCCCCTCGGAAAATTCCTGTGCAGAGCCAAACGTTTGCTTGATTATTCTATTTCCTTCCTTGTCAGTAAAGCCCCACTTATCATCAATTACCACCACTGCAAGCCCCTCAGAAAAAAGCCCAACAACATCAAACATTGGGCTTATAACAAATTTTCCTGTTTTATCAATATAACCATACAAATCGCCTATCTTCACTGCTGCCAACCCTTCAACAAAAATACCTGTAACATCATCAAACTGGGGGGCGATAACATACACTCCTTCTTTGTTGATATAACCTGCTTTCCCATCTGACAACCTCTTAACACTAGCGACCCCCTCAGAAAAACGACCCGCTGCTTCAAATTGAGGCTTAATAATATATTTTCCTCTTTTATCAATATAGCCATACTTACCACCGTCTCTAACAATTGCTAATTCTTCGGAGAAACGTTTCGCCTCATCAAACTGTGGTTTGATGACAATAGCCCCCGTGGTGTCAATGTAACCCCATTTCCCATCCACACAGACTGGAAATCTTCCTGAATTATCATCAACAATTCCATCATTTTGACAAGCTACGCAAAAAAGCATCAACGCCAGTAAACACCTAAAAACTCTATTCATTTTTATGTAAATATGATTATACAAATTGATAAAATCTCTTTCAACTTCTACAATATAAATATTCAATCGTGGTTTCACTTAATCAACTCAATCACTGTCTCAATAAATGCTTCAGTCAAAGCAATACGAGGCGCAGTGTCTTCTTCCGTGGCATAATAAGTGCAATTGTAATCGCTCTTTTCTCGCAAGGTTTGAAGTTGAGAATAAAAAGCACCGCCTTCCTTTGGCAGAATGCCCGTCTTGACATAATGCTGATGCAACATCACCACTGCACCTTGATGTGTCCCGACAGGATGCCCGTCATTAATCAGCAAAGCACTAACCGCATGGAACGCAGCATAATACAATCGATTGGCGATGTTGTCCCAAAGACCTGCTTGGCGCAGAATCTCAATTTCGGCAAAAGTCCTTCGAGATTTCTCTATCTCTAATCCGACAAGGATTTTCCTTTCTTCTTCGTTCAAACTCATACCAATACGATTTTATCCTGTTCGACATTCTTGTAGTAGGGCAAAAAGCTCATTGCTTCCCATTCCTCCTGAGAATAGGTTTGCACACTGAAATACTCCCCCATGTCAAATCCGAGTTCCATAATTGGATAGGCAATATTTTGGAAATCAGAGGCTTCTTGTGGACGATTGAGCAAAATGAGCAAGTCCCAATCAGAGCCTTCATGGTAATCGCCACGGGCGCGGGAACCATACAACAACAAATGGGCATCTTTGGGAAGAAGTTGCCTGCCTAATTGCTGAATTTGATATAAAATGTCAGCGTGACTCATGGTTTTTTGCTATTTTGCTGCAAAGATACACATTATTTCTTTTCGAAACAATGTTCCTTAAATCAACAAATTGAAATTCAATAGTTCAACACCTTCTCTAATATTCGCTCATAGTCGCCATCAATTAGCACAACTCGTTCTCCAACCCGCCGAAAGCCCTCAACATATCTTCGATTATCTTCTTTCAAGCTGTCAATGGTACAATCTTCATCATTCAGCCTTGATTCAATGTCGGAGGAATGTCCCTTGATTTCATCGAAATGCGTCTCGATATAATTGTCCGTCATGGCAAGGCAAACGAACCGAATGGATGACAGATACTGCTCGTCAAAACCATTCCTCCAATCGAACGGGATATAACAGCCCTCCACGATTAAATGCTGCCCATTTTCTATCGCCGTCTTGATCATCTCCCGAACAATCGGCCACAAATAATCGGTAAGGGCATCATCATCCTCTGGTGTGAGACTCGTATTCCCACTGCGAATCAAGCCCATCTTCAAATGGTCGATGGACAAATAGGGATACTTGTACTTTTCAAGCAGCCGCTGGGCGAGAAGCGTTTTCCCCGTGTGCGATGCGCCCGTTATCAATATAATCATAGCCTTGCCTTGATTTCGTTTTTGACTTTTTCCAAATCCCCACATGAGAGAATGGGCATCAAACTTTCTATCTCTTCAATGCTTTTATCCCACCATTTGAATTTGAGCAACAATTCTATCAATTCATCGTCAAAGCTTTTCCTGACTACATGACACGGATTACCCACAGCAACCGAGTATGGCGGTATGTCCTTGGCCACGACCGAGTTGGCACCGATAATGGCTCCATCGCCGATATGCACACCAGGCATCACCGTCACATTCTGGCCTATCCAAACATCATTGCCAACGATGGTATCGCCTTTCAATGGCAGTTCATCTTTCACTGGAGCCATCGCCGAACCCCAATCTCCACCCATAATATAGAATGGATAAGTGGTCGCACAGTCCATCCTATGATTGGCACCGTTCATGACAAACTCCACGCCTTTGGCAATAGCACAGAACTTGCCGATAATCAGTCTGTCACCAATGAAATCATAGAAGTGGGTGACATGCTTCTCGAACTGGTCGTGTAGTCTCCGATGATGATACGCGGATTCTTGACCACATTTTTGATGTAGCAGAGGCTCGGAATCTTCGGATTCGGGAATGCCTCGTTGGGATTGGGTCTATTCATTTTTAATCATTGCGCTGTTTAACTTTGTTATAATAATGGCCAGTATCTATCATCCTGGTCAATCGTGATAGTCGCTGTCTTTCCAATCGAATTTCACCGTCTCGGGCACAAGGTACTTACCTATCTTGTAGTCAATGTTGGCCTTATGAGCCTGACTCAACTGGTAGCATCGCGGCACACGAAACATCTTCCCGTCCTTGATGAAATGAGCTCCCGTTTGGTGAAAGCGGAAAGCCACATCTTTTGCAACACATTGCTCACGAAGGGCAAGTACCCAGTCGTAGTTGCAAGGTCGTGCATCCACCCCCGACTCCCCGCCTACCGACACTTCATCTATCGTTTCATTCAAATAAGGGGTAAGATCCATAGCTGTAATCAGTGGAGATGCTATAATACTCTTGTGTTTGATGGGGAGTGACAAAAAGATGGGCAAACGATAATCCGCCATCTCCTGATTCTCAACCGTGCAGCCCACGATGACATTGTCGTAGCCGTCACCCCAGTCATCAGGCACACATTCCATGAAACGGTCGATGCGCTTGGTGAAAAAGAAAAACCAAAGGTCGCTCCGCTGCTTCATCATCTGCCAACATTCCGGCCGCCATTCATCCGCATCCTTCAGAAGGAAGTCGGAAGTGAAGCAAGTGAACACCAATTTGCCGCTCTCAATCTTCCACGACTTGTCACGCTTTTTCTTTATGGGCAAATTGAAGTTGCCCGTTTTTCTGCACTCGCTGCTTGATATCTCGCTGCCGTACATCTCATCTTGGCGATACACATAACAGTACTTGCATCCAGGGCTGATCTTGGTGCAACCGTGCCATGGATTCCAGTCGGCGTATATTTCCCAATGCTCGGACATAAAGTCTCATGAAAAGTCCACAAAAATAAGAAAAAAGTCTATTTTTGCGGAAAATTTCAGCCATGCAAACGCTTTCGGTCGTCATTATTACCTTCAACGAGGAGCAGAAGATAGGGCAATGCCTTGACTCCGTGAAGGATATCGCCGACGAAATCATCGTCGTGGACAGCCATTCCACCGATGCGACCGAGGCCATCTGCGACCGCTATGGCGTGAAGTTCTTTACCCAAGACTGGCTTGGCTACTCCGACCAGAAAAACCTTGCCGACGACCTCGCCACCTGCGACCTCATCTTCTCCATCGACGCCGACGAAGCGCTTTCCGATGAGTTAAAGCATTCCATCGCTGAACTCAAAGAAAAGGAAATCGCTGACGACGAGGTCTTTGCCATGAACCGCCTCAACAACTACTGTGGAAAGTGGATCAAGCGCTGCGGTCTTTATCCTGAGACCAAAATCCGCATCTGGCGGCGCGGCTTCGCCCAATGGGAAGGTATCATCCATGAGTGGCTAAAGTTCAAGAGTGAACCAAAGAAGACCCTGCTGCGCGGCGACCTGTTGCATTATTCCTGGGACACGCCCGAGGCTTTCCGCAAGCAACTGTTCCACTTTGCGGAGTTAGGCGCGCAGTCATACTACGACCGCGGCAAGAAGACGGGGCTCCTGCCCTACCTATTCAGCCCGAGCATCAACTTCTTCCGCACCTATATTATTAAAGGTGGCTTCCTTGAAGGCAAGACTGGACTTTACATCTGCCGCACGATGATGCAGGCTAATCGACATAAATACAATCTGTTAAGAGAAAATATCAAACAAAACAAATAAGCATTATGGAAGAATCTTTTGAACAAGAAGTCGAACGCACGGTGGCTGTGCTGAAGGCGGGGAAGACCATCCTCTACCCCACCGACACCATTTGGGGCGTGGGTTGCGACGCCACCAACAGCCGTGCCTGCGACCGCGTCTATGAAGTGAAGCAAAGACCCGCCTCGAAGAGCCTCATCGTGCTTGTCGATACGGTGGAGCGGCTGAAGGATTATGTCGTCAACGTGCCGGCCATTGCCTACGATCTTATCGCGCACGCCACCAACCCATTAAGCGTGGTTTATGCGCAGAGCAAAAACCTCGCGAAGAACATCTCTTCCGACCATTCGGTGTGCATCCGTGTGGTGGACAACGACTTCTGCAAGGAGGTCATCCGCCGCCTCGGCAAGCCCATCACCTCTACCTCTGCCAACCTCTCGGGACAGCCCTCCGCCATGACCTTCGCCGACATCAGCGAGGAAATCAAGAACTCAGTCGACTATGTGGTGCAGCTCTACCACGACAGCTTCGCCAAGCCCAAGTGCTCCACCATCATCAAGCTCAACGAGGACAACACTTTTGAGATTTTGAGACAATAATTTTACCGCACATAAGATCACTTTATCTAGAATTTGTATATATTTGCACCGAAAAATACCCACTTCAACCCATGAAATTACAAAAATTGTTTTTCTTGGTTGTCTGTTGTTCTGTCGTCATGACAACAACAGCCCAAAACCAGCAATCAAAGACACAGATGAATGCCCAGAAACTGGGTACCACGCTTTATCTCATCGAGAATTTTTACGTCGACACCGCCAATATCGACAAGGTGACGGAAGACGCCATCATCGCGGCATTGAAAGAACTCGACCCGCACTCGGCCTATATCTCCAAAAAAGATGTCGAGAAAGCCAACGAGCCTCTCGTAGGTAGTTTCGAGGGCATCGGAGTTACCTTCCAACTCATCCGCGACACCATCACTGTCATCAGCCCAGTGGCAGGCGGTCCGTCCGAAAAAGTTGGCATCATGGCTGGAGACCAGTTCATCAAGATCGACGGCGAGGACGCCTTCGGCAAGAAGGTCGACAACGAATATGTGCAGAAGCACCTGCGTGGCAAGAAAGGCACTAAAGTCACCGTCAGCGTGAAGCGCGGCGACGACAAAGAACTCATTGACTTCGAAATCACCCGTGACAAGATACCGTTGAACAGCATCAACGCTGCGTATATGTTTGACAATCATGTCGGCTATATCAAGCTCGACCGCTTCGCTCAGGAGTCAGCCAATGAATTCAAGGAGGCCTTCGCCAAGCTACAAGCCCAAGGCATGGAATCGCTCGTCTTCGATCTGCGCGGAAATACGGGTGGCTACCTTAACACGGCCATCGACTTGGTGGACCAGTTCCTCACCGAAGACCAGCTCGTCGTCTTCACCGAGGGTATCCATTCTCCCCGTCAGGAATGGAGAAGCACCAAAGCGGGGCTATACACTACCGGGAAGCTCGTCGTCTTGATCGACGAAGGCTCGGCTTCGGCCAGCGAGATCTTCTCAGGTGCCATGCAGGATCACGACAGAGGCGTCGTCATTGGGCGACGTTCCTTCGGCAAAGGTTTGGTGCAACGGCCCTTCAACCTGCCCGACGGCGCACAAATCCGACTCACCACCTCACGCTACCACACCCCATCAGGACGTTGCATCCAGCGCCCATACGAAAACGGCGTAGAGGACTATGCCAAGGAGATGACTAAGCGCCTCGAACACGGCGAATACTACCATGCCGACAGCATCCACTTCCCCGACTCGCTGAAGTTCAAGACCGACTGCGGTCGTACCGTCTATGGCGGTGGCGGCATCATGCCCGACATCTTCATCCCCGTCGACACGGCATACAACAGCAAGCTTTACACCAACCTCGTCCGCAAGGGCGCCTTGAACCGCTTCACCACCGACTACGCCTTGAAGCATCGAGACGAAATCAAAGCACAATATAGGGACTTTGAGCGCTACAACAATGACTTCACCGTCGGCAAAGACCTCGTAGAAGGGTTGAAAAAAGCCGCTCTGGAGGCCAAAGTGGAATGGGATGATGAGCAGTTTGCCCGGTCCGAGAAGTTCATCCTATTGCAAATGAAGGCATTGATTGCCCGTAATGTTTGGGAAACACAGCAATACTACCAAGTGATGGCTGCAACGGACCATGGCATACAAAAAGCAATGGAAATTCTTAGAAGCGAGAAAGATTATAAAAATATCCTAAAAGGGAAATAGTTTTTTGTAAGATTAATCACTCACGATGGGGAAAAAATGCTATTTTTGCCGTTTCTAACCCTCGAAATCGAGACAACATTAAATTCAATAACTAAATTATTCACCAATGAAGAAATTCTGTATCATTTCCGCAATGTTCCTTTTGATGGGAATGTTGTTTGGCACGCAGGTGATGGCTCAGCACATCGAACTCGGCGTGGCCAAGTCGGCGCAAAACTGTGCCAAGGTAACTGACGACGGTTTCACCGCCACCTTCTCTTTCAGTAGCATCGATGCTACTGAAGTCAACACCGAAAAGGGTGTGTTCTCCAGCATCACGATGGAAGGCACCTATCCCTCCGGCAACATCGGCGAGCCCTCCTTGCCCGCTGCCAACAAGCTTTTAGCAGTTCCTTTCGGAGCCGAAAACCTTACCGTAAAGGTAAAGAACTACACCACGGACACTTATCGTCTCGCCGACTATGGCATCAAGACCATTTATCCTCAGCAAGAATTGCTTTACAAAAACCAAAAGCCTGAGGATGTTCCTTTTGCCTATAGCGAAAAGGCATATTCCACCAAGGGTTTCGTCAATCGTCCCATCGCTGAGGTGCAAATCCAAGGCACCATGCGTGGTATCCAAATCGGCGCCCTGACCATCAACCCCGTGCAATACGATGCCGCCACTAACAGCATCCAAGTCTATAACAACATCGAGGTTGAAGTAAGCTATGGCCAATACAACAAGTCTGCTTCCTACAATGAGTTCGCCAGAACTTTCAGCCCTTATTTCGCAGGTATCTACAGCCAGATGTTCAACTGGCGCGATGACGTGTACGACCAACACCCCGACCTGTGGCAAGCTCCCGTGAAGATGTTGATCGTCGCCAACCGCATGTTTGAAGACTGCATCCAAGATTGGTTGAACTGGAAGACCATCAAGGGTATATATGTCGACGTGAACTACACCGATGAAATCGGCACCACTGCCGCCGCCATCAAGAGCTTCATCCAAGGCAAGTATGCCGAAGATGCTCCCACCTTCCTCATGATTATGGGCGATAAGGAACAAGTGGCCGCCTCTGCCACTGGCAGCCAGACCTCCTGCGTGACTGACCTTTACTACTCAAGCGCTGACGGCGACGAGTTCCCCGACATGTTCCACAGCCGCTTATCTGCAACCAATGCCGCACAAATGACAGCTATGCTCAACAAGGCCTTGGAATATGAACAATACACTATGCCCGACCCGAGCTACCTGAACAACGTGCTCCTCATCGCCGGTGAGGACAGCGGTTGGGGTGTCACCGTGGGTCGTCCTACCATTTGGTATGCCACCAACTACTACTACAACACCGAACACGGCTATAACCAAGTCAACGAGTTCAGCCATGGCACCTACACCAACTGCTACAGCTACCTCAGCAGCGGCGTTGGCTTTGCCAACTACACGGCACACGGCAGCCAAACCAGCTGGGCTGGTCCTGAGTTCAACGTCAACAACGTCAACCAACTGACCAACCAGCACAAGTACTTCCTCGCCATCGGCAACTGCTGCCAATCGGGCGACTGGGGTTATGCCACCTGCTTCGGTGAAGCCATGGTGCGTGCCGAGAACAAGGGTGCATACGCCTACATCGGCTCATGCCCGAACACCACTTGGCTCAACGACTACTACTTTGGTGTTGGCGCCACCAGCCGTGCCGACGGCACCATGCCTTCTTACGAAGAGACCACCATGGGTCTGTACGATGCCATTTGGACTGATGGCGCATACAACACCGTCAACTCTTATCTCTTCATCGGCCTCTTAGCTGGTAATGCCGCTCAAGCCCTTGGTTACACCATGCATTCGGCCACCCTTTACTACTGGCAAGCCTACCACGTTTTGGGTGATGGTTCTGTCATGCCTTATCGCGTGCAGCCCACCGAAAACACCGTCAGCCACATGGCTATCTTCCCCATCGGCATGAACTCCTTCGAAGTGAGCGCCGACCCGGGTTCCTATGTTGCCATCTCTAAAGACGGCGTGCTTCATGGCGTCGGCCTAGTGGATGAGACGGGTTCCATCAACGTCGAAGTTGAGCCTATCACCTCCGCTGGTGACGTCACCATCTGCGTGACTGCTCCCCAACGCATTCCTTACATCCAAACCATCCCCGCTGCTGCCCTCGAAGGCCCCTACATCAGCGTTGACAGCTACACTCCCGCCAACGCCCACGTCGGCGAAGAGGCTGACCTGAGCATCACCTTCAAGAACGTGGGTACCGCTGCCACCTCCGGCACCACCAACGTCACCTTGACTTGCGAAAGCTCCGACTTGACCCTCATCGAGAACACAGGTTCGTTTGAGGCCCTCGCTCCCGAAGCCACCACCACTGTTGATGGCTTCAGCTTCAGCATCGCCCCTGGCGTGGCTGACGGCACCCGCTTCACCATCAATGTCTCAGCCACTTGCGGTAGCGACACTTGGGAAGGTAAAGCCTACATCACTGCCGGTGAAGCCATCTTGGAATTTGTCGACATGATCACTCCTGGAGGCTTTGTCCCTGGTGAAACCGTCACTGTCATGGCCAACTTCAAGAATGTCGGTCATTACAGAGCCACCCACGCCGTTGCCGAAATCAGTTCAACGAGCCCCTATGTGAGCTTCGTGGACAACATCTTTGAGGCCGGCACCATCGACCCGAATGGTGAAGTCACTTGCGTCTTCAATATTATGGTCAGCGCCAGCTGCCCCGAAACCGAGGCGCTTCCTTTCGCTGTCACCCTCAATGCCGACGGTGGCCTTAACGCTCAAGGCTCTGGCACTCTCAAGAACAGCTGCAACATCGTCTTCAACCTCGTCGACAGCTATGGTGATGGTTGGAACGGCGCCAGCCTGAATGTCAGCTTCAGCGATGGCTCGCCCTCGCAGACCCTCACCATCGGCAGCGGCCAATCATCGGCCACTTACACCTTCGAGGTCGGCCAAGGCGTCCATGTCAGCCTCAACTGGACCAGCGGCAGCTGGGACAGCGAGTGCTCCTTCACTGTCAGCTATGAAGACGGCGATCAGATCTACAACTGCACCTCCGTCCATAGCGGTCTGTTATACGAATTCGACTGCAACTGCGGTAGCTCAGCCATCATCATCACGCCTGTCTCCAACCTGACTGGCGAGGCGAACGGCTTCGAAATCACCCTGTGGTGGAGCGCGACGCCCATGAAGGACGAAATCATGTACCATATCTATCGCAACGGCGTTGAAATCGGCCAAACCACTGAAACCACCTACACCGATGAAGTCTATGAAGAGATGGTTTACACCTACTGCGTGGTCGCCGAACTGAACGGCAACACATCCGCTCCTGCTTGCATCCAGATCGAGTTACTCGATGTCCTCGAGGAAAGCGATGTTGAATTCTCCGTCTATCCCAACCCCGTCAACGGCACTCTGTATGTAGACGGCGGCAATGCCGAATACACCTACCAGATGTTCAACGGCATGGGACAGAAAGTCGCAGAAGGCAAGGCCTCAGGCAACACCCAAATCAATGTCAGTGACATGAGCAAGGGTGTTTACTTCCTGCGCCTCACCTCTGGCACACAGATCAGCATGGAAAAGGTTGTTGTCGAATAACGACTTGATTCCATAAGATGAAAAAAGGCAGCCGACTGGCTGCCTTTTTTCATTAGATACCTCTTTGTTTTTTGATGGTTTCGTATGCGGCGTTGATTTCCTGGAACTTCTTTTCCGCCGCTTGTCTCACCTCGTCACCGAGGTTGCTCACCAAATCAGGATGGTTCTTCTTAGCCATCTCACGATAGGCTCTCTTCACCTCTTCATCTGTCGCCGAAGGCTCAATGCCGAGAATCTTGTATGCGCTATTTGTCTCCTTGATAAACATGGCCTTCACCGACTGAAAATCGCTGTTGGTGATGCCCATATAGTCGGAAATCGTGTTAATGACACGCAATTCCTCTTGGGCAACCATGCCGTCAGCGTTGGCGATGCCAAACAGATAATGGAGCAGTTGAAGACGTGAGGAATAATCCATATAACGTCCCACCTGCTGGCTAACTTCATAGAGATTGTAATCCTTCTCCAGGATCTCACGCAGCATCTTGATATAATTCTCGGCGCGTATCTGACCGAAATTCTGCAAGAAGAAACGCTTCACATAATCCAACTCAGAGCGCTTCACGTTTCCATCCGCCTTCATCACGGCAGCGGAAAGCACCAGCAACGTCACATTGAAGTCACGCTTCTCCTCCGTATTGCCGAAAGTGTCTTCCACACCAGAACGGATGACGCGCGGCCGATTACCGGAAAAAAGCGCCCCAATGGCATAACCGATAATGCCTCCCAAAGGGCCTCCAAACGACCATCCCAAACCCGTCAGTATCAGTCTCAGAAAAAATCCCATAGCTTTCGATTTAAATTAGGCGGCAAAAGTACACAAAAAACGACAAGTGGTTGGAAAATTAAATAATTCCATTGAAAACGTCCCTTTACAGAAAAAAGTTTCTTATCTTTGCACCCTTTCACAAAATCTCTTTTTTGCAAGAACAATTAATACTAATCACACATGAGAAAAGCACTTTTTACACTCATTTTTGTGGCATTGTCCACCATGACTTTTGCCCAACAATGGACAAGCATCAGCAAGAGCAACCCCACCAGTCCCGAAGTCAAATTGATTTCGAGCAGCGAGAAGGAAGTCATTGTCGACTTCACGCTCGGCGGTTTTGATCTGGAAAGGGTAAGCACCCCTAATGGCATCCAGCATGTCGTGTCCGTCCCAAAAATGGCCTCCATGCTTGAAGCAGGTGCCCCTGACCTCCCGCAATTCCCCGTCCCCGCAATCATCGGCGACATGGCGGAAATGAATGTCAGTATCGTTAAGAGCACCTTCACCGACTACGAGAACATCGAGATTGCGCCTTCGAAAGGCAACTTCAGCCGTCAGATCGACCCTGAGACCATGCCTTACACCTATGGTGCCATGTACGGCCGTGATGCTTTCTACCCTGCCGCTCAAGCCTACCTGGAGACGCCTTACATCATCCGTGACTTCCGTGGCCAAAACATCATGGTGCGTCCCTTCGCCTACAACCCTGTGACGAAGACCTTGCGTGTCTACCACGACATGACCATCGCTATGCGTAAGGTAAGCGACAACGGCGTGAACCAGAAAGTAGCTCGCAAAGCCAATCGTAAGATGTCGGCAGAAATGGATGCCGCTTACAGCCACCGCTTCATTAATTATAAGGAAAGTGCCGACAAATACACTTTCCTTGAAGACCAAGGTGAGATGCTTGTCATCTGCCCCGACCAATACATGGAAGCCATGCAACCTTTCGTGGAGTGGAAGAACCAATCCGGCCGTCCCACCACGATGGTCAGCGTGACCCAAGCCGGTGGCAACAACGACACCCAAATCAAGAACTACATTCTAAGCATCTACAACGATCCTGAGCACAACCTCGGCTATATCCTCCTCGTTGGCGACTATAGCGACCTTACTCCGCACTCGATGAGCGGCGGTCGTTCCGACAACTGGTTTGGCCAGCTCGAAGGCAACGACAACTATCTTGAAGTCCTCGTTGGTCGTTTCTCAGTGCAAAGCGTCAATGACGTGAACACCCATGTCAACAAGGTGTTGTACTACGAACGCGACATGGAGGAAGGCCTCACTTGGCTCAACAAAGGCATCGGCATCGGTGCCAATGAAGGTAGCGGTCAAGGCCACTATGGCGAAGCCGACTACGTGCACATCAACTATATTCGCGACACCTTGATGCATTACACCTATGAAGCCGTGTCGCAACAATACAGCGGTGTAGGTGGCGGCACGAGTGCCAGTGCCATCAGCGCTGACATCAACAACGGCGCCAGCATCATCAATTACTGCAACCACGGTTCACAAACCAGCTGGGTGGTAGCCAACTTCAGCAACAGCCATGTGAACGCCCTGGTGAACGACAACATGCTGCCTTATATCTGGTCAGTCGCTTGCAACAACGGCCAATTCGACGGCACCTGCTTTGGTGAGGCATGGCTGAGAGCTACCGACAACAACACTGGTGTTCCCACCGGAGCTGTGGGTGGTATGTTCAGCTGGATTTCGCAGCCTTGGCTGCCGCCTATGTACGGTCAAGACGAAATGGTTGACATCCTTACCGAATGGAGATCCGCTGACAAATACTGCCACACCTTTGGTGGTGCTTCCTTGAACGGAAGCATGTATATCCTTGACGCCGCTCCTTCGGACAACGGCTCGACCCACAACACTTGGATTCTCTTTGGTGACCCGAGCCTTATGGTTCGCACCGACCCCCCCGTGAGCATGAACGTCACCTGCTCGCCCGCCGCTTTAATGCTTGGCATGAGCGAACTGACAGTGAGCGCTGAAAACACCGCTTTCGGCATCGCCACCTTGATGATGAATGGTGAAGTCCTTTGCAGCCACAACATCGTTAACGGCAGCTGCACCCTTGACTTTCCCGAACTGAGCGAAGTGGGCACCGCCACCCTGACCGTGATAGGATACAACAAAGTGACTGAAATCATGCCTATTGAGATTCTTCCTGCCGAAGGTCCTTACCTCAGCGTGACCAACAGCACTCCCAACTTTGCCGCTGTCGGCGCAGAAACCCCCATGTCTCTTTCTTTGATGAACATTGGAGTTGACCCGACTGACGGCCCTGTCACCGTCACCGTGTTCTGCACCAACGAGAGCTTCAACTTCACCAACTACACCGCCACGATTGACGCACTGAATGCAGACGAAACCGTAACACTCGATAACGCCTTCAACTTCATCATTTCGCAAAGTGTCCAAGACGGTTCCAGATTCCAAATCGACGTCACCATGACCGATAACTCACACACTTGGATTGGAAAGGTCTTCGTCACAGCTGGACAAGCCATCCTCGACTACGTCGATGCCAGCTGGCCAGGCAGTTTCTTCCCTGGTGAAGAATTGAACATCATGGCCAACTTCCAGAACATCGGTCACTACATGGCCACCAATGCCATCGCCCATATCACATGCGACAACGAGCATGTCACCATCCTCACCGACACTTTTGAAATCGGAACCATCGACCCCGAAGGCACGGCCATCTGCCCATTCACGATTGCCATTGATGACGAATGCCCTCAGACCGAACAAATCACGCTCAACTTCACCATACAAGCCGACGGCGACCTGCAAGCCGGAGGTTCTCTAGTGATGAAGAACTCTTGCGTCGTCATCATTGAGATGCACGATAGTTATGGCGATGGCTGGAACGGCAACAAGTTGAAACTCTCCTTCGATGACGGCACTCCCGATATAGAATTCACCATTCAGAGCGGCAGCGAACAGACAGAAACCATCGAAATCAACAATGGAGTCCATGTTACCGTGAGTTGGATCAGTGGCTACTACACTTCAGAATGTTCCTTCACCATAAAGTATGAATCTGGTGAGACCATTTACAGCGGAAGCAACCCCAACAGTGGCGTCCTGCATCAATTTGACTGCAACTGCGCCGGTGGTGTTACTCCCATGAGTTTCGCCCCTATCGACAACCTCGTTGCTGAAATTGAACTGTCATCCGTCACCTTGACATGGGATGGTCCCGATGGTGCCATCAATTATATCATCATGCGCAATGGCATCGAAATCGGACAGACCGCCAGAGATTCCTATATTGACGAAACCGACATGGCCATCAACTACACCTACTGCGTCATTGCAGAATACGCAGATGGCGTTTCGGTCCCAGAATGCATCATCGTCGACCTTACCAGCATCGATGAGAACGGCAGTGTTTTCTCACTCTATCCCAACCCTGTCAACAGCACCCTTTACATCAATGGTGGCAACAACGAGTTCACCTATGAGATGTACAACGGCATGGGACAGGTCGTTGCCAAAGGCAAAGCCCAAGGTAGCGAACAGATTAGTGTCGAAGACCTGACCAAGGGTGTTTACTTCATCCGCCTCACCAGTGGCTCACAAATCCACATGGAGAAGGTGGTTGTGAGATAACCCCAAAACCAACCTAAACGGGAAAGGCGACCTCGTACGAGATCGCCTTTCTTATTTACTCTTCGTCATTTAGTTCAAAAATAGACTCATGATAAACGCCCTCTCCTTCTATTTCCGAGGTGACAGCGAACCATCCTATGGCATTACAGTTTGAGAACACATTAGAAGCAATAGCGGGATAGGCACCCATGGCAGGATTGACGCCAATGGCGAGCTTTTGTCCTATAAGGAAATACAAATAGTCCTTCGAGATGCTATACAACTTCACTTTCACGAGGTCGCCTTCTTTCATGTAGGACTTGTTCATGATACCCACGGGAATCGGGATGTTATTGTCTAACATCTCAGGGCCGTTGAAATAATATCCGGCATAGCCTTGCATCTGAAACAGCTGGAACAGCTTGGAAGGACGGTTTCTGAAACGACTGCCATTCAGATACAGTTCCACGTTATAAACGATGTTCTTGTCAGACAAGGTTTGGAAATACGGGCAAACGCAAACGGCAGCGTCGTCGTCGACAATCGGGATGTTGTTCCCATCGCGTTTGGGCAGCAGACCTATCGAGTCGATACCACTCGCGTTGTTGGGCATCTTAGCATCGGCATACATACGGAGCGGCGAGCTGTAAAGCGTGTTTTCCTGCACCCTAGCCTCCAAATGGAACCAACGGTTTTTGGTGCCTGCCATAGAATCGGAGAAATAATGGCCTGGCTGATTGACTTCTTCATAAAAATAAATCGTGTCTCCTGGGTCTTGATACTTATTGCTTTCAACCACATACACCTCTGCCCCCGATATCATCTCCCTGTCGGAAGAATATAACTCTGACGAATAGCTGAGGATAACTTCGTGGCATTTTAGCTCATCCGTAATATAGCCTTCCATGACCGGTCTCTTTTGCCCTTCCGGAGCATCCAAAACAATCTCCTCGGTACATGCAAACATCAACATCAGGCTAAGCAAGCCAAGGCATCGGAAAAAACCATTATTTGCACTCATAACCATATTCTTAGTTATCAAACACCGTCTCAGCCGACACAACAGAGGACGCCATAAACCATCCAGTTCCCTTGCCGGATGGCTGAATATTGGTGACCACATTGGCAGGCGCACCCAACATAGGATTGCTTCCTGTCGACATCATCAAGCTATAATAGAAAAACACATAATTATATTCGATGCTATATAGGTCAGCCTTGATGACATCCCCTCTTCTCAGCTTACTCTTACGGAAATAATGGATGGGGATTTCCTTGTTGGCCGACTGCATCTCCAACCCATTGACATAAAATCCAGCATAACCCGCCATAGGGACGACCATTCGTTGATTCAAGGTGTCTGTCAACACGGTATCGTTTTTCGAGACCATCGGCATATAGATGATGGAAGAATCGGATAGACTTTGAAAATAAGGATACACAAACTCTATGGTGTCGCCAAAGAACACGGTGGGAATGCTATCGTTGACGCCATTGAACGGCTTTATCACAAGGCTGTCGATAAGGTCGACATTATCAGCCATATAGCTTTCGGCATAGAGATGCGTCACTTCTCCGTCCTCTTCAGGGACATCAACGCACAAGCGGTACAAGGTCTTCTTCTTCCCAGCCACGGGCAGCGTGAAATAATGGCCCGGCTGAGTGGGCTCTTCCATATAATACACCGTGTCGACGCCATCCGTCACATATACTGTGGCTCCCGAGATCATTTGGATATCATCCATTGTATTGTAGAAATCCGCTGTGTAACTCAAAACGGCTTCGTGGCTTTTCATCTCATCGGTAAACGAGGCTGCCACGCCTATCATCCGCTCCCCATCCTCGACATCAATGACAAAGTCTTCTGTACATGCCACTACGCCAAGCATCAGTAAGCCGACAAGCCATATTTCAATTCCTTTCCTCATCGCAATCAATATTTGAAGTTATAGGAGATGGAAGGCACAACGGAGAACAGATACATGTTCTTGGTAATCATGGAGCCATCCGAAGCCTGGTCAAAGGTAATGGCCCATGTGTTGTGGCGGGCATAGGCGTTATACACCGAGAGATTAATTTCGTGCTGCCAACGCCTGTTGTCCAGCTTGCCGAGCTTGCAGGTAAACGACAGGTCAAGGCGGTGATAGTCGGGATAGCGGCTTTGGTTGCGGTAGCCATTATAGACTGCATAAGTCATGCCGTTGATGGTATATTGACCGCAAGGGAAAGTGACGGGCTGTCCCGTGTTATAAATCCAGTTAGCTGCCAAGCTAATGCGTTTCGTGACATCGTAATTGGCGACGATGACAAAATTGTGGGGGCGGTCGTAGGGTGAGCGATACTCATGGCCATGGCTGATTTCCTTAATGGTACGGAAGGTGCGGGAATAGGTGTAGGAGATCCACCCTGTGAACTTACCGACATTCTTCCTAACGAGGAATTCAACGCCATAGGAACGGCCTTTACCCGTTCGCAGCTCACCATCGAGCAACAAATAACCGTAAGTGATGGCGTTGTCCTTGAAGTCGATGACATTCTTCATGTTCTTGTAGTACACCTCCACAGACGTCTCAAGGCCATCATTCAGGAAATTGCGGAAATAGCCAAGCGCAAACTGGTCACACTTCTGGGGCTTCACGTTCGGGCTAACAGGATACCAAACATCAAATGGCAGTCCACCTGTCGCGGACGAGGCCACCTGAGCATATTGCACCGTGCGCGAATACGAAGCTTTGACCGACGAATGCTCATCCAACTGATACATGGCCGCAACTCTCGGCTCGGGGTTGATTTCCGTGTTGAAGACCTCACCCTTGCCATAATGAACCGTATCGACAACCAAATAGGAAGCGGGATCTACGACATAGAAATCCTCAGCGCCAATATTCTGGAAACACGACAACCGCATACCAGCCCGGAAGGTAAGACGAGGCGTCGGAGTGTAGTCATGAGTGAAATAAATGGCGTGTTCCAAACCCTTACGTGCTACCGATTTCGTTTGGTCTATCTGAAGGTATTGTGACAAAGCTCCACCTCTATCTTCAACCTCTCCTTGCAGATAGGATTGGATACCTGTGGCAAGGCCGAATTTCGACGTATGGTGTTCATTCCAATGCATGGCGAAGTCATAATTGAGGCTTGCGGCATCGGTGCCTGCCTTGATGGAAAAGTCGTATGGGCTGTAATTCAAGTCGATGCTATAACGGTAGCGTGAGCCGATAAGTGAAAGATTAGAAGTCAACCTGTCAGAGAAAATATGGCTCCAACGCAAGGTAGCACTGGTGTTACCATAGCCGAGACCTATCATTTGTTGCATGTTGAACTCATCGTGGCCATGATAGAACGAAAGGAAAAGACGGTCATTCTTGCCCAACGACTGCGTTATTTTGGCGTTCACATCATAGAAATTGATCTTCGACTTGTTCAGGTCTTCGCCCAAGAACGGAAGGACAAGGCCAGCGTATGTCCTACGGCCTGCCAGCATCACGGAAGTCTTATGGTCGAACAACGGTGTTTCAAGCATCAAATGGCTGGTCACCAAACCAATGCCACCTTCGACGCCAAAACGTTTAGGCATCTCGTCCTTCACCGTCACGTCGAGGACGGAGGAAAGACGGCCTCCGAAATTGGCGGGGATATCGCCTTTGTAAAGCGTGGCATCCTTCACCACGTCATTATTGAACACTGAAAAGAAACCCAGGAAATGCGAGGCATTATAGATAGGGGCGCCATCCAAGAGGATGAGGTTGTGGTCGGTGGCGCCGCCACGCACGCTGTATCCCGACGAGCCTTCAGAGGCCGACACCACACCCGGCAGCAGTGTGATGCTCTTGATGACATCCACCTCGCCCATCAGCGCGGGAATCTTCTTGATGGTGATCATGTCGAGAGTCTGTACGCTCATCGCCATGGCAGTCACGTTGCGGTCCTTGCGTTCGCTGGTGACTTCCACCTCTGAGAGTTGCTCCGACTCGGTATACAATTTCACATTGAGTGTCGTGGGCTTAGTGCCAATGTTGACTTTCTTCTCCACCGTCGTATAGCCGACATAGGAAATCCTTAAGCGATGTTCGCCGAGAGGCAAATCCAAGACATAGCGGCCTTTCTCGTCAGTCGTAGTACCCAATTGCAGCCGCTCCTCGTAAATGGAAACACCAATCAGGGTTTCGTTGGTCTCGGCATCCTTGACGACACCTGTAATCTGCCCTTTCTGCTGTGCCAACACACTCAATGTCAGCCCTAAAAGACAAAGTATGGATAGAATTAGTTTTCGATGCATTTTATTGGAATAAATTTGTGCAAAAATACAAAACATTGGGCATTTACCACTTGGATTTTCAACCAATTGCAAAAAAAAGACGCTTTTATTTGCTTAATGCAGAGTCTTATATCCCATCCGAGCCATTTTCTCCACCTCCAACGAAGCCTGCCCAAACTCCTCCGTGACCTTGCCCAAAAGCAGATACACGCCATCGCCTTGGAAAGGATAGTTTTTAAAAACTTGCGGAAAAAGCACGGTATCAAAGGCCTCGCCCGTGGCATCGACGAAGGTGGCGAGAGCCATCGGGTCGCCTTTACAGGTGCGGATGTTCTTTACTGTCACTAATTTGCCGAGCATTCTGTAGCGTTGTCCTACGAAGTTCAACATCTGGCAGGCCATCAACTCGCCACGGAAATTGGTTTTCAGCAAATCGAACCAAGTCAAGGAAACGGGGAAGCCGTAAAGTTCTATCTCTTCGTAGGCGTTTTGCAAGGCGTTGGTCTTGAAGTCGGGAAATTCAAAATGCTGGTTTTCAAGTTGGAAAAGCGTTTCGGGTTGTTCTTTCTTACCGTCACTCTTGCCAAGATGCGCCAACCACAACAGTTCGGCTTTAGGCTTTCTCGTGAAATCAAACGCGCCACCGCGAATGAGCAAAACGAGTTGCTCAATCTTAAACGACACCCTTGAAATGAAGTCTTCAAGGCTTGCAAAAGGCCCACGCGCCGCGCGTTCTGCAAGAAAACGCTCTACGAAATTCTGCTCCAATCCCTGCAAATGCACAAAACCCATGAAAATCGTCCGACCGTTCAAGGTGGTGAGATAATCGCTGCGATTGACGCAAGGTAGATGGATTTTCGCACCCATGCGCCGTGCCTCGTTGAAGTAGAACCAAGTCTGGTAAAACCCGCCGAAATTGTTAATCACAGCAACCTGAAACTCAAGCGGATAATGGCTTTTCAGATAGAGGCTTTGGTAACTTTCCACCGCGTAGGACGCCGAATGCGCCTTGGAGAAGGAATAGCCCGAAAACGACTCAATCTGCCGCCAAAGTTCGTGCACCAAGTCGTCGGGATAGCCCTTGGCCTTGCAGTTGTCGAAAAAGCACTTCGTAACCTGCTCAAACTCTGTTTTGTCGCGCATCTTGTGGCCCATCATGCGGCGCAGCACGTCGGCCTCGGCCAAGTCCAATCCAGCGAAGTAATGCCCCACCTTGAGCACATCCTCTTGGTAGATCATCACACCGTAAGTCTCGGACAACAGCTCTTTCAGCAAAGGATGTTTATAATCCACCGTCTCAGGGTGATGGAATCGCTTAACATATTCTCGCATCATTCCTGAATGAGCCACACCTGGGCGTATGATGGAGCTGGCTGCCACCAAGGTCTTGTAGTCGGAGCAGCGCAGCTTACGCAACAGACCGCGCATGCCAGGACTCTCAATGTAGAAACAACCGCAAGTCTCGGCTTTGAGCAGTTGTCGCTTGACCAACTCGTCCTCTTTCAGCGTGTTCACTTGATGGATGTCAATGTGTACGCCACGGTTGCGTTCCACCATCTCCACCGCGTCGCGGATGTGAGCGATACCGCGCTGGCTGAGAATGTCGATTTTGACAAGGCCCACCTTTTCGGCGGAATACATGTCGTATTGCGTCGTCGGAAAGCCTTTGGGCGGCAGGTCCAAAGCGGCAAAGTCGGTAATCGGTTTTTCCGTAATCAGCACGCCGCCGGCATGGATGGAACGTTGGCGCGGGAAATCGCGGATGCGCTCGGCAAACGACTGAATCTGTTGGCCGATAAAATATTGTCGGGCAAACTCCTTTGGATTGCGCTCCATCTGGTCAATTTCACCTTTAGGCAGACCAAACACTTTGCCCAACTCACGGCAAAGCGAATTGTCTTGAAACGTGACCGTCGCGCCGAGCAAAGCCACATGGTCAACACCATATTGATCAAAAATGTGCTTGATGACCTTATCCCTATCTCGCCATGAGAAATCGAGGTCAAAATCGGGCGGACTGCTCCGCATGGGATTGAGGAAACGCTCGAAGTACAAATCCAGTTCAATCGGGTCCACATCCGTAATCTTCAAGCAATAGGCCACCACGCTGTTGGCACCGCTACCCCGTCCGACATGATAGAAACCCTGCTTTATGGCGAACTGCACAATGTCCCAAGCGACGAGGAAATAGGCACAAAAGCCCATCTTTTCTATGATGTCCAGTTCTTTCTCGATACGGCGGTAAGCGGTCTTGTTTTTCGTCCCATAACGGTAAAGCATCCCTTCAAAGGCTTTTTGGCGCAGCAATTCCAAATCGTCGTAGACATTGCCTGTGTAGGCACGCTTGTTTTTCACGCTGTCGTCCATGCTGATTTCACATTCGTCCAAGATATGCTCCGCATTTTCGATGAGTTGCGGATACAAAACAAATGTTGTTTTCAACCTTTCGGGCGACAACAATATCTCATCGGGAGCAGCACAAGCGGCAGACTCAAGACGAGAAATCAACACATTCTCATCTATGGCGCGCATACACTGATGCAGTTGGAAATCGTCCGCTTCGGCAAAGGTCACGGGCTGCATGGCGACGAGTTTTTCGAGTGATTCGCAGTTGTACAGCTTGGTCAGTTGAGAGAAGCGTACGCCAAGAAATTCATTCTCTTTTAATAAGTTCTGTTTTCGTTTCCCGAAAGGATAAACTACGAAAACTTGTTCCCAATCGGGTGCCGTTTCGGGATAAGGCTGTTTGTTGAGGTTGTGTTGCGTCAGGAAACGGTTCAATTCGATGAAGCCAACGTTGTTTTTAGCCAAGGCCACATACAGAAGTTCGTTGCCGTTGCGGAACTCCACGCCGAGCACAGGCCTCACGCCTTTCCTGCCACATTCCACTACGAAATCGGCGGCACCCATCGTCGTGTTGATGTCGGTCAAAGGCAAAACGGCATAGCCGAGGGCGGCGGCCCTCGTGACCAGATCCGCAATCGGCATCGTGCCGTAGCACAGGCTGTTATATGAATGGACGTTGAGTAGCAATTCAGTTATTCGGTTATTTAGTTATTCAGTTGCCTATGGCTGATGGCCTATAGCCTATGGCTCGCTACACCCAAGTGGTGGAATTGTAACCTTTGGGTGTAGCGGGCCATGAGCCATCAGCTATAGGCCATAGTTATCACCCTGCTGCCCGATGAATAATTTGTTCCCCAAACCGCATTTTGATTTTATCCAATGTGGCATAGAGGTTCGTCAGTTCCATGTTGTCGTCAAACAAGGCCAGTTGCGGCATCCCGCTGACCAGTTCGCTGAAGCGCACCCCCACCAGCCGTATCATCATCCGTCGGTTGTAAAGGCGGTCGAAGATGCCATTGACAGTCTCACGCAGCACATGGTCGAAGGCGGTGTAAGGGATACGTTGCTGCATGTCGTGCGTGTCGAAATTCGAGTAGCGGATTTTCACCGTCACACAGCCCGTCAGTTTATGTTGCGAGCGCAGGTCAAAGCCGAGGCTCTCCACCATACGCGCCAAGCATTGCCGGATGGTCGTCACGTCGATAGTGTCCTGCTCGAAGGTACGTTCCTTGCTGATGGACTTCCGCTCTTGATAGGGGCAGACGGGCGTGTTGTCATGGCCGTTGGCTTTCTTCCAGATGTCGAGGCCGTGCTTGCCCATGGCGCGTTCCATCGCCAAGGGTGGCAACCGCCGCAAGGTGCCGATTTTCTCCACACCCATCGAGCGAAGCAGGCTGTAGGTCTTCTCGCCCACCATCGGGATCTTCTGCACCGACAGCGGATCAAGGAAATCATTAATATAAGGTGTGGGCACCTGCAGCTCGCCGTTGGGCTTGGCCTGCCCCGTGGCGATCTTCGAGACGGTCTTGTTCTCTGATAAACCGAAAGAAATCGGCAGCCCCGACTCCTTGATGATCTTTTGTCTCAACTCGTGCGACCACAGTTGGCAGTCGTGGAAACGGTCCATGCCCGTCAAGTCGAGGTAATGCTCGTCGATGGACATCTTCTCGTAGACGGGCGCGCTGTCGGCGATGATGTCGGTCACCAAACGCGAATAACGGCTATAGAGTTCCATATCGCCACGGATGAAGACCGCATGGGCGCAAAGCTGCCGCGCCATCCGCATGGGCATGGCTGAATGCACCCCGAAACATCGTGCCTCGTAGCTGCAAGTCGACACCACGCCCCTGTCCGACATGCCACCCACGATGACGGGTTTGCCGTCAAGCGACGGGTTCACCAGGCGCTCCACCGACACGAAAAAAGTGTCCAAATCCAAGTGCAAAATCGTCCTTTCCATATTTCGATAAACTCAATACTAGTTATTTTTTCTCCTTTTTTTGCTTAAAATGCTTGCATATTCCAAAAAAGTTGTACTTTTGACGAGTTTTTAATCAAAATCTACGCCGTAAATTTAATCAAATTATTTCATATGTACTTCAATTCGAACATAAAATTTTTGCGCAAGCACCGCAACCACACTCAAGACGACATCGCTTTTGCCCTCGGAATGAAGCGCTCCACGCTGAGCGGCTATGAAAATGGCGTGTCAGAGCCTAACCTTGAGGCCTTGGTTGCCTTCTCGAAATATTTCGGCATCGCCATCGACACCTTGGTGAAGGTCGACCTGAGCGGCATCAGTCCCAGCCAGCTCTTGCAACTGGAGCGCGGCTACGACGTTCACCTAAAAGGCAGCAACTTGCGTGTGTTGGCCACCACCGTCAACAACGACAACGACGAGAACATCGAACTCGTCAACGAGAAAGCCAAGGCAGGCTATGCCACGGGCTTCGCCGACCCTGAATATATTAAGGTGTTGCCGACCTTCACCATGCCCTTCCTCTCGCACGACCGCAAGTACCGCACCTTCCAAATCAGTGGCGACTCGATGCTGCCCATCCCTGACGGCTCCTACGTCACGGGCGAGTATGTCGTCGACTGGACCTACATCCGCAGTGGTCAGCCCTACATCGTACTCACCCAAGACGACGGCATCGTCTTCAAGATCGTCGACAACAAGATCGAGCACGAAGGCAAGCTAACCCTCAGTTCGCTCAACCCGCTCTATCATCCCTACGACCTCCCCGCCGCCGACATCAAGGAAGTGTGGAAATTCGTGCATTACATCAGCGCGGAGATGCCCGAGCAGCGCGAGAACCGCTTCCGCGAGGCAGAGCTGATGCAGACCGTGCAGGAACTGAAAAAGCAGGTGGAGGAGATTCAGCTAAGATTGAACATCTAAAAATGGCCCTTCGACAGGCTCAGGGACCATAAAACGGCACAATTTTTGCAATAATAATTTGTTATTGGAATAAAGACAAACTTAAAACCCATAGTATTATGAAGAAAGTATTTTTAAGTTTGATGCTCCTCTGCGGCTTAGCCCTGATTAGCACCAGTTGTAAAGACAACAACGATGATGTCACCCCAGAGGTGGAAAACGGCAAAATGATCGTCGGCGACAACAATTTCAACATCGTCACCGCCAAAGCCGTTACCTATGGTCAAAAGAAGGCTATCGTCCTGGCCAACAAAGACATGACTGCCGCCGACAATGATGGCATCGCCATCATCTTCAACGGCGAAATCACCCCTGGCACATACACAATGGGTGACAACTCTAAAGACCCCGTCCCCACTGTCGTCGGCTTCCACGAGTTCAACCTTGGTGAGCTGCCCTTCGTCATGGGCGCGGACACTTTGTTCTATGGCGACACTTATTATTGGATGAACGGTATGCTTTCCGTCACCGAAGAAAACGGCACCTACACTGTCATCCTGTCACAAAGCATGGGCGCCAACAACAATGGTCAAACCGTCCAGTTGGCCCTCAACTTCCAAGGCACGCTGCCGCCCTACACCTTCGACGCCAACAACAAGTTCAAAATCAAGAACACAGAAAGCCTTATCGGCTTGGCAGGTCTCACCCAGCTTAGCGGCCTGAGTTCCTTGGGACTTGACGTCAAATCGATGATCTTCATGTCGGCCAACCGCAAGCGTTTCTACATCGTCAGCTACTTGGGCGGACAACTTGTCGACGGCGAGTATCCCCTCGGTTACATCGGCACGCCGTGGGTACCCAGATTCCCTTGCGTCCACGTGGCTCTCGACAGCGACTTCTGGACCTTCCAGCCTCAGACGGGCTACATCGCCAAAGAAGGCACCTTGAAGGTCACCACCAACGACGATGGCACCAAGACGGTCATCATGGAGAACCTGAAGCTGAAGAACGTGGAACACGACAGCGAGTTTTTCTGGCCCATTCTCGACGGCTGGCTGCAATACAACGGGTATATGTATGAATTGAGTTTGTAAGCGTTTTTGAAAACACATCCAAGAGAGCCTTTCTGTCCATAGATTCCCGAGGGAATGACATGGTCAGAAAGGCTCTCTTTTCATTTAGTTTTTTTGTGTATTTTTGCCGCTCGATGATCTACCCGACCAACTTCGAACAGAAAATCGGTTTCACCGGCATCCGCCGTATGCTCTCCGACCGTTGCATCAGCCAGATGGGGCTGGAGAAAGCGGACGCCATGGTGTTTTCTTCCGACAAAGCCTCCATCGTCAAAAGCCTGGAGCAGACCGAGGAGTTCATCCGCCTCTTGCAGACGGGCGTGCCCTTCCCTGTGCGCGACTTCCACGACCTGCGCGAGGCCTTCCACCAAATCCAAATCGAAGGCACCTGCCTCAGCGTGGAGGATTTGTTTGCCTTGAAGCCTTCGCTGAATGTGCTGGAAGCCATCTTGCGCTTCGGCCGCTCGGAAAGCGCCGCCGACTATCCACAGCTGAAGTCACTGATTGAGGACATTTACATCGAGCGGAGCATCTTCACCGAAGCCAACCGCCTCGTCGACGACAAGGGTGAGATTCCCGACAACGCCTCCACTGAGTTGCTTGAGATCCGTCAAAGCATCCGCCGCAAGCAAGGCGGCATCGAGAAGCGCATCCGCCAAATCATGGGCGATGCCAAGACGGCAGGTTGGGTTGACCAGAAAGCGGAGCTCACTGTGCGCGACGGTCACCTGGTCATCCCCGTGAAAGCGGGCGACAAACGCGCCATACGTGGCTTCATCCACGACGAGTCGGCCACAGGACAGACCGTCTACATCGAACCCGCCGAGATCTTCGACACCTCCAACGAAATCAAAGAGTTGGAATATGCCGAACGCCGCGAAATTCATCGCATCTTGTTGGCTTTCACGCGACTGCTACGACCTTATCTCTCCGAACTGCGCAAGGCATGGAACATGCTCGGCGAGCTTGACTTCATCCACGCCAAGGCATTGTTGGCCAATGAAATCGGTGGCGTGAAGCCCGAAATCCTTGACTCACCTTATATCAACTGGCAACAAGCACGGCACCCCTTGTTAGAAAAGAAACTGAAAGCCCAAGGCAAACAGGTCGTTCCTTTGGATTTGCAACTCAATGAGAATGAGCGTATCTTGGTCATCAGCGGCCCCAACGCGGGCGGTAAATCCGTGTGTCTGAAGACCGCTGGCTTACTACAATACATGCTGCAATGCGGCCTCATGCCACCCATGCGCGTCGACTCTCGGTGCGGCCTCTTCGACAGCCTCTTCATCGACATCGGCGACGAGCAGTCCATCATGGACGACCTCTCCACCTACAGTTCACACCTTATCAATATGAAGGCGCTGCTGGAGCAGGCCGACGGCAACACCTTGTTCCTCATCGATGAGTTTGGTACGGGCACGGAACCCCAGCTGGGTGGTGCCATCGCCGAGGCCATTTTGCTCGAACTCAATAAGAAACAAGCCTTCGGCATGGTCACGACGCACTACGCCAACCTGAAGCTTTTGGCCGACAACCACGAGGGCATCATCAACGGCGCGATGCTGTTCGACACCAAGTTCATGCAGCCTATGTACATCATGATGACGGGCAAGCCCGGCTCGTCGTTCGCTTTCGAAATCGCCAAGAAAATCGGCTTTCCGAGACAGATTTTGGACGACGCAGCCAACATTACCGGCGACCAGCACCTCAAGTTCGAGAAGCAGCTGCAACAACTTGAAGTTGACAAGAAAGCCATCCGAAAGAAAGAGCAAGACTTGCGCATTGCCGACCAATTGCTGACCGAAGTAGTGGACAAATACAAAGGCCTGCTCGCCGAACTTGAAGGCAAGAGAAAGCAATACTTACGCGAAGCCGCTGCCGAGGCCCAAGAGTTGATTCAAAAAGCCAACAGCCAAATCGAGCGCACCATCAAGGAAATCAAGGAGGCACAAGCGGAAAAGACCAAGACCAAGGAGATCCGTCAGAACCTGGAGAAGACCAAGGAGGAGATTGCGCAGAAAGCCAAGGAGGTGGCCGAACAGAAAAAGAAAGAAGAAACTGAAGTCGTGCTGAAAGTAGGTGACACCGTCTGCATCGAGGAAATGCAAGTGGTGGGCGAGATCTTGGCCATCAGCGACACCGATGCCACCATACTCTTCGACAGCATCCGTCTGCGCACCAGCCCCGACAAACTTCGCAAGGTGAGCCGAGCCGAAGCCCGCAAGACCCAACGCCGCTGGCAAAACGGCATCGCCGAAGACCTTAGTGAGAAAGCAGAGCACTTCGAACTCACCTTGGACGTGCGCGGCAAGCGCGCCGAAGAGGCCTTGGACATCGTGGACAAATATTTGGACGAAGCCAAATTATTGAGCATCAAGGAAATAAGTATCCTTCATGGCAAGGGCAACGGCATCTTGCGCAAGCTCATCCGCGAAAAACTCAGCCACATGCACGAGGTGGAACACTTCTGCGACGCTTCGCTAGAGACAGGCGGCACGGGCATTACGAGGGTGTATTTCAAGTGACATTAAAAACGGGGGCTCTCACCTCCGTTTTTAATGTCTCATTGACTTGCTTATTTCTTCCTAAACAAGGAAAGGATAAACAGCAACACGACTGCACCGATGGTGCCGACTAACAGCCGGCCCCAGAACGAGGCACTAGCAGACAGGCCCAGAAGGCCAAAAATCCAGCTGCCCAAGAAGCCGCCGACGATACCGACGAGGATGCAAACCAAAAGGCCCATGCCTTTGTTCATGATTTTGCCAGCAATGAAGCCTGCCAAGGCTCCAATCAGCACTGATACGAGAATACCCCACATAATGTTAAGTTTTTAGGTCAATACTATTATTAATTATCATCATTATCTGTTCATCAAATTGGCCATCTCGGCATTTTGCTGCTCAATGTAAGCCAGCACCTCATCCCTACCCAACTTCTTCTCCGATGAAGTGACAAACATAGTCGGGAGTTCCTCCCAATCTTCCAGCAGCCTTTGCTTCAACGCCTCGACATTCCTGTCAAGCTCCGCCTTCGACACCTTGTCGGCCTTGGTGAAGACAATACAAAAAGGCACTTGGTTCTCGCCAAGCCATTCCATGAAACCCAAGTCGTTGTTCTGCGGCTCGTGACGCGCATCGACGAGAACAAAGGTCGTCACCAGATTGCGGCGTCGCGTGATATAGTTGTTGATCATGACACGCCATTGCTCACGCTGCTTCTTGGAATGCTGCGCATAGCCATAGCCCGGCAAGTCGACGAGATACCAAGCATCGTTAACGATGAAATGATTGATAGCCACCGTCTTGCCTGGCACCGAAGATGTCTTGGCCAAGCCCTTGCGTTGCACCAGCATGTTGATAAGCGACGACTTGCCCACATTCGAGCGGCCGATAAAGGCATATTCTGGGATGTTGTCGTTGGGCAAAAACTCGAAACGGGTATTGCTCATCAGGAAATCGGCTTTTTTGATATCCATGGCCACTTATTTAAGGTGTGAAGGGATTTCGTTCTTGTCGTAAACCATGTGACGCTGCACCTTCTCTTCGTAAATATCGGCAATCGTCACTAGGATGCCCGTCTCCTCCACCTTGCCGAAGCCGGGATTCAGTGCCGTACCGAACGATCGAAGGGTCGACGATAGATTCATATAGGCATTCACCAAGGGAGGCACGGCGGCACCACGTTCGCGCACCTGCCTCACCAAGGTCTTATAGTCATCACGATAGTTATCATGGCAAAGCACCGAGGCCAGCCATCCGTGGTCGGTGAGGATGGGAAGATCCAACTCGGGACGCACGGTGACAAGATTGTCCTTGTCGGGGAAGTGCTTCTGGATGAAATACAGGATCAGGTCACGAGCCGTCCGTTCAAGTTGTGGATACATCGTCACCTTGCCAAAATAATACTTGGCTTCCGGATAGATGTCAATCAGCGAGCCCAAGCCATCCCACAGGTTATCAAGCGAATAGAGTCCTTTGGAAAGGCTCTTGGTGGGTTGGTAATTAGGCTGCACAAAGGAACGTCCCAACTCGATGGTGTCGGGCAGATAGTCCTGTACAAAGCGATTGGAGTAATGGAAAAGCTCGCTCGTTGGCGTGTCCACCTGGCCGTCCTTGTCGACAGGCAGACCATCACACAACAAGAAGCGGTAGCCTCCCACAATGACTTTGTCGATGGGATTCCAGACGACAAGTTGATAGAAAAAGTTCTCCTTCCGAGTGTCGAAATCGTCGACGTCGCAGTCGAGCCCCGTGCCACCACCAGCCTCTCGGAAGCTGATCTCACGCAGACGTCCAATCTCACGCATGGTATTCGGCGAATCGTGCGCCGTTAGGATATAGATCTCGTTCCCTCCGTTGTTCGTCTTTCGGAAGAACTTGTCGCGGGTCAGCTCATCCAAGATGGCCTCTACCGGTACCGGAGCCATAATATCTTTCATCATATTGTGTATTCTTTTTGAGGGTCAAACACCAAATCGGCATCTTGTGCCAATTGGTAAGAGAAAGTGCGCAGCTTTTCAGCCCATTCGGCATCGGTGAAGCGACGGTCGAAAGTTTGGTAAGGGATAGGTTTGCCAAAGGTGATGGTCAACTGCTTGTTGCGTTGCTTGAAGAACTCATCCACAAGAAAAGCCATCTCAATGTTCACCTTGATACCCAGGCGCTTGCGAAAGCGGGCAAGGTTATAGAAGAAGTTGGAATTGCGGCCTTCGATATGGACGGGGACGATGTCGCGCTGATAGGCTTTCGACTTGGTGACAAAGGTCTTCTTCCAATCCAGGTCCATAATCTTACCACCTTTGGTCTTGCGCGAGCATAGACCGAAGGGGAAATAGCATATCGTGGTAGGGCCAGCAAAGGTCTCGTTGAAAAGGCGCAAGCTCTCTTCCCTGTTTGCCGTGGCACTACCCACCTTGCTGACAGGAATGAAAATCGGACGAAGATTCTTCACAAACATCAAAAAATCGTTGACGGGGGTCAGCGTCTCTCCCCTATGATTGCCCACCGCGCCGATGAGGGCGATGCCGTCAAGGCCACCCAAGGGATGGTTGGAAGCCACAAGGATACGGTCGGAAGCCATCAGGTTGTCAACGCCTTTCAGCACCAGGTCAAGGTTGAAGTCGGCCACCACCGCATTGATGAAGTCGATCCCTTCCTTGTCGGCATACTTGGTCAAAATCTCATTGATGTCATCCTCATGCAATAGCCGCTGGATTTTTCTAAACAGCCAATTCGGCATGTGTTTCATCAACTTAGGCACCTTGGCCGTGAAGATTTTCCTGAGATCAATCAGGTTGTTTTGTTCCGTTTCCATAAATAGAAGGTCTCTCTCTAATCGGCAAAAATAGTAAAAAGAGAAATGAAAACGGCATTGAGAGTCAAAAAAAACACCTCAAAAAGGTCAAAAAGCGTCTTTATCAACAATTTTGCGGTCGCTAAACCTGAATATGTTAACAAGTTATCAACATGTTACCGACATAGTTATCAACAACCTTGGTTGAAAACTTTATATGGGGAAAAATGTAGTAAAGTGGGAAAAAATGCAGTAATTTTGCAGTTGAAAAACAAAAAGTGCAAAAAAATGGGTTACCCGATAGGACATTTTAACTGCAAATTGGACGCGAAAGGCCGTTTGATGATGCCTTCCGAGTTTAAGGAACAGATGGGCGAGCTGGCAGACGAAGGCTTCGTGCTGCGTCCCAGCTTGTTCGACAACAGCACCTGTCTCGACCTGTTCACCCGTAAGGACTGGGACTTGCAGCAGGAAAAACTGCGCGACACCTTCAGCATCTATGACGAAGAAGGCATCAAGGCGCTACGTTTCCTGAACGAAGGCGTGCGTTTCGTCAAGCTCGACGCCAGCGGCCGCCTGCAAATTCCCAAGGACCTGATGGAACGCGGAGGGCTGGTGAAGGAAGTCGTGGTGGAAGCCCTCGCAAACAAAATGGAGATCTGGGACAAGGCACGTTATGAGCAGAGCGTGTCGACCATCGACAAGAAAAAGATTCTTGAAATTCTGAGCAGCATCAACTAACAGGGGGAAAAGGTATGTATCACAATCCGGTCATGTTGGACAAATGCATCGAAGGCCTCAACATCAAGCCCGAAGGCGTGTATGTCGACGTCACTTTTGGCGGCGGCGGACACTCCCGTGCCATCCTTGAGCGTCTCACCACGGGACACCTCTATGCCTTCGACCAGGACGAAGATGCCGCCAAGAATGCCTTCGACGACGAGCGTTTTACCTTCATACCGCAGAACTTCAAGTACTTCAAAAATTTCATCCAGCTCTACCACGGCGGAAAGGTCGACGGCATCCTCGCCGACTTGGGCGTTTCGTCGCATCAGTTCGACACCCCTGAAAAAGGCTTCTCCACACGCTTCGATGGTCCTTTAGACATGCGCATGAGCCAGATGACGCCCAACGACGCCGCTACCGTGGTGAACACCTACGACCACGACGCCCTAACCCGCATCCTGCGCCTCTATGGCGAGATGCAACAACCCCAGCTCGTCGCCTCCGACATTATCATGGCCCGCGACGCCGAACCCATTGAGACCACAGCACAGCTGAAAGCCGCTGTGCAAAACCGCCTGCCACGAGGCAAGGAAAATAAGGTGTTGGCGCAACTCTTCCAAGCCTTGCGCATCGAAGTAAACCAGGAACTCGATGTCCTCACCTCGTTCCTCACCCAATGTCCCGACGTGCTGGCCACAGGCGGCCGTCTCGTCGTGATGTCGTACCACTCGCTCGAAGACCGCCTTGTGAAGAACTTCTTGAAGACCGGCAACGCCGAGGGAAAAGAAGAAAAAGACTTTTACGGCAACCTGCTGACACCTTATACTATTATTACGCGCAAGCCCTTCGTTCCTACCGACGAGGAGATTGAAAACAACAGCCGTGCCCGCAGCGCCAAACTCAGAATCGCAGAAAGGAAATAAGCCATGGAAGAAAAGAAAGACAAGAAAAAGAAAGGAAGAAAAGGCTTAATGTCCATCTTGGGCGGCAAGTTCCTTGTGAGGGAGAAGTTTTCCAAGCAATTTCCCTTCATGGTCTATATCACCTTATTGCTCATGGCCATCATCACCAACACCTATATCGCCGAAGGCAAGATCCGTGAGCTGACGAGAACCGCAAAAGACCTGAACGACCTTCAAGTGGAGTATGTACAGGTGAAATCGGCCATCATGGAAGCCTCGAAGCAATCGGTGCTGGCCAAGAGATTGGCAGGAACGGGATTGAAGGAGGTTACCGAACCGTTGAAACGTATTGAAGTCGAACAACCCGAGAAACAGGAGGAGCAATGAAGTTAGATCCCAGAACCGACACCCTTTGGAGGACCAAACTGCTGTATGTGCTCATCCTTCTTTCCGGGTTAGCCATCATCGCGAAAATCATCGTCGTGCAAACCAAGGACAGTGAGGAACTGAAACAGTTGGCCGAGCAGAGAGAATATCGCATGAGGACGCTGGAAGCCTCCCGCGGCAACATCTTCTCGAGCGACGGTCAATTGATGGCCACCACTATCCCCGTCTACGACGTCTTCTTTGATTACAAAGTCGTAGACTCGACATTACTGGCCAACAACATCGACTCACTCTGCATCCAAATGGCGCAGCTTTTCCCAAAAAGAAATTCCGCCCAGTGGAAGGCTTTCATCGCCGAAGGCATGGCCAAAAAGAACCGCCACTACAAGATCGCATTGAACATCTCGCAGGCGGAGCTCCGTATGATGCAAGAGTTCGTCATCTTCAAGTTGGGTCCCAACCGTGGCGGCATCATCTATGAAAAGAAACTGCGCCGCAACAAGCCGTTCAAAGAGCTCGCCAGCCTGATGCTTGGCATGGCTAACGAAGAGCGAGGCTACTACTTCGGCTTGGAAGGTGCCTACAACGACTACCTCAAAGGCCAAGACGGCCGCCAACTGGTACGCAGGATCCACCATGGCGACTGGGTGCCCGTCGACTCGGAAGAAAACACCGACGCCCAGAACGGCGATGACCTCATCACCACCTTCGATATCAAGTTGCAGGACATCGTGGAGAACGCCCTCAACCACACGCTCACCGAGAACAAGGCAGAGCAAGGCTGCGCCATCCTAATGGATGTGGAAACGGGCTATGTGAGAGCTTTGGCCAACCTGAGGCTCAACCATGAGACTGGCGTTTATGAAGAGTCATACAACGTAGCCCTCACCGAACGCTACGAACCCGGTTCTGTGTTCAAGATCGCCTCAATGGTCGTCCTGTTCAACAACAAAGACGTCAACCTCGACGACAAAGTAAACATCGGCACCGGCCCCATCAAATTCTCGAACCGCACAATGAAAGACGACCACAGCTTCGCTCAAGGCGGCATCTGCACCGTGCAAGAAGTCATCGAGCAGTCGTCCAACAAAGGCACCGCTGTTCTCATCAACAAGAACTTCGCCACCCATCCCGAGAAATACGTTGAAGGTCTTTATGCCTTAGGCCTGAACAAACAAATCGGGACGGGCATCAACGGCGAGACGCAACCCGTCATCAAGCACCCCAACGACAAGACCAAAGACGGCAGGAAGCTGTGGTCGAAGGTGTCGTTGCCGTGGATGTCGATCGGCTACGAGGTCAACGTCACCCCGATGCATCTTCTCACCCTTTACAATGCCATCGCCAATGGCGGCCGTATGATGAAGCCCCAATTCGTCACCGAAATCCGTCGCGGCAACCAGACCATAGAGAAGTTCGATCCCATCGTCCTCAACGAACACATCGCATCGCCCGAGAATATCAAGAAGTTGCAAACCATGCTGGAAGGCGTGGTCATCAGAGGCACCGCCAGACGCCAGTTCCAAGGCTGTGTCGTCACAGCTGCGGGCAAGACAGGTACCGCACAATACTATGACCGAGTGCAAGGCTACGCCTATCACGAGCCCGGCATCGGCAGGAAGCTCTACAACACCACCTTCGTGGGCTACTTCCCCGCCGACAAGCCGCGTTACAGCTGCATCGTCATGGTAAGTCGTGCTCGTGGACGTTTCTGGGCCGCTGGTAGCGTGTCGGCACCAGGTTTCAGGGAGATTGCAGAGAAAGTTTACGCCATGCGTATCGGCTCCCAAGACGAGGACAGTATAGCTTTCGCGAATCCCGTCTCCACCGAACCCATCATCGTACGCCATAGCAAAGAGGCTACCTATCTAAAGGGTATCGACAAGCCCTTCAACGACTTCGCCATCAACGGAGAATGGGTTACTATGCAGCAAACTGAAAGTGGCGAGACACACCTTAGGGAAGCCAAATTCACACCCAACATCGTGCCCAATGTCGTCGGCATGGACATCACCGACGCTGTCTACATCTTGGAAAACATGGGCATCAAAACGGAATTCGTCGGACAAGGGACCGTCAAAGAACAGTCGCTCCAGGCCGGCGACACCCTCAAAACCAATAGTGTCATCCACCTAAAACTCGAAAAGAAATGAAGCTCAAAGAGATATTAGTCAACTGCAACCTGCTGGAAATCATTGGCAACAAAGACCTTGACATCCTCGACGTCTCCTTCGATTCACGCAAAGTGGGACAAGGCACGCTCTTCTTTGCTGTGAAAGGCACCCAAGTGGATGGACACGATTACATTGATAAAGCCATTGAGCAAGGCGCATCGGCTATCGTCTGCGAGAAGCTGCCGAGAAAGAAATCCGACAAGGTCACCTATATCAAGGTGAGCAACTCGGCCTATGTCTTAGGCGTGGGAGCCGCAAATTTCTTCGGCAACCCATCGGAAAAGTTGCGTTTGGTCGGTGTGACTGGCACCAACGGCAAGACCACCATCGCCACATTGTTATACAGGCTCTTCACCGATGCAGGCTACAACTGTGGGCTGCTCTCCACCATCGAGAACATCATCAGTCGCGATGTGATTCCTTCCACCCACACCACTCCCGACCCCATCGAGTTGAACGGCCTGTTGAACCAGATGGTCGAGAAAGGTTGCGAATACGCCTTCATGGAGGTGAGCTCGCACAGCGTGGCACAAGGCCGCATTGCAGGACTTCATTTCGCTGGCGGCATCTTCACCAACCTGACCCACGATCACCTCGACTACCATAAGACGATGGCCAACTACCGCAACGCCAAGAAGAAATTCTTCGACAACCTGCCCCAGTCGGCTTTCGCCCTTACCAACCTCGACGACAAGAATGGTGCCGTCATGCTGCAAAACACCAAGGCCAAAAAACTGAGCTACGCCTTAAAACACGATGCCGACTTCAAAGGTGTCATCATGGAAAGCCACTTCGACGGTATGTTGCTCAAGGTGAACGGCACTGAAGTGTTCACGCAACTGGTCGGTGGTTTCAATGCGAGCAACCTGCTGGCAATTTACGGAGCGGCATTGTCATTGGGTTTCAACAAAGATGAATTGTTGGTTGAGATCAGCAAGCTGCATGGTGCCAACGGCCGCTTCGACATGGTGCATTCTGACAAGGGCATCGTCGGCATCGTCGACTATGCCCACACCCCCGACGCCTTGGAGAACGTCTTGGTGACCATCAACGATGTGCGCTGCCATAAAGAAACGCTCATCACGGTGGTCGGCTGTGGCGGCAACCGCGACACCACCAAGCGTCCCGAGATGGCTGCTGTCGCCGTGAAGTTGAGCGACAAAGTCATCCTCACCAGCGACAACCCGCGCAACGAGGACCCCGACGAAATCATCCGGCAGATGAAAGCCGGCATCGCCGAGGAAGACAAGCATAAAGCGCTGAGCATCACCAACCGTGGCGAAGCCATCCGCACCGCAGTGGCCCTGGCCAAGAAAGGCGACATCATCCTGCTGGCAGGTAAAGGCCACGAGAACTATCAGGAAATCAATGGAGTAAAGAATCATTTTGACGACAAGGAAGTCTTGTCGGAAGCATTTAAGGAGGCCAAATAATGCTGTACTATTTCTTCAATTACCTCGACCAACACAACTTCCCGGGAGCGGGCGTGTTCAACTACGTTACCTTCCGCGCGGCCGCAGCCGTCATCTTGGCTTTGATCGTATCGGTGTGGTTCGGCAACTGGTTCATCAAGATGCTGAAACGCAAGAAAGTCACCGAGACCCAACGCGACGTCACCATCGACCCCTACAACACCAAGAAAGTGGGCGTGCCTACCATGGGTGGCGTCATCATCATCACCGCCATCTTAATTCCGGTGCTGCTAGTCTGTAAGTTGCACAGTGTTTATACCATCCTGATGATTGGTACCACGCTAATCCTAGGCCTCTTGGGATTTGCTGACGACTACATCAAGACCTTCAAGCACAAGAAAGACGGTCTGAAGCCTATCGTAAAGTTGGGTGGGCAAATCCTCTTGGGCCTCATCGTCGGCCTCACCCTTCGTCTCAGCCCTGCCGTACAGATCAACGAGACCGTAGAGCTGAAAATCGAAGGCAACAAAGAGATCGTGGTGAAGAGTCCCGACGTCAAGTCGACGCGAACCACTATTCCCTTCCTAAAGAACCACAACCTCAACTACGCCGACCTATTCCGTTGGGCTGGCCCGAAGTGGATGTACAACCTGGCATGGGTGTTCCTCGTGCTGCTCACCGTCTTCATCGTGGCCGCCGTCAGCAACGGCTCCAACCTCAACGACGGCATGGACGGCATGGCCTCAGGCAACTCGGCCATCATAGGCTTGACACTGCTATTGCTGGCATATATCTCCAGTAATGCCGTTACGGCAAGCCACCTCAACCTTATGTACATCCCAGGCAGCGAAGAACTCGTGGTCTTTATGGCCGCTTTCGTTGGCGCCCTCATTGGCTTCCTGTGGTTCAACTCCTTCCCTGCCCAGATTTTCATGGGCGATACGGGCAGCCTGACCATCGGCGGCATCATCGCCGTGTCGGCCATCATCATGCACAAGGAACTGCTGCTGCCCTTGCTCTGCGGCGTGTTCCTCTTCGAAATTCTTTCCGACCTCGACGTGAAGCGTTTCGTCAAGACCGGAAAGAAGCACCGCGTCTGGAAAAAAGGCCCCTTGCACGACCATTTCCGCACCAGCTACAGCGACTTCAAGAAGGCCTGGCCTAACTCCACCGTCACCTTCAAAGGCTATGGCGAAGGACACGACACCGTACACCACGAAGTGAAAATCACCATACGTTTCTGGATCGTGACCATACTTTTGGCCGCATTCACATTGATAACCTTTAAAATCAGATAAAAACCATTCTAAAGGCGCACAGCCGTGCGACTCAAACCGATAAGAACCATGACTTACATCGAAGAAATCACCAACACAAGACTGAGACAACCCAACTCCATGGTGGCAAGCATATCTTCCAAGGTATTGCAAATCAGAAAGGAAAACATCAAAGAGAGCTTAAGTGACCTCAACACCATAGAGCATCGCCAAGACTATGTGGCCACCATCGACGGCGTGATGTACTACGACGACTCCCGCGCCGAGAACGTCAATGCTACCTGGTTCACCTTCGAGAACCTCATCCGCCCCGTGATCTGGATTGCCGGTGGCGACAGCAGACATACCGACTTCAGCGACCTGAAGCCCTTGGCAAAGAAAAACGTCAAGACCTTGATTTGCATTGGCAAGGACAACACGAACCTGAAGCAAACCTTCCAGAAAAACATCAAGGAAATCTACGAGGTAGAAGACCTTTATGAAGCGGTGACCATGGCATCGCTCTTGGCTCAAGAGAACGACATCGTCCTCTTCTCACCCGCATGCAAGTCGGATAACAAGAAAGAAACTTATATCGAACGCGGCAAGCTCTACACGGAAAACGTAAAGCGACTGGAAAATGAACATCGTCAATAAAATATTCAAAGGCGACAAAGTCATTTGGATCGTGACGCTAGTACTAGGCATCATCTCCCTTATCGTGGTGTACAGTGCCACCAGTGCCTTGGCCGTATCCAAATACTCAGGCAGTACCGGTACGGTGCTGATGAAGCATCTGGGAATGCTGCTATTTGGCTTCGTCATGATGTTTGGCGCCTCCAAAATCAACTATAAGCACTACGCCAAAGCCGCGTGGCTGCTGTTGATACCCTGTTTGGCGCTGTTGCTCTACACTCTCGCCTTTGGCCAAAACCTCAACGATGCCAACCGCTCCATCAACGTCGGCGGCTTCTCGTTCCAACCCAGCGAGATGGCGAAAATCATCCTCATCACCTATCTGGCACGCCAACTGGTGATGATGGGCGATACCAAATACAACATCAAGGATTTTCTTATCAAGCTGGCCTTGCCCATTCTGGCCACCGCTGGCCTGATTTTCTCCGAGAACCTCTCGACAGCCATGATCTTGGTCTTCGTCTGCATGGTGTTGCTGTTCATCGGACGCGTAAAATTCCTTCACATGCTTGCCCTCGTTGGACTTTGTGTCGTCGGTATGGGTCTCTATCTCATAGTCGACGTAGTAAAGACCAATATCGACAACAAAAGCAATCGCAAAAAGGCGCAGGAAACTCTCGTCATCAGCGAAAAGAAAGGTGAGTTCCATGAAAAGCAAAACCGAATCCAGACTTGGTCAAACCGTCTGAAGTCGATGGGAGAAGACAAGGGAGCAATTGACCGCTTCGACGACAAGCACATGCAGCGCACTTACGCCGACATCGCCGTGGCTTCGGGTTCGGTGTTCGGCAAAGGCCCAGGCAAGAGCGAGCAGCGCAATTTCCTGCCTCACCCCTACTCCGACTTCATCTATGCCATCATTATCGAGGAATACGGCATCGTGGGAGGCATCTTCGTACTCATGATGTACGTCATCCTATTCACTAGAGTACTCAGGATCGTAGGCAAACGGCCGCTCACCTTTGGCTCGATGATGGCGTTCGGATTGGGATTCCTCATCATCATACAAGCCATGGTCAACATGGGTGTTTCCATCGGTCTGCTGCCCGTCACAGGTCAGCCATTGCCTTTTGTCAGCATGGGAGGCACCTCCTTGATGGCCACAGGCCTTATCCTGGGAATGATCTTGAGTGTCACATGCAGCATCGAAGAGGAAGAAGACATGAGCAAAGAACAAGAAATACAAGCCATAACTGAAACCACAAAAGATGAAAGAGAACCTGAAAGTCGTGATTAGTGGCGGCGGCACAGGCGGCCACATCTTTCCCGCCATCGCCATTGCCGATGCCTTGAAAAGGAGATTTCCCAAGGCTGAAATTCTGTTTATCGGTGCCAAAGGTCGCATGGAGATGGAACGCGTGCCCAAAGCCGGCTATCCGATCGAAGGCCTATGGATCAGCGGCTTTACCAAGGAGCTCAAGTCGCTCCTGCTGCCTTTTAAGATCGTCAGCAGCCTGAGCAAGGCATGTCGCATCCTCAAGCGTTTCCAACCCGATGCCGTCATCGGCGTAGGTGGTTTCGCCAGCGGTCCCACGCTGAAAGCCGCCAACTGGCTCGGCATCCCCACCATCATTCAGGAGCAGAACTCCTACCCCGGCAAGACCAACCGCAACGTAGGCAAGAAAGCCAAAGCCATCTGCGTGGCATACGACCACCTCGACCAGTGGTTCCCTGCCGAAAAGATACACTTCACCGGCAACCCCTTGAGGGCCAACATCACCCTCAACGGCACCCGTGAGGAAGCCGCCACATTCTTCAACCTCGACCCGAACAAACCCGTCGCCCTGCTTGTCGGTGGAAGTCAAGGTGCTTTGGGCATCAACAAAGGCATCAGCGCACAGCTCGCCGCCTTCAAGGGCTGTGATCTGCAACTTATCTGGCAGACTGGCAAAACCTACATCACGCAGGCCCAGGAAGAGGTGAAGACATTAGGACTTGAAGACCAGGTGAAGCCCACCGTCTTCATCGAACGCATGGACCTTGCCTACGGCTTGGCCGACGTGGTCATCTCACGCGCCGGTGCCATGTCGATTTCGGAGCTGGCCTTGGTGCAGAAGCCCGTCATCTTCGTGCCACTGCCCACCGCTGCCGAAGACCACCAAACCAAAAATGCTCAGCAACTTGTCGATGCCGAAGCCGCCATCATGGTACGTAACGCCGACACAGAGAAGGAACTTGTTCCCACCTTGTTTCGCCTGAAAGACGACCACGAGCTGCAGGCGAAAATGAGCGCCAAAATCGGCAAGTTCGCCCGCCCGAATGCCGCCGATGACATTGTGAACCAAATAATCAAAGCCATAGAATATAAATGAGACAAGGTGAAGGACATACGATCTATATGCTAGGTATCGGCGGCATCGGCATGAGCGCCCTGGCCCGCTACTACCACAGCCATGGCTATACCGTGGCCGGCTACGACCGTACCCCTTCCCCCCTCACCCTGCAGTTGGAAGATGAGGGCATGGCAATCCATTATGAAGACAACCCAAGCCTATTGCCTGCCCTCATCGACTTCGTGGTGTACACACCCGCCGTACCTAAAGAACTGAAAGAATTTGAAACCCTTAGACAAAACAATATAAAGATTATGAAACGCTCCGAGGCATTGGGTAAGGTCTCGGAGCAGCATTTCACCATCGCCATCGCCGGTACGCATGGCAAGACGACTACCACGGCCATGGTGGCACACATCCTGCACTGCTGTGGCAAGAACACCACTGCCTTCATTGGTGGCATCGCCAACAACTTCAACAGCAACTTGCTGCTGGGGCAAGGCACCGACAGCATCATGGTCGTGGAGGCCGACGAGTTTGACCGCTCCTTCCTGCGCCTCCACCCCAACATCAGCATTATCAACTCCATCGATGCCGACCATCTCGACATTTATGGTGACAGACAACATTTGGTGGCCGGATTCAACGACTTCGCCCAACTTACCGAAGACAAGGTCATCGTCAAGGAAAACTTGGCCGTACAAACTGACCATGGCATCCGCTTCGGCTTCGGTGAAGGCAATGATTATCGTGCCGAAATCATCAGGTCGGAAAAAGGCGTCACCGATTTCATCATCATCGGCGAAGGCCGCGAGACAGAGGTTCGTCTGCCCATGGCAGGCGACCACAACGTGCTGAACGCCACTGCCGCTTTCATCGCCGCCCGTCAAATCGGCCTCGATGCCGATGCCATCGCCGAGGCCTTGGCCACCTTCAAAGGCGTGAAGCGCCGCTTCGACATCCATGTCAACAACGAGAAACACTGCTATATAGACGACTATGCGCACCATCCCGAGGAAATCCGCTCCTGCCTGACAGCTGTCAAGGCCTCCTTCCCAGGAAAACGCCTCACCTTGGTCTTCCAGCCCCACCTCTTCAGCCGCACCCGCGACTTCATGGACGAATTCGCCGCCGCTTTGGCTTTGGCCGACGAGCTCATCCTGTTGGACATCTACCCCGCAAGGGAGCTGCCCATCGATGGCATCACCTCACAAGCCTTGTTGGACAAAGTGGAATTGGACAATAAGAGAACCTGCACAAAAGCCGAACTCGTCAGCTTGATTGACAGCGAAAAACCGGAACTCCTAGTAACAATGGGCGCTGGTGACATCGACCGTTTTGTTGAACCTCTCGAAAAACTGTTAAAATCATGGTAAAGAAGATATTGAGCATAGTATTGTGGGTTGTCACGGCCGCCGCGCTGGTGGTTCTGTTCATCTTCGCAAGAGAGAACTATCTCAACACGCCCGTGAAAGCCATCAACCTGCTTCCCGCCAGTGACAGTGGCTTTGTGAGGAGAAACGAACTGCATCATGAAATAGAAAAGGACTGCAGCCACTCCAAAATCGGCACCATCGACATGGTCAAGATCCAAAAGAACCTCGATGCCAACCCGTGGATTGAAAGCAATGCCGCATACATCGGCCTCGACGGCAACCTGAATGTCAGTTTCAAGGAATACGAGCCACAGTTTAGATTGTTCGACAAAAACGGCCAATCGGCATACATCACCAATGAAGGCATTGTGGTTCCATCATGCAAGCGTTATACACCTTATGTGTTGATTGCCAGTGGCAACTTCGACCTTCAAAACGGTGCCAACACCTATGCGCTCTGCGACACCATCGAACGTGACCATAACATCCTGAACGCGCTCTATTGGCACAAAGCCATTAAGGCCAACCCATTTATTGAGAGCTGCGTCGGGCAACTGTATTGCAACAGCAAAAACGAGTTCGAGCTCACCGTGAAAGGACTCGACGCGCGTGTCATCGTCGGCGACACCTGCCTGGCCGCTGACAAGCTGAAACGCTTGGAAATTTTCATAAAGCAAAGGATCAACAGGCCCGACACACAAAACATGAAAATCATCAATCTGAATTATAAAAACCAAATAGTCTGCACAAAACGATAATGCTATGAGTGAAGGAAAAATCATCGTCGGATTAGACATCGGCACCACCAAAGTGGCCTGCATCGTGGGCCAGAAAACGGAAAACGGGAAAATTGAGATTCTCGGCTACGGAAAAACCGTCTCTACAGGTGTACGCAGAGGCGTCGTCACCAACATCTTCGACACCGTGGAAGCCATCAAGACGGCTGTCAAACAAGCCTCAGACCAGTCAGGCGTGGAAATCAACCGCGTCAGCGTTGGCATTGCAGGACAACACATCAAAAGTCTGCAACACCGAGGCGTGTTGATGCGTGACAACCATGAAACCGAAATCACCGAAGCGGAGTTGGAACGTTTGCGTAACGACACTTTTAAAATCAACATGACTCCAGGCGAGGAAATCATCGACGTCATCCGTCAGGACACCTATGTCGACGGTGAGCTGGCCTCCAACCCCGTGGGCATGCTGGGTAATAAAATCGAAGCCAACTTCCATGTCATTATCGGACAGACTTCGGCAGCGAAAAACATCGTGAAATGCATCCAAAGCGCTGGATTGGAGATGGATTACATGATCCTTGAACCCATCGCCTCAGCACAAGCTGTACTTGACGAAGAGGAAAAGGATGCTGGCGTGGTCCTCGTCGACATTGGCGGCGGCACCACCGACATTGCCATCTTCAAGAACAAGAAAATCCAACACACCGCAGTGATCCCGTTCGGTGGCAATATCATTACCGAGGACATCTGCACGGGATGCTCCATCATCAAGCATTACGCCGAAGAGGTGAAGGTGAAGTTCGGTTCGGCGCTGGCTAGCGAAAACCGCGACGACGAGGTAGTCTCCATTCCCGGCATTCGCGGCAGGGAGCCCAAGGAAATCTCCTTCAAGAACTTGGCACATATCATCCAAGCCCGTTTAGAGGAAATCTTCGAACTGGTCAACTACGAAATCCAGAAAGCGAAATCGGAAAACCAACTCATAGCAGGCATCGTGCTCACTGGCGGCGGCGCCATGATGAAGCACATCCAACAACTAGCCGAATTCAAGACTGGATTGGAGGTTCGTATTGGCTACCCCAACGAGCACCTCAACAAAAACACGATGAAGGAAATGTCGAGCCCGATGTACTCCACTGGTATCGGCCTTGTCATCGAGACCATCGCTCGTATGGAACACGATGAATTCCTGGAAGCCTCCAAACCGAAGGAGAAACCTGGTCCCGAACTGATGGTCAACGCAGAAGATGGGGCTACCATTGCCGAAACCGAAGAATCATCCGACGAAAAAACCGGGAAAGACAAGAAACCTAGAAAGAAGATTGACTTGACCAAAATCGTGGCCACATTCACCCAGTTCCTCAACCCCGAAGACATTGATTAACCCTTGAAAACCAAAAACCATGGCAGAAGATTTTACCAATATCAGCAACAGCAACAATGAAATGTTCAAACTCGTCGATGCGGAGAAGCCCAACTACATCAAAGTCGTCGGCGTGGGTGGCGGCGGCGGCAACGCAGTCAACCACATGATGGAAGAAGGCATTCAAGGGGTAGACTTTATCCTTTGCAACACCGACCATCAGGCCCTGATGAAAAGCAATGTCAAGACCACCGTCCATCTCGGCAAGCGCGAACTCGGCGCCGGCAACGACCCCAGCATCGGCCGTGAAGCCGCTGAGATGAGCCGTGACGAAATCGAAGCCCTCTTGGACGACGACACCAAAATGCTGTTCGTCACCGCAGGAATGGGTGGCGGCACTGGCACAGGTGCGGCTCCCGTGGTCGCCAAACTAGCCAAAGACAAAGGCATCCTCACCGTAGGCATCGTCACCATGCCAATGGAACGCGAAGGTCGCCGCCGTAAATTGCAAGCCATGTCGGGTATCGAGGAACTCAAGAAATGCGTCGACACCCTCATTCTCATCAGCACCGACAAGCTCCGCGACCAATACGGCAACATGAAGCTATCAGAAGCCTTCAAGAAGGCCGACGACGTGTTGGCAACGGCAGCACGTGGCATCGCCGAAATCATCACCGTACCAGGTTATGTCAATGTCGACTTTGAGGATGTAAAGACGGTGATGAAGGACAGCGGCAAGGCCATCATGGGTTCAGGTATCGCCGAAGGCGAAAACCGTGCCGAAAAGGCCATCAAGGACGCCATCCACTCGCCCTTGTTGAACGACTCGAACATCGAAGGCGCCAAGAACATCCTTCTGTATATTACCTCGGGCAGCAACGAGGTCTCGTTAGACGAAGTCGACGAAATCCTCGAAATCGCACAAAACGCCTGTGGTAACAACTCCGACGTCATCTGGGGTAATGGCACTGACGAAAGTCTTGGAGAAGCTCTCAGCGTGACCTTGATAGCCACTGGCTTTAACCACGACGCCAAACCTTATAGCGCGGTAATCAACGAAAAGCAAGCTCCCACCACCACGACTACACAACCCAAAAAAGTCTACGACCTGAGCGGACAGGTGAAAGGTGAAGAAAAAGCCGCACCCATTGCGCCCGCTGGAGCTGCCGTAGGTTCAGTGGCTGCCAATGAGGTCGAGAATATCAACCAAAAGGAAGTGCAACCCGAAGTGAAACATGAGGAAAAGACCGTTCATTCCTTGTTTACAGTGGAAGAAACTGTAGAAGAACCCGAGGTTATAGAAGAAGTTCCGGAAGCCGTTGAAGAAACACCTGCCGTTGAAGACGACGAGCCTCTTTTCGAGCCTACTGTTGAGGCAACGCCGATGGCACCTGCCCAAGAAACGCAACCTGTGACACAATACGAGGACGAACGACCTGTCGTCAAGATCTTCGACAACCCGTTCCGCTCCAATGGCGATGACGAAGGTTTTGAAATTACCTCACGCATCATCACCCATGAAGAAGTGCAGGCGAAGGCTGAACAGGAGGTAGCCGTCATCGAAGCCAAGAAAGCCAAAGCCACCGATCCGAAAGAAGAGCTGAAGAAACAGCGTCTGCGCGCCTTGAGCATGAACTTCAGGACGGCAAGAGGATTGGAAGAGCTTGAAAACCAACCCGCTTACCTGCGTCGCAACGTCGACATCAACCATTCCGACGACAACGATCTGTCGAACTATTCGACTTCCAAAAACGGCATCAGCGGCGAGAACTCCTACCTGCATGGCAATGTAGATTGACAAGCAGTAAAACGACTTGTTGGCCATGACCTATCTGAAATCCAACGATTTGTTCGCCGGACTCAATCCTGAACAGCTCTTTGAGCGTGTTCCTCATCCAATGGTCATCGCCGACCACCTGATGACGCCCGACAACATCGGGGCAATGATACGCTTGGCCGACAACATTGGAGCCTTAGAGGTCTGTTTCTTGGGCAAGGAAGACGAGCATCGCCTCGGCAAGGTACGCCGTGCTGCCGCCTCCAGCCGCGACAACATCCGTTGGTATTTCAGCGTGGAAACCGACCTGCATAAAATTGTTCCAAAAGGCAAGGCCATCGTCGCCATTGAGACTTCCGACAACGCCACCTGCATCTACGACACGCCACTTCCCGAAGACGTGGCATTCATCGTTGGCAGCGAACGCAACGGCCTCAGCGACGAATTGCTAGACCAATGCGATATGGTGGTTTACATCCCCGTACCAGGTCCTACCCGATCGCTCAATGTCAGCCATGCCGCAGCGGTGGCTCTCTTTGAGTGGCAAAGACAAATGCTAAGAAAATGCGGAATGTGGAATGAGGAATGCAGAATGGCGCAAAGCGATGCTGGGCTTCGCCCCCATTCCGAATCCCGAATTCAGCATTCCGAATTAAAATACAAGCACATTTTCTTCGACCTCGACCGCACACTGTGGGACTTCGACGCTGCCGCCGAAGTGGCCTTTGAGCGCATCTATGAGCAATACGACTTGAAAAGCCTAGGCATCCCCAGCGCACACGAATTCCACGAGGTTTACCACCCGTTGAATGAGCGTCTTTGGGAACTCTACCGTGAGGACAAAATCACCAAAGATAATCTGAATCGTACCCGTTTTGTTCTACCTTTGGAACATTACGGCATCCACGACACCGACCTAGCCGATCACCTCAGCGAGGACTATGTCTATTGGTCGCCACGTATCGTCAGACTGGTTCCAGGGACAATGGAGTTGTTGGACTATCTGAAGCCTAAATACCACTTGCATCTCATTACCAATGGCTTCCAAGAAGTGCAGCACACCAAACTGAGCGGCTCTGGCATAGAGCCTTATTTCGAGACTTTGACAGTTTCGGAGGAAGTCGGCGTGAAAAAACCCAACCCAGAGATTTTCCACTACGCCTTACGAAAAGCCAACGCCACAGCAGAAGAAAGCATTGTGATTGGCGACGAAATGGCTGTCGACATCAACGGCGCCCGTGCTGCAGGAATAGATCAGATTTTCTTCAATCCCAGCGGGAAAGAAGAGGAAGGGGAAAGAACCTTCGAAGTGAGAAGTCTATTGGAAATCAAAAAGATTCTTTGACTATTTCAGCATCGCCAAGACTGTTTCTTTTCCAATCGTTCTATTATCCATCTTAACCTTGACATCAGCATCCAAGGGCAGGAAAACATCGACACGTGAGCCGAAACGGATCATGCCCAGTTCCTCGCCTGCGACTGCTTCATCACCGGGTTCAAGGTCACAGATGATGCGACGTGCAACAAAACCCGCAATCTGACGTACGAGAATTTCACGGCCTTTCTTGTCTTTAAGGATAATGGTATTGTGCTCATTGTCGGTGGATGACTTGGGCTTGAATGCCAAAAGGAACTTTCCAGGATGATACTTGTAATAGGTCACCGTGCCATCGAAGGGGAAGAAATTGATGTGCACATCATAAATCGACATGAAGATGGAGATCTGACGTCGTTTGTCGTGGAAATACTCGTTCTCCATCACCTCTTCATTGGCTGCGATTACCCCATCGGCAGGAGCCAAAACCGCATTCTCCTCAAGGGCCGTCTTGCGCCATATCGGGACACGGAAGAAGCGAATGGTCAGAACAAGCACCGCAAGAAGAAATGCATACAAAAGATAATGCCAGACGGTTTGCGAAGGCCATAGCCAGTTGACAAGGGCGACCATCGCCACAACAATAGCAAGAGTAATAAAAATTGCTCTTGTCCCTTCTTCGTGTAACCTTTTGTGTATCTTCATAGCAGCAACAAATAAACGAAAATAAACGGCATACTGAACATCACAGAGTCAAACCGATCCAAAATGCCACCGTGGCCAGGAATCAGTTTGCCGGAATCCTTCACGCCCGCCTGACGCTTCAGCATCGACTCGCAAAGGTCGCCCAAGGTACCAAAAACCACAGCAATGGCTGCCATGCCAATGGCATCGACAATCGGGAGCCAATGGGCGAAATGGACAAAGACAACCATGGCGATTATAGTGAACACCAAACCTCCAATGCTACCTTCAATTGTCTTCCCAGGAGAAATCCTTGAAAACAGTTTGTGCTTACCTAACAATCTTCCTGTCAAATAGGCAAAAATGTCGTTCACCCACAAAAGGCAGAACACAAGGATAATCAATCCAGGACCAGCAAGGCCACCGAACAAATCGATACGATACATGAAAAGCATCAAGGAAGACGGCAGGCTCAGGAAAAGGAGAGAAGAATAAAGATAGGTAAATATGGGCTTAGCGGCGTGTTTGACTGAGAATAAGGCATATAGAAAAGGTACCATGAGCAGAGGCAACTCCAGCAGTAGCCAACGATTACCGATGACCTGTAGAGCCACCAATGCAGCCAAAGCAAAAGTGCTTAAAGAGAATGCCTCACCGATGCAAATACCAACAGGTGAATCCATCTGCATGAGCCTTGACATCTCGAATGTGCCGACAGCGACGATGAACAGCAGCAAGGCCTCGTATGCCCAAGGCGATGCGAAGACGCAGCCCAGCAACACACCGACCAATACCAAGCCAGAAGCCGAACGGATTAGTAGTTCTTTCATGGCATTCCAAATGAGATGCAAAGATAGCAAAAAGAAAGATAGATAATAATGACATTGTCTAAAAACAGAAAACCCTCCCAGAATTCTCTGGGAGGGTCTCCGTTGTGGGTGGGCGGCGAGCTACTTTCCCACGGTCTCCCGCAGTATCATCGCCGCGGCGGGGCTTAACTTCTCTGTTCGGAATGGGAAGA
>CAJOIS010000012.1 GCA_905234645.1 uncultured Bacteroidales bacterium | reverse complement strand
CTCCTCCATCACCTCCACGGCCTTCAGGTATTCCTTGCAGGCGGGCACCACGCTGTCCTGCTCGTAATAGCCCACACCATTAATATAATGGGCGCGGGCGGAGAGAAAGGCGATGATGTCGCGTTGCGTGGGAGATTGCGGATCAAGTCCGCAATGACGCCAAAAAGCATGAGTGTAGCCGCCCGGGGTGAGGGATAGGCTGTCGAAATATCCCACCGCCTCCAGCAATTCCAGGCGGTTGGTCTGGGCGTAATAATTCTTGTACAACAATTCCGCCAACAACAGATGGGCGTAATGACGGTTGTAGACGGTAGAGACGTGGCGCGCCGTGTCTCTACAACAGGTGTCGAAATAGGGCAAAAGGCAGGCCAATGCACTGTCGGGCTGCCGCCACATCAGGCTGTCGACAACGGCCAATTCGGGGGATGACGTGGTGGGTAGAGGCGTGCCATGGCGCGTCTCTACAAGGCCGTCATCGCCTTTGGGCGTGCAGGCAACCATTAGGAAAAAGGCCATTGTCAATATGCGATGGCAGGTTTTCATGCCAACAAAAATACATAAAAAAACAAACCCGACATAAATCTTGCGCAGCTATTTGCTCCAGATTTGCGTCGGATTTGTTTCCAAAAAGCAGGAGATGTGTCTCCTTATACGATCCCCGTAAATCCCATAAATGCCAAGGCCAAGATGCCAGCGGTAATCAGGGCGATAGGGGTGCCTTTCATGCCCTTGGGAGGCTCCATGAGGTCGATGTGCTCACGGATGCCGGCAAAGATGATCAAGGCCATGGAGAAACCGAGGGCGATGCCGACGGCATAGACGAGGGACTCGCCGAGGCTCAGCATGTGGGCCACACCACCATAGTTGAACTCCTTGGTGACCACGGTCAGCGACACGCCGAGGACGGCGCAGTTGGTCGTAATCAGCGGCAGGAACACGCCCAGGGCGGTGTACAACGACGGACTGATCTTCTTTAGGATAATCTCTACCATCTGCACCAAGGCGGCGATGATGAGGATGAAAGCAATGGTCTGCAAGAAGGTCAGGTTCAAGGGAATCAGGATGTACCGGTTCGTCAGCCAAGTCACCAAGGTGGCCAAGGTCAGCACGAAGATGACGGCGGCACTCATACCTGCTGCGGTTGAGGTCTTCTTAGACGTGCCCAGGAAGGGGCAGATGCCCAGAAACTGGGAGAAGATCACATTGTTGACCAAGATGGTCGATAAGATAATGATGAGGTATTTCATGGCTTAGTGACTTTCTTTTTTGAGTTTGTTGACAATAGCGATGACGAAGCCGAGGCAGATGAAGGCGCCGGGAGGCAGGATGAACACCAGGATGTTGGCCGTCTCGGGCAGGATGGTGAGGCCGAAGATGGAGCCGCTGCCGAGGAACTCACGGATGCAGCCCAACAACGTCAGGGCGAGGGTGAAGCCCAAGCCCATGCCAAGGCCGTCCAGCATGGACGGGAACACAGGGTTCTTTGAGGCGAAAGCCTCAGCACGACCCAGCACGATGCAGTTCACCACGATGAGAGGGATGAACAGGCCGAGGGTCTCATAGATGTCGGGCACATAGGCCTGCATCAGCAGTTGCACCAGCGTCACAAACGAAGCGATGACGACGATGAAGCAGGGGATACGCACCTTGTCGGGGATGAAGCCCTTCAACAAGGAGATGAAGATGTTTGACAGCACCAGCACGAAGGTGGTGGCCAAGCCCATCGACATGCCGTTGATGGCACTGGTGGTGGTGGCCAAGGTCGGGCAGCAGCCCAACAGCAGCACCAGGATGGGGTTTTCTTTGATGAGGCCTTTGGTAAAGGTTTGCAGGTTGTTACTCATTGCTTTGTCCTCCTTCCGTTTCATTGATTTCCTCAGCGGGAGCGGCTTCCGTAACGGGAGCGGCTTCCTTTGCGGGAGCGTTGTTCATGAATTGTGCCTTGTTGGCTTCAAAAGCCTGATATGCCTTGTCCACCGCCTTCGAGAAGGCTCTCGAGGTAATGGTAGCCGCGGTGATGGCGTCGACGTCGCCGCCGTCTTTCTTGACGATCAGTCGGAAGTCAGCGGGGTTCTTGTCGACGAACTGGTCCTTGAACTTGCCGGTCATGTTGGCACCGAGACCGGGGGTCTCAGCGTGTGACAACACCGACGTGCCTTTGATGGTGCCGTCGGCGAGGAAGCCGACCATCATGTCGATCTTGCCGCCGAAGCCGCCTTCGCTGGTCTTGACAGCAGCACCTTGGAAGTTGCCGTTGGCATCGTAGGCGAGGTTGCAGGGGAAGGTCATGTCGACACCTTCGTAAGTATACTTCAACGTATCAGCCTTATAGGTAATCTCGCCCTCCAAAGGCAACACGGCTTGGATGGCTGCTTCGTTCTTCTTCTGGTCGACCTCTGCGATGGCGTCTTTGGTCATGCCATACACCAGGCCGAGCACGCCGCCCGACACCGCTGCAATGACGAGCAGTGCCACGAGCATGTTAATCAATGTAGATGGTTTCTTGTTAGCCATGGCGTTTACTTTTTAGAGGGTTTGACGACACCGAACACCTGAGGCTTGAAGGCCTTGTTGATGAGCGGTGTGAAAGCGTTCATGATAAGGATGGCGAACGACACGCCTTCGGGGTAGGCACCCCACAGACGGATCACCACAGTGATGACACCGATGCCGAAGCCGAACAGGAGCTTTCCTTTCGTGGTCATCGGCGAGGTCACCATGTCGGTGGCCATGAAGAAGGCACCGAGGAGGAGACCGCCATAGACGAGATGGTACCACGGGGCGATGTACTGCGTCGGGTCGACGAGGTAGCAGATGCCTGTGAAAACGAACACGGTGAGCAGGATGCTCAGTGGCGTCCAGATGTCGATGACCTTGCGGCAGATGAGGTAGATGGCACCGAGCAGCAGGGCGATGGCACAGACCTCGCCGAAGGCGCCGCCACGATTACCAAGTACCATGTCTAAGAATTGCATGTCACCAGCTTCGGCCAGCGTACCGACACCAGCTTCTTTCAAGAGACCAAGTGGGGTAGGACCCGTGACGGCGTCAGTGAAGAAGCCTGCCTCGAAGACAGGTGCGGCCTTGGGCCAGGTGGTCATGGCGGTCGGGAACGACACGAGCATGAACACACGGCCTACCAATGCCGGGTTGAAGGGGTTCTTGCCCAAGCCGCCGAAGGCCATCTTACCGATGCCGATGGCGACGATGCTGCCCACGATGGCCATCCAAATGGGAAGGTTGGCGGGCACGTTGAAGGCCAGCAGCACACCCGTCAGCGCGGCAGAGCCGTCGTTGATGGTCAAAGGGCCTTTGATAAGGAACTTCTGAATAAGCCATTCCGTCAGCATGCAGGTGGCCACCGTGACGAGGGTCAGGCGGAGGGCATACCAGCCGAAATAGTAAATGGCCACAAGCAATGCGGGAAGCAGGGCGAGGAGCACACGATACATGATCTTCCTCGTGTTTTCCGTCGAATGCACATGCGGCGAACCTGAAATTGTATATTTATTCATGGTCTTTTATTTTTGATTTCTAGCTTTGATGATGGCACCCGTCTTGGCCTTGCCGTAGCGGATGTAGTCCAGCAGCGGGATGTTGGCGGGACAGGTGAACTCGCACGAGCCGCATTCGATGCAGTCCATGACGTGGTTCTTCTCGGTCTCGTCGAAGTCGTTCTGCTTGGCCACCTTGTGGAGCAGGAAAGGCTGCAGGCCCATGGGGCAGGCCATGGCGCAACGGCCACAACGGATGCAGTTGGTCTGGCGACGGTCTTGGGCTTCCCTGAGGGTCATCAGCAGGATGCCCGAAGTGCCTTTGATGCACGGGAAGTTGGTGACCGATACGCTCTTGCCCATCATGGGGCCGCCGTTGATGACATCGGTGATGTCTTCAGGCAGGCCGCCAGCAGCTTCGATGAGGAGGTCGGCGGGGGTGCCGAAACGCACACGGAAGTTGCCAGGGTTCTTGACCGACTTGCCCGTGACGGTGACGATGCGTTCAATCAAGGGCTTGTTCTTCTGAACGGCCTCGTAGACGGCGTAGGTCGAGGCCACGTTGACGACGACGCAACCCGTCTCGATGGGCAACTTGCCCGACGGCACCTCGCGGCCTGTGATGGCCTTGATGATCTGTTTCTCACCGCCTTGGGGATATTTGGTCTTCAGAGGTTGCACCTCGATGCCGGCATACAGGTCTTTGTGCTCGTTGATGGTCTTGTCGAGCAATTCAATGGCTTCCATCTTGTTGGCCTCGATGCCGATGATGCCTTTGTCAGTGTTGACGGCTTTCATCAGGATCTTGACGCCGACGAGGAACTCCTGCGTCTTCTCCAACAAGAGGCGGAAGTCGCAGGTCAGGTAAGGCTCGCATTCCGCCGCATTGATGATGACGTACTCGGCTTTTTTGCCTTCGGGCACCATCAACTTGACGTGGGTGGGGAAGGTGGCACCGCCCATGCCGACGATACCGCATTCCTTCACTTTGTCGATGATCTGTTTGGAATCCAACTTAATGTCGGTGAGCAGTTTGTCGGTGACGAGGATGCCCTCGGCCCATTCGTCTTGCTCTTCACGGTCGATGAAGACGGCAGGCTTGTAGTAGCCCGTGTGGTCCATCACCACGTCGACCTTGGCAACGGTGCCGGTGGCAGGGGAGTGGACATTGGCCGAGATGAAGCCCTTGGCGGTGCCGATGAGTTGTCCCGTCAGCACACGGTCGCCTTTGTTGACGATGCAGTCAGCCGGTGCGCCAAGGCATTGTCCCAATGGGACGATGATCTGCTTGGGCATCGGAAAGTCTTGTATGGGCAGGTTGGCCGAAAGCTTGTTCTCTTCCGGATGCACGCCGCCCTTATGGAAAGTCTTTATCGGGTTCATGCTGTGACGGTGTTTTCGGGTTTGACTTCAGTTTTCGTTTCCACAGGCTGTGCCTCAGGTTTCGGCTGAGGCTTCACGGCTGGCTCGGCACCTTGCAAAGCAGGAACTTCCGGCTTGGGAGCAGGGAAGTTGATGGCGTGGATGCTGCCACGTGGACACACCTTAGCGCACTTGCCGCAGGCTTTGCACTTGGCCGGGTCGATGTAGGCGAGGTTGCCACGCATCTCGATGGCCTCGAAGGGGCATTCCTTCAGGCACTTCTGGCAGCCGATGCAGCCCACCGAGCAGTTCTTGATAACCAAGGCACCCTTGTCGGTGTTGGAGCAGCACACATAGACACGACGGTCTTTCTTGCCACGCGGACGCACTTCAATGATGCCACGAGGGCAGGTGCGGGCGCAGACGCCGCAACCCACGCACTTGTCGGGGTCGACGACAGGCAAGCCCGTCTCCTTGTCGATGTGCAAGGCGTCGAAGTTGCACTTCTTCACGCAGTCGCCAAGGCCGAGGCAGCCTTTCGAGCAGCCGCCTTCACCAGCATACAGCGTGTTGGCGAAAGCACAGATGTCGGCGCCTTCGTAGTGCACCTTGGAGGGTGAGTTCTGGCAACTGCCGTTGCAGCGCACCACGGCGATCTTCGGCTCGAAGGTGCCAGCGGTGAGTCCGAGGACGGCGGCCACCTTGTTCATGTCGGTGCCAGGGCAGGCTAGGCCGTCGATGTTGCCTTTTTCGGCAGCCTGTTTCACGCAGGCTTCTGCCAAGGCGCGGCAGCCAGCAAAACCACAGCCACCACAGTTGGCGCCAGGCAGACAGGCCTCCGCTTCATCAATCAATGGGTTCTCTTCCACCTTGAACTTCTGTGCCACGAAGTACAGAACCACGGCGAGCACGCCGCCCAGGATTCCGAGAACCGCAAGGGAAATAAGTAAGGTATTACTCATTTGGATAGAATTTTGAGTTTGTTTTCAATGATTAGAACCTGCAAAAATACGGATTCTCCTTTTTTCGACAAAGGAAAAATTTCGTTTTTTATTCCACGTTGTACTCGAACTTCTGCTTGAGTTTGTCGCGCCGCAGGTAAAGCACGACATAATAAGGTACAAGCGCCAAGATGCCAAGGAGAGCCGAAAGGCCTTCGCCCAAGCCAAGACCGAGGCAGGTGAACAGCACGGCCAACAGCAGCATGATGGGGATGAGATAAGCCAACACAGCAGCCTTGTTGCCTTGCCCGATGGACATCTTCACGTTGACCTTTTGGTTGAGTGTGAAGTCTTTGTCTTTGGGTCGTGGCACGGTGAGGATCTTCTCGGCTTGTTCGCCCATGCCGCAGGCGCTCTTGGCGTGGCAGGCGGCACAGGCACTCTGCGCCAGTATCTTGATTTCCAGTTCGTCGTCGGTGATTTTCGTGACGATGCCTTCGTGGGAGATGGATTCAGTGTTCATAATGCGGCAAAAATACGATTTTTGTGGGCAGGTTGCAACAAAACCACTATTTTTGCAAATTGAATTAGTTCAAAAAATGGCCAAAAAGGAAAAGAGAGACAGCAAGTTGAAGCTATGGATTAAAGCAAAGGTTGAAGCGGTCAGGGCGTGGTACAACCGCGACGACAATTACTTGCGACGGGTGCGCTTTCCCGGCACGAAACTGCCGTTTTTGGATGTCGTCCGCGATTTTGTCAAGTTGTTCACCAAAGGCCGTACCGTTGACCGCGCCGCGGGCGTGGCTTTCAACTTTTTCGTGGCGCTGTTTCCTCTGATCCTGTTTTTCTTCACCCTTATTCCATACATTCCCATCCCACATCTTTATGAGCGTGTGATGATGCTCATCAATGACTTCCTGATCCCGTCAGGGACATTGGATTTTGTGACAGAGACCATCGATGGCATCATGAACCAACCCCATGACGGTTTGTTATCCATCAGTATCATCTTGTGCATTGTCTTCGGTTCCAGCGGCATTGTGGCATTCTTCAATGGCTTCCGTAATGTTTATGCCAACTATGTGAGGGCTAAGAACCTCGACCTTAAGGGATGGATTGAGCAACGTCTTTTCGCCATTGTCATGTTGGTGATCATCGGTTTGCTGCTGGTTGTCTCTGTCCTGCTGATTTCCACAGGTGGCATGGTTTTGAAATATCTGGTCACGCACGAAATCATACAAGGCCGCACCTTCTTTTTCTTCCTGTTCAACGTCTTACGTTGGGTGGTGGCAATCTTTGCTATGTGTTTCGGCATAGCCATCCTGTATTATTTCGGCAATGTGAAATACAACGAGCATTACCGTCTGGAGTTGAAACACCCTAACCGTAAAGGCAAGAAATACCGTGAGTTCGTCATCTTCAGCCCAGGTGTCATCCTGGCTACCACCTTGTTTGTGGTTGGCACCGTGGCCTTCAATACCTATATTTCTAATTTTTCGCGTTATAATGCGCTATACGGCTCCATCGGAACGCTCATCATCCTCCTGCTTTGGATATGGGTAGTGTCTATCCTGATACTGGCTGGCAATGACCTGAATTCGGGCATCCGCCGTGGCACGATGAAGCTGAGTGAAACTGAGACACAGACCCGTCGTAAGGAAATTGTCATCGAGGACCTAAGGAAACATATCCAGACCTATCAAGCTGCCAACGAATACCGCATGACCCGTATTAACGAGTTGAAGAAGAAAATTGACGAGCAGAGTGCCATAATCCATGACCTTGAAGAGCAGAACAAGGATAACGAGTTGCTCATCAGGGCGTATGAGGATTATGTGGAGTATGAACGCAAGAGTACTGACGACCAATACCTGAAACTAGAAGAAGAATAAACCATGGGCATCGTAGCGCGACAGAGCATCAAGGGAACCATCGCCACCTACATCGGGGTGGCCGTGGGTATCGTCACGACGTTTTTCATCCAGACGAAAGCCCTGCAGCCTGAGCAAATCGGTCTCATCGACATCCTGTTGCAGTGCTCCATTTTGTTCGGCGGTTTGGCGCAACTCGGCACCAACTCGTCGGCGATGCGCTATTATCCCTTCTTCAAGGACGAAGACCACCGCGACCATGGTTTCTTTGGCTGGACGCTGCTGGTGCCGCTCGTCGGCTTCACGCTCTTCCTGCTGGCTTTTTCCCTCTTCAAAGGTTCCATCGTCGATTTCTTCACCAAGGATGCAGGGGCGGGGGCAGAGCTCTTCCCCAAATACGTCAACTTCGTCATCCCCCTGGCGTTTTTTATGCTGTATATCTCAGTCTTTGAGACGAATAGCAACCTGCTGCTACGCATCGTCCTGCCCAAGTTCGTCCGTGAGGTGGGCTTGCGCGTAGGGGTGTTGGCGATTTACCTGCTGTATTACTATAAGGTCTTCGACTTTGATGGTGTCATCATCGCGTTCTGTGTGCTGTATGGCTTGGCCACCCTTATCAATGTCATTTATTTGCTCTCGTTGAAGCGCGTGTCGTTCAAGATAGAGTGGAAGTATATCAAGCCGCAACTGAGGCGCGACTTCTTGTTCTATACCTTGTTTATGTTGACTGCCGCCTTGGCGGGCAATGTAATCCCTATGCTGAGCAAGTTCTTCGTGGCAGGCGAAGCGGGCTTCCGTCTGGCAGGCGTCTTCACCATCGCCACCAACATTGCTGCACTTGTCGAGATGCCCTATCGCTCCTTGGGCGCCATCTCCAGGCCCCACATCTCAGATGCCATGGCCAAGCAAGATGTGAAACAGGCAGACGTATTGTGCAAGAGCGTCGCATTGCACCAGTTTATCGCCGGCACCTTCGTCTTTTTCCTTATTTGGATCAACATTGATTTCCTCTTCGATCTGCTGCCCAATGGCGACATCTATCGCGTGGGCAAGTGGGCCGTGCTGATTTTGATGTTGAGCCGACTTGTCTATTCCACGCTTGGCGTGATAACCACGGCGTTAAGCTATTCGAAATACTATTATTACTCGTTGGTTTTCACCATCTTGTTGGCGGGAATGTCCATCGGGCTGAACATCTGGCTCGTACCGAAATGGGACATCAACGGCGGCGCTTTGGCCAACATGGTCTCCTATCTGGTGTATTTCGTATTGCTCATTGTTTTCATCAGTTGGAAAATCGGGGTACAACCTATGTCGAAGAAGCTGTTGCCCGTGGCGGTTGTCATCCTTGCCTTGTTCCTGCTTAACTGGCTGTGGACGAGTGCCTTGACACCCTTGTTGCTGAAACCTTTCGGAAAGCCCATCTTCGGCTTGGCACTTGACGCGGTGCTGAAGACCTCCATTTTCCTTGTTTTGGGTCTTGCGGCCATCTACAAGCTGAAAGTCTCACAATCTGTCAACGATTTGATTGACAAAGGAATGAATATGATTCGAAAGAAAGGATAACCTTACTTTCACCAATTGTTGACACCGTAGGTTGCAGGTTTGTCCTTGATGAGTTTCTTGCTGATTGTAGTGGAGTGGTTGATGATCACGACGTGATACATTCCTGCCGCTTTGCCTGTCAAGGAATAGGGCACCACGGTGCCTTCCAGATCCGTGTCGACATTGAAACGACCGATGTATTGCCCCAGATAGTCATAGATGAGGATGCTTGCCGTGCCTGTCATGCCACTGAGGATGATTTCGAAATCTCCTGGTGTGGGGTTGGGATAGATGACCACATCGGGACGGATGTCATGGTTGATGTAAAGGCTGCGTTCGATGAAGCCGCATTCGGTATAGACCCTTACTTTCAGTATGCCGGTGCCAGTGGAGTTGATGTTGATTGTGCATTCCGGTGAGTCGGACGTGGCATTAATGCGCCAAGGCCCGTCGAGGCTCCATTCATAGCCGAAGCAGCCGGCAACGGAATCAATGCTGTAGGTGTAGGTCCCTGTGGTTTGATAATAGATGAGACTGTCCCCGCGGATGGGGCTGACATAGGATGATCCCCTGATGGTCAGGTCGAGGACGACGATACTGTCGCAACCTTGGGCAGAGGTGAAGGTCTGCACGTAGAGGCCACTTTCGGTATAAGTCGTGCCGTTCCAATTATAGCTGTCACATGTGTTGATGGCAAGGTTGTTGACCATGTTATGGCCTACGTTCAGGTAAAGCGTGACAATGCTGTCGCAGCCCCATTGGTTGACCAAATCGGCATGATAAACTCCGGATTCATTGTAGATTTGCCCGTTCCATAGGTAGGGCTCGCAACTGGAAACCATAAGAGTATTGGCATTCGAATCGTGTATCGCTATTTGAACGACGTTGCTGAAAATGGTGTCTTCTTCGTTGGAAGCCCAAAGGCGCAGATACCAGTCGTTGTATGAAGCATCCAGGTCTTGTCCAGTATAGGCAATAGGAGCACTAAACGTTTCGTCCTCGGCGATTTCCCAACCGTAGCTATCGGCATTGTGAAGTATAGGCAGGTCCAAGACTATAGGCCCTTCGCCACAAATCGCGGCGGGAGTTTGAAGTTGTCCGATGTGCGGTAGAGTAGAGAAACTTAGATTGCGAATGGCGCGGACGGCGAAATTGTGGCCGTAATTATCATAATAGCTTTCTTTGTCCATGGACTTAAAATGGCCATTCCATGCCCAGTTGTTCGTGGGATAGGGTGCGCCAAAATGGACGATCCAAGCTTTTCCATCGTTTTCCACAGAACTTGACCAATAGGCGTTCAACCCCATCTTGTCGCCAACGCTTTGTAAGGATGGCTCGTAGAAGATGGCATTGACATAAAGCCATTTCAATTGTCCCGCCGAGGGCAGATACCAACCATTGTCGAAATCAACCACGCCTGCGGCGTATGGACTGGTGTAGCCTATGCTCTCGCAATAAGCCCTGATGCTTTGCGTGTGGTTGTAGCCATCGTTGTCAAGGAAAACGGAAGCCAGATGGTCGTTGTTGATGAGAGCAAGGTCGTCGAGGCCTTCGATAGGGCCCGTTGGTCCCCATGGACAAAATGTCGATGCGTCGTGTAAGGCCACCATCCAACCCGAGGTGCCGTCCTCGTTGAGATAGAACACCACCCCTTGGCTGCCATCGGGATTGGTGACCACTTGCCCCAAATGATACTCTTGTGCTTGCATCCCCAATGTGGCAGCGAGGAAAAGCGTTAGCGTCAGTATGATCGATTTCTTCATGTCTTTTGCTTTTTAAAAGTTCCTGATGCTGCGCACATCCATAGGGGCTTGTGGCATGATTTCCCTTGACTTTATTACGGCGCCCATGGCACCGCTGGAAGCGTAATACAAGGCGCAGTCGTTGTCGTATCCGAATGCCGACGACGACCAATAGACCCAGGGCCCTTGCATAAGCGTGCCTCCAATCAGTTGTAAGGACTGGTTGACGATGGGAGCACTGCCGTATAAGATGTTCAGCTGTCCGAGTGCAGGCCAATACCATCCATGCTCATAGTCGACGACCCATGCGCCAGGGTATGCATCGTGGTCGTTTTGCGAGATGGCCCTGATGAAACCAGTGTTCTCGTATCCATTGAGGTCGTATATGGCATCGCGAATGGATTGCCAACCCGTCAAGCCCCAAGGGAGTTCTTCGTAGTATGACCAATAGATTTGGTGGGCTTGTACTTGAGGATGTAGCACCCAGCCGTGTTGCCCTGTTTCGTCGACATAGAAGACTACTCCGATGACACCGCTGGTATAGTCGCTGGGATGAACAGTGATGGTGTCACCCTCATGAACGCAAAGGATGTCGCCGACTTTTACGCTTTGGCTGAACATGAAACTCGGCCAAAGGGCCATTATGATGAGATAGAAACGTGTTTTCATCGCGTGCAGGTGTTTAGTTTCGTTCTTATGGTTCCGATTTTCGTTTGTATTTCGATGAGATAAAGGGACGCAGTATAGCCTTGCAAGGATAGTTCCACGTGTTCACAAGGCTCGATTGATTTTTCTGTAAGGCATCGCCCAAGCAGGTCGAACAACCTGACCCGCACTATGTCCTCGGCTTCAACGTAAACCTTGTCGCGGGCGGGATTGGGGTAGACCTGCACGGGAAGTGTTGGGTTATCGTCCACGTCGTGGAAATCTGCATGGATGACAATCTCCTGCTCAGTGAAGCCACAATCGTTCCAAGCGCGGACTTTCAGCGTCGCTGTGCCGGGCGTGGTAACAATGATGGAACAATGGGTTCCTGTGGTATCCACAATCCAGTTGGGGCCTTCGAAAACCCATTCGTAATGTGTAGCCAAAGGCACGGAGTCGATATGATAGAAGTATTGTCCCACAATGAGGTCGGTGCTTACGTTGACTTCGGTCAGGCCGATAATCTGAGGAACGACTTCGGGCTGGCCTCCGAAGGTGAGGTGCAGGGTGACGATGCTGTCGCAGCCTCCGATGGCGGTGAATTCCTGGACATAATCACCTGGCTCGGTGTAGTCGATGCCGTTCCAGGTATAATGGCTGCATTCTTGCAGCGACCATTCGTGAGTAATCGTTTCTCCTAAGTTGACTTCGATGTGGTAGAGTGTGTCGCAGCCCTCCTCGGACTCGGCGAGTTGGTCGAAGATGCCGCTTTCGGTGTAGGTAACGCCATGGAAAACATAAGTTTTACATCCCACGCCGTAATGTTCCGCTTCTAAATAGCCGCCATGGTTGTAAGGCTCACCATATTGGGTGATATAGCCCGCCTGTTGCAGGAAGTTGTTGTAAGGCCGGCGTAGAGCGCCGTCGGGAGCGGTGAAGGTGGTGGCAGTATTGTAGCAATAGGTGGGGATGGTGAGGTCTTCGTTCACGTTAGTGACGTGATACATGTATTGGTTCCAGACCTTGCGGGCGGGACGCCATGGCTCTGTCGACGACTTGAAGACTTTCAATTCCGTGTCGGCATCCATATAGCCACCTCGTTTTCCTGTAACGACAATCTCGGCACTGCCGTCGTTGTCCACGTCAGCCACGATGGGGACATGCATGATGGTGATTTCGCCGCAGTCGATCTGTGAGAGCAGGGAGGGCGGTGCTGTGCTGGCGTCATAGATGTAAAGATTCGAGTTGTCTTTGAAAAGAAGCTCGTTTCTACCGTCGCCGTTGAAGTCGAAGAGTGTCGCCGTGTTGGAATAGGAGTCTTCGTCAATAGGCAACGACCATAAATAGTTGAAACTGTTTGCCGTAGGATTGAACCGATAGGCACGAAGCCCGCGGTCAGTTTCGTGGCAGCAGTCGATAAGAATCTCCAGGAATCCGTCGTCGTCAAAGTCGGCAATCAAGGGCACGCTTTTCCCGATGAAGCTGGTGCTCAGTCGGATGGGTGTGCTTGTCGTGTTGTTGTAGACATCCCAAACGTAAAACGATACCGTTCCCGTTGCTCCTTCGGTGTCCCTGTTGCTGACCAGAATGTCGGGATGGCCGTCGAGGTTGAAGTCGGCGACTTGCACATGTCCGTCTGCGATGATGCCATCAGGTGGCGTGATGGTTTTGGTGAGCGTGATATGGTTCCCTTCGGTGCCGTTGCGATTGGTGATTACAACGTCGTAGATTTCGTTCCCGAGGATGAGTTCCTGCCGTGTATCGCCACAGATGTCGAAGGCAAAAGGGCAGGAGAGTTTGTTGTGGTTGGTGTGGCTTCCGTGCGAGTAGGAGTCGGCTTGGTTGCTGCCGCCTTGTGCGGTGGCGAGCAGTATGCCTGTCTTGGCGTCGAAAATCTTGTCACGGACATAGATCTCGGGGTAGCCGTCACCGTTGAAGTCGGCGAAACCGATGCTGACAGAGAAGTCGTTGTATCCAGTGTTATAGCTTTCATTTGAGACCCAAACCGGGATGCCGGGATTGGCAAGCGAGATGTTATAGGCGTACAATCTGGAATCCTTACAGGCGGTTACGATCAGTCCTTCGCGGTTGGGCAGTTTGACCAAACCGTATGGGCCGCTGCCGTGTGCCCAAACCATGCCTTCCACGCTAATCTGTGCTTTCAGATACTTGTCTCGTCCATCATACACGTTGATGGTTTTCGCTGCGGTTTGGCTAGCGCTGTTGCCTTGCATATCGAAACATACAATCTCGGGGATGCCGTCGTCGTCAAGGTCGCCGACCAGAGGCATGATGCGGCAATATATGCCGGTGCCCGACGACCAATCCTCGCGGATGCCCCATTCGAAGCCTTCCAAAGAGGTGTTGCAATCGGTTTCTAGGATGTTGTCGGGAAGAGTAGGTTCGGGGGTTGGAGGCTCAATGTTGCATGGCTCGCTCCAGACGGGTCTGACGGAAAGATGTGAATCTTTGCTGAAATCCTTCAAAAAACCTTCGGTGTAAAGATTGGATCCGAAATTGATGGCCCATGAGTTGTCGCTTGAGCATTCGGTGCTAGTCCAATAGTAGTCGCCCGACAAAGTGGTGCCGCCATTGTCGATCAGGGCAGCTTCGATGAAAGGCAATGCAGCATAGAGTTTGGAGAGTTGCCCTACAGAAGGGATGTGCCAATCGTTTGCAAGGTCGACATGGGATGAGGCATATTGTGGGGATGTTCCCATAGCTTCTCGCATATAGGAAGTGGCATCATAGCCGCAATGCACGCCGTGAAGGATGACAAATTGGTTGTTTGCGTTGTAGTTGTACAGATCTGGAATATCGGTGTTAGGTCCCCAACTGTAAGTGCTGGGCAAGTCGTTCATGGCGACCAGCCAATAAGCACCGTCCTCGGGCGAGACATAAAACACTACGCCCTTCTGTCCGCTTGGTGTGGTGACCACTTTGCCAATGTGATGGCTTTGGTTTTGAATCGTAAATGTCTTGACGGCTCTTACACCGATTTCATATTCTCCGATGTAGTTCCATTTCGGATAGTTGCCAACAGCCCCAGTTTGACTCATGACGACAGCATGGGCTTCGGTCCTTTCGGTGGAAGTCCAGTACCATCGTGGACGGTCATAGACGAACGTTGAACCGTGAACGACAGCGAGCGAGGCATTGATTTCGTTGATGTAGGCTATCAGCCAGCGCATTTGTCCTGCAGCGGGCATGTACCAACCGTGGTCGAAGTCGACACTCCAAGCTGCAGGATACCAATCGGCACCGTGAGTGCTTCTGATGATGTCGGTATTGTTATAACCGTCAAGGTCATACATGGCCTCTCTCGAATACTCGAAATTGTCTAGCGTGGGAATATCGTACATATCGCCGTAATGCGTTGAAGTCACCCAATTCGTGTTGACAGCTTGACATTCCAGACTGACGGCCCAACCTTGGTTTTCTTCTCCGTTCACATAAAACACAATGCCTTCAGCGGTCTTCCCAGATGAGACGAACTGCTCTGGTTTCACAGTGCTGCCGTCGGTGCAGAGGATGTCGCCGATGTTGACGGTTTGCCCTATGCCGAGTAGGGAGGACAATATGATGACGAAGAGCAGTGAGGCTTTTTTCATTGCGGGGAATACTATTGTGGGTATTTGTTTGGCAAAAATACAAACAATAATTCGAATAGTGTTTTTTTTTGTGTTAAGTGATTGCGGTTAGGAAGAAAAACTGTATGTTTGCATCGTGATTACGAAATAAGTCGTAACGAAAAAATACGTAATATGGAAAACCCTTTCAAATTCGGCACTATAGTTGAGGAAGAATACTTCACGGACAGAGTGAATGAAGTAGCTTATATCAAACAGTTCCTGAAGAGTGCAAACCATTTGGTGCTAATCAGTCCTCGGCGGTTCGGAAAAAGTAGTGTGGTAGCAAAAGCCGTAAAGGAAAGTAAGCGGAAGCATATCACGGTGAACTTGCAACAGACGACATCGGTGTCCGACTTGTCGGCAAAGCTGTTGAGGGAGTTTTTCAAGGTGCATCCTATGGGGCGTGTGAGACATTTGATAAAGCATTTCCGTGTTATTCCGACCGTTTCTTCCAATCCAATGACAGGGTCGATAGATGTGTCGTTTCAACCCAATGTGGATGGTGTGGTGTTGCTTGAAGATGTGCTGACCTTGATAGAAAAAGCCCATTCCGATAATGATCGTATGATTGTGGTGCTGGATGAGTTTCAGGAGATTTGTGACATTGCACCCAAACTGGACAAGCAAATGCGATCCATTATGCAGGAGCAGAAGCATATCAATTATGTCTTGTTGGGGAGTCAGGAAAGCATGATGACGGACATTTTTGAGAACAAGAAATCGCCGTTTTATCATTTTGGGGAGTTGATGCGTTTGGGGAAACTTCCGAGGGAAGATTTTTACAGGTATCTTTATGAGCGTTTGAAGACTGTCTTCGTTGACAATTGTGGCGAACTCTCTGACCGTATCTTGGATTATACCGGATGTCATCCGTACTATTCACAGCAATTGGCTGCTAATGTATGGCAGATAGGGGTGATGCAACGCGATGTCCAAGATCCGATAGGCGTGGCAATTGACCATATTGTGAAATCACACGGTTTGGATTACGAGCGGTTGTGGATGAGGTTCAATCGTACAAACCGATGGATTCTGCAGCGATTGGCGTCAGGAAAACCGCTGCAGTCAGGTGAATATCGAACGAGTACGGTATATAGCGCCCTGAAACGTTTACAGAAAGACGGGTATGTGATTTATTCTGACCGTTATGAAATTGAGGATCCGTTCTTTAGGCAGTGGATATTGGAAGGGATGGAATAATGTAATGTGTTACAAAAAGAAGTCAATGCAAAGGATGCCGATGTTGACGGATTGACCCCATGTGAACAAAGGGAAGAGCATGCAAAGGAGGATGAAGATATGTTTTGGTACTATGTTTCACCTACAAAAGTAATCATTCTGGAGTAAACTGCATTGATTTTGTCTGCGATGATTTCAGGCGAGAAGCGCTTGATGCAATGGCCTGAAATTTGCTGGTGGTTATAATGGGCATAGTTGGTGCGCATTTCTTGCATTGCCTTGACAAGTTTGTCTGTGTTGTCGACGGGCACAAGCAAGCCGTTGTTTTCATCAACAAAAGACTCTGGCCCTCCGCAGCGAGTGGCAATGATAGGCAGACCTGCATACATCGCCTCAATGTAACTTACGCCAAAGGTCTCGCTTTGCGACGGCAACACGAAAACATGGCTTTTTTGATAAACTTTGTTGATTTCAGTCCGCTTAAGTTGGCCGAGAAGTTCTACCTGACCATTCAGTTGGAGTTCGTGAATTTGGTTTCGCAGACGTTCTTTTTCAGGACCGTCACCTATGATATAGAGTTTGGCGTTTTCCTTGACTTGGGCAAAAGCTTCAATAAGGATATCGAAAGCTTTGATAGGAATCAAGTTACCAACCGCAACGAAAACGAAAGGTGAAATATCAGGGGAAGTTTCAGGGCATCGGAAAACACTGTCGTCTACCATGTTGTGAATGACGATGCTATCTTGTTGGAAGTTCTGAAGGATGTTGACTCTTAACGCTTCTGAGACGCAGATGAGTTGGTCGCAGTTTTGGTAAGCCTTGATAGCCAAACGTTTGTCCAAGTCGCTGATTTCTTTGGCGGGTTTGTTGAGCTTGCTGCTGTGTTCGGTCACAACAAACGGGAGGTGGTGTTTCTTCTTGATGATAGAGGCAATCGCTGCGATGGAATAAAAATGCGCATGGACGATGTCGGGTTTCCCAAAGGACTTTAGCATGGCTCTAAACGGGATGAGCAACAGCCATTGCAGCAGAGGAATCGCCTTACGATAAATGTTGATGGGTAAGGAGAGTTCAAACACCTGGACGCCTTCCTTCTCGTAATGCAACAAGCCATATTTCCTTTTGAAAGCGCATGAACGGAAATCGATGGCAACAAAAGCCACTTCCACACCTTTCTGAACCAAAGCATTGGCTTGGTCGAACTCGAAAATCCCATATAACGGATATTTCTCGTTGGGTGTTCCCCTGGAAATGATGGCGACTTTCATGGATTAATGCATTTCTACATGGATGATATGTGTGACACGCTTTTCTTCTGGTGGTAATTGCATGAAGTTTGGATAGATGGAATTTAAATATAGGTCAGGTTGGTGGGGCGCAAAGAATCTATGTTGTTCAAAAGTGACCTCAGATAAAGGATAAATCCATTCTTTCGGATAGGCGCAGCTGTACGGACAATAACGTTTCACGTCGTATCCGAGTTGTTTTTTTGGTTTGAGACACAAAAGCTTCCAAACGAAAAGACAGGAATATTTGATAGCGGGAAAGGAAATAGCTGCCAGATGGTTCTTTAGGGTGACATTATGTTTTGTACCCATAAACCAGTTGACCTTGGAAATCCATCCTAATAGGAATTTCCTCGTTTTTTTGTTGACATTTGGATACTTGGTGACGATGAAAATATCGATATATAGCCCTTTGTTGTATTCTTTGGTGAAGTCCTCGTGTCTCGTGATGAAGAGGGAATTGTTGTCACGTACTTTGAGGATGGGCATTTGGAAAGAAGGATCTGTCTCTGGAGTTTGCAAAAACAAGTTGTCGGGGAATTCTTGAGGCGCGATTTTTTTGAAACGTTCAAAGTCTTCTTTAGGCATTGCTATGTCAAGGTCGTCATCCCAAGGAATGAACCCGCTGTGACGTACTGCACCTAAAAGTGATCCAAAGTCGATCCAGTATTTGATGTCATGGTTGCGACATATTTTGTCAATTTCTATAAGAATATCCAGCAGCCGAAGCTGCATTTGACGCAAGATGCTGTCTTTTCCGTTATATTTTGAGAAATCTTCCATAACAATTATTTTGAAGCAATGATTCTAATATAAGTCTCATCAGTGCCGTTGTAAGGGGCAAATCCTTTTTGCTCTTTGGCAAAGTCGATATGGAATCCGATATTTGTTAGTTTGTCACAAATGGATTCAAAATGAATAAATCTTCTGTAATGGTCGTTGAGGATAAAAGCATCTGGCTCACCATTAACCGGAGTGCCTACACGGTATATCTCATTATTTTGCCCCCTAACCTCGATGCATAGCTTGCCGTTGGTAGTTAAATTTCGATAGGCCCAACGAAGCACGTTTTCCTCTTGCACCTTTGAGATGGAATGTAAGGTAAAACGTGAATAGACGATATCGTATGGCAGACCGTCGTTCATGCAAGTGAAATCAAGGCACTTAAAGTGCAAGTTGTCCACTTTTTGGAATCGATAATTCAGCAACTCGATAATGTTGTCGCACTGGTCGATGGCGTCAACAATGGCATTGGCATTGGAAAAATAAATGGCGTCACGACCATTGCCGCAACCCAGTTCGATGAGTCTTTTGCCTTTGATGTCGTAATTCTCTGCGATGTAAATTGCGAATAATGAAGGCATTTCTCCTTCGCTTTGTTTTGAATATATGCTTTTCCAGTAGTTTTTGTCCATAAACGGCTTGGTTTAATACGATTATTTCAATGCTTCTTCTTCAACAGTACGATGGATGATCTTTGCAAATTCTCCTGCCAAAACCCGACGCGAATAACGCTCAACTACTGCACTGGTGTTGCCAGTCAAGTCATGCGCCAAATATTTTTGGTATAGACCTCTAACGACCTCCTTCATCTTCTCCTTGTCGTCGAAGTTGACAGTGACTCCGGCTTGGGCCTCTTTCAGGATTCGTGCTGCATCACCATCTTCGGGGCCGATGGCCAAGATGGGGCGAAGCGAGGCCAGATACTCATACAGTTTTCCCGTGATGATGCTCTTGGCGTTGGGCGTGTTATTGATGAGCAGCAATAACACCTGCGAGGACTCTTGAAGCTGTTTTACTTCGTCGTGGGGGACATGGGCGATGAATTCGGCGTTCTCCGACAGGCCGCAAGCTTCCAAATTCTTGGTGACAGATTGGTCGACCTGTCCCACAAATCTGATTTTTAATGCCTTGCCGAAACCTTCAACCTCTTTTTTCAACTCCTGCAAAGCTTGCCATAGCACAGGGGCATTGCGCGCCGGACCGACTACGCCGAGATGGGTTAAGGTGAACTCGGCCGTCAAAGGCGTTTTCTCCTCAATCGGGTCAAGGTCCCAGTCGAAGCCGTTTTGGATCACCTTGACGTTGCGGTTGCCCAGCCTTCCGAGCCCTTTGGCGCAGTCCCAGCCTATGGTGACGATCTTGTCGGCTTGGGTCAGCACTTGACGTTCCAAGCGGTGCTGCTTTCTGTCGGCCCAAGGGGTGAGGTGGAGTTCGTCGTAAAAGTCGATCTCGGTCCATGGGTCACGGAAGTCGGCAATCCATGGGAGCCCTGTCGCCGCTTTCAGTTTCATGGCGATGAGATGCATGGAGTGTGGCGGACCTGTGCTGATGATGGCATCAACGGGGTGTTCCATGAGATACTTCTTAAGGTAGCGGACGGATGGCTTAACCCACCAGCATCGGGCATCAGGGATGAATAGGTTGCCGCGAATCCAAACGGACAGTTTCTCCTTCCATCCGCTTTTCTTCGACTCCGATGCGAAACCAATTTTTACGGTGTCTTCTTTCTTGATGCCAAGAAACTTTTTATAAAAAGTGTAAGGCTCGATGATGGGTCGTCTGATGACTTCCGCTTCGGGTGCGACATCCTTCTCCAACGAGGTGTCGACAATAGGGTATTCAGCGTCTTCAGTGGTGTATATCACGGGCTGCCAGCCGTTTTCGGGCAGGTATTTCGACATCTTCAGCCAACGCTGAACGCCGCTGCCGCCCGACGGGGGCCAATAGTACGTGATGATCAGGACGCGCTTCATGCTTTCTCTTCTTTCTTGGGCTTAAAGGTGAAAACCAGTGCCGCAATCAGTCCCAGAATCATGATCAGCGAACTGACAAAAGCTACTGTGTTGCCAACCGAATAGGCCTTGGGCGCATATTCCATCACGATTTCATGCTCGCCGGCGGGAACCATGGCAGCGCGCAAGATGTAGTCGGCACGCAACAGGGGCTGCTCCTGCCCGTCGATGGTCATCTTCCAGCCTTTCTCGGTCCATATCTCGGAGAATACAACCAAATAGTTGGCGGTCGTTGAGCCTGTCGAAACGCCGCTAAAGCTATAAGTCAATTTATTAGGCTTATAATCAACCAAACTGATTTGCGGCGCAATGCTATCAGCGAATTGGTAGTTGCCCACCTGGCTCTCAAATTCCTTATTCAAAATAGCAGTATGCTGTACGTCGGTGGTGGCAATGGCGTCGATTTCCTCGTTGGGCGTGTCGACCCATAGGATGTCGTTCGCGATCCACGCATTGCCGTAGGCAAAGGAGTTGGGGAAGGGCTGTGCGTTGGGGTTGTAGATGATGTATTTGGTGTTCAACATGTTGGCCACTTTCAACTGTGACAAGGCCAGCATCATGTCTTGCGAGCTCTTGGCGCCACGGAGTTGGTTCAGCTCACCCCCGAGGTATTGCGTGATCACATCTTGATAGCGGCGCAGCTTGGCACCACAATACCCACCTAACGACTTGTGGAAGTAGCAGGTGCTGGCGTCGTTGAACATGTCCTTGGTGATGTCGGCCACCCTGAAGTCTAGGGCATCGTCAGCCAGAATGGCTTGGTCGGCTACAGTGGGGGTAAAGGGATTGCTGAATCTTGACTTGTCGATGAAGTTGTCGTTGTTCAAATAGCGCTTGTCGATAGGGAACATGTCGACCAAGACGAGTGCGGCAAGGATGGGGAAGGCAATCTGGCCTTTCAGCTTGCCTTTGCCGTAGAGGAAAATCGGAATGGCAGAGAGGAGGATGAACAGCAGGCTGCGCAGGGCGTCTTTGCGGAAGATTGCGATGCGTACGTTCTCGAGCTGTGTGGCGAAAGAAGCATAAACGGCACCGTCTTTACCTGAACTCAGCTGCGCAAATTGTCTGGCCTCTTCTTGGCTGAGGAAGTTGAAGAAAAGCTTCGGAGCGGCGAGGAACAACAGACAGATTCCCGCTGTGATGCCCAAGGCAATGAAGAATTTCTTCTGGTTTTTCTTGAAGCCTTCGGGGGCTTTGGCGATTTCGGCCAAGCCGAGGAAACCCAACAACGGCATCGTCACTTCAGCGATGACCAAGGTCATGGAGACAGCTCGGAACTTGTCGTAGCCGGGGATGTAGTCCAGGAAGAAGTTGGTGAAGCCCATGAAGTTCTTACCCCAGCTGAGCAGGATGGACAGCAGGGTGGCAATGAGCAAAGCCCATTTCAGCTTGCCTTTCACGGTAAGCGCTCCTAAAACGAAGAGAAACACAACGATGGCGCCTACGTAGACAGGGCCGCTGGTGCCAGGCTGGTCGCCCCAGTAGGCGTTGCTTTGTGCGATGTTGTCCTTGAATTGGCGGTCGGCCTTTTCGAGGGCGGGGTTTTGTTTTCCGATATAGGCCGATGCGCCGCCTTTGGCGTTGGGAATCAGCAGACTCCATGTCTCGCCCATGCCATAGCTCCATTGCGTGATGTAGTCGCGGTCGAGGCCCTTGGTTTGGTTGTCTTCGTTGCGGGTTAGCACGGGTTTGCCACGCGTGGTTTCCTTGCCGAATTCATAGCTGCCATAGAGTGTCGTCGAACAGGTGAGTGTTCCTATAATGGCCGCCACCGCCAGGCCTATTGAAGCCTTAAGGAAATGCCCTAGCTTCTTGCTCTTGATGTCGCTGATGAGTTCGGCGACGACTAAGATGACAATGATTAAAGCTAGATAATAAGTGATTTGTAGATGTCCTGTCTTGATTTCGAAGGCAAGGGCGAAGGCGGTCAAAAGCCATCCCCATAAGTATTTGCCTTTGTACGATAGCAATACGCCCGCGATGACAGGTGCCATATATGCCATGGCCATGGCTTTGGCGTTGTGGCCTGCCCCAATAACGATGAATAGGTATGACGTAAATCCATAGGCGATGGCACCTATGAAACTGATCCAGAAACCGCAATCGAGCACCAGAAGCAGGACGAAAAAGCCTAACATGCAGATGAATACGGAACCAAGTGATTGTGGCAGACCAATCCTTAAAGCTTTATAAATAGGGCTGGTAAGGTTGCCTTTGGGTTGCACGGAGATGTTCCATGCCGGCATGCCTCCAAAAGGGGCGTCCGTCCAAAGGGTCTGTTCGCCAGTGGCCTCGCGGTATTGGTTGATTTCCTGCGACATGCCGATGTGCATTTCAATGTCGTGTTGCTTGATGCGTTTGCCTTGCAGCACAGGGTTGAAATAGATCAAGGTGATGATAGCGAAGGCTAGGATGGCACCAACGATGCTTAAAACCTTCGGCCCCTGAGCCTGTCGAAGGGCCGACCATGTCTTGTTTTCTTTCGTGGTATTATTCATTTTGTCTCGTTTTTCTATTCAATTTCTTCAAAATCAGTGTATTCTCCAATGTTGGGGTCGACATGGGGCTTTTGCTCCTCTTCAGGCTGGCTTTCTGTAGCACCCTCATTGAATTGCTCCATCTGTTGCTGAAGCTTTTTCATTTTTCGCTTGAATATCAGCCTGACAATCATGTTAAAAGCATAGAATATCAGAACGGCGATGAGCAATATTTTGAAAAAGGATCCCATGTTTATTCTAAATTATTAAGGTGCTGCTAAATTACGTTTTTTTCCGCTTGCGATGGCTGTTTTTGCCGAGAATCTCACGGAAGGCGGCGCCAAGGAATCCGAGGCCGTAGCCAAAAAGCTGGCAATACGTCGCAGGGGCGCTGAGCAAGGCGACCTTCAAACTCTTGTTCTTGATGAGCGAGTCCACAAAGACCATCAAGACATATAATGCGATGGGCGCGAGCCACAGCCAATGGTGGAAGATGCCTAACATAACCAGCAGCAGGTTGCCGACAACGAAAGCGGCGGGCAAGAGGTGGACGAGCTTGAAAGTCTCTGGGTATTTGTTTTTCAGGATGACACGTGCCTCGCCACTATGCTTCACTTGTCGGAAGAATGAGCTGAACTTGACGCGCCTTTTGTGATAGACGAAAGCCTCGGGGAAGAGACGGCAGCTGTAGCCGCCCTTGAAAATCCGGGTGCTCAGGTCGATGTCCTCGCCGTAACGCATGGGAGCGAAGCCGCCCAAAGCCTCAAAAACCTTTTTCTTGATGCCGAGATTGAAGCTGCGGGGATAGAACTTGTCCATTTTCTGCTTGCCGCCGCGGATGCCACCCGTGGTGAAGAATGAAGTCATCGAATAGTTGATGGCCTTCTGTATGGGCGTGAACGAAGGATGGGCGCGGTCGGGGCCTCCGAAGGCGTCGCAAGGCTCTCGGTCCAGTTCTTCCTTGACGGTTTCCAAATAGTTTTCCGGCACGATGACGTCGGAGTCCAAGATGATAAGGTATTCGCCTTGGCTGCATTCGGCACCGTAGTTGCGCGATGGCCCAGGACCGCTGTTGGGCTTGAAGTGGTAGCTCAAGGCTAAACGGTCGGCGTATTTCTCGCAAACAGCGTCGCACTTCTCCGACGAGCCGTCCTCCACCACGACGACCTCGAAGTCCTTGACAGTCTGCAGACAAAGGCTCTCCAGCAGCTCGTCGACTTCTTGTGGCCGGTTGTAAACAGGTATGATGATGGAAAACAGCATTTCGTTAAATTTTTGCAAAGATAAGGATTCTTTGCGTATCTTTGCACTATCAATCGCGATTATCCGATAATGAAGAAACTGATTGCCTTTTTCACAAAGATATTTCCTCGTCAGTGGCTCATCAAGTTGAGCTATCTTTTCAGCCTGTTGATTCGCCCGTTTTATATTGGTAACAAGGTGGAGTGTCCCATCTGCGGTGGCCATTTCCGCAAGTTTTTGCCCTACGGCTACGGGAAGGCGATGGATAACCGTTTGTGCCCAAAGTGCCTGTCGTTGGAAAGACACCGCCTGCTATGGCTTTATCTGAAAGAGAAGACGGATTTCTTTACCGCCCCCTTGAAGGTCTTGCATTTTGCACCCGAACAGCCTTTCCTGAAGCGTTTCCGCGCATTGAAAAACCTTGACTATACCACCGCTGACTTGGATTCTCCCATTGCCGACCTCCACTTGGATGTCACCGCCATTGACCAACCGAGCGACACCTACGATGTGGTCATCTGCAACCATGTCCTTGAGCATGTCAATGATGTGAACAAGGCTTTCTCAGAAATCAAACGTATCCTGAAGCCTGGTGGTTGGGCGATTCTTTTGGTGCCCATCAACCCTGATGTCGACACCTTTGAAGATCCAAGTGTTACCGACCCGAAGGAACGGCAGCGGCTTTACGGACAATACGACCATGTGCGCCAGTTTGGCCGCGACTACGCCGAGGTGCTGCAAAAGGCAGGCTTTAAAGTGACGGAAGACAGACTGTTTTACGAGATTTCAGACGACCAGCGTGAACGCATGCGTTTGGCGCGTAGGGGAGAGGAAATCATTTATCGTTGTGAGAAATGATTGTAGAGACGCGCCATGGCACGCCTCTACAATCAAAAACAACAAAAGGCGACACCCAAGAGGGCTCGCCTTCGTTACCTTAAATGAGAAATATAACGGCTTCCGAATATTAATACTCGTCAGAAACTGTAAGTTTTTTTCTGCCTTTGGCTCTTCTGCGGGCCAAGACCTTACGGCCGTTAGCCGTTGACATTCTCTCTCTGAAACCGTGTTTGTTTCTACGTTTTCTGTTTGAAGGTTGATAAGTGCGCTTCATCTCTCTATCGTATTTATTTGTTACTTTTTCGCAAAAATCCCATTGTTTGGGGCTGCAAAAGTACAAAGAATTTCCTTAGCTCCAACTTTTTTCTTGAAAAAAATGAAAAAGGCGAAAACAAATCCGATTTCGCCTTTTTCAAATCATTGATAATGAATTGCTTATGCAATCACATCCTTTTCAGGAATATTCTTCAACGTTTCGACGATGAAGTCCCAGAAGGGTTGCACGCTCTCGATGAGCAGGGCTTCGTCGGGTGAGTGCGGGTGCACCAGCGTGGGTCCGAAGCTCACCATGTCCCAGTTCGGGTACTTGGAGCCGAGGATGCCGCATTCCAGACCGGCGTGGATGACCATGATCTTGGCTTCCTTGCCGAACTTGTCCTGATACACCTTCTTCATCAAGTTGAGGATGGTCGAGTTGATGTTGGGCTTCCAGCCGGGATAGTCGCCAGTGGAGTAGGCCTCGGCGCCGTTGTCGGTGAGGTTCTTGCGGATCTGCTCGGCGAGCTTGTCCTTGGCGGCGTCGACGAGGCTGCGGGTGAGGGCGGCGCAGACGATCTTGCCGTCTTCCATCTTCACCGTGGCGAGGTTGCTCGAGGTCTCGGTGGTGCCTTCAAAGTCAGCCGACATGGCGACGACACCGTTGGGATAGCGGGCGATGGCGCAGAACATGTTGTCTTGCGTCTTCACGTCGATGACCTGCTTCGGCATCTCGGTTGGCTCGCAGAGGATGGCGAGGTCGGGCTCTGTCTCGGCGAATTCTTCCTTGCAGATGGCTTCATACTCGGCGGCATACTTCTCGAATTCTTCTTTCTTTTCAGCAGGCACCACGATGATGGCTTCCGACTCTCTCGGGATGGCGTTACGCAGGCTGCCACCGTCGATCTCGGCGAGGCGCAGGCCGTATTTCTCGGCTGCCATCAGCAGCATGGCGTTCATTACCTTGTTGGCGTTGGCGCGGCCCAGGTTGATGTCCATGCCCGAGTGACCGCCTTTCAGTCCCTTCACGAAGAGACGATAGGCCACCATTCCAGCGGGAACGGCTTCAAAGGTAGGCACCCAAGTTCCGATGGTGTCGACACCGCCGGCGCAACCCACGTAGAGTTCGCCTTCGGTTTCGGAGTCCATGTTCATCAGGATGTCACCTTGCAGCACGCCGGGTTTCAGTTGGTTGGCACCTGTCATGCCGGTCTCTTCGTCGATGGTGAAGAGGGCTTCGATGGGACCATGTTGCAGGTCGGTGGCTTCGAGGACTGCCATGGCAGCAGCGGCACCCAGGCCGTCGTCGGCGCCCAGGGTGGTGCCGTTGGCCTTCACCCAGCCGTCTTCGATGTGGGTCTCGATAGGGTCGTTCTCAAAATCGTGTACCTTGTCGGCGTTCTTCTGCGGAACCATGTCAAGGTGGGCTTGCAGGATGACGCCCTTGCGGTTCTCCATGCCAGGCGTGGCGGGCTTGCGCATAATGACGTTGCCGCATTCGTCGATGATGGTTTCAAGGCCGTGTTCCTCGCCCCATTGTTTCATGAAGGCGATGACCTTGGCTTCTTTCTTCGAAGGGCGCGGAATCTGCGTCAAGCTGTAGAAGTTTCTCCACACGCCATTCGGCTCTAAATCTTTGATAGTGCTCATGTGTGTTTGTTTTATGTTTTTGATGATTGATTTTTGAAAAAGGGTCGGCTAAATTACGGATTTTTCCCAAACGATAAGGAAAAGCCGGAAATAATTTATCTCCTGCTCCCCAGCCCAACATAATACAGCAGCGAAGCCAACGACGACAGCGCAGCGACCACATAGGTGCTGGCGGCCCATTTGAGGGCTTCGCGGGCTTGTGCGACTTCCTGCTCGCCTAACGAGTTGGACGACTGCAACCAGGCCAAGGCACGGCGCGAAGCGTTGAACTCAACGGGCAAGGTGACGACGCTGAAAAGGAACACCATGGCAAACATGGCGATGCCAATCCAGAACAGGGCAGGGAAGGTGTTGATGATGAGCAAGCCGATGATGATGACAACCATTGACAGCTTCGAGGATATGTTGACAGCAGGCACCAAAGCGGAACGCAGCTTCAAAGGCGCATAACCCACCTTGTGCTGCACGGCATGGCCGCATTCGTGGGCCGCCACGGCAGCTGCAGCCACGCTGTTCATCCGATAGACGTCTTCGCTGAGGTTGACGGTCTTCTTCGCAGGGTCGTAATGGTCGGTGAGTTGTCCTTGGATGCAGGTAACCTGCACGTCATAAATGCCGTTGTCGTTCAGCATTTTCTGTGCAATCTGCGCACCAGTGAGTCCACCGGGCGAGAGCACTTTTGAGTATTTGGCGAACACGCTTTTCAGTTTCCATTGCACCAGAAGTCCCACGATGCCAATGACGATGATAAGGATCCAACTTGCGTTCATTTTGCTCTTGTTTTTAGGGGTTGAAAGTGCAAAGATAATGGATTTTTTATGATTGTTTGTTGAAAAAATCTCCAACCAAAGCGGTTTTTCCCTATTTTTGTCACCTTATTTAATTAGAGATGACATTGCATGCTTTTAATATCTTTCTCATTATCATGGCGGTAGTGGCCTTGATAGTGTTTATAAGCCTCTTTTTTGTGGACGCTGGCTACGGCAAATTCTATGACAAGAAATGGGGGCCGGCGGTTAACAACAAGCTGGGTTGGGTGCTGATGGAATCGCCCGTTTTCATCGCCATTCTTTTGCTATGGCTGTTTTCAGACCGTCGCGACGACATGGTGCGTCTGGCGTTTCTGTTTTTGTTTGAGCTGCATTACCTTCAGCGTTCGTTCGTGTTCCCCTTCCGGTTGCGTGGCAACAGTGTGATGCCCCTTTCCATCATCGTGATGGGTGTTACATTCAATGTGCTGAACGCCCTGATGCAGGGAGGCTGGATCTTCTACCTTTCGCCCATCGACTATTATGGCCGCGACTGGCTTACTGATCCGAGGTTCATCGCCGGTTTCTTGATTTTCATCATCGGCATGTATATCAACATTCAGTCCGACGACATCATACGCAACCTTCGCAAGGATGGCGACACTAGGCATTATCTGCCAAAGGGAGGCATGTTCCGTTATGTCACATCGGCCAATTATTTTGGCGAGTTTGTGGAATGGGTCGGCTTTGCCATCCTCACCTGGTCGTGGGCTGGTGCTGTGTTCGCCTTGTGGACTTTTGCCAACCTTGGTCCCCGTGCTTCACGCATTTACGACAAGTACAAGGTTGAGTTCGGCGATGAACTGGATACGAAAAAAGTAAAGAGAATAATCCCCTTTATATATTGATTTTATTATGGAAAATTCACCCATATTTACCCCTTGTAACATCGGTCCTATCACCTTGCGCAACAGGGTGATACGTTCGGCGGCCTTCGAGAATATGGCTTACGGCAACCGTCCTTCCGATGATTTGATCAACTACCATACCGCAGTGTCGCGTGGCGGCGTCGGCATGACGACGGTTGCCTATGCTGCCGTCAACCAGTCGGGACTGTCATTCGACGGACAACTGTGGATGCGTGAGGAAATCGTCCCCGACCTGAAACGTCTCACCGATGCAGTGCATTTCTATGGAGCCAAGGCTTCCATCCAGTTGGGACACTGCGGCAACATGACGCACCGTGCCACCTGCGGCTGCAAGCCTGTGGGGGCCTCGGGAGGCTTCAACCTCTATTCGCCGACCTTCGCCAGAAAACTCAAGAAGGCGGAGATTTATTCTCTCGTTCTTGACTTTGGTAAGGCTGTCGACCTAGCCCGTAAGGCAGGTTTCGACTGCGTGGAGATCCATGCAGGACACGGCTATCTCATCAGCCAGTTCCTGTCGCCCTACACCAACCACCGTCACGACGAGTTCGGAGGCACGCTTGACAATCGCATGCGCTTCATGAAACTCGTCATCGAAGAGGTGATGCGTGCCGCAGGCAACGACATGGCCGTGGTGGTCAAGGTGAACATGCACGACGGCTTCCGCCGTGGCATGGACCAAGACGACTGCATCATCGTGGCGAAGGAACTGGAAAAGCTTGGCGTTCATGCCCTCGTGTTGACCGCTGGTTTCGTCAGCAAAGCCCCGATGGAGGTGATGCGTGGTGCCATGCCGCTCAAGACCCTGCGCTACTATATGGACCCGAAGAAGTTCTGGTGGCTCAAGGCGGGCTTGGCGGTGTTCGGTCGTGTGGTGATTCCCACGGTGCCTTACAGCGAAGGCTATTTCTTGGAGGATGCCAAAGTGTTCCGCGCCAACCTGAAGATGCCTCTGATCTATGTGGGTGGCATGGTGTCGAAGGAAAAGATGGAAGAGGTGCTGGACTCGGGCTTCGTGGCCTTCCAGATGGCACGTGCCTTGATCAACGACACAGACTTCGTCAACAAGCTGCAAAGTGGCGAGGTGACGCGAAGCGAGTGCAAGCACTCCAACTACTGCATTGGACGTATGTACACGCTTGAGATGAAGTGCCACCATTGCGTCGACGAGGAACTGCCTAGGAGCATCAAGAAAGAAATCAAAAAAGCGGAAAACAAGGGATGAATACCAAGAAATGGCTGAATAGGTTTCAGGAGACGCACGGACATCACCCTTGGGCTTTGATTACGGGCGGTAGTTCGGGCATGGGCTTGGAATATGCACGCCAGCTGTCTGGAATCGGCTGCAACCTGTTGCTGGTCAGCAACCAAGAGCTGGAACTCCAGAAGACCGCTGAGGATTTGAAGACGCAAAACGGCATCCAAGTGATGACGCGTTTCCAGGATCTGGCAACCGAAACGGCGGCAGACGAACTGCTTGCCTTCTGCCAATCTGAGAATCTGCAAATCGACATCCTCATCAACAATGCCGGCATGTTTTTCTTTGAGGAACTGAGCCGTGAAAACGAAGGCAAGGCCTTGACGATGTTGAAACTGCACATGTTTACCCCGACACGGCTGGCCATATTGTTTGGTGAGGAGATGAAGAAACGCGGCTATGGCTACATTATTAATATGTCGTCCATGGCGGCTACGTTGCCTTGTCCCGGCATTACCATCTATTCTGCCACGAAAGCCTATCTGAAGAGCTTCGGCAAGTCGCTCTATTTTGAGATGCGTCCCTATAGTGTGGGTGTGACTACGGTCTGCCCCGCTGCCATCGCCACGCCGCTTTACAGGTTGAAACCTAGTCTGTTACAGTTTGGCGTGAAAATTGGAGTAATCGGTACACCACAATGGCTGGTAAGGAAGGCTTTGAAAGGCATGATGCGCAAGAAACGTGTCGTGAAGCCGGGCTTCATGAACATTTATCTGCCGCCTTTGATCGCTATCCTGCCCAAGGCCTTGGTTGCGAAGTTATGGCAAAAGTACAAATAATCATATTGAGTATTTTATTCAGTGTGATGGCCTACGGCCAACGCTACGAGAAGGTGCCTTTCGGCGACTTTGAGCAGTGGGCCGTGCGTTATATCGACGAGTCTCAGATCATTGGCGGCCAAAGGAAAACTTTGTATATCCCTGGTCCGACAGACACGATTAGCGGCAACGAACCCTACGATTACACGAATACCATCTGGGCCACCTCCAATGCCTTTGCCAAGGTGATGGGCGTTGTGAAGACCAGCACCAATGTCACCCCCGACCGTGGTCCTAAGGGACGCTGCGCCAAGCTTGTCACGCAATTCGCCTACTGCAAGGTGGCAGGAATGGTGAACATCAAGGTGCTGGCTGGAGGCTCGATTTATTGGGGCAAGATGCTGGAACCCGTCACGGGTGTCAACGATCCCTATGCTTTCATGGACTGGGGCATTCCGTTCACCAAGCGTCCTAAGGCATTGGTACTCAATTATAAATCCAAGATTCCAAATACAGGAAAGTTGGTGAAAGGCACCACTTTCCGCACTATAGAATTCGATGGCTATGATCCGGCTGAGATTTTGTTCATCCTGCAATACCGTTGGGAAGACTCCAAAGGCAACATCCACGCCAAGCGTGTCGGCACGGCGATGTATCATGTCGACAAAACCTCCGATGGTTGGGTGAATAATTTCCGTCTCCCCGTCATATATGGCGATGCCAGAAACTCAAAGGATTATCAGCCCTATATGGATTTGATTTCGGGCGACAAGACCATGTATGCCCTCAATAGCAAAGGTAAGAAAAAGCGCATCATCGAAGAGGGTTGGGCCGAGGCGGATTGTCCTGTCACTCATGCAGTGATGGCGATAACATCTGGCAGCCAAGGCGCTTTCGTCGGCGCGCTCGACAATGTGCTTTGGGTGGATGAAATCAGGCTGGAGTATTAATGACCTATTCTTCTCCTTGCTCTCCCATCTTGGCTTTGACTTCGTTGATTCTTTCTATGGTGCTGATAACATCTGGATGGTCTTCACCGAGCTTGTTTCTCCTGATCTCCAAAGCATTCTGATAATACTCTAAGGCAGTCTTGTAGTCGCCTTGACTATAATAAACTTTTCCGATGGAGACAAACACCTTGGCGGTGTTAGGATGGTCTTCGCCGTATTTGGTCTTCAGGATATTCAATGATTTATTGTAGTATAAAAGGGCTGTTTCGTTATCTCCTTGGCTGAAATAGGCGCGTCCTATGTTGTTGTAGGCTGCCGCAAGATAAGGATGGTCTTCTCCGTATTGGTTCAACCAGATTTCCATTGCCCTATGATAGCATTCGGCGGCTTTGGAATAGTCGCCCTTGTCGGAGTACACGATGCCGAGGTTGTTATAGACAATCGCGACTTCTGAATGATCTTTTCCTAATGCGTCTTCTCTGATTTTCAAGGCTCTGCGATAGTATTCCAAGGCTTTGTCGTAGTTGCCTTTTTTGTTGTATACCATCCCAAGATTGTCAAAGACCTTGGAGAGTTTCGGACTGTCTTTGCCAAACACTTTTTCCATGATAGCCAAGGCCTCTTGGAAGTATTGCATGGATGTGTCGATGTCGCCCAACTCGTAATACAACTTTCCCATGGTGTTGTAAACTGAGGCGACGTCGGGATGCTCTTTGCCATATACCTCCTCGCGTATTTTCAAGGCCCTTTCGCTATATTCCATGGATTCTGTGTATTTGCCCTGCATATAATACACCCAACCAATATTATAACTGTAGGTGGCGACATCGGGATGCTTTCCCCCGAATATCTTCTCTCCCCTTTCCAGGCTTGTTTGGAAATACTCCAACGTCTTCTCGTAATTGCCGAGGGAATAGTATTCCCAGCCGATATTGGAGTAGGTCTTCGCGATACGGGGATAATAGTCTCCGAAAAGCGTTTCCAGGATTTCCAAGGCTTTGTTGTAATACTTCAATGCGCTTTCATGATCGCCTTTATAGGCATAAGCAAGCCCGAAATTGTTGTATGTCGAAGAGGCGTCCTTGTGGTCCAAACCCACAGTTTTTTCTTGTATTTTCAAGGCCTCCTCGAAGTATTCCAAAGCCTTATCGATATCGCTTTGTTCATAATAGACCAAACCTATGTCATTGTAAACGCATGCCAGTTTGTTGTCTTCTTTGCCTAAAGCTTTCTCATCGATTTTCAATGATTCCAAGAAATAGTTCAAGGCGCTTTTGAAGTCCCCTTGTTTGTAATACACCTGTCCTATGTAGTGTAAGGCCGTTGCCACTCTGGTGTTTTCCTTGCCATAGTTTTGTCTTCCCATGTCCAAGGCAAGCTGTAGGTTGTCCAAGGCCTTTTTGTAGTCTGCTGTGGTAAAATACACGAGTCCAATATTGGTATAGACATCCACCATGGCATCGGGTCCATTGTCTTTTTGAAGCTGTGATTGGCGTAGTGCCATGTTGAACAAAGACAAGGCCTTGTCGAAATCAGCCACGTAATTCAAGAAATAGGATCCGGCATCCATGAGCCATTCGACGTTGGTGGTGTCCAAGCTGGCTCGCAGGTCAAGGTAATAGGCGGCGGTGTCGTTCAGATGTTGTGCTGCGAAAGTCTCGTAGTAGCTGTAGCAGCGCTTCGCCAACTCCTCATTGTCGGCAGCATGCACTGCTTTGGCTTGGCTCAACAATTCTTCTTGCTCGCGGATGGCTTGTCCTTTCTGTATCTGTTCCTCAACTTGTTTGCTGACATCGCCTCTGGTGTTCAGCAGCGAGTCGGCCTTCACAAGCTCGCCGTTCTCAATGCAATACGAAACCTGGCGGTAGAAATCGTCCAACTGGTCATAGTCCAACTCGGAATAACGCTTGGCCATGTCGGAGATGAGGTGTTCGTTGCTCTCTTGCTCGGCATACAGTTGCTGCAATAGTCTTTGGTATTCCTCCATCGAGATGGCACTTTCTTCCTTGAGGGCTTCAATCTCGTCTTCCTTGGCCTGCAACTGCTTTTGCAGGTTTCGACGAATCTTGCGTTCGGCGTTGAGCTTGTCTTGCAACTGCTGCTCGGGTGTCTCCATGATGATATAGAGTGGGTTGGAGGAGCGCTCGTAGTTTTTCGGGCAGGCTTCCATGTCCACCAGCTGGTATCCTTTTTTCATCACCGAGTCAAGACGAAATGTCGTGTTGGGCGTAGGGAAGGAGAATGCACCGTCGTTGGCGTTAACAAGCACGGGAGTGCGGCCTTGCACCGATACCATGGCACCCGTAAGTCCTTGTCCAGGGACTAGTTTGCCGTTGACCATACGGCCTTTGGTTTTAACGAAGCCTTGCTGAGATTGCGCAAAAGAAAGTGTTGCAATGAGCAAACAAATTGATATTGAGAGGAATCTTTTCATTGGTCTTTATCTTAGTTAATGATGTATATGTAAAACATACCAAATTAGTAATTGCAAAGTTATAAAAAAGTTCAATAACCCAAACTTTTTTCCTATTTTTGCAGCCGTTTTGAAAAATGATTGAACCATGGATTTAAGTAAAATTGTATCGATATCTGGCAAGCCGGGCCTTTATGTTGTGAAGTCACAGGCCGTTGGTAGGCTTATTGTTGAATCTGTTATCGACGGCAAGTGCATTCCCGCCTTTGCCCACGACCGCATGAGCTCCCTTGAGGAGATTTCCATCTTTTCCACCGACGAGGATCGTCCGCTGAAGGAAGTCTTTAAGATGATCCACGAGAAGATGGGTGACAAGGTTGACTTTGACTATAAGAAAGCCTCGAATGATGAGCTGCGCGAGAAGTTCGCCTTCGTCATGCCCGACTATGACGAGGATGCCGTCTATCCTTCCGACATGAAGAAAGTCTTCGCCTGGTATCAGATGCTGAATGACAAGGGGCTGCTCGACTTCACGGAAGAGCCTGAAGCCAAGGAAGAAACGCCCGAAGCACCTGCCGAGAAAGCGGAATGATCTCGTGAATGAATTAAAAGAAGCTGCTTCGGCAGCTTTTTTTGTATATTTGTCACCGAATCCAAGGGGTCATTGCGGACGGTTGGTGAGCCACGATCCGCAATCTCCCAAGCAAAAGGAAACGTATATGAAACAAATTGCAGACTTCAAACTGGTCGAAAAGCAGGACTTCGGTCGCTCGGTGCTGCTGCAATTGCGGTCCGAAATGGCTTTGCCCGACATCCAGCCTGGACAGTTTGTTCAGGTGCGCGTCGCCGGCTCGCCGGCCACCTATCTTCGTCGCCCGATTTCCATCCACGATGTGGATGCCAAGCAGAATGAAATCACCCTGTTGGTGCAGCAGGTGGGCGAGGGGACAAGGCATCTTGCCTCGGCAAATAAAGGTGATACGATAAATATGGTGCTACCCTTGGGCAATGGTTTTAGCCTTCCTGGAAAAGGAGAAAAAGTCTTGCTCGTCGGTGGCGGCATCGGCATAGCACCCTTGTATTACTTCGCCAAAGTGTTGAACGGCAAAGGCATTCGCCCGACCTTGCTTTTGGGCGGCAAGTCACAATCGGACTTGTTGCGTTTGGAAGATTACCAAAGATTGGGCGAGACCTTTGTGACGACGGAAGACGGCTCTCTTGGTGAGAAAGGCTTCGTGACGATGCATTCCGTTTGGCAAAAACAGAGTTTTGATAAGATTTATGTCTGTGGTCCCAAGCCAATGATGAAGGCAGTGGCGAAATTGGCTGCCGAAAAGGACGTTTGCTGTGAAGTGTCGCTCGAAAACCTGATGGCCTGTGGCTTGGGTGCCTGTCTCTGCTGTGTGGAGGACACCGTCGACGGCCACGTGTGCGTCTGCAAGGAAGGACCTGTTTTTAACACAAGGAGGTTGAAATGGTGAACATGACGATAGATTTGGGGCGCGGCTTGGTGCTGCGCAACCCCGTGATGACGGCTTCGGGTACCTTCGGCTATGGCGAGGAATACACCGATTTTGTGGATTTGGCTCAGTTAGGCGGTATCATCGTGAAAGGCACAACGCTAAATCCGCGCGAAGGCAATCCCTATCCGCGTATGGCTGAAACCGCTTCGGGGATGCTGAATTGCGTCGGACTGCAAAACAAAGGCGTACAATACTTCATTGACACGATTTATCCGCGCATCAAGGACTTTAATACCAATGTACTGCTGAACCTTTCGGGTTCTTGCCTGGATGATTACGTGAAAGGTGCCGAGATGGTGGATGCCTTGGACAAGATTCCAGCCATTGAATTGAATGTCTCTTGCCCCAATGTGAAACAAGGTGGCATGGCCTTTGGTGTGACTACCACAGGCATCTCGCAGGTGGTTTCAGAGGTACGCAAGGTGTATCATAAACACCTGATGGTCAAGTTGTCGCCGAATGTGACCAACATCGCCGAGATTGCCTTGGCGGCCGAAGCCGCAGGAGCCGATTCGGTGTCGCTCATCAACACCTTGATGGGCATGGCCATCGATGCGGAGAAGCGTAGGCCGAAACTGTCTGTGATTACTGGCGGCTTGTCGGGTGCCTGCGTGAAGCCCGTAGCTTTGCGCATGGTGTGGCAGGTGGCCAAGGCGGTGAAAATCCCCGTGGTGGGCTTGGGTGGCATCTCCAACGCCACCGATGCCGTGGAGTTCATGCTCGCCGGTGCCTCCGCTATTGAAATCGGAACGGCCAATTTCATTGATCCTGCTGTTTCTGTGAAGGTCGCCGAAGGGATGAAGGCGTATTGCGAGCGGTATGGCTTCCAAGAGATTACGGAACTGATTGGAGCCTTGGAGTGTTGAAAACATCCCGCAGCGCCGATTACGAAATCATATATGTTTACGGCAAGAAGTACATTGTCTTCAACTCAGGCAGCGATATTGAAGTGCTGGAGTATGACAACTAAACGAAGTTGACTTCAGGGCTAATCCGAATTCCAAACTTTTCCTCAACGGATTGTTGAATCCGTTGAGCGAGTTCCACAACGTCTTGGCCTTTGCTGCCGCCATAGTGCACTAAAACGAGCGCCTGTTTCTCGTACACGCCCACGTGCTCGTCGCGCCAGCCTTTCCAGCCGGCTTGCTCGATGAGCCAGCCAGCGGGAACTTTCACTTTGTCGTTTGGCTCATCATAATGCGGAATGTTGGGATGTTGTTTTTGTAGGGCCTCAAATTGTTCAGCACTGATGACTGGGTTCTTGAAGAAGCTCCCCGCGCTGCCAATCTTCTTCACGTCGGGCAACTTGGCATCGCGAATGGCACAAATGGCATCGTGGAGTTGTAGTAGGGTGGGGCTTTCAATGCCGTTTTGCTCCAAATACGCCTTGATGTTGCCGTATTCGAGGTGAAGCGGAGCGTCTTTTTTCAGCAGGAAGTCCACCGAGATGATGACATATTGCCCTTTCAGCTCATTCTTGAAGATGCTGTTGCGGTAGCCGAACTGGCATTCCTCTTTGGTGAAAACCCGCTTTTTGCCCGTGGCAAGTTCGATAGCTTCGCATTGCAGAAGGCTGTCTTTTAACTCCATGCCATATGCACCAATGTTTTGCACAGGTGCCGCCCCGACTTTGCCTGGAATGTGGGCAAGGTTTTCCACACCATACAAACCCATGGCGACCATCTTCTTGACGAACTCGGGCCAATCCTCGCCACCTTGGGCCTTTACAACCACATCATTTCCCTGATTTTCGACGACTTCAATGCCTTTGGTGTTGATATGCATGACGATGCCATCGAAAAACTCATCTTGGAAGAGCACATTGTTGCCTCCGCTGAGGATCAGATGCTTCTCTCTCTTGAACACATCGGAGCGAATCAATGCTTCAAGCTCTTGAATGTCATTGATTTCAACGAAATGCTTTGCCACGGTGTGGAAGCCGAAGCTATTGTAGGGCTGGAGGTCGACATTGGTTTTCATGCTGCAAAAATACACAATACCAGTGTATTTTCCTCGTTTAACGGAAAACTTTGTACCTTTGCCCCGATGAAACGCGCCATCGTATCGGTAATCAACGACTTGGTCACGGACCAACGAGTCAACAAGTCGTGCCTGGCCTTGCAAAAGGCTGGCTATGAGGTGCTTTTGGTAGGACGCAAGCAACGCAAAAGCCCACCGATGGACGAGCGACCCTACGATACGAAACGGATGAAACTGCTTTTCGAGAAAGGCCCGTTTTTCTATGCCGAATACAATATTCGCTTGTTTTTCTTCTTGCTGTTTCATCGTGCCGACCTTTTGCTGTCCAACGACTTGGATACCATTCTGCCCAACTATTTCATCTCGCGCCTGAAAGCCTGCAAGATGGTCTTTGACAGCCACGAGTATTTCACCGAGACGCCCGAGTTGGTCAATAGGCCGAAGGTGCAAAGGGTGTGGAAACGCATTGAGGGCTTTGTGGTGCCCAAACTGGACGAGATGATTACCGTGTGCGACAGCATCGCGGACCTGTTCCGCGAGAAATATGGCGTCAAATGCCACGTCATTAGAAATATTCCACCTCGAAAGGCATTGCCTCCAAAAGGTGATAAAATGGAATTGGGCTTGCCCACTGACAAACACTTGCTGGTGCTACAAGGCTCGGGCATCAACATCCAACGAGGGGCAGAGGAACTGGTGCAGGCTATGGTACTCTTGGACGACTGCTTCCTGATGGTTATTGGTGGCGGCGATGTGTTGCCCATCCTAAAGCAAATGGTAGAAGACCTAAAAATCACCGACCGTGTACGTTTCTTCCCTCGTATGCCTTACCAACAGATGATGGCTTACACGCAATTGGCCGAGTTGGGCTTCTGCCTCGACAAGGACACTAACCTTAACTACCGTTTCAGCTTGCCCAACAAACTCTTCGACTTCATCCAAGCAGGAGTGCCTATCATTGCTTCACATTTGACAGAAATAGAAAAAATCATCCGTCAATACGACCTTGGCTTGTTCATCGAGAACCATGAGCCTGAGACCATTGCCGCCACTATCCGTGAAGGATTGTCGGACATGGCGAGAAGAGAACAGTGGAAGCAAAATTTGGCCGTTGCGGCACAAGATTTGTGCTGGGAGAACGAGGAACAGAAACTGCTTGAAATCTACAGACATTATGAATGATACCGATTATCACCTACATATAATTGCCTTTGACGTCCCATATCCCGCCAATTATGGCGGTGTCATCGATGTGTTTTATCGTGTGAAAGCCCTTTCTGAGGCTGGCGTCAAGGTGCATCTGCATTGTTTTGAGTATGGTCGCGGTGAACAGGAGATACTGAAGCGTTGCCACGAGGTGAAAAACTACAAGCGCGACACCTCTTTTGGCAGGCAGTTGAGCCTTACGCCGTTTATTGTGAATTCGAGAAAGTCCGAGGAATTGGTGAAAGATTTGTTGCAAGATAATTATCCCATTCTCTGCGAAGGTTTGCATTCCACAGCAGTCCTTTCCGACAAACGCTTGAAAAACAGGAAGATCTATGTCCGCGCCCATAATGTGGAGCATGACTATTACCACGCCTTGGGCGAGTCGGAGAAGTGGTGCTGGAAAAAGCTGTTTTATTATGCAGAGGCGTGGAAATTAAGGCGTTATGAACCGATTTTACGTAAGGCTGCGGGCATTTTCGCCATCTCGCAACAGGATGCGGACTATTTCGCAAAGAAATACGGTAAGGTTACGCTCGTTCCAGGCTTCAACGCCTCCGATTCGGTGTGCTCGGAGACGGGTAGGGGAGAGTTCGTGCTGTATCATGGCAACCTCTCGGTGAAGGAAAACGAAGAAGCCGCCAAGTGGTTGATAGAGAATGTGTTTTCCGAGTTGGATTTGCATTGTGTCGTGGCCGGATTGAATCCTTCCGACAAGTTGGTGAAACTCGCCGAAAAGCATTCCAACGTGACCTTGGTGGCCAACCCCGACGATGCCGAGATGATCGACCTTTTGAGACAGGCTCAGGTGAACATATTAGTGACAAACCAACCTACAGGATTGAAACTAAAACTGTTGAATGCGCTGTATAATGGGCGTTTCTGTTTGGTCAACTCGGACATGGTGCGCGGCACTTCCTTGGAAAGTCTTTGTGTGGTCGCAGATGAGCCCGAACAGATGATTGCCGAAATCAAGCGGCTGATGGAAGAAGACTTTACCGAGGAGGACATTGATGAGCGCGACAATCAAATGCGCCAACTCTATGACAATGGAAGTAATCAGCGAAAAATCACGCAAGTGATTTTTCGCTGATTACTCCATTTCAGAACACACCACCGTCCCATTCTTGCAATTGGCAATGCGGGAAGGATACTTCTGCATGAGCGTGTAGTTGTGTGTGGCCATCAGCACGGCGGTACCGTTCTCGCTGATGCTGCGCAGGAGTTTCATCACTTCTAGGGTGGTCTCGGGGTCGAGATTGCCGGTGGGCTCGTCGGCAAGGATGACGTCGGGGTCGTTGAGCAGGGCACGCGCGATGGCGATGCCTTGCTGCTCGCCGCCCGACATCCGGTGCGGCATGCTCTTGCGCTTGTCGGCCAATCCTACCTTTGACAGCACCTCGTCGATGCGGCGTGAGATTTCTGCTTTTTCTTTCCATCCTGTGGCGCCTAACACGAACTCAAGGTTTTTCTCCACCGTGCGGTCGAAGAGGAGCTGGAAGTCCTGGAAAACGATGCCGATTTTGCGGCGCAGGTAAGGGATGTCCTTTCTCTTTAGCTTGGTGAGGTCGTAGCCAGCTACGCGGAAGATGCCGTCACGGGCGGGCAACTCGCCATATAAAGTCTTCAACAGCGAGGATTTTCCGCTTCCCGTGCGGCCGATGAGGTAGATGAATTCTCCTTTGTGGAGGGTCAGGTTCACATCCGACAAGACGAGATTCTCCCTTTGGAAAATGGATGCGTTCTTGATTTCTATAATTGGTTCAGACATATCTCAAATTCTCAATTCTCAATTGATAATTACCAACTTCCACTAGCTCCACCGCCACCAAAGCCGCCGCCTCCGAAGCCTCCGAAGCCACCGCCTCCAAAGCCGCCACCACTAAAGCCTCCGCCGCCGAATCCGCCTCCCATAGGAATCCAAATGGTGCGCGTGCCACCACCAGTGTATGATTGACCGTTATTGTCGGAGAACTTGGATAAGATGATCACAATGGCAATGATGATGAGAATGATGAGCCATAGGGGGAAGCCGTCGTCGCTGGCGTATTCGTCTTGGCTGAACTTGCCCGCGCAAAGGTCCATGATGACATTCACGGCATTGTCGATGCCCGTGTAGTAGTCGTTCTCTTTGAAAGCGGGAATCATTTCCTTGTCGACGATGATTTTGCCCGTGGCGTCCGTGACATATTCCTCGATGCCATAGCCGGTCCTGATGGTCGCTTGGCCGCGTTCAGTGCCTTTCTTCGGCTTGACCAGAATCACGACGCCGTTGCTTTTTTCTTTTTGGCCTACACCCCACGAATGTCCAATCCTTGTGGCATATTCCTCGATACTCATACCTTGCAGGTCGTCGACCAAGAGGACGAGAATCTGGGTGGAGGTGCTGTCGTTGTAGGCAACGAGCTTATGCTCCAAAGTGCTGATCTGGCTTGAGGTCAAGGTACCCGTGTAGTCGTTCACCAAACGAGGCGGGTTGGGTGGACTCGGCAATTGGGCATGTAAGCCTGTGCCAAAAAATAGCACAAGAAGAAAGACTATTAGGATGCTATATCGTTTAGTTGTTTTCATAGGATATCTCGTCGGGGATTTCGTTGACGTCATCGGATTGGTAGGGGAAGTAGGTCTTGAGCTTTTCGCCGCAACGCATGATGCCTTGTTCAAGGCCGTCGGTGAAACGTCCTTCCTTGAAGGCGCTTGTCATCAGGTCGCGGATGTCGTTCCAGAAGTCCGCTTCCACCACGTTGTTGATGCCTTCGTCGCCGAGGATGGCAAATTTGTGGTCTTTGACGGCCAAATAGATGAGCACACCGTTGCGTTGCTTTGTCTCGTTCATTTTCAGGTGATTGAAGACGACAAGACTGCGTTCCTCCACGTTGCCGCGGCAGTGGTTTTCAATGTGCACCTTGATTTCGCCTGAAGTGTTGAGCTCGGCCTGCTTGATGGCTTCCACGATGCGGCGGTCTTCGTCGTTGTTCAGTATCTGTCTTGCGTTGGGCATTTTGTTTTCATTTGACTGCAAAAGTAATAATTTTAGTTCGTGAAGCGTTTGAAGTGCGATATTTTTGTTTCTTTGCAAAACTAATTCAAAACATATTGTTATGGTTATACGTATTCAAAAACGTGTTGTTTTAATAGCCATCTTATTGTTGATGGGCTGTTATGCCCAAGCACAGGGTGAAGCCTCTCCCAAGAAGGGCTTTTTTGCTGACAAACCAAAGAAACTGAATATCGAATTGAAGGTGGGGCGAGGATTCCTTGGCGATTTGACGGGTATAGAAGGCAGCGATGCCAGATTGTTTTATGGCGGAGGTTCTATGTCGTATGGCTTGATGCTAGGCAAGAATTATGTTGGACTGGGTGCTGGCGCCGAGTATTACAGCATGATGGAAGGCTCCATTGATTATCCTGTTTTCCTGAGCTTCCAGCATTCCTTTTCGAAAGATTACGAAAAAGGCTTGTTTATTGGGGCAAAGGTGGGTTATATGTTTGCTGGCAAAAAATCTATTCCGACAGTCGAGGAGATGCCGTCGGGCGATTTGGTCGATGCTACCCGAGAACGTTCCATGAAGGGCTTGTATTGGGATGTTGAAGCGGGTTACCGCTTTTCCAACTTGGCTTTATTTGTGTCATATAACTATCGTGAAATCGGTTATGAGATAACATTATATCCTGAAGATGCACTCGCGGGAATCCCCTATAAGACCTATTCACGCACTATGCATACGGTGATGGCCGGCATTTCGATTATGCTGTTTTGATTCATTAATGGTTTTTATGATTACTAAATCGATGCATGGTTTTATCAAGGCCGTTTGTCTCCTGACAGTGGCATTCATCCTTGTTGTGGGATGCAACAAGCACGATGAACCAAACAATGGTGGAAACGACCACGAAAATGAGATCAACGGCCACGAGTATGTCGACCTCGGACTGCCGAGCGGTACCTTGTGGGCGACTTGCAATGTAGGTGCCGATACACCAGAAAGCTATGGAGATTACTTCGCATGGGGCGAGACCACACCTAAGGAACTCTATGACTGGAAAAGCTACCGATATGGTAATTTCCTTCATGATCATTATGAATTGGACAAGTACTGCACTGATTCGTGCTATGGCCTTGACGGGGTCGTTGACGGCAAAACCATCTTGGAGCCTGCCGACGATGCCGCCAAAGCCAATTGGGGTGGTGGTTGGCGCACGCCTACTATTGAGGAATGGGAGGAACTGTTTCTGAACACGACTGGAGTATGGACTACGAGGAACGGCGTGAAAGGATGGCACATCACTGCCTCAAACGGTAAAGAGCTTTTCTTGCCCGCAGCCGGCTATTGGTGGGACGATGTGTTCAATGCCGACCTCGGCCTCTACTGGTCGGCTTCGCTCAACATTGAATTTCCATACCGCGCATGGGGTTTCCACTTCAATTGCGACAGCAGCCATCTTTGCGGCAGCAGTGACCGCAACCGTGGGCAATCGGTTAGGGCAGTATGTTCGAAAAAGTAAGCGCTAAAGAAAAAGTGAAGCCGCAGCCAAGCAAATCTTTGCCTTGCTGCGGCTTTTGCATTTAATAGAGCAACCCGAACATCCAAAGCGGGATTTTGTTGCCATAGCCCACTTCGGTTTCGTCAATAGCTAAATAGCTGTTTTTGATATCCTTGATTTGGTCGAAGGATTTCTTGCGTCCACCGACTTCGAAAAGATATTTCCCATCCACAAGGAAATCGCCCGCCGGCGGATAGGTCACCTGATACGATTGGCTCAATTGGTTCAAAAAAAATGCTTCCCGAATGGTGCCTATATTGGGTTGCATTGCAAATGCGTTCATGAGGTTGGGGTTGTTGAGATAGATCTTTTCGGGTCGCGACAAGTCGGAAAGCTTTCGTGGCGTATCGGTCAGTAGCGACAACAAGCCAGCTTGCTCCAAAGCATACAGCATTTTCAACCCTTGGTTTCGGTCGGTGTCCAACTCTCGGTAAAGTTCAGACATGTTGGGCTTCTGCGGGACTTGTTCGGCCAGAATCATGAACATCTTCTTGGCTTTCCTGATGGTGGATTGCTCGACTTTCTCGATGACGGCATAATCGTTTTCCAAGATGTGACTGACCACATTCTTCAAACGGCTGCAGTAGCCTTCGTAAACTTGCTTGTAGAAGGGATAATAGCCAGTCTTCAGGTATTGTGCGAAAGCAGGAAGCACCTGAAAGCCGTCGCTGACAATCTCCAAGGCGATGCTTCGATGATTTTTGAGCAGATCTTGCAAGGATATGCGTGGAATGTCTTTGAGGCCTTCAAAAGATAAATACTCACGGAGGGAAAGACCTGTCAGTTTGTATTCTATCAGCCTTCTTGAGAGGTCGCCTTTGCCTTTCTCCATCTTGAGCATTGACGAGCCCGTATAAGCGATAAATAACCCAGGGTAGTTGTCGTTGAGGTTTTTCAGGATGGTCTGCCACGAGTCCAGATAATGAATCTCATCTAGAAATAAATAGCGACCGCCGTAGGCATAATAGTCCTCCACGATTTCCGTAAAGGAGTTTGTCGTAAACCAGAAATCGTCCAACGAGGCATAGAGCACTTCCGATGTGTCGGGGAAGGTCTCCTTGATGTGCTGGAGCATCAGCGTGGATTTGCCTGTTCCTTTTGGGCCTTTGATGCCAATAAGGTTGTCCCTCCAATCGATGTCCTGATAAAGGTATCTTTTGAAGGTGGTGGAAATGGACGATAGTCTCCTATCCAATGTCCGCTGCAAATATTCCGGTGCACTCATGGCGGTTGTGTTTTGGCGTTATTTCGGCTGCAAAGATACAAATAATATTCCAAAACACTAACTTTTTGCAAAAAATAATGTTTAAAAACACTAAAATTTGATAAAAAATAATGTTTAGAAATACTGATTATGGAATTTTGATACTGAAAGTAGGTGGTTTTTACGGTTTTAATTTGGTGTGGTTCGGATTGTTTTTTGTATCTTTGCAAAGTCTAAAACAATAATAAAATGAACAAATTCACAAAAGCCATAGCAGCTATAATGCTAATCGTTGCAGCAATCATTTTTGCTGGATGCAATGAATCTGACGAGCCGAATAATGGGGAAAATCATGGCGCAAGTGTTAGCGGAAGTATTGGAAACCATGATTACGTTGACCTAGGTTTACCAAGCGGTACGCTTTGGGCAACTTGCAATGTGGGTGCTGATACGCCAGAAGATTATGGCGATTATTATGCATGGGGTGAAACTAGTCCTAAGGAGGATTATTCTTGGGATACCTATCAGTATGGCAGATGGGGTAGCAGCTTTACGAAATATTTTATGCGTCCGTTTGAAGGTTACCAAGGATTTGCAGATAATCTAAAGGTTTTGGAGGAATGCGATGATGCTGCATCCGTCTTATGGGGTGGAGGATGGCGTATTCCGACCTATACGCAATGGAAAGAGTTGATCGATAATTGTACGCTTGATGGCCCTCATGTCAACGGGACAAACGATTGGGCTTTTGTCGGACCAAACGGGAATCGGCTTGTTTTGCCTTTCGCTGGATTTAAGGGAGGAACGACTGTGTCAGGCTATTATGGCTATTATTGGTCAAGCTCTTTGTATGCTGAGTATCCTGACGACTCTGGGAGTGCGTGGCTCTTTTATAATGAAGGGAACGAATACGATATGTCGTTTGATTCTCGAAATCTTGGGCTGACTATTCGCCCCGTGCATTCTGCAGAATGATTTTGTTATGAAAAACAAACCTCCGCAAAGAAGATTCTCTGCGGAGGTTTTTCTTTTTCGAAGTCTCTCTATCAAAGCTTCTCCAAATTCCTCTTCACAAACTCACTCAGATCTTTGCCCTTCAGCAAATTCTTTGAGAGTTGTGCGAGGTCGTAAATCTGCCTGATGGTGGCTTCCTGCTCGGCTTCGTCCTTGTCCAAGAGGCCGACGATGACAGGGCTGTTGGTGTTGAGCATTAGCGTGTAGCTGTCGGGCATCGAGCCGTAGAACGACATCGGGCCGCCGCCCATCTGCTCCATTTCCTTCATGCGGCGCATCCACTCGTTTTGGGTGACCTCCACAGGCGCGGCTTCGGCACTTTCGTTGCTGAACTCCACATTGAACTTCACCTTGTCGATGACCTTCTCGAAGGCGGCTTTCAGGGTTTCCTTCTGCTTGTCATCGAGGCCAGAGGCGGCTTCCTTGTCGTCCTTCACGATGAGCTTGTCGATGGTGTTGGAGTCCACACGGGCGAACATCGCGCGGTTGTTGTCGCCCTTTTCGCCTTCCTTTTGCTCGTAGGCGCTGATGAAATGCGGGTCGAGGATGCCGTCCATCATCAGTACGTTGTAACCCTTGGCCTTGGCGTTCTCGATGTTGGTGTATTGGTCGTCCTTGTCGGTGGCGTACAGATAGACAAGGGCCTTGTTCTTGTCGGTCTGGTTTTCCTTAATCAAGGCCTTGTATTCCTCGATGGTGTAGTATTTGTCGTCGGAGTCCTTGAAGAGGAAGAACTTCTCGGCGCGCTCGTAAAACTTCGGGTCGCTCATCATGCCGTATTCGATGAACACGCGGATGTCGTCCCAGTTCTTCTGGTAGGCCTCGCGGTCTTTCTTGAAGAGCTCCTCAAGTTTCTCGGCCACCTTCTTGGTGATATAGGTCGAGATTTTCTTCACGTTCTGGTCGCTTTGCAGGAACGAGCGGCTGACATTCAGCGGGATGTCGGGCGAGTCGATGACGCCGTGCAGCAGCGAGAGGAACTCGGGCAGGATGCCTTCCACCGAATCGGTGACGAAGACCTCGTTGCAGTAGAGCTGTATCTTGTTGCGCTGGAACTCGTAACGGTTCTTCACCTTCGGGAAATAGAGGATGCCCGTGAGATTGAAGGGGTAGTCCACGTTGAGGTGGATGTGGAACAGCGGCTCGCCGAAGTTCATCGGGTAGAGCGTGTGGTAGAAGTCGTTGTATTCCTCGTCCTTGATGTCGTTGGGCGACTTCTTCCAAAGCGGCACCACGTCGTTGATGATCCAAGGCTTCTCCACTTCCTTGGTCTTGGGTTTGCCGTCCTTGTCGGTCTCGCCCTCGATTTCCTCCTGCACTTTCTTCGTGCCGAACTGAATCGGGATGGGCAGGAACTTGCAGTATTTGTCTAAAAGTTCGCGGATGCGGCCTTCTTCGAGGAACTC
>CAJOIS010000011.1 GCA_905234645.1 uncultured Bacteroidales bacterium | reverse complement strand
CCTGCTTTATGACTCATGATGAAAAATTTTTCCTGGTTTTTGCCTTGCAAAGAAACAAAATTATTATCTTTGCAGCCGATTTCGGGAACGAAAAATTTTTGTTTGCTGAAATTTTGACATGATGCGGGGTAGAGCAGAGGCAGCTCGTCGGGCTCATAACCCGGAGGTCGGAGGTTCGAATCCTCCCCCCGCTACAAAACCAAAATGAGCAGGACGGCAGTCCTGCTTTTTTTATGCGGTCATAAGGCGAAAGCTCGCTTTCAGCCCTCTGGCCGCATAAAAAAAGTGCGCAGTGCAGCGCGTTCGTTTTGGTTTTGTTAAGCCCACCCTCCAAGGATCACGACTGAAAGGAGTAATCCTCCCCAGCTACAGATAAAAAACGGATGACCATCAGGCCATCCGTTTCCGTTTTCTAGACGGTGTATACCGCCTCTACCATGTAATTTATGTTTATCTCGTCTTATTCAAGCTACCACCAATGGTGCCGTCAAAAGCGAGGGTGCCGGTGTAGACAAACAAGTTGACATCGCCGTCGCCTTGGCATGTCCCTTCAAGGTCGAGTTGTTCGCCGTTGAGCACGCCCTCAATGGCGTATGTCATGTTGATCGGAATGGTGACGGTGAAGCCTTGGTAGTTGTAGTTGTAATTCAATACGTCGTTGATGGCTTCGAAATGTATGTTGTTTCCTTCGACGGTGCCATTCACCGTGCTCGTTTGATCGTTGAAGGTGATGATGGCCACCACTTTGTTGGCCCCTTCGCCAGCGGTGATATCAATCACGGCGGGAACAGGCTCGTTCTCCAGGACTTCGTCCATGGGGTCCATGTTAGTGAGATTGATGTTGGCGTTGCCATTAACGAGGAGGGTGCCTTCGTAGTGCCCCAAAAACATTGCGTTGGGCGCCTCGCTGAAGTTGACCTCAAAGCTTGTTGTGGCTGTATTGCCTCTGGCATCGGTGACGGTGCCAGTGATGGTGACGGTGCCAGTGGCTCCAATGGTGAAGGTCTTCGTGTAGGCATAGCTTGCCACGTTGTCAAGTGTTTCGCTGTCTGTGAAGAGCACGACGCCGTCTTGCTCGGCAACCATCGTGATTTGGGTCAGGTTCTCGCCAGCGGCGTTGAAGCCTACGGTGACAGGACTGTCAGAGGATGCTTCTGAGCCTTCGCTTAGATATCCAGGCTCCGTGATAACACTGATAGTGGGTTGTACGTCAGGCAGAACGGTGTATTGAATGTCGAAATTCGTTGTGGCAGAGTTGCCCCTGGCATCGGTGACGGTGCCTTTGATGGTGACAGTGCCTGTGGCTTCAATGGTGAAGGTCTTCGAGTAGGAATAGCTTGTTACATTGTTAAGTGTTTCGCTGTCTGTGAAGAGTGCGACACCATTCTGCTCGGCAACCATTGTGATTTTGTTCAAGTATTCGCCATTAACATTGAAACCAACGGTGACGGGGTCGCCAGAGAGCACTTCGGAGTTCGGGCTTACGTACTCAGCACCCGTGGCAACGTTGATGGTGGGTTGTATGGTTGGGTTCGGGTTTACTTTGTATTTAACGGTGAAACTCCTGGTTGCCGTGTTGCCCTTGACATCGAAGATGGTGCCTTTGATGGTGACGTCTCCAGTGGTTCTAATGGTGAAGGTCTTCGTGTAGGTAAAGCTTGCCACGTCGCCAAGTGCTTCGGTATGTGTGAAGAGCGCGACGTCGTTCTGTATGGCAACCATCGTGATTTGGATCAGGTTTTCTCCAGTGACGTCAAAACCTACGGTGATGGGGTCGCCAGAGTACACTTCAGCGTTTGGACTTACATATCCGGTGCCCTCAACGATGGTGATGGTGGGTCGGATGTCTTTCTTGCAGCTTGCGAACAGCAACAGGCCGATGCAGCAAGCCATGAACAAAGAGGCTTTTTTCATTTCTATCAAGTTTTATTGCATTTTATTCAAGCTTCCACCGATGGTGCCATCCAACTCGAAGGTGCCGTTGTAAATGAACATGTTGATGGTGCCGTTGCCCTTACAGGTGCCGTCGATGTTGAGTTGGTCGCCGTTGAGCGTTCCGTTTACGGTGTAGGTCATTTTGAGCGGGATGGCGATGTCGAAGCCTTGGTAGTCGTAGTGGAAAACAAAAGTATCGTCGATGGCTTTGAAGAGGACCCTGTTTCCATTGACGGTGCCCTTTACCGTGTTCGTTTGGCCGTTGATGGTGATGGAGGCTGTCACTTCATCTATGCCGTCACCGGCAACGATGTCGAGTGTGGTGGGGACGGGCTCGTTATCCATGACTTGGTCCATGGGTTCCATGTTGTTGACGGTGATGTTGACATTGCCAGAGACGAGGATGTCGCCTTCGTAATGCCCCACGAACTTCGCGTTGGGCTTCTCGTTGAAGTTGACGTCAAAGCTCTTTATTGCCGTGTTGCCTTTGGCATCGGTTACGGTGCCTCTGATGGTCACTACGCCAATGGCGTCGATGGTGAAGGTCTTCGTGTAAGAATAAGCAGCAGCGTTGTCAATGGTCTCGGAGTGGGTGAAGAGTGAGGCGCCATTCTGCTCAGCGGTAAGCATGACTTGAATCAGGTTTTCGCCAGTGACATCAAAGCCGACGGTGATGGGGTCTCCAGAATATACTGCTGCGTTCGGTCCAACGTATCCGCTACCTGCGACTACAGTGATGGTAGGTTGAACGTCTTTCTTGCAGCTTGCGAAGAACATCAGGCCGATGCAGCAAGCCAGGAACAATATGGATTTCTTCATGATGTAATTTGTTTGGATTATTGTTTTACTAATTCTCCGGTGAGGGTACCCGAGACTTCGTCAAGGACGTTCTCGACTCCAAGGAAGACGAAAGTGCCGTTGCCGGTGAATGACCCGACGATGTTCAAAGTGTCGCCGGCAGACTTCTTGCCTTCCATCTTGAGGTCCAATGCGAAATTGTAGCCTTGGTCGGGCTTGTCGATGGTGAGGTGGACGAAGTCGAAGTCGATTTTATCTTCCATGGCGGTGCCTGTGGTTTGACGGGTCTCGTTGTCGACGGTCACCGTGGCTTTGATGGCATTGTCTCCCGAGCCTTTGGTGATGTCCATCCCGATGTTGTCCATGGGGAAGCTCAAGCTGGTTTGCGGTTGGTTGTTCATCGAAGTGATGACGAAGTTGTAACTGCCGATATAATTGCCAATGTAGTTGGGGGTGTAATCAACAACTTCTGGTGTAGGATCGTCCGGAGTATCTGGAGTGTCGGGTTTGTGGCAGGCCGTGAACGATAAAGCCATGCAGCACAATGCAATGATGAGCGTTTTTTTCATGATGTCTATCTTTTTAGTTGTTTAGTTGTTCAGTAATAACAGGTTGCTGAGCTTGTCAAGAGCAGGTCGTTGAGCCTGTCGAAACGCCGTTTTATATAGGGGTCGGCCCTTCGACGGGCTCAGGGACCTTTTCGGTGCAAATATAAGACCAAAAATCTTTGATAGAACGAATTTTCTGAAAAAATCGTATTTTTGGCCTTCGAATGAAAGCTAAGAAGAACAGATGGATAGCCCTTGTGGTGGCCCTCGTGGTAGTGGCAGGCATGGCGTTGCTCTATGCCTTCGGCCCCGTGGCGGGTCCCATGCCGCTGTGGATGTCGATCTTGCCGCCTCTCGTGGCCATTGTGATGGCATTAATCATAAAAGAGGTGATTTCATCGCTCTTTGTTGGCATCCTGACGGGCACTTTCCTTATGGCCTTATATGGCGGCGCGAGTCCTGCTGCGGCCTTGGGTGGGGGCGTGCTTCGTGTGGTCGACACCTATGTCGTCGGCTCGCTCTTCGATGCCGACCATGTGACTATCATCGTCTTCACCTTGATCATCGGCGGCATGGTGCGCATCATCACTGCCAACGGCGGCATGCAGGGGGTGGTCAACTGGCTGTCGCGCAGGGCGAGAGGTCCGCGTTCGGGACAGCTGATGACGTTCTTTATGGACCTCTGCGTCTTCTTCGACGACTATTCCAACACCCTTGTGGTGGGCAACACCATGGGTCCCATCGCCGACAAGTTGAAGATTTCGCGTGAGAAGTTGTCGTATATCGTCGATTCCACCTCGGCACCTGTCGTGGCTGTGGCTTTCGTCACCACATGGATTGGCGCGGAGCTGAGTTATATCCAGGACGGCATCAACGTCATCGGACTCGACACCTCTGCCTATTCGGTGTTTTTCCATTCCTTGGCCTATAGCTTTTATCCCTTCCTGACGCTCGGCTTTGTGCTGATGATTATCCTCAGTGGTCGTGACTTCGGCCCGATGCTGAAAGCGGAACGCAAGGCGCGACAGAAAGAAACAGTCTTGACAGAACAGAAAGAGGATGTACCCAGGTCCGCCCATATCATCGATGCCTTGATCCCCTTGCTGGTCTTGATTTTGGGTACCATCATCGGGTTGATCTTCACGGGGTATGACGCTTCGGTTTGGAATGCTGATACGGGCTTCTTCTCCAAACTCTCCGCCACCATTGGCGCGGCCAACTCATACAAGGCCTTGCTTTGGGCTTCGTTGTTCTCGCTGCTCACCGCCATCGTGATGACCTTGTTGCGTGGCAATCTCAAGTTCGGCAAGGTGATGGAGGAGATGGTGGAAGGCTTCAAGGCCATGTTCAATGCGGTGCTGATCTTGACTATGGCATGGTCCATTGCTTTGGTGACCAAGGATATGCATACGGCCGAGTTCGTCTCACAGCTCTTGGTGCAATGGTCGCTGTCGCCGGTATTGGTGCCAGTGTTGACCTTCCTCCTCGCCGCATTGATAGGCTTCTCGACGGGTACCTCATGGGGCACGATGGCCATCCTCTATCCTTTGATTCTACCCGCTTCGTGGCTGCTCTGCCAGGAGCAAGGCCTAAGCGTCGATGCCACGATGCCTTTGTTCTACAACGTGGTGGCCTCGGTGTTGGCCGGCTCTGTTATGGGCGACCACTGCTCGCCGATTTCCGACACCACCATCATGAGTTCGTTGGCCTCAAGTTGTAACCATTTGCAGCATGTGGCCACACAGATGCCCTACGCCCTCACTGTAGGCGGTGTGGCGCTGCTGATAGGGGTCTTGCCTACCGCATTGGGACTGCCTTCGTGGGCGGCGTTCTTGATGGGGTTTGTGGTGCTGGGACTAATAGTGAGGCTTGTGGGCAAAAAGGTTTAGTTGCACCTTTGTCCCTCGTACTGCTGCACTTCGTCATATTTGTATTCCAAACTGATACCCACTTGCTTGAACATCTCCTCGGTCTCGGCGCCGTCGTGGTAGCGGCGTTCGCACACCACGCGGACGATGCCGCAGTTGATGATGAGCATGGCACAGGTGCGGCAGGGAGTCATGCGGCAATAGAGGGTGCTGCCGTCCAAGGCGATGCCCCTACGGGCAGCCTGGCAGATGGCGTTCTGCTCTGCATGCACGGTGCGCACGCAGTGCTGGGTGACGCTGCCATCCTCATGGATGACTTTCCGGAATAGGTGCCCCACGTCGTCGCAATGGGGCAGGCCCTTGGGCGAACCAACGTAACCCGTTACCAAGATTTGCTTGTCCTTCACGATGACGCAGCCACTGCGCCCGCGGTTGCAGGTGGCACGCTCGCTGACGGTGTCGGCGAGGTTGAGGAAATAGTCGTCCCAGGAGGGGCGCACATGCAGCTGGGTGAGCACTTTCTCGACCTGCTGGTGAAGTTGGGGGATGCTGCCGTCGTTGGTGAAGACGAAGTCGGCTTCCTTGATGCAGGCGCCGAGGTTCTGCTTGTTGGGGTCGGTGGCGCTCATCTCACGCTCTTCGTTGGCCACGAAGGTCTCGAAGTCGATGTGGTCGGTCTCCGAGCCACGTAGGTAGATGCGGTCGTAGCGGATCCTTCTGTCGGCGTCGACGGCGAAGAGGTAGAACTCGCCCTTCTCACGCAGCGAGTGGATCTCGCCCGGGGTGCGCACGCTCTCGATGACGGCGTTCTTGCCTTCGGCCTTGGCGCGCTCGAAGAGCTGGTCGGTGATGTAGCTCGGGCAATGTTGTGCGCGCAGGTCGTTGCCGACGAGAGTCAGCGTGTCGCGGTTCACCTCGAGGCCGCGGCGTTGGCATTCTTCCGTGATGTAGGCGCGCACCGAGTAGTGCACGAAGCCCTTCTCCTTGACGAGATAGTCGACGATGGTGCCTTTGCCGGCGCCGAGTGTTCCTGTGATTCCTATTATTATCATATCAGTTGTCAGTTATTAGTTGTTCAGTTGTTCAGTTAAAGCAGGTTGCTGAGCCTGTCGAAGCACCGTCACAATATCAGTCGGCCCTTCGACGGGCTCAGGGACCTTAGTTTTTTACTTGTTCTTTAATCTCAACCACCCATTTGGTGACGTCGGCGGGCTGGAATTGTTCCATCTTTGTCAGAAGGTCCTTTGGGTCGTCGCTGACGATGAGGTTCTCGGCGTGTTCTCGTCGCATGAAGCCCTCATCAGCCATGTGTTTGATGAACGCGACGATGCCATCGTAGTAGCCATTCACGTTGAAAAGCGCGACGGGTTTGTCGAAGACACGCAACTGGCTGAGCACATAGGCCTCGAAAAACTCGTCCATGGTGCCGATGCCGCCAGGCAGGGCGATGAAGCCGTCGGCCATGTCCTCGAGGATTTTCTTGCGCTCGGCCATTGTCTCCACCACAATCAGTTCGTCGATGTCGGCGTGGCCAACCCGCATGTCAAGTAAGTGCTGGGTGATGGTGCCGGTCACCTTGCAGTGCCGCTCCATCATCACGTCGGCGACTACTTTCATCAGGCCCACGCTGCCACCACCAAAGAGTAGCTCGCAGTCTTGGTCGGCCAACGCCTGACCCAATTCGATGGCTTTCTCCTTGTAGATCGGGTCGAAGCCCATGCTGCTGCCGCAAAAAATGCAAATCTTCTTCATTCATTAAATTTTTGCAAAGGTAAGATTTTTTATTTTTGCAATCTGAAAAATATTTCGGTGCTTCGACAGGCTCAGCAACCTGAGGTCCCTGAGCTTGTCGAAGGGCCGACCCTAAAGATGTAGACTTATGACCAGAAACATAGGCATCCTAGGCGCGATGGCGCAGGAAATCGACGAGGTGAAGGCGCTTTTGACCGAAAAGACCATCGTGAAAATTGCCAACCGTGAGTTTGTCGTGGGCAAAATCGGCAACGTGCGCTGTGTGGTGGCCTTCTCCAAATGGGGCAAGGTGGCTGCCACGATTACCGCGACCCTGTTGATACAGGAGTTCGCTGTGACGGACTTGATTTTCATCGGCACGGCAGGTGCCTTGGCCGACGGCCTCAAAGTGGGTGACATTGTCATCTCTAAGCGTTTGGTGCAGCATGACCTTGATGCGCGCCCCATCATCTCACGCTTTGAGTTGCCACTGCTTAACCGCGTCTATGTCGACAGCGACCCCACACTGACCGAGCTGGCGGGCAAGGCTGTGACGAACCTATTGGAAAAAGGCGTGGAACGCATGGTAGGCGAGGAGGCCGTCAAGGAATTCAACCTCGATCCGAAGTTCTATTACGGTGACATAGCCAGCGGCGACCAGTTCATCAACAGCAATGAGAAACGAAATGAGATCTTGGGTCTATTGCCCGATGTGCTTTGCGTGGAGATGGAAGGTGCCGCTGTGGCACAGGTGTGTCTGGAGTTCGGCACGCCTTTCACCGTCATCCGTACCATCAGCGATAGTGCCGACCACAACGCCCGCGTCGATTTCGGGAAGTTTGTTGTTGAGGTGGCGAATGCGTATTCGAGGGCGATTGTGTCGGAGATTATGCGGTTGATGTAAAGCTTTAAATCATCATTCGCTCTAACTTGTTTTTCCACTTTTCCCAATGCGGCATTTCTTTGCTCAATAGGGCATAGAACTCTTTGGTGTGGTTGCGATGCACCAAATGGCACAATTCATGGGTGATGACGTATTCGATGCAGCACCTAGGTGCGCAGATGAGTCTGGGATTCAGGAAGATGTCACCATCTGTCGTGCAATATCCCCATCGTTTCTCCATTTTTCTTACGGAAAGGCTTTTCGGTTGTACTCCGTAGGCGGCAAATTGTTCAATAATAGGCTTGGCGTATTCGGGAAACTTGATTTGCGCCCGTTCCAGATACCACAGTTGTAGCACTTTACCTGCCTCTTTTTTGTTCTGGCATTCAATCTCAAGGATGTTGTTCTGATAATGCACGGTGTTGGTCTTGCCTTCCTTGATTCTCAACATGTATTGACGGCCCAAATAAAGATGCGACTCCCCGCTGATGTATTGTCGTTCAGTAGTGGGAGTACCGAATGATTCAAAGTAGCGTTTCTGACGGAGAATCCAAGCGGCACGATGGCGCACTTTCTTTTGGATGTCTTCAAGCGTTGCGTCAACGGGGGCTTTCAAGGTGACGGTGCCGTCGGGATGAACGGTGATACCCAGCGTTTTCCGCTGCACGTATTCGATTTCGTACTCGATGAGGCTTGAACCGTAAAGGATGCTGTCTTTCGTCATCTGATCCAGATTTTTGCCACGTCAACGCAACCGTCGATGATGATGTCCATGTCGCTGAAGGCGAAATTCACATTGTATTTCCGCTTGATGTTGTCAATCAACTCGTCTTCCAGTTCGATTTTCATCTTGCCAATAGTGTCGCTTTTCGATTGCCAATCCACCAAGACGGAGCCATCAACGATAACGGTGCGACGGATGATTTCGTCAAAGGCTTTGGCGGTGGCCAAGGCCATCTCACCCACTGGCATGTCGGGGAAGAGGCGCTTGTAGTTCTCCAAGGCGATGCCGAAATAGGCTTTGGCGGCATTGTCGTGTTCCAACTCGGCCGGTAGTTCGCTATCGGTATGGTTCAGCACGTCTTCCTTGTACTGCATCATCTTTTCTAAATACTCATTGTCGGTCAAGCGCCCTTGTTCGTAGAGTTCAATGGTTTCCTTGATGAGTTGGGAGAACTTCTTGTAGAATGCCGGGTCGGAATCCATGTTCTCACGGATGTATTTGGCCGTTCGGGTGGCGATGGTGTCAGCTTTGGCGGCAGTGCCTACCACGCTATCCACTTCCTTTCTGAAGTCTTCCTTGTCGAAGATGTTGACGAGTTTGGTGATGACTTTCACGGCATCGCTTTCCACGTGATGGTTGATGAGCTTTTCGATGCGTGTCTCGTATTTTTTGTAGTCGATGGTGTCGGAATAGCGGAGTTGTACGGCCGTGCGCAGTTTGGCGAACATGTTGAGGTCGTCTTTGTAGCGGCGGATGGTTTTCTCGTCGGTGAGCTCGTGGAATTCCATGGTGGAAAGTGCCAGTTGCAGCACCGATGAATAGGCGGACAGACGGTCGTAGAACTCATGTCGGCGGTCTTCCAAACGCAACGATTGTGCGTAGGCTTCCAAATCGCGCTTGTTGGGAATGGTTTTGAACAGTTCCCAAAGGTCGGAATGCCGTTGCGGCAACTCCGCTATCTTGTCGCTGACGGGTACGAGGGTGTCGAGAAACACTTGTCTGTCGTCCTCGTCGTATTCGGAATAGATGCTCAAGGCATCATCCAGCTCCCGCAGAACGCCGTAGTAATCAATGATGTAGCCGAAGTCTTTCCCCTCGCAGGTGCGGTTGACACGGGCTACGGCTTGCAGCAGGGTGTGACCTTTTAAGGGTCGGTCGAGGTACATCACTGCTACTTTCGGCTCATCGAAGCCAGTCAGCAGTTTGTCCACCACAATCATGATTTCGGGGTCGTCTTGGCTCTTGAAGCGAGCGATGAGGTTGTCTTGGTATTTGGTGGGTGTTCCGTGCTCGTCCATCATGCGTTTCCAGAAGGCTTTCACTTCTTGCGGAGTACCGCCGTAGGCGATTTCCTCGCCTTCGCGGTCGTCGGGAGCAGTGATGAGCACTTCTGACGACACTTTTCCAATCTCATCCAAGTATTTCTTGTAAAACACGGCCACCTTTTTGATGGGTGTCACCAGCATGGCCTTGAATCCCGTGCCTTGCCAGTTTTCGGCAAAGTGCTTTGAGATGTCGGTGGCAATGGAATAGATGCGCTGCTCGGTTTGGTTGAGGATGTCGGTGCGCGAGAATTTCTTTTTCAGGTCGGTGGACTGCTCGTAGCTCAAGTCTTCAGAAACTTGGCTGAAGAAGTTGTCGATAGGACCTTCGCTCACCGATTGAGGCACAAGGCGGCCTTCGTAGAGCAAGGGCACAACGGCATGGTCCTCAACGGCTTGTCTCACCGTGTAGACGGGTTTGATGATGCCGCCGAAGGTGCGGGCGGTGTTCTTGTCTTTTTTCATCAGAGGCGTTCCCGTGAAGGCGATTTTGCAGGCGTTGGGCAGCACGCGGTTCATCTGTATGGCCAGCTCCTTGTATTGGCTGCGGTGGGCTTCGTCGATGAGGATGAAGATGTTGGGGTCGGTGAGGGGCTGCCTGATTTTCTTGATGGCAGTGGCAAACTTGTTGATGACGGTGGTGATGACGGCATCGGTGTCGCTTTCGAGCAGCTCAACGAGCCGTTTACCCGTGGTGGCGTTCTCCACCTGTTTGCCGCATTTGCGGAAGGTCTTGGTGATTTGGTCGTCCAAGTCGGTGCGGTCGGTGACCAACACGATGCGTGGGTTGTGGATGCTGGGCTCTTGTGCGATTTTCTGGGCCAGCATCACCATGGTCAGCGATTTGCCGCTGCCTTGCGTATGCCATACCACACCCCCGTTTCTGTGCCCGGCTTCGATGTTCTTCACGCGTTCGACGGTTTCTTTCACGGTGAAAAACTGCTGATAGCGAGCCAACTTCTTGACACCAGCATCGAAGATGGTGAAGTGAAAGATGAGTTCCAGTAGGCGCTCGGGGCGACAGAGGTTGTAGAGGTATTCGTCTTGCAGGGTGGGGGTGCGCATTTCCTCGTGACCCTCGTTGACCAGTTCAAGCAACCGCTTGTGATACGCCATCTCTGCCTCTTTGTTGATGAACATCTCATGCCATTTGCTCCAGAACTGGGCGGCCGATCCCGTGGTGGCATAGCTGCCGAAGCTGTTGCCGATGGACAAAAGCAGGGCACTATAGACATAGAGGCTACGGATGCCGTCGTCTTTTTGGTTGCGCAGGTGTTGCGATACGGCTTGTTCCTCGGCGCCTTTGATGTCGGGGCGTTTGCATTCAATGATGACCAGTGGGATGCCGTTCACGAAGAGTACAATGTCAGGACGGTAGGTGTCGCTGGAACCAGAACGTGTGACGGCAAACTCTTCAGTGACGTGATAGACATTGTTCTCGGGGTGTTGCCAGTCGATGTAGCGCATGGTGTAGCTCTTCTTGTCGCCGTCGATGCTCTGTTCGAAGGCCTTGCCGAGGGTGAGCATGTTATACACTGCCTCGTTGCCGTTGAGGTAGCCGCCTTCCATGGGCACGTTGCGCATGGCGATGACGCCATTCTCGATGTTTTGCTCCGAGAAGCGCGCCTCACTGTGGCTACCGATGCGGATGGAGTTCAATGCCCGCAACTGACGCCGCAGCACCTCTTCCAGTAGCACGTTGGAGGTCTTTCCACCGCGCAGTTCCAGCGCCTCTTCGGGCGAGAGGTACTGGTAGCCCAGCTTTTGCAGCAGTTCCAATGCCGGTTTTTGGCTGATATCGTTTTCTTTGAAGGAGATGAGACTCATGATACAACTTGTTTGAACAACTACTTTGTCACTTTTTTGTGACCTAGATGAGTGACTAAGTTATTTATTGCTAATATATTTATTATCAGTTATTTAATTAATTACTTAGTCACTTTTTCTTGGTCGGTGACTAAGATGAGTGACTAAGTTAAAATACGCTGGTATTTTTGATTTCGGCTATTGGGTTTGTTTGGGATAGTCATTGCAAGGAAACCGCTTTCAATAAGCGGATCTATGTAGTGGCTCTTTACATAATGCCGATGCTTTAGACCTATGTGTTCCATGATTTCTGTCAGGCTTCGAGGGATGGAACAATATGCAAGAATGTCATTAACCGTCTCTGTTAACTTAGTCACCGACTTAGTCACTTTTTCTTTATCAGTGATCAAGTTGAGTGACAAAGTCGGCCTTACGGTTACCTCAAATGCTGTAATCTTATCTACTCTGAACTCTGGCTCAGGATTGCCATTTTCTTGAAGCATTGTTTTAACACGCTGAATACCACGGTTGAACATGTTGACATACTTTAATCCTCTCATGGCTTCGGCCACAACAGGGTTGCGATAGTCGTTCACTGTTGGAAAATTCTCTGGACGTGCTTCACCGTACAGACCACCTGCGTTCAAGATTTCTATCCGATCTTCATATTGATAAAGCCGGATGGGCATATTGGATTGATAATCACGGTGCATACAAGCATTCATCAGCAACTCTCTTAAGGCCAGTTCAGGATAGTTGAATACGGTCTTTTCGCGCAGCATGCTGATGGGCATCGGGCGAGAGGTTACAACAGCATCTTTGACAAAGTTCTCCAGTTGTGGCAACATCTTGCCAAGGCTTCCTTTGATTTGTCGTTCATTAAGGATGTCGCTGCCGTTGTCTTTTCCTGAAAAATGTACATATTGCACATAGCTGCCATGTAAGAAATATTGTGGATTCTTCCCGAAGAGAATGATGGCTGCATTGGTAGGACAATCGTGCGTTAAATCGTACAGATGTATGGCGGCCAATTGTTCCTTGATGTCGCGCTTGTCGCCAGCCAATACTTCCGCATCAATAACCTGTGGGAGGTATTCCTGCTTGATAAAAGCTGTGTCAATGTCATCTATTGTTGCGCCCAAGCAGGGCATGGCGTCGAAGGTGGCCATGTAGGAAGTCCTGCGTTCCAACAGGATGCGTTCTTCCGCCTCAGTAGCGATGTCGCGGCGGGGGCCGATGCGCACGAAGGTCCGACCACGGTAACGGACGGGCGGAAGCAGCGAAGGTGAGACTTCGGCCACGAGCAAGTCGCCTTCGGGGAACTCGAAGCGTTCGACCGACATGATAGGCAAGGGCAGGATGTTCCCATCGGAACGGATGGCGGCAATCTTCTTGAGCAGGGCATCATCGACTTTCAGCCCCGATAGTGTGCCGTTGTCGTAGGCTCCAATGATCAGATACCCTTTTTTCCTGGAATTGGGCAAGTCATTGGAGAAAGCACAGATGGCTTCTTGGAACTTGTCCATGTCGCTGGTGGAGGTGGTGCGCTCCACCCGATAGGTCTCGGTGCTTTGCAGTAGGTCTTGTAGTTCGGGTTTTGTTATCATGTTGAAGACGTTTTAAAAAATCCATAAGAGTGGCGATGCAAAAATTGCAATTATTATCAAACAGGCAATGATGGTTAGTACAATTACTAAAACTCCGCTCTGCTTTTTTGTTTGTTTGATAACCTCAACAATAGATGCTAACGAAACGGTGATTATTATGGCTACGATTATCCATTTTAGAGTGACTTTTATAAAATTTGGCAAATAATCAATTAGCTTTTTGTTACTTGTATCTGTTTTAGGCGAATAAACTGAATATGTAATTTCGGAATCAACAATATCTCTATCACATATTGTTAAGCAGGGAGAATCCAAGCCATCGCTTATAACCATAATCTCGCAAAACTCATTTGGTTTCCATTGAGAAATATAGAGATTGTTGTTGATTAGAAAAGCATCATTGTTACTGTTCGTTAGTTTTGTAGATAATAACCGATTGCATTTTTCAAATTTCAATGGTATATAACTGTTTCTAATGTTTTTGTTGGAAAACCCTTCCCCTAAGATGGTTTTGTTCCCTGTGTTTTTAATGACAAAAGTGGTTTGCCATAACCTTTCCACGTTAATTGAATCGTGAAATGTATACGATGCTCTAAGACCTTCAATATGAAACGGCCTTGTCAAAAGAGTTGTTGAAACTGTTTCTACATTAAGAGATATTCTCTCCTTGTAAAAGACTTGATAATATAGTCCTAAAGCAGCGATAACAATAGTAAGTGCGAAGTAGAATATTTTTAAGTATTTTTTCATCTTTACGATTATTTCTGTGTTAATGATTTAAATGAGAATCTGGTTTCCCATATAGTGTTTCAATTTCTATCATGGCATAGGATTGTTATTGGTTTATCCTCCTTTTCCCCGTCAGCAGCACCTGCATCAGCCCTTTCTTCTGCGTCTGCATGGCTGTCAGTTTTTGTTTTTGTATCTCGATTTCCTTGTCGACATTAACCAATACTGAGGCAATGGCAGTTTGTTCCTCAAATGATGGAACGCTCATGTGCATGTTGAAAAAGTCATCTGGTGTTACATTGAGTAAACCGTGAGCACGACCGCCTTCGTTGGCGACTTTCACTAACTCCTTGTTTAGTAAACCTGATTCACAGTATTGTTCGAGGAAATCCATATTGGTCTGTGGCTTTTCTTTGAGTTTGAAGCAAATGTACAAAGTTGTTACAACGGCTTTGTCAAAGGTTTTTAGTCGTTTAATTGCGCCCATGGGATAACCATTTGAATAACTCTTGTTGTAACAAAACTCGTCTTTGTATACTAAATAATAGTTATCGAGAATCTCGCTAGCTACGCTTTTATTGAAAAAGTCCGTTTGAACAACAAAACCTCTTTGAGCAGAAATGGTGACCACATTTTGATTGTCTTCTTCGTTTTTTCTGGTGATTCTTTCTGCAACGTCACCTAGTTTAATCCTTTTCCATTCTCCACCAAATCCTTTTAACCGTTTCTTCCCCGTGAGCAGTTGCTGCATAAGGCCGCGCTTGCGCAGGGTGAGTTGCTCTATCAGGGCGGTCTGCTTGGCTATGGCGGTGTCCCAAAGGGAAAGAAGGGAAACGATGCGTAACTGTTCGGGGAGAGGAGGGAAAGTTATTCGAATGTCATTGATTATTCCCAAACTCAAGTTTTTCTGGTTTCCATCATTGCTTTTATTCCTAATGCTGTCGTAATCTGCAATTAGGTATTGATGAACATAATCTGTATTCCCAGTATGGATGTCAATAAATGCACAGGCTTGGTTTGTTGATGCATTTATTAATAGTTTGGACACTTTTCCTCTTGTTTGTCCTTGCCCATACATGGCCATAAGCAAAACTCCAGAATTCAGTAATTGTGCAGATGAATTTTTCAATCCTTGTTCGGTAATAAACTCATCGGCTGCATCAATGTATGGATTGTTCAATAATGCAGTAGTAATCCATGGAATATTTCCTCCCCAATATTCTTGGTTGGCTTTGGATGGTGTCCCACCTGAACCAATCCTTGCTATTTCTCCCAGCCTCTTCACTTCCCAGTCTTCGGGAATAATGCCGAGGGGCGAGGGCTTGTAGCCGGAGGGGATATGTTGGTTGTCGTTCATTTTCTCTTGTTTTCATTTGTGCGACATGTCGCACTTTTTCATTGTTTTGACAATTTTTCCGACACTGTCGGTGAAATCTTTGTTGTTTTGTCCGACAGTGTCGGACTTATTTAGTGAAGTGTACCACCTTTTATCAACTGTACCACTTGAAATGGTGGTACATTTCTTTTCGTAACCGCAGTTTTATTCATAACCCCAAATGGTTGTGTTTATATGTATCATTTCTATTTACCACCTTGTTTTCTATTTACCACCTTTTGAGGTGGTATAAAGTTTATTTACCACCTGTTTGTTTATTTACCACCTTTTTGGGTGGTAGATATCAAATTCACAATTCTTTTTCCTTCCTTTCTCGTTCCAACACGGGTTATATATCCTTTTCCTTGCAGAGTTTCAAGTTGTTTCTGTACGGCGGACTTGTTGATGGAAAGAACTTGTGTAAGCTCTTTTACAGTTGCTTGTGGATGTTCAACAAGATATTTCAACAATTGTATCGTCGATTCATTCTTGAATGTCACGAACTCGCCATCAAACCACCAAACAGCATCCTTCTTTTCTTGCAGGAAATTCATATCATCTTCCAAAGTCTGCTCTACCTGTTTGGTGATATAGTTGACAAAGTCTTGTGCCTGTTCCAAAGTGGCATTGGCACCATCGGAAGGAACTGGGCCGACGTTTTTGTCCGCCTTGCCCAAAGCCTCCAAATAGGTTTTCTTGTTTTTGCTGCGGATGACGATCATCGGATAGCCGTGGCGCAGAAGGATGTAGTTCATCAGCAGCCGAGCGATGCGTCCGTTGCCGTCCTCAAAGGGGTGGATGCGGATATAACGGTAATGAAACAATGCGGCAAGTTCAACGGGGGTGAGTTTTCCGTCTGCTTCGGCTTGGTTGTACCATTGTATGAGGTCGGCCATCAAAGCAGGTGTTTCTTCGGGAGAGGCATATTCAAATCGTTCGCCCGTTGGGGTGATGACAGAATTGGGACGTGTCTTATAGCATCCTGCATGAACCACATAACTGGTGTTCACCCCACCAGGCAACTGGCGATAGACAGTGTAGTCCTCGCGCAGCATGGTCTGGTGCAATATGCGGATGAACGATTCGGTAAGCGGCCTGTCTTTCTCTCCGGCTTCGGCTATGGTCATTTTCAAGCATACGTTGTGGGCTTTCATCTCCTCCAAATCCTTCATCTTGGCTTCGCCTACCACGCGACCGAACAACAACAGCAACTCGGTTTGCCCGTAGGTAAGCGTGTTGCCTTCAATATGGTTGGAGTTGTAGTTGAACTCCAGCATAAACTTCTGGTCGAGTCTTTGTTGATACTCCTCCTTTACAGGTTGAAGCGACTGCCATTCTTTGAATAGTGTTTCGATTGTATTCATAATTTCTACTTTTGTTTTTTTATTAACTGCTTTCCTTTTTCAGTTATATACCAATAGCCGGATTTTTTTGACCCTTCACGAACAACAAGCATTTCCTTGCGCAGTTTTCTTATGGCTCGCATTGTTGTGGATGTTGAAATCTTCAACTTTTTTTCTATTTGTTCGTAATTTATAGCCATATCATTCCACATCAATTGAAGAACTTTCTTTTCGTTCGCAGACAATTTTACATGGTCATTTATATGGTCATTTATATGGTCACTTATATGGTCACTTACATGGTCATTTATATGGTCACTTATATGGTCATTATCCGTTGTAATATCTTTATTTTCAATAACTTTTACAGTATCATTTACAGTATCATCCTTTGTTCTATTATGTTTATTGTCAACATTTTCACTACTATTTTCTACAGTATCATTTACAGTGTCATTTACAGTGCCATCTTCGCCAAATAAACCTTTCTTTCGGGAGATATAAACTGACATTCCGCCCATTTCTTCCTTGTAAACAGGGGCTTCAAGACCGTTTTCCACAAATTCAGTCTTGATTTTGTTGATGCCGCGCCCCCACGACTCAATAAAGCCTGCCAAGTAGAACGCTCTGGCTACAAGTCTGTTGCGAGGGCAGGAACTGTGCGCTCCCATAAACTGCTCAAAGGTGATGCCTTCGGGCAAACCACCTGAGTTCCAAAGCCAGATCCTGTCGTTATATATCCGCATCTGTATGGAATACCCAGGATATTCCTTGTGGATGATGGCATTGAAGATGATTTCGCGCAAGGCATCTTCGGGTATTTCCAATGGCTCAATCCGCTGCAACCCTTCATAGTGAATAGGGCGTATCAGATATTTGTTGTCTAATATTTCCATCACTTTGTCGGCCATCTGAATGATGTTGCCCGTTATCATGTCTTGGTTGCGAAGATCGGAGTCGGTTCTGAACCGCCCGATTTTGAACTCCACACAAGCGAAGAATCGCGACGGGCGTTTGCCAAAAAGCAGAATGGCAGCATTGCGCAGGCCTCCTGCCTCGTCCATGAGGTCGAGATTGCGCAGAATGGTTTCCGTGGAATCATCGGCGGCGTTCTCCGGCAGTCTTCCTGCCTTGATGCCCTTGCGCACGAAATAGGCAACCGCTTCGTTGTCAATATGCTCCAAGGTGGCTCCCTCACAGATGATTTCGTCCCATGAACGCCCCATCTTCTTGAGGATGAATTGCTGAAGTGCCGGACCTTTCAATTCCTGCTTGGTCGCCCCGGAACGGTAATAGAAAACACCTTTGTACGAGATGGGCACATTGCTCGGATTGACAATGATTTCCATATAGTCGAGCCCGTCTTTTTGGAGGAGATTGACATCCACCACGATGCCCAACAAAGCAACAATCTTGTTGGGAATGTCCTCCATCTGACGGTGTGCGTCCTGCATACCGAATACGGTTTTGTCATCATCCACACCAATGTAGATTCTGCCACCTTGTGCATTGGCGAATCCGCACACCCATTTCAGGTATTCGTCGCTCCAACTGCGCTTATATTCAATATTTTGGCTTTCGTCTTGCATGATAGTTCTATTAATACCCTAATTCCTTCAAATATTCCTTCATCTTCCCCTGCACCTCGGCCAATTCGCCTTCCAACTGCTCGATTTCTTTCTGCACAGCGGGGATGTCGATTTCGGCTTCTTCCTCGTAAGTGTCTACATAGCGTGGGATGTTGAGGTTGAAGTCGTTTTCGCGGATTTCGTCGGGCGTGGCCACGAAGGCGTATTTGTCTTCCACCACACCAGGCTGCAACTCTCCAGCGGCAAATTTGCGGTAGGTACTCACGATGTGTTCGATGTCCTGGGTGCGGAGTTTGTTTTGGTTCTTGCCGTTTTCAAACTCGCGGCTGGCATCGATGAACAGCACGTTCTCCGAACCCCGTCCCTTGCGGAAGATGGCGATGGCGGCTGGGATGCCCGTGCCATAAAACAGGTTGGCGGGCAAACCAATAACCGCTTCTAAAATATGCTCATTTTCAAGGATGTATTGGCGGATCTTGCCTTCGCTGCCGCCACGGAACAACACGCCGTGAGGGATAATCACGCCAACTTTGCCGTTTTGGTCATCGGCCACCTCTAACATGTGGCTGATGAAGGCCCAGTCGCCCTTGCTCTTGGGCGGGATGCCGCGCCAGAAACGGTTGTAGGGGTCGCTGGCGGCTTCCTCGGCGCCCCACTTGTCGAGGCTGAAGGGAGGATTGGCCACCACCGTGTCGAACTTCATCAGTTTGTCGTTGGCTTTCAACTTGGGGTTGCGCAACGTGTCGCCCCAACGGATGACGGCGTTGTCGAAGCCGTGCAAGAACATGTTCATCATAGCCAAGGCCCAAGTGCTGCCGTTCACTTCTTGCCCGTAGAGCGAGAAGTTATTGTTGCCCACTTCCTTGCCCGCCTTGATCAGCAACGAGCCTGAACCGCAGGTGACGTCACAGATGCGTGCGCCAGGTTTGCTCTTGGTCAGTTGGGCCAACAGCGTGGAGACCTCGGCTGGTGTGAAGAAGTCGCCCGCTTTCTTGCCGGCCTCGCCCGCAAAGGTGGAGACGAGGTACATGTAAGCATCACCGATGATGTCGTTGTTTTCCAAATGCGACTCGTCCAGATCCACCCCGTTGAAGTCTTGCAGAAGGTTTTTCAGACGGGCGTTTTTCTCTTTGGTCTCACCCAAGTTGGCGCTGTTGAAACTGATGTTGCGGAAGATGCTGCTGCCGTCTTCGCTGCTCATCTTCTCGCGGTTGGCGTCTTCGAGGTCGGCCAGGGCTTCGTCAATCAGTTCGCCGATGTTGGTGGCGTTCCGATGATCGTAAAGGTAGTCAAACGAACTCTTTTCGGGCACCACGAAGCGCTCGTGACGCATGGCACGCTCGGCACGTTCCATGTCGCCGTCGTATTTTTTAAGGTAGTCGTTTAGCTTGGACTTGTATACATCGCTGACGTATTTCAGAAACAGCATCGTGAGGATGTAGTCCTTGTATTGGCTCGGGTCGATGACGCCGCGAAACGTGTCGCAGGCCTTCCAAACCGTGCGGTTGATGTCGTCTTGGGTGATTTTCTTGGTTTCCATATTTATTTGTTTAATTTATTCATTATGAGTTGGTTGGTGATCAGTTGTCGTTTTTCGGCGATGGCTTGGTAAAGTTCTTTTTCTCTGGTTTGAAGTTTCGCCAATTCCACAATGCGCTGTTGGGTTTCCAAATCCGGAATAGGGATTTCAAAGTCTTCAACGACTTGTTTATGGATGAGCGGTGTACCCGTGCCCACTTGTTGTGTTTTCATCATCGCCATTACGGTAGGCTGATTCAGGTACCAGCAAAGATAGTCAGAAAGGATGTCTTTTGAGGTAAGGCGAATTATATATAAGGTGGTGGAGGCGATGGCCGGAATGTCGAGGTTAAACACCTTGCAAAGGTAGGTTGTCCCTTTTCCGGCAAACAACAAGTCGCCTTTTGCCAACAGATAACGTTCGTTTTTGGGAGAAAGAGTGACTTTTGAGGCGGTTTTCTCGGGTGATTCAGAAAGCAAGTCTTTTATCTGCAAATAGGATACATCTCCATAGGGTGCGGTCTGTAGATAGACACCTGAAACCACTTCTGCTATTTCAGAAATCTTCCTCTTAATATTAGTATATGTATTACTAAATATAGTCATGCTGCAAAAATACAAATAGTATTCGAAATAGCAAATGAAACCAAATAAAAAATTATTAGTATATGATTTACTAAGCAATTATTCAAATAAATCATATTTTTTACTTTTGGGACTATAAAACTGCGGTTTTTTATCAAGACCATCAAGCCCTGCATGTCATTGACTACGTCGAATCTTCGATTTCCAACGTGGGTATGTGCGGTGGATTGGAATCTATGCAGGGCGGCTCATAGAAAGCAGTCTCACCCTCTATAGATTCCACCTCCCCCGCATGCCTTTCTGGGAATGACATAGAGAGTGAGCCTGCATTAACCGTTAGGTATTAACTTCCAATTCTAATCTTATGATCTCCCAAAACATCCCCATCCCGATCTCCAGAATGTCGTCGGGGAAATCAAACATCGGGTCGTGAAGGGCGGGTTGCTCTGTGCCTGAACCGAGACCGAAGAAACCGATGGGGCAGACGCTGCCGAACCTGCCAAAGTCCTCCGACCAGCGGAAAGGCTCTTCCAAATGACTGAGGTTTAATTCAAGGTTCTTGGCAGCTTGTTCTATGGTTTTCACGCAGTTGGGATCGCTGTTGGTGGCAGCGAAGGCCTCGTGCATGGAGAAGTTGAAGTCGAAGAGATAATCCTTGGCCTTGGCACGGCAGAACTCGATGATTTCCGTGGACATCAATTCAAGGTTGCGGTCGTTGAAGCTGCGCAGAGTGAGCCAAATCTCGGCATGACCAGGCGCAACGCCGAAGGTCTCCTCACCCAAAATGGCATGCGTGATGACGAAGGTGGTCAAGGGTTTGACAGCTTTCAGCTGCTCGCGTTTTTTCTCCAGATGGTGAATGAGTTGGGCCAGTAACTCTGATGGGTTGCGCCCTGTCTCGGGCTGTGAGGCGTGGGCAGTGCGACCGTCGAAACAGAGTTTCAAGCCGAAGGAAGCCGCTGCGAAGCAACCCTCGCGCACCATGATTTGCCCTTTCTCGAAGCCAGGCAGGTTGTGCAAACCATAAGCCACATCAGGCTTGATTTGGGCGAACTGTGGGTCGTCGAGGATGGCCTGTGCGCCTTGTCCTGTCTCCTCGGCGGGTTGGAAGAGCAGCACCACCTCACCTTGGTCGGGGCGTTGCTCGCCGAGCCATTGCGTCAGTCCGCAGAGGATGGTGGCATGGCCGTCGTGGCCGCATTTGTGCGAGACGCCTTGGTTTTGGGATTTATAGGGGAGGTCGTTGGGCTCGGGGATGTGCAGCGCGTCGATGTCGCCTCGGATGAGGATACGCTTGCCGGGCTTGGCGCCTTTATAGATGGCGGCCAGGCCATAGCCGCCGATCTTCTCGACGATCCGGTCGGGCTGGGTCTGCTTCACCCATTGGTTCAAGATTCCGTTGGTCAGCGCTTCCTGTCCCGAAAGCTCGGGGTGCGCGTGAAGGATATGGCGTAGTTCGATGAGGTTTTGCATAGCATGGATTCTTTGGCGCAAAAGTACGGGTTTTTTCATAATTCCGAAAATTGTCCTATCTTTGCCCCAAAATTCATTAACGACGCGAGACTGCGAGACACGAGACGCGAGTCTTTGTCCCGTGTCCCGAAGTCCCGTGTCCCGTGTCATTTTGAACTATGAAAACCGTACTATATCCCCTGAAATTCAAGCCCATCTTCAAGGATAAGATCTGGGGCGGAAGAAAAATCAAGGAAGTGCTCGGCGTGGACTACGGGCCGCTGCCCAACTGCGGCGAGGAATGGCTGCTGTCGGGCGTTTGGGACGAACAGAGCGTAGTGGCCAACGGCGATTTCTGCGGCGACGAGATCAACGACCTCGTGGAGACCTTCATGGGCGACCTCGTCGGCGAGAGCGTCTTCGACAAATACGGCGAACAGTTCCCCCTGCTGCTGAAGATCATCGACGCCAACGACTGGCTCTCGGTACAGGTGCACCCCGACGACGAACTGGCCGAGAAACGCGGCATCGGCAACGGCAAGACCGAGATGTGGTATGTGATGCAGGCCGACAAAGACGCCGAACTCGTCATGGGCTTCAACCGCGAACTGACCCGCATGGACTATGTCAACGTCTTGAAGGACAACACGCTGCAATCGGTGCTCAACCACGAGCCGGTGAAGAAGGACGACGTCTTCTTCATCCCCGCAGGCCGCATCCATGCCCTTGGCCCCGGCATCATGGTGGCGGAGATACAGCAGACCAGCGACACCACCTACCGCATCTACGACTGGGACCGCATCGACGTGGCCGGCATGCGCCGTGAGCTGCACATCCCACAGTCGGTGGAGGCTATTGACGGTACCCTGCCCGAGAGGTATAAAACCGAGGTGCCACAGATGATGAACAAGACCGTCCCCGTCGTTGACTGCCAGTACTTTGTGACCAACCTCCTGCAGCTGCAAGGCGAGATGGAGAAGGACTACGCCAACCTCGATTCTTTTGTGATTTTGATGCCTTTGGAAGGAAATTTTACGCTGAATTGGGAAAATGGCTCGGTATTTGTAGGTACAGGAGAATGCGTTCTCATCCCCAACGTCATCAAGAAGGTGGCTATCCGGGCGGAGAAGTATTGCAAACTGCTTGAAATTTATTGTCAACTTGAGGAAAATTGATAATTGATAATTAACTACGTTGAATCTTCGATTTGACAATTGAGAATTGAAGAATACAGAATAAATTTGAAATCATAATATTAAAACTTTGAATCAATGAAAAAACTCATGACACTTTTGCTGATGGCCATGGTCTTTACGGGCCTTCACGCGCAATCGAAAACGGATCTGCCCAACGTCACCTTGAAAGACTTGAACGGCAAGGATGTGAACATCGCCAAGTTGACGAACAACGGCAAGCCCATCGTCATCACATTCTGGGCTACCTGGTGCGGTCCCTGCATCAAGGAACACAACGCCTTGAATGACGTGTATCAGGATTGGCAGGACGAGACCGGCGTGAAGATCTATGCTGTCTCTATCGACGACTCGCGTTCCACCGCCAAGGTGAAGCCTACCGTGGAAGGCAAGGGCTGGGACTTTGACGTCCTCCTCGACGTGAACAGCGACCTCAAGCGTGCCATGAACGTGAGCAACCCGCCGCACACCTTCCTTTTCGACGGCAACGGCAAACTCGTCTATCAGCATACCGGCTATATCGAAGGCGGCGAAGAAGACCTCTATGAAGAAATCCTGAAGATCGCAAAGAAAAAGAAATAAATGCTAAATGCTGAATTCGGAATGGGGGCAAAGCCCAGCATCGCATTGCGATATTAACTGCGTTGAATCTCCGATTTCCGCATTCCGCATTCCTAATTCAATATTGCTTATGCGAAAACACATACTATTACTGCTTGCACTCGCTTTGACAGTCGGTTTCAAGGCGAGCGCGCAGTCGTTTTTGGAAGGCAGCCAGGTGAACGGCGCTTTCCAGACCGACGCACAATACTACATGCTTGATGAAGGCATCGGCATCAACGACCTTAATGGCAAGAAGTTCGGCATCAACGGCTTCGGCAAGATCAACTACACCAACGGCAACTTCTCCGCAGGCATGCGTTTCGAGGCCTTTCTGCCCGAGATGAACGGCTTCCGCAGCGAGCTGAACGGTGTGGGCCTGGCCAATTTCTATGCCACCTACGACAATGGATTCATCGGCGCTACCGTGGGCGACATCTACGACCAGTTCGGTTGTGGCTTTGTGTTCCGCACCTATGAGGAGTGGTCGCTGGGCATGGACAACGCCCTGCGCGGCGTGCGTGTGGTGTTGCGTCCGTTCAACGGCGTGACTATCAAAGGTTTGTACGGCCGACAGCGTTACTATTGGGCACCCTATCTTGAGCGTGATTTCGCTTCCGACGACTACCGTGGCATCGTGCGTGGTGTCGACGGCGAGTGGGACCTCAACCAAAGCATCCCCGCCTTGAGCGAATCCAAATTCAGGATGAGCATTGGCGGTAGCTTTGTCAGCAAGAAACAGGCGGACCAAAGCTCGTTCTACAACATCCCTGAAAATGTGGGTGCTGCAGCAGGTCGTATCAACTTGGGCTATGGCAACTGGGCTTTCAGCACCGAGTATGCCTATAAGATCAACGACCCCTCGGCCATCAACAACTTCATCTATAAGGAAGGTCGCGCCTTGATGTCGTCGCTGAGCTATTCGCAGAAAGGCTTCGGCGCCGTGCTGCAAGTGAAACGCGTCGACAACATGAGTTTCAAGTCGATGTACACGGGCAAACAGAACGACCTCGACATCAACTTCATCCCACCTATTAATTATACCCATACGCACAGCCTGCCGTCGATGTATACCTATTCGACGCAACCCAACGGTGAGATGGCGGCACAGTTCCAAGTCAACTACACCATCCCGAAGGGCACAGCTCTTGGTGGAAAATACGGCACAAAACTGGCCTTCAACATGAGTCAGGTGAACGACATCGTACGCGATTCCGTCCAGTATGGAAGCGAAGTGGGCTTGAACCAGCCTGGCACATTGGGCTACACCTCCAGGTTCTTCGCCGTCAGCGACCATCGTTTCTTCCGCGACATCAATTTCGAAATCGACAAGAAGATAAGTTCAAACTGGCACCTCACTGCACAATACATCAACCTGTATTACGATATTGAAACCATCGAAGGCCATGCCGGCGCCCCCGTCGTGCAGGCCAACATCGGCTTCCTCGACGTGACGTATAAGATCAACAGGAAACAGAGCCTCCGCCTCGAATTGCAAGGCTTGTGGGAAAACAAGGTTCACAGAGGCTACGAGTACGAGGAAGGCGACAAGAAAGACTACCAGAAGCGTGGCGACTGGGCTGCGGCTTTGCTGGAGTACTCTATCAACCCGCACTGGTCGTTCTCGATTGCCGACAAGTGGAATTATGGCAACCCCGTTGAGGAATACCGTGACCATTATTTCACCGGCACAGTCACCTATATCCACGATGCCACTCGCGTCATGTTGAGTGCAGGTCGTCAGAGCGAAGGCGTGGTCTGTGTGGGCGGCGTGTGCCGGACGGTGCCTGCCTCAAGTGGCGTGTCGCTGACCGTTTCAACGAGTTTTTAACGAGCATAACCCCTAAACTATGAGAACAATGAAAGGTTTATTAAGAATAGGTGCGGCTTTGCTGGCCATCATGCTTGGCATGAATGCTTGCGATGTCGAAAAGGAACCCTATATAGCAGGTGCCGACAACGAGAAATTCCTCTTGAAATTTGAAATCGATACTGTCGTTGGCACTATTGACGAGGATGCCAAGGTTGTGGTGCTGGACTTCCCGGCGGGAACGGACGTGAGCCATCTGACGCCGACCATCGTCGTCTCGACTTATGCCACTGTTGAACCCGAATCAGGCGTGGCACAGGACTTCACCAACCCCGTCTATTATACCGTCACCGCCATGAACGGCACCACGGCGCAATATGAGGTGACGGCGGTCGTGCATGACGCCGAAAACGAGAAGAGCATTCTTTCGTTCACGATTGACGGCGTGGAAGGCGAGATCAATGAAATCGCCAAGACAGTGACGCTGGTCATGCCAGTAGGCACTGACGTCACCAGCCTCGTCCCGACCATTGAGGTGTCGGAAGGCGCCACAGTCAACCCTGCCTCTGGTGAGGCACAGGATTTCACCCGTCCTGTCACTTACACCGTGACCGCCCAAAACGGTACTACGGCAGATTATACGGTGATGGTCCAGGTGGAGACTTCGGAGATAGAACCCACGGGCAAGACCGTGCTCATCAAGGACTTTACGGGTGTGCTCTGTGTCAACTGCCCTGCCGCCGCCGACTATGCCCATAACCTCCAGCACCAACTGGATGCCGATCATATCATCATCATGGGTGTTCATGCCGGTGCCATGGCGCAGGCTGGTGGACATTTCCCGGATTTCATGACGGACGAAGGCACACAATGGTATGGCAACAACGACTCCAATCCGCTGTTTTCCGTGGATTATGTCGGACTGACAGAAGGACATACACTCTATGTGGAACAAATCGACGCTCCGACAAGAGATGCCATAGCGGAGGAGCAATCCTTCGAAGTGGTGGTCACCAACGATTATGACGAAGACTCACGCCATCTGCAGGTGAGTGGCCGCGCCGTGGCTCTCAAAGACATGGCAGGCGATTTTTATGTCACGGCATGCCTGGTGGAGGATAACATCGTGGGTTGGCAAAAGGTCCCTGGAGGCATCGATAAGGAATATGTGTTCCACAATGTGTTCCGCGGCACTTTGAATGGTGTCGACGGCGTGGAATTCGAGAGCAGCTCGGTCGAAGAAGGCGATGACTATCATTTCCAATACGAAATCGACCTCAACCCCGATTACAACGCTGACGAGTGCTATGCCCTCGTTTATGTGTATGACAATAGTTTGGGAGGAAAGATATTGCAAACGACTATTGTGAAAATCAAATAACCTGACTATTAGGGTTTTATGGTTTTCAACTCCATAGAGTTCCTCATCTTCCTGCCCCTTGTGGTGGTCCTGTTCTACGTACTGCCACAAAAGGCACGATGGCTGATGCTGTTGGCGGCGAGCTGCGTGTTTTACATGTGGTTTGTGCCCAAGTACATCCTCATCCTGCTCGTCACCATCGTCGTCGACTATGCGGCGGGACTGCTGATGGAACGCTATGCCGACCAACCCAGAAAGAAGAAGACCTTCTTTGTTATCAGCATCGTGAGTACGCTCACGGTGCTGTTGATTTTCAAGTACTTGAACTTCCTGACCGAGAATTTGGACCAGCTGTGCGCTTCGTTGGGCATGGAGACCCACCTCATGACGCACATCATCCTGCCCATAGGTCTGTCGTTCCATACCTTCCAGAGCATGAGCTATGTCATCGAGGTGTATCGTGGCCATCAGAAGGCGGAACGGCATTTCGGCTACTATGCGCTGTATGTGATGTTCTTCCCGCAACTCGTCACGGGTCCCATCGAAAGGCCCGCCAACCTGCTGCGCCAGCTGCATGAGGAGAAGAAATTCCAATACGAGAACATCTCCAAAGGTATGCGCCTCATTTTGTTTGGCTTCTTCGTCAAGATGGTGGTGGCCGACCACTTGGGCGAATATGTTGATGAGGTGTATGGCCATCTCGACGAGTACAATGCGGGAGCAATCTGGCTGTCGATGGTGTTCTATAGCTTCCAGATCTATTGCGACTTCTTCGGCTATTCCACCATCGCCCTCGGCAGCGCCAAGCTCATGGGTTTCGACATCACCGACAACTTCAAGTCGCCCTACCTCTCCAAAAACATCGCCGAGTTTTGGCACCGTTGGCATATCTCGTTGTCTACCTGGTTCCGCGACTATGTCTACATCCCTCTCGGTGGCAGCCGCGTGAAGTTCGGGAGATGGGCGTTCAACATTTTGGTGGTATTCGTCCTCAGCGGCATCTGGCACGGGGCCGCTTGGACCTTCCTGCTGTGGGGCTTTGCCCATGGCTTGTTGCACATCATAGAGAAGGCCTTGCGTGACAAGATTCCGGCAAAAGAAAGCCAATCCAAGTGGCTGAAAATCTGTATCGATGCGCTTTGTGTCCTTAAGACCTTTGTGCTGGTGACGCTGTTTTGGGTGATGTTTCGCGCCACCGATTTCGAGCATCTGAAGGAGATTTTCGTCGCGGCATTCACCCATACGGGTCGCCCTGAAACACTATCTATCAAACCCGGCATGTGGATCTACCTCGGACTGTTCATCCTCTCCGACATCGTGCTCTGCAACACGCGTTTTGACAAGTGGTGCGACGACAAGCCGCTGGCGGTCAGGTGGCTGATCTATGCCGTGCTGCTCTTCATGGTCATCTGTTGTTCGAGTGTCTTTAATTTTCCGTTCATCTATTTCCAGTTCTAGCCATGAAGAAGTTGTTGATACGCATAGGAATGGTTTTGGTGCTGCTGGTGCTGCTCAACTGGGTGTATTCCAAGTGGTTCTTCGAGAAGGACTTGCGCAAGCATTCTGACATCGTGGAGTTGTCGTGGGCTGTGACGGACGACAGCTGTCGTATCATCTACGTCGGGGAGTCGTCGAACAACCATTACGGCGACGAGGAAGACAACCATCAGAAAATCAGCGACATCACCGCTGAATATTTCCCCACTGTGAAGATGGGCGACCTGACCAAGGAAGCCTCGCATGCCCAGACGTATTACTACATGCTGAAGCATATCCCGGCTACGTCGGCGGTGGAGACGGTGGTCGTGACGATGAACCTGCGCTCGTTTGGCCCGCTTTGGATTTATTCGAAGTTGGAGACCCCGTTGCGCAAGCAGCTGGTGCTGCTGGAGGATCGTCCACCGCTGGTGAACCGCTTCTTGCTGGCATTCAAGGCTTATCCCATCAAGACAGAAGAGGAATGGAATGATATCGTGTTTGAACATTGGCGAAACGACACCTTCAACATCCCGAATTTCCCTTGGCGTACGAATGTGGACTGGGATTATGGCATGTATTCCTATGGTTGGTACGACGCCAACGGCCAGAAGGATTGGGATGTCACCGCCTTGGCCTGCCATTACATCAAGACCTATGCCTTCCGGATCGATGACGACAACCCGCGTGTCAAGGACTTTGACGCCATAGTGGAGCTGTGTCGTGAGAGGGGATGGAACCTCGTTTTCAACCTGATGGCGGAGAATGTCGACAAGGCGAATGAGTTGGTCGGCAAGGACCTCATGCTCCTGTTCCGCCTTAACCGTGATTACCTGTTGAATCGATATGGCAACCTCGATGGCGTCACCGTGGTCAACAACCTGAGCCTTGTCCGTGATGTCAACTTCATCGACCAAGACTGGACCACCGAGCATTACTACGAGGAGGGGAGGCGTATCATTGCCGAGCATTTGGCGCAGACGCTGCGCACGTTCTACCCCGATGACTATCGCGACCCAAAGACACTGAAGAGGGATGCGGGGCATTACTACATGGAAGAGACGCGGACTCTGGACCGACAGAGACCCTATGGCAGCACTTTGGTACTCACCGCCGACAGCATCCGTCCCGAATGGAGCATGGTGAATGTAGCCTTTGAGGTCAAGAAACACGACGATCTCGGCCATTTGGTCTTCGCCGTGGAGAAGCACGATGCCCAAGGAGGGAAATACGTCGATTCGTATGAGGCATTGCCCCAAGTAACGAAGAATGACGCCTGGGACTTCGCCACTTTTGCCCTGCCGATAGATTCTGCCTTCCGTTCGTCGCAACGCATCAAGTTGTATGTCCACAACTTCTCGGAGAGCGCTGTTGAGGTCAGGAACTTCGACGTGTCGTTCCGCCCGGCCTATTTGAAGGCAAGGGTGAAGGCGCAGTCGTACAAGTCAGACGACGGAAACGACATGGAGTAACATCCCTTCGACCTTGAACTTCACTTCCATTCCACCAAATTCCATCCCATAGACCCGCTTTGGGTCGTCCTGGTATTGCGGCCTGGGGTCGTGGGCGAGTACATCAAGGAGGCTTTCTCTTTGGTTCTCAGCGACTTTTATGAGTAATTCTTCGGGGAAATCCACATCCAACAGGTATTCCGCTGGTGTGGAGGCGAAGCCGCTGACGGCATCGGGGTGGCTGTCGGTGTAGGCGATGTAAGGCTTGATGTCGTAGATGGGTGTGCCGTCCATGAGGTCGGCACCTGAGACATAGAGTACTGGCCCAAGTTGCGGGTCGATGTCCACTTTTTCCAGCCTTACCGACGACAGCCCGATGGGGTTGGGACGGAAGGGTGAGCGTGTGGCGAAGACGCCCTTGCGCACGTTGCCTCCCAGGCGTGGCGGCCGCACCGTTGGCGACCAGCTGTCGCGCACGGCCTCCGAGAACTCCCACAGCAGCCAGATGTGCGAGAAATCTTCCAAGCCCCGCACGGCGTCGGCGTTGCGGTACTCAGGCTCAAACACGATCTTGCCTTGCAGCGAGGCGACGATGCCGCTTTGGCGTGGGATGCCGAACTTGGTGGGGAAGTCCGTGTGGATGTGGGCGATGGTTTTCATGCCGCAAAAATAACGCAAAATGCCGTGCAAGCCAAAAAAAGCCTTACTTTTGCCGCCACAAAAACCGGTTTTCATGCAAAGCAACGAAGAAATCTCCATCCTGGTGCTCTACACTGGCGGCACCATCGGCATGATGCAAGACCCCAAGACGGGAGCCTTGGTGCCTTTCGACTTCGACAACATATACGCCCATCTGCCCGTGCTGAAGAACTTCGGCTACCAGATCGACATCTATAGCTTCGACCCGCTCATCGACTCGTCCAACATGTCGCCCGACTTCTGGGTCCGCCTGGCGACGAAGATAGGGCAGGAGTACGAGCATTACGACGGCTTCGTGGTGTTGCATGGCTCCGACACCATGGCTTACACCGCCTCGGCCTTGAGTTTCATGCTTGAGAACCTGAACAAGCCCGTTGTGCTCACCGGATCGCAGCTGCCCATGGGCATGGTGCGCAGCGACGGACGCGAGAACTTCCTTGCCGCCGTTGAGATTGCCGCCGCAAAGGTCGACGACACGCCCTGTGTCCCCGAGGTGTGCATCTTCTTCCAAAACCAGCTGCTGCGTGGCAACCGCGCCACCAAGTTCAACGCTGAGAATTTCAATGCCTTCATCTCGTCCAACTACCCCAACCTCGCCGATGTGGGCATTCACATAAAATATAATAAGGAGCGCATATTGAAGCCCAACTTCAAGAAACTCAAGGTGCACACCAACATGGACCGCAACGTCGGCATCCTCAAGCTCTTCCCCGGCATCTCCGAGGACTTCGTGCGCCATGTGTTGAAGACGCCTCATCTCAGCGCCCTCGTGCTTGAGACCTTTGGCTCGGGCAATGCCACCACGGCCCAGTGGTTCCTCGACGCCCTCAAGGAAGCCATCAACGGCGGGCTCCTCATCCTCAACATCACGCAATGCAAGGCGGGATCGGTGGAGATGGGACGTTACGAGACCAGTTTGGACATGGCACGTATCGGTGTCGTCAGCGGCCACGACATGACCACCGAAGCTGCCGTTGCCAAGCTCATGTATCTCATCGGTGAAGGCTTGCCAAAAGACAGGATCCTTGAAATCATGCAGAAATCCATCCGTGGTGAGATGACCGTTTGACGCTATTTTTCAGGCAATTGGGTTTTTCGTGCAATAAAAAAACAAATATTTTGTTTTCCCAATTAAAAAATGTTGTACTTTTGGCAACGATTTCAGATAGGGCTGTGGCGTTTGGAACATATTGGAGAGATGTCCGAGTGGTTTAAGGAGCACGCCTGGAAAGTGTGTGTACTCCAAAAGGGTACCGCGGGTTCGAATCCCGCTCTCTCCGCAGAAAGTAATGATCGATTCATTAGAATAAAGTAATTCAACAAATTAATAATCAAAACATTCAAACTCAACTATGAAAAAATTAATTGCTTTCCTCATGGTTGCTGGCCTTTTCACTTTCGGTATCAGCAATCTCGCCGTTGCTCAAAATGAGCAAGCGCAAACTGAGCAAACGGAACAGACCGTCGCTCCCGAACAGACTCCCGCCCCTGTGGAGACCGTTGAAGAAGCCGCCCCTGCACAAACTCAAGAGGCCGCTCCTCTTACTTTCCGTGAATCCATCAAGAAGCAGTTCATCGATGGTGGCCCTGGTTTCATGGGTATCGTGTTGGTCATCTTGCTCATCGGTATGGCCATCTCCATCGAGAGAATCATCTATCTGACACTGTCTACCGGTAACTCCAAGAAACTTCTTGCAGGCATCGAAGCCAAGATGAAGAACGGCGACGTTGAAGGCGCCAAGCAACTCTGCAAGGACACCCGTGGTCCTGTGGCCAGCATCTTCACCCAAGGCCTCATCCGTTACCAGGATGGTCAGTCACTCGAAGAGGTCGAGAAATCCCTCATCTCTTACGGTTCCGTCGCTGGCGGTAAGCTTGAAAGCGGCTTGAGCTGGATTGGTCTTTGCATCAGCTTGGCTCCTATGTTCGGTTTCATGGGTACTGTTATCGGTATGATCCAGGCCTTCGACGACATCGCCGCTGCTGGTGACATGAGCCCGACCGTCGTTGCCTCCGGTATGAAGGTCGCTCTGTTGACCACTGTGTTCGGTTTGATCGCCGCTATCATCCTTCAGATTTTCTTCAACTTCATCGCTTCTAAGATCGAAAGCATCGTCAACGACATGGAAGACGCTTCCATCTCGTTCATGGACATCCTCGCTAAGTACAACAAATAATAACAAGTGCAATCATGAACAGTAAGCTTAATATTTCTAGATGGATATTTCTAGCCCTGGCTGCGGTTACTGTCATCATCGCGGTGATGTATTACCTCGTCGTAGGTACTATTAAACCCGATTTCTTGGCAGGCGAACCGACACCTAAGGCGGACTTATTCCTGAATTGGGGCTACATCTTGATTATACTTGGTATCGTCCTTGCATTGATTTCAGTCGTCTTCACCGCCATCGTCAAAGGTGTCAACGTCAAGACCTTACTGATTGCCGTCATTGCATTCGCTGTAATAGCAGTTGTAGCTTACCTCATGTCGAAGGGCTCTTTCGCAATTCCCTACCAAGCCGGCGAGCACCTTTATTCGGGCAAGACGCATGGTTGGGTCGAATTTGGCCTTAACTTCTTCTATGTCACTTTTGCAGTCGCTATCCTTGCAATTCTGTTCTCTGTAATCTACAAGGCAGTTAAAAAGTAAATCATTCCATCATGGCAAGAAAAACTCCCGAAATCAATTCAAGTTCGCAGGCTGACATAGCATTCTTGCTGTTGTGTTTCTTCCTGATGACGACCTCCATGGACGTGGACTACGGTATCACCCGTCGTCTGCCTCCTCCCGTCGAGCAAAACGACGAGGACGTCAAGGTCAAGGAAAGAAATGTGATGAATGTAATGGTTAACAAGAGCGACCGTCTGCTGGTGAATGGCCGTCCCATGGACATCAGTCTGTTGAAGGACGAAGCCAAACGCTTCATGACGCCGCGCCCTGGCGACGAAACCGCTCCTGAAGTGGAGACCAAGACCTTCGACCTCGTGGGCGACGTGCTCATGTCGAAGGGCGTCATCTCCCTGCAGAACGACCGCGGTACCTCGTATGCCATGTATATCAGTGTGCAGAACGAGTTGGCACGCGCCTTCAATGAAATGAAGGAAGACCTCGCTTGGAAGAAATTCCACAAGCACCTCGACCAACTCACAGAAGATCAAACCAAGGCTATCAACGAGGCCGTGCCTGTCCGCGTCAGCGAGGCCGAACCCGTTGTGTACTAAACATCAAGGAGGATAAAATATGGGAAAATTCAGAAAAGAAGGAAAGAAGGAAGTTCCGCAAGTGAGCACCTCTTCACTGCCTGACATCGTCTACATGTTGATATTCTTCTTCATGATCACGACTTCGATGCGCGACGTCGAACTCAAGGTGAAGACCGCCATGCCTAAGGCAACCGAGATCCAAAAGCTCGAACGCAAGGCCCTGGTGAGCTCCATCTACATCGGCCCGCCGCGTGACTCCAAACTCGGTACCGAATCGCGTATCCAACTCGACGACTCCTTCGCTCGTACGACCGACATCGCCGACTGGATCCAAAAGGAACGCGACTCGCGTAGCGAGGCTGACCGCCCCCTGTTGACCACTGCCCTCAAGGTGCACAAGGATACCCGTATGGGTGTCGTCACCGACGTGAAGCAGGAACTCCGTAAGGTGGGTGCCTTCCGTATCAATTACACGACACTGAAGGGTAGCGCCTTGGAGAACTAATCTCTAGGCATTTAAAAAGCAAAAGGGTGATGACTCAGTCATCACCCTTTTTTGTTTTGTCGGATTTGCGCCAGCACAACATGATTAACCCCACGGTCACCATAAGGCATAACCATGTGAGCCAAGGGTAAGGCATCTCTCCGAAATGTTCGGGGTCGATATCAATGATGCCCTTGTTGTTGAGGTAATACAGCACCACGGCCGTGCCGTTGTTGACGAAATGCATGGTGATACTCGTCCACAGCGAGCCGCTGACATAGAACATGTAACCCAGCAGGATGCCGAGGAACATGCGCGGCAGGAAGCCGTAGAACTGGAAGTGGATGAACGAGAAGATGGCTGCCGACAGGATGATGGCGACATAGGGGTTCATCTTGCGCGTCAGCCCCTGCTGCAGCACGCCACGGAAGGTGAGTTCCTCGCCGACGGCGGGAATCAAGGCGATGACCAGCAGGTTGAGCAGCAAGCCGCCAATGCTGTCTGCCTTGAGCAAACGCTCGGTGGTGGCCGCCGCTGTCTCCTCCAACGTCTTCAGGTACGCTTCCAACTTGGCGAAGGCACCACCGAGGCTCATGGCTTCGTTCCAACGCGTCAGCTGGTTGGTGACGGGCAACGAGACGAACATCAAGGCGATACCTATTAATATAAAAAGGTACCACGGCTTGTTGACACGACGCAACCCCAATTCTTGCATCCGACGTTCGCTACGAGTGATGTGATAATACACGATGGGTGGCACGACGAACATCATGATCGACGAAAGGCCTTGGGCGATTTTCATGCCCGTGTCGCCGGCAAACACAAAGACCATGGAAATGGCAGCGCCAATCAAGCTGCTGATCAACAAGATGATAAGGAACAGCAGGACGCGCTTCCCAGTAGAGTATTTCAGAGGTTCTGGCATAATAATTAGGGTTTGATTGTGCCGCAAAGATACGGTTTTTGTACTTTTGCAACTGTTTTTATTGACAATGGCCGATAGCTAATGGCCTATGGCTCATTTCACCCAAGGCGCGAATTGCGAGCTCTTGGCTGTAGCGGGCCATCGGCCATGGGCCATAAGCCATAAGCAGCCATAGGCAAAAAAATCTTGAAATGAAATACACTCTTGCCCATCTTGAATTTCCCCATTACCCGTTGCTCTTGGCCCCGATGGAAGACGTGTCGGACCCGCCGTTCCGCTATGTCTGCAAGATGTTCGGTGCCGACGTGGTCTATTCTGAGTTCATCAGCGCCGACGGTCTCATCCGTGACTCGGTGAAGAGCATCAAGAAGCTTGATTTCGAGGAGTTTGAGCGCCCCGTAGGCATCCAGATCTTCGGCAATGCTGTGGAGCCTATGGTGGAGGCGGCGCGCTATGCCGAGACCGCTCATCCCGACATCATCGATATCAACTTCGGCTGTCCCGTGAAGAAGGTGGCCTCGAAGGGGGCGGGATCGGGCATCATGAACGACATCCCCAAGATGGTCGCCATCACCAAGGCCGTGGTGGAAGCCGTGAACACCCCGGTAACGGTGAAGACGCGCCTGGGCTACGACGACCAGCACCGCGAGATTGTCGATATCGCCGAACGCTTGCAGGATGTCGGCATTGCAGCGCTCACCATTCACGGCCGCCTGCGCACCACCAAGTACAGCGACCCCGCCGACTGGACCCTCATCGGTGCGGTGAAGAACAACCCCAGGATGCACATCCCCATCATCGGCAACGGCGACGTGGTGGACGGGCCTTCAGCGAAACACTACAAGGACACCTACGGTGTGGATGGCTTGATGATTGGTCGTGCCAGCTATGGCAACCCGTGGATTTTCAGCCAGATAAGAAACTATTTGGAGACAGGGGAGGAGCAGCCTTTGCCTGATGTGGCGGAGCGTGTGAGGGTGAGCAAGATCCATCTGCAGCGTTCCATTGAATGGAAAGGGGAACACATCGCCTTATTGGAGATCCGCAAGCACTGGTCGGCCTATTTCAAGGGATTGCCTAACTTTAAGCCGTTCAAGATGAGGTTGATGGAGACGCTTTCCGTGGAGGAAATTTGGGGGATTCTGGATGATGTTCTTAACTACTATGGCCAATAGCCAATAGCCTATGGCCTGCTTCACCGAGCCATTGGCCATTAGCCTCTAGCTTCAGGCTACACTAGCCATAAGCCTTTATTTGCTAGTTTTCAGCTAAGCTATAGGCCGTCAGCTAGGCCATTGGCTATAAACTATCGGCCATCTCATTCCTGTCGAATAGTATTAATCAGATTTGTCAGTTTCTTCTCAATGGATTGCACTTTTTCTATGGTGTCATCGTATTGTTGGTCTGAAACATACTTTAAAATGTGTGCAATTTCCATCTGAGTTTCAATTTCATAAGAGGATCCTAAAGAGACTTCTAGGAAGTGTGCAAATTCAGCTTGTGATCTTCTGGAACATCCCTCGGCTACATTGGATGGAATTGACACCGATGCTCTTTGTAGCTGATCACATAATGCATACATCTCCTTTTTAGGGAATTGTTCCGTTAACTGATATACTAGAGCAGAAAACTCCACTCCGTCTTTCCATACTTCATAATTTCTAAAGTTTCTCATAATTATCTATGTTTTAATAATTTGCCTAATGCTAAGTTAAAGCTGAACACATTAATATAAAACCTAATGGCCAGTGGCGCCAAGCCATAGGCCATAGGCTATAAGCTATAGGCCTCAAAAGCCATAAGCCCTAATCAAACCACTCCTTCTTTAAGCACCCCACCAACAAACAGATTCCTCACCAACTCGTCGCGGCTAATATGATAACAGCGGATTCCCAGCGATTTGGCAACCTTGATATTCGCGGCCGTGTCATCGATAAAGAGCGTCTCTTCCGGCACTAGGCCTTCATGGTCGAGGATGAGCTCGAAGAAGCGGGGGTCGGGTTTTTCGAGGTGTTCGGCGAAGGAGAAGTACGACTTGTCGAAGAGTTCGTCGAACTCATGGTAGCCGAAACGCAGCTGCAGGTCGCGGACGTAGAGGTCGTAGTGGATCTCGTTGCTGTTGCTCATCAGGAAGATCTTGTAATGTTGTTTCACCTGTTCGATGGCTTCCATGCGTTCGCGGGGGATGTCGAGGAGCATGGCGTTCCAGATGCTGTCGAATTTCTGGTCTGTCATCTTGTCCTGGCCGATGAGGGCTTTCAATTTTCGGCGGAAGGTTGTGGCGGTGTAGATGCCGGTGTCGAACTTGCTCATGATGTCCATAAACGCCTTGGAGTGAGCGAGTTCCTTGACGTCGATGCCGAGTTTTTCGAGTTCTTGGTAGACGATGTTCTCGTCGATGTCGAGGATGACGCCGCCGAGGTCGAAGATGATATTCTTGATTTTTGTGTTCATTTTTGGGAAAATTTGGTGTAATTCGGTGCAAAGTTGTAACTTTGCCGCGCAAAAAGCAAGAAAAACGGCGTAAAACTGCATCGGATTCTTGGTGTTTTGCGGTCCCATAGCGCAGTTGGTTAGAGCAACTGACTCATAATCAGTAGGTCCTAGGTTCAAGCCCTAGTGGGACCACCCCAACGCAAGCGAAGTCCTATCGGGCTTCGCTTGTTTTTTGGCAACAACGGACCGTCTCCAGGTGGTATAAGGGGAAAGCAGACGACGAGCAACGGGGAAGCATCCAGTTTGAAAAAAACATGTATCTTTGCGAGCATAAAGAGATAGCATTATGAGTGAAGCAACATTAAACAGCCTGTTGGAATACCTCTACGGTACGCTTACGCCAAGCAACCAACGCTGGTTGGCGGCACACCTTATTGAGCATGCTGCTATGGTAGATGGCGAAGCCGTGAGACCATACACGAAGGATGAGATTAACGCCATGCTTGACCAAGCTGAACGAGATTTTGCAGCGGGATTGGGCATCCCCGATGAAGAAGTGTGGCGCAAAGTCGATGAGGAGTTTAAAGCTGAGATGGCAGCAGAGTAACTACAATTGGAGAGGGTGTGAAGGTCATCTGGCACTCACAAGCTGAAGATGCGATGCGCCAAATTGCCAACTACATTCGTAGACAATTTGGAGCCAAAAGAAAGAAAACCTTTCTCGAAGAGGTGCGCTCAACCACTATGATATTGCGTCGTAGTCCCAACATTGGGCCTATCGACCCTCTTTTCGATGATCGCCCAATTGCTTATAGAAGTGTCATCATCAACGGCTTGAGCAAAATGGTTTATCGTGTTGATGACGAAAAAGACGTTGTTTACATCGTCGCTTTCTGGGACACCCGCAAAGAGCCCCAAAACCAAGTCGACCAAGTGAAATAGTTTTCCCCCAACCCCTTGCGGTTTAATGAAAAAGTAGGTTTAAAAGTTTGTTGCCGCAAAGAAAAACCATCTGTCAAGACAAAGCCGTTGATTAAACCTTTGTAGTCGACAGTAGTCGTTTGTTGTCGGATTTATTGTTGACTATCAGAAGAAAAACAAGTTTTGTCAAAGGTAGTCCCAGTGTGCAGGAGATCGCGGATCGTGGTTCGACAGGCTCACCAACCGTCCGCGATGACGGCGTGGGGGTGAGGCTTTGTCCTAGTGAACCGGGCTCGCCCAAACCAGTCCGGGTAGGGTGCGCAGGAGATCGCGGATCGAGTCCGCGATGACGGCGTTGGGGTGAGGCTAGCGTCGGCAGCGTTTTTTAATGATACAGCAAGCTATGAACTGCATCGTGCACTCTGACAATGCTTTCACCATCGTCAAGTGTGTAAATCTGAAAAGCAAAATGAAAATCCTCACATAGGAACTCCCGATAGCCCTTGATGACCCATTCTGATTTCAGGCGAGCCATGGGATAGATCCCGGCAAAGTCGCCGAGGGATTCCAGTGCGTCATACAATCTGTCGATTTTCTTCAGTACGGTGGTTTCATCCAAGGTAATGTGACGAGACAATGCTGAGGCATAAAACTCCATTATCTCTTCGTGAACCTTTTTGTCGATAAAGACCCTCATGATTCTGGATGATAGTGACGATGGACCATATCAACGACAAGCTTCTTGGATTCTTCCAAGGAAAGGCATTCTTCTGCCAAAACAGATTCGGAGATGGCATCGGTGGCTGGTTCAAGGGCGACAGCCGATTCAGATGCCATTGAGGGATTTGTGTGGTCTTGATCGTAAGGCTTGCACATCGTGTGTTTAGTTTTTGCAAAAATACAGTTTTTTTTCACGCCTCGCAAGAGGACGATGTTTTTTTGAGCCAACCTCCGGGTTCTCCTAAACTTTTGTCATTCCGTAGAAAAATCCCCAACCCCTTGCGGTTTAACGAAAAAGTAGTATTTTTGCAGTGTTGTTCCGAAAGGGAGTGTCTTTCGGGCAAAAGACGGCAACGAGTGCAGTCCTGCCGACTAACGAGAAAAATAGCCCAGATTACCTGGGCTTTTTTCTTAGGTCAAAGGCTGAAAGAAGAAACGTTTTATCTTTCCCGTTCCCCGCGATGACGGCGTGGGGGTGAGGCTTTGTCCTAGTGAAACGGGCACGCCAACCCCAGACCGGGTAGGGCGCGCGGGCCCGGCCGACATGGGGGAGGGGCGCCCGCCATGTGCGGTAGGCCCTTGATGTCGGCCTTGAACTTTTGGTCCTTTTTTTCAAGAGAAAAGGACAAAAAAAAAGACATAAAAATTAATCTAAAATTTTCTCGCGCGCGTACCAATTAATTCCGTATCTTTGCCCGTTTAAAGTCCGATGGACTCCAAATACCAAAACAGAGAAAAGAAAAGTAATTCTAAATCATTAAATATCAAATAATTAACAAAAAAATCAAAACAACTATGAAAAGAAAAACTTTACTAAAATCGCTTTTCCTTCTATTTGCTCTGGTAGCGGGAAGTTCGATTGTTCGGGCAACTGTACCTGACAATCCACAATGGGTAGCAACATCTTTGTCCAGCATTAGTGATAATGCTACAGTTGTTATCATCAGTAATTCAACAGCTGCGACTAACATTGCCCTTCCATCAACAACAACTAGCACTAATCCTACTAAAATAGCATGCGGAATTTCCACCTTAAATGGTATAAGCACTATCACTCCTCCAACTGGTACGACATTGCAAAGTTTAGCATGGACATTAAAAAAAGTAACAAGTGGAAATACTACATCCTATAAGTTTTATCAAGAAGGTAGTTCTACTGATAGATTGTATCTTACTGGCACTGGTTCTAACACCGCTTTGAGAGTAGGTAGTTCTAATTCGAGTAATGATCAATTTGTCCTTGGGAATCTTGGTAAATTACTAAAAGTAACGACCGCAGAAAGATTTGTTGGCCCTAATGATAACAATGGTACTGATTGGAGAACATATAATACTGAAAATGCTGCAAATTATAAAGATGCAGAATTGACTTTTTATGTATTGCAAACAACATCATCGTATGAAATAACAGCATCTGTTAATGGCGAGGCCATGGGTAGTGCTTCTGTTGACGGCACAACCATCAATGCTTCACCTAATAGCGGATACAGAGTGAAATCAGATGATGAAGGTTATACTATTCTCTCTGGAACAGCAACAGTTACGCATACTGGGCATAGCAATTCGTTTGCCGTGTCACCTGAGTCTGATTGTGCTATTCAAGTAAACTTCGAACTCACTCCGACACATACTGTAACCTTTTCTGTGAATGGAACAATTACAACACAGGACTATGCTGAAGGTGATGCTATTACCTTTCCGAATAACCCTGCTGACATTGATGGAAGGACTTTTGTTGGATGGGTCACAACTGAAATTACTGGTACTACCAACGAGGTTCCCGAATTTGTTACTTCTGCAACAATGGGTGCCAGCGATATTATATACTATGCTGTGTTTGCCACAGCCGAAATAGGCGCCCCCGTGGAAACTAAAGCACAAACCTTGCAGTATGACACTTGGACTTATGGCGGCTCTACTACGAATAAAAGTTCGTACCGTTTGTTCCATACAGGTGGATATGTTGAATCAGCAGCTTTTGATCTAAGCAAACTTTCAAAAGTTATTGTTTATGGCGGCACTTTTGGTGGTGGTAGCTTTAATAGTTTGACTATATACGATGGCACCAATATTTGGAAGGATGTTACCGTTTCAGGATCAAACCAAACGAGTCCAAATGAATATACAGGCGGCAACAATCTCACGGGAACGAACAAACTCTACGTTAGATCAAACTCTGGCACTGCTACTGGATCAGGTGTGCGTATCTCTAAGATTGAGATATTTGTCACCGAGCCATCAATTAGTTATTCGGGTTATTGTACAACAGTTGTTGTAGCCGCTGTCGCAGCTCCTATTATTATTCCTGACGAGAATCCTTTCTTGTTCTCCACTAACGTTACTATCACTTGCACCACTGATGGAGCAACTATTTATTATACAACCAATGGAGATGAACCGAATTCGAGTAGTGCTGTTTATTCTCAGGCGTTTGAAATAACATCAACAAAAACGATTAAGGCTATCGCAATAAAAGGCAGTGACGAAAGTTCAGTTACTTCGGTTACTGTAACAAAGAATCTTGCCGTTCCAACTGTAACTATTAGTGCAACTGGTATCACCAATACCGATGTCTATTCAAGTACGACAGCAGGCAGTCTCTCCGCTTCTGTAACATATAACGATGTAGCCATTGACGGCGCTACTGTCACGTGGAGTGGTAATAAAGATGAAGTGGCAACCATTGATGCATCTAGTGGTGCTGTTACTCTTGTAGCTACTGGCTCTGTTACTTTCACCGCCACCTATGCCGGCAATGAAGATTTTGGTGAGATATCTGCTAGTTATGTCATGACTGTCACAAGCAGCGACCCCAATGGACTTGGCACAAGAAGTAATCCTTACACAGTGGCTCAAGCAAAGGAACTTATGTCTGGATGGAGTGTTGATGCTACTTCAAGCGCTGATGTCTATGTCAGTGGTATTATTTGTAGCGTTGATTCATATAATAGCTCTTATAAATCCATCACCTACTGTATCTCTGATGACGGGGGCACTACTTCAAAAATTAAAGTCTACGGTGGAAAAGGCCTGGGTGGAGATGATTTCTCTAGTAAAGACGACCTCTCGGTTAATGACCAGGTAATAGTGAAAGGACAATTACTCAAATATAGTGCAACCGTCGATGAGATTAACACAAACAGTATTCAGGTCTTTTATTCCTATATGTATGGTACTAATAATGAAAAAATTGATTGTTATAGAGTGATCGAAGGTTATGGCAGCAATGCTGGTGGCTATTACCTCGTCGCATCGCCTGTTGAAATGGCTCCCAATCACACCGTTACCTCTGGTACCGATGAATATGCTGTGGGTATGATTACAGACGATGGCACTGATCCTGAAAACTACTCGTATGATCTGTATTCATTTGATCAATCTGAAACTCTGGAATGGCGCAACTATAGACAAGAGACATTTAATATCGTCCCAGGCAACGGCTATCTTTACGCAAATAAAGATGATGTCACAATTAATTTCTGGGGAGAACCAACAGCCACAAGCACAACTCTTACCAAAGACACCGATGCAGCTTTTGAAGGCATGAACCTCGTAGGTAATCCCCTCGGCACGAAAGCTTACATTGATCGCGACTTCTATATCATGAATAGTGAAGGTACTGAGCTTATACTATCTTCGAGAGACTATATCTTCCCCATGGAAGGCGTTTTTGTCTATGCTGAAAGCGACGAAGAGACATTAGAGTTCGAAAACGAACCCACCGATGTCATCAATCCCAACATCACTGCCGACATCACCGCCGACAACAAGCTCGTCGACCGCGCTATCGTCCGCTTCGGCAACGGCGGCATGTTGCGTAAGTTCCAACTTAACGAGAACAGCACGAAGGTCTTCATCCCGCAGGACGGTAAGGACTATGCCATTGTTCGCAGCAACGCCGAAGGCGAGATGCCCGTGAACTTCAAGGCCAGCGCCAACGGCACCTACACCCTCAGCGTGAATCCCGAGAACGTGGAGATGAACTACCTCCACCTCATCGACAATATGACCGGCACCGATGTGGACCTGCTGGCCACACCGAGCTACAGCTTCGAGGCCAAGACGACAGACTACGCCAGCCGCTTCCGCCTCGTGTTCAGCGCCAATGATGAAAACGGTGCTTCGACAGGCTCAGCAACCTTCGCTTTCTTCAATGGCAGCGAATGGATGATTAGCAACCAAGGCGACGCCACCCTGCAGGTCATCGACATGATGGGTCGCGTGCTCAGCAGCGAGACCATCAACGGCAACGCCAACGTCAACCTCAACCAGACCGCCGGCATCTACATGCTGCGCCTCGTCAACGGCAACAGCGTGAAAGTCCAAAAGGTGGTTGTTAGATAAACTGGCTATTGGCCATTGGCTACTGGCCTCTGGCAGCCTCTCCCTAAAGCGTCATTGCGGACTTGATCCGCAATCTCCTGCAAACGGGGAATAGCTGCCAGAAGCCAAAAGCCAGAAGCCAAAGGCCAAACAAACCCAAAAAACGAAACAAAAAGTCGAACAATAATATAAAAACTTTAAAACGATGAAGAAACTAGCATTAATCGCAGCAATCGTCCTCGGACTGAGCATGACCACCTTCGCCGATGGTGGCGGCCTCTTCAACCGTGCCGACAACGCTAAGAACGGTGCCTCTGCCTACACCTACTTCAGCGGCAACGGACCGGCCAATGACCCCAGTGTCATCACTCCTGCCCTGCCGGCCCACAACCAGGAAGGCAACCAGGATGCCCCGCTGGGCTCCGGCATCGCTGTCCTCATGGGTCTCGGCGCCGCCTATATGGTCGCCAAGAAGCGCAAGGAGGATTGATGTGACTTAGGTCACGAAGCTAAAGCGTCAGCGGCATACGCCGCTGACGCTTTTTTTACTATCTTTGCCAGAAAAATATCCCCCTATGGAACAAGAAACCACCAACAAGCCCCTGACCGAACTGGACGAACTCGGCGAGTTCGGCCTCATCGACCAGCTCACCACCGACTTCCCGCTGCGTAACGCCTCGTCGCTGAAAGGCGTGGGCGACGATGCCGCCGTCATCAACCACGAAGGCATGCGCACCCTCGTCTCGGTCGACATGCTCATCGAAGGCATCCACTTCGACATGACTTACTGCCCCTTGAAGCATCTGGGCTATAAGGCCGCCGTGAGCAACTTCTCCGATATCTACGCCATGAACGGCACGCCGACGCAGATTGTCGTCGGCCTGGGCGTGTCGAGCCGCTATTCGGTTGAAGCTTTGGATGAACTGTATGCCGGCATCCGTCTCGCCTGCGAGCGCTACCACGTCGACATGGTGGGAGGTGACACGACGAGCAGCAAGACGGGCCTCGTCATCTCCATCACCGTCATCGGCATGGCCAAGGAGGAGGACATCGTCTACCGCAGCGGTGCCAAGAAGAACGACCTGCTCTGCGTCAGCGGCGACCTCGGCGGTGCCTACGTCGGCTTGCTCATCCTCGAGCGCGAGAAGGCGGAGTTCCTGTCCAACCCCAACATGCAGCCCCAGCTGAAAGGCTTGGATTATGTGCTCGAACGCCAGCTGAAGCCCGAAGCCCGCAAGGACATCGTGGAGCAGCTGAAGACCTTAGGCATCAAACCCACTTCTATGATCGACATCTCCGACGGCCTGGCCTCCGAGATTCTGCACCTGTGCAAGGAAAGCGGCGTGGGCTGCCAACTCTACGAGGAGCGCATCCCCATCGACCCGACCACCGACAAGATGGCCAAGGAGTTCCAGATCGTGCCATCAGTGGCGGCCTTGAGCGGGGGAGAGGACTATGAGCTGCTCTTCACCATCGACCAAAAGGACTACGAGAAGATACAGACGATGTCGTCCGACGTCACCGTTATTGGCTATATGACAGACAACGTGGGTGTGGCTGAGATGATCACGCCGGACAACCATGTCATCCCCATCAAGGCGCAGGGTTGGGACCACATGAAAAAGACTATGGCCCATAGCTGATGGCCTATGGCTGGCTTATAGCCCATGGCGTATGGCTTATGGCTGCTTTTACCGAGAGGTGAACGACACTTTTAAGAAAAGCAGCCGTAGCCCAAAGGCCGAAGGCCCACAGCCAGCAAGCCATAGGCTATAAGCCATAGGCCATAGTCAGGAAAAAGAAAAAGCAAAAGAAAAATGACCGATCTCCCCGAAATAGTGAAAACCAAGCTCGCCGCGCTGCCCAACAAGCCTGGCGTGTACCGCTATTTCGACAAAAACGGCATCCTCATCTATGTGGGTAAGGCCAAGAACCTGAAGCGCCGCGTCAGCAGTTATTTCCAGAAAGAACAGATAGGAAAGACACGCGTGCTCGTCAGCAAGATTGCAGACTTGGAATACAGCATCGTCGACACCGAGGCGGAGGCCTTGCTGCTTGAGAACACGATGATCAAGCAGTACAAGCCGCGCTACAACATCATGCTCAAGGACGACAAGACCTACCCTTGGATTTGCATCAAGAAGGAGGCCTTTCCGCGTGTGTTCCTCACCCGCCACAAGGTGAACGATGGCTCGGAGTACTTCGGCCCCTATCCCTCGGTGCGCACGGCGCATATCCTCTTGGACTTGCTCGGTCAGGTCTACAAGGTGCGTTCCTGCCGCACGCCGTTGACGGAGGCGGGCGTCGAGAAAGGCAAATACAAGGTCTGCCTCGATTACCATATCCACAAATGCAACGCCCCCTGCGAGGGCATGATCTCCAAAGCCGACTACAACGCCATGATTGCCGAGATTCGCGAGGTCATCAAGGGCAACCTAGGTGGTGTGCTCCGTGACCTGAAAGCGCAGATGATGGACCATGCCGCGCGCATGGAGTTTGAGGAAGCGCAGCAGGTGAAGGAGAAATACGACCTCTTGGAGAACTACCGTAGCCGCTCCACGGTGGTCAGCGACACCATACACGACGTGGAGGTGTTCTCCTACGTCGACGACGAGGAGACCTTCTATGTCAACTACATGAAGGTGAAAGACGGCGCTGTGGTGCAGAGCCATTCCTTCGAGATGAAACGTAAGCTGGAAGAGACGGTGGAAGAGCTGTTGCTGTTGGCTGTGGCCGACCTGAGGCAGCAGTTTGGCGACCATGCCCCAGAAATCATCGTCCCGATGAAGCTCGACTATGCCATCGAGGATGTGACGGTGACGGTGCCGCAGCGTGGCGATAAGCAGAAACTATTGGACCTCTCGCGCCGCAATGCCATGCAATACCGCATCGACTTGGAGAAGCAGCGCACCCTGGTCGACCCTGAGCGCCATCAGAAGCGCGTGCTCAGTCAGCTGAAGGAGGCCTTGCAGCTGGAACAGTTGCCCGAAGTCATCGAGTGCTTCGACAACTCCAACTTCCAGGGTGACTATGCCGTGGCGGGTATGGTGCAGTTTGTGAACGGCAAGCCCAACAAGAGCGCCTACCGCCATTTCAACATCAAGACCGTGGAAGGCCCCGACGACTATGCTTCGATGAAAGAGGTCGTCAGGCGGCGTTATTCACGCCTCATTGAAGAGGACAAGCCTTTGCCCAACCTCATCATCACCGACGGCGGCAAGGGGCAGATGGAGGTGGTGCGGCAGGTCGTCGAGGACGAGCTGCATGTCGACATCCCCATTGCCGGTTTGGCCAAGGATGACCGTCACCGCACCAATGAGCTGTTGTTCGGCTTTCCGCCGCGTGTGGTGGGTTTGAAGCCCAATTCAGAGGTGTTCAGGCTGCTGGCGCACATCCAGGATGAGGTGCACCGCTTTGCCATCACCTTCCACAGGAAGAAATTCGAGCAGGGCTTCATGCACTCCGAGTTGGCCGACATCAAGGGCATAGGGAAGAAGACGGCGGAGAAGCTGCTTCTGGAGCTGAAGTCGGTGAAAGGCATCAAGGAGGCCTCGCTGGAGCGGCTGAGTGAGATCATAGGGTCTGCTAAGGCGGAAGTTGTGTATTCTCATTTTCATTTGTAGCGTCGCTTTGCGTCATTGCGAGCGTAGCGAAGCAATCCATAGGAAAAGGCTTTCTTTTCTGGATTGCTTCGTTGTTCCTTTTCGCAATGACGGCTTCGCCTAAATGAAAAAAGCCAGCGAATCGCTGGCTTTTTTCATTTAAGGCATAACTGCTTACTGCAGCTTGAAGTTGACGGGCAGCATGTAAGACACACGCACGGCCTTACCACGCTGTTTGCCCGGTTTCCACTTCGGCATGCTCTTGACGACGCGCATGGCTTCTTCGTCGCAGCCGCCGCCGATGCCACGGAGCACCTTCACGTTGGAAACGCTGCCGTCGGGTTCGACGACGAAGCCGACGAACACACGGCCCTGGATGCCGGTTTCACGGGCGATCTGGGGGTACTTGATGTTCTTGGCCACGTATTCCATCAGTCTTTGGTCACCGCCGGGGTAGGCAGGCATCTCTTCCACGATTTGGAAAATCTCCTGTTCCTGAACCTCTTCTTCCTCGACTTCAACGGGGACGTACTCTTCGATGACTTCGTTCTGGTCCATTTCGGCATTGATTTCGATGTCTTCTACTTCAACGTCGTCTTGCACGATTTCGAGTTGGGTGGTCTGCTTGGGCATCTCCACAGGCTGGGGCTTTTGCTCCTCCTGCTTGGTGATCTCCACCATTTCTTCCTCGACGACTTCGGTCTGACGGAGCAGGCTCGGGTCGATTTCGCGCTTGTCGTAGCTCTTGTGTTCGAAAGCCAACCAGGCGACGAGCAAAGCGATAATCATGCCTATCTGCGTGAACATCAACTTCTTGTTCTCAAGATTAGCTTTAGGTGATTTTTTCTCTTCCATGGTTATGTGTTTTTTAAATTTTTGCTTCCTTATTTAGGATGCGAAAATAGGAATTATTTGCTTATGAAACGCAAGTAAAATGAATTTTATTTTTTCTGGCGGAAAAAAAGATAAAAAAGCAAGGTTCCGACGAGGGTGCCGATGGCATCGGCGAGGAAGTCGATCCAGTCGCCGGTGCGGCTGGGGACGAGGTATTCCTGCATCAGCTCGGTGATGCCGCCATAGGCGATGCTGATGACGACGGCGAGGAGCAGGGCCTTGCGTTGATAGGCGATTCCGTTGGAAATGAATTGCTGGCGATAGCCCCAGAGGCAGAGGAAGGCGAAGGTGGCGTACATAAGGAGGTGCACCACCTTGTCGAGGCCTATAATGGGCTTGACATGTGGAAAAACAGAACCCGGAAGTCCTGTCAGAACCATGATGACGATTCCACACAGAATTCCCGGGTAGCTATTTCTGGTCAGCCGTTCCAAGATTAGCCAATCTTAGCTTCGTAAGCGGCGGCGTCGAGGAGGTTGTCGAGGTCGGCGACGTTGTTCACTTTGATCTTGATGATCCAAGCTTCGCCGTAAGGATCGCTGTTGACGAGTTTGGCGTTCTCTTCGTCAGCGAGGGCCTCGTTGACTTCGATGACCTCACCAGCCACGGGCATGAGGAGCTCGGCGGTGGTCTTCACGGCTTCGATGGCGCCAAATTCTTCTTGGGCGTCGAGGGTCTCGCCGACGATGTCGGGATCGACGTCAACAAAGGTGCGTAATCGGTGATGCCGACGTAGGCTTCTTCGCCTTCGAGGCGGATCCATTCGTCGTCGTTGGTGTACTTCAGATTTGCTGGAATATTCATTTGTTTATGATTTAAAGTGTCGTTTTAGGCTGCGAAAATACACAATTTTTGGTTGCTCACTTCACGTTGTCACGAAATTTTTATTGTGCCAGGCTGAAACGCAGGGTGATGCCGGCGAAGGTGGTGGAGTTGCGGAAGGTGTTGGCCACAAACGGCACCGACACGTCGCGCTTGAAGAAGGCCTGTGCCGACAGACGCTGGCTGAAGGTATAGTCGGCGGTGAGGTAGATGTTGATCTTGTTTTGTCCGGCCGACACCTGGTTGTTGTTCTCGTCGATGCGGCGCAGCACGGTGATGTCCTTCTTGAATCCCAGGTCGAGTTTCAGGATCAGGTCGTTCTTGATGTTCTGCTTCTGGCCTTTGCCGCCGAGTGAGATGATGTTGAAGCTGAGGTCCTTGATACGGTAGCCACCGCCGATGACGAATTCGCGGCCGTTCACCTCGGTGAGTTGGTTGTTGGCGAAGCTTAGCGTCAGCGTCCTCGACTTCTTGTACTGCAGGTTGAGGGTCATCGAGTTCTGCAAGCCGATGTCGATACCCAGCAGAGGCGTGTATTGTTCGGTGAGGACGATTTGTGACATGTCGTATTTCGGGATGATGAGGTCGGAGTTCTCGAAGGTCTGCGTGCTGTTCATCTCGTCGTAGTAGACGTTGCTGGCCCAAGCGTTGATGGCGTAGGTCGACTTGTAGCTGTGGGTGATGCTGAGGGTCTTGAAGATCTTGCCTATGGCCGGGATGTTGGTGAGGCCGTTATAGGTGAGGTTCCAGTTGGGCAGCGGCAAGCGTGGGAAGGGGTTGAGGTTGATGGTGTTGGGGTCCTTGCCGGTGTAGGCAGCGATGAAGGAGTAGAGCAGCACATCCATCGAGCTTGCGCCGTAACCTTTGGGGAAGTAGTCGCCGGCGATGCTGTCGAAGACGTATTCGTTGACGTTGTCGATCCACTGCGGGTTGTTGCGTGCGATGCGTTCGGCGATGACCTTACGGTAGCTCAACAGGTTGTCGAAGAGCGGCGACGCCGTGGAGTCGGAGGCCGCGAACGAGGTGCCCCACATGAGGTAACTCATGGTGAAGGTGCCGCCGTTGGTGGGGGTGAAGGTGGCGAAGGTATTCGTCATCTCGTCGTACCTGAAGTAATGCTGTTTGTTTTCGGCGTAGTTGCGGTTGCCGGTGAAGTCGATCTTCATGCCCGGCAAAGGCTCGGTGTTGATGCGGTAGGTGATGGCTTCGGTATTGCGTCTAGTGTAGGGCTCGCTGAGGATGGAGTCGGTGGAGAGCCAGCGTTTGACGTCTTCGACGTCGATGCTGTGGAGAACGGCTTTGTCGAAGATGTTTTCGTCGCTGCCGAAGCTGCTGCCCAGCACGAAGCCTACGCCAGGCGCCCATCCGGCACCGGTGTTCATTCCGAAGTATTGCGACTTGGGCATGAAGCCCGGCAGCGTCTGTCCGTTGGTCATCGTATAGGTTGCCGACACCTTCTTGACGAGGGTGAGGATGCGCAGGCTGTTGTCGAGAACGATCTTGCCGTAGTTGATTCGATCCTTGGTCTTGGTGGAGTCGGAGACGCTTTCGTCGCCTTCACCGTCTTTGCCGCCACGACCGCCTTTGCCGCCACGGTTGCCTTGGTTGTTGCGGCGTTGTGGCGTATTGATGGTCTTCAGGTAAGGCACCTTGTTGTACAGCTTTGTGAAGTCGAGGGTGGCATTGCCCTGGATGTTGTTGGAGTTGTTGATGGTGTTGCCCAAGCGTGACTGGATGTATTGTGCCGAGGCGATCCATTCGTAGGTGCCTTGGTAGTTGGCGCTGGCGTTGATCCAGTTGAAGATCGGGATCTTGTTGATGGGCAGCGTGTAGCTGGCGTTGATGTTCTGCTGGAATCGTGACATCGAGCCCAGATGGATCAATTCGTTTTTGATGGTGTCGCGGTTGAGTTGCCATGTCTCGGGGTCTTGCTCCTTGTCGACATAGCCGGCGGGTTCGTAGATGTAAGCCTGAGCTTGTGCCGAGTAGTCGAAGGTGAGGGCGCGGGTGAGGTCATAGCGGAACTGGTAATTGCGGGTCCAATCCCATTGTTTCGAGAAGGTCGGGGTGATGATGATCTCGCCGCCGCTCTTGTTGCGCATCTCACGTTCCGAATAGTAGCGGTACATCTCGGTGTTGAAGGTGATGCTCTTTGGGGCGTAGTAGAAATTGATGTCCTTGAAGATCTGCATGGCGGGTTTGGAGGCCCATTTGGCCTTGGCAAACGGCGTCACGTTCTTGGGATTGCCGGCGTAGTTGTAGCCTAAGCCGCCACGGTAAGCCTTGGTCAGGTAGTACTTGATATCGGTGTTCTCCTGGAAGGTCTCGGCATACGAGAAGGAGAGGTTGAAGTTCTCAAGGTCGTAGAAGTGGACTTTTGGGGCGTTGCCACGGCCGCTTAAAGAGCGGTTGGGGTCACGTGGGTTTTCAGGCTTGGGATCTTCTTCCTTGTTGCGTTTCTTTTGTACGCGTTCCTTCCTGACGTTCATGAAGTTGATGTTCTTATGGCGCGTGAAGTCGTGGATGGTGGAACGGAATTCCTTTCTTTCGTCGTCATCCATGAGGGCCATGGCGTCGGTCAACTTGATGTCGGGGTCATAGGGGTTATAGAGCGGCGTGATGTTGTTCTCGCCGTAGTCGATATGCATGGGGATCTTAAGGCCGGTGTTCTCGAAGAACTTGCCCAGTTCGAGGTCGGTGCTGACGTTGAACGATGAGTTGGCCTCGAAGGTGTTGTTGGTGATACGGCTGTCGAGGGCGCCGAAGCTGGCGGAGCTGTAGGTGCCGTTGACGGTCACGCGGCCCAGGTCGGCGAGGGTGGCCTCAAAGCGTCCTGTGGCGGCGATGCCACCGTTGCTGTTGAGGTCGGTGAGGCGCAGCTCGTTGACCCACACCACGGCGCTCTTGGGTTGTCCGTCGTCGACATCGGCAAGGTTCTGGCGTTTCGGGTTGCGGATACCGATCATCATGGCTTCCACATCGCTGATGTTGGGGTTACCGATCACCTTGATGGTGTGGTAGTAGTCCAAGCCGTCGACGGTGCCTTTCTTCACCTTTTCGGAGTAGATGTAGTTGAGCCTGACGTTGCTGTTAGGCTGGTTCATGGCTTCGTTGCGGTGGGTCTTCACCTCGACGAGGTCTTCCAACTTGATGTCCAGGTTGTTGATTTCGGGCCAGATGGCGTCTTTGTTGGTATAAGCCGTTCCCCAAGGTGTTACCTTCAGCGGCACTTCGTATTCGTAGTAGTTCTCGGTGAAGTCGGAGCCGAGGCGCATGAAGACGGTGAGGTCTTGGTCCTCGAGGGGGCTGTCTTCGTGGGCGGCTTCAGCATGGACGAACATCTTCAGGTATTTGTATTGTCGGAAGTCGAAGTCGGCGGTCTTGTAGATGGCGCGTCCGTCACCGTCCACGAGGTTCTGCACCGTCATCTGCAGCGACTGCTCGTTGATACGGGTCACTTGGGTGGTACCGATGACTTTCTCTTGGAGGATGCCAGGCGGGATGACATAGGGGACAGGCTCGCGGCGGCTGTTCTCGTCGATGCTGACGGCCGAGATGTCGAACGTGGTGGCGTTGTTGATATCGTTAGGCTCGTATTCGCCAGGCGCTTGGATGCTCTGCGAATAGGTTCGCCATTCGCCCTTCACAAGGTCGAGGGTGGCGAAACGCAGCACGATAGGACGCTCGAAGTCGGTGACGAACATACGCATGAAGCGGATGGACGAGAAGTCGTCGATATGGCCGACGACCCTGTCGGGCTGCTTGATGGGGATGCGGAACTGGTACCAGGTGCAGCTGCCGACGGTGTTGTTGGGCAGCGCGATGCTGGAGGCGTGGAAAATGTCGGAGATGTGGTTTTCTCCTACGACCATCTTAGCCGGGTCGATGTCGATGACATATTGGTAATAGCGTTCCGACTCGCTCAAGGTGTTATCGCTGTTGATGTCTTCGGCGTTGGGCAGCGTGGAGTTGCTGGTGGTATAGCTTTCCGACTGTTGGATGTCGGAGGGTGAGTTGCCCTCGGGGTTGGCGAAGTTCTTGTAGCGCTCGAGCAGGCTGGTGTGGATGTCGTCGCGGTCCCATTCCGTGGAGCGGAAATAGTGGTAGTTGTCGCTCGACGGGTCATCATAGGCTTGGGCATAGGCTTCGGAGGCCTCGCCGAAGCGGTCTCTGATGACGTTGAGGTAGTTGTTGGCGAAGAAGCTGCGTTCGTCCTCGTCGCGGAGGCCGTCATAGCCGATGTCTTGGTATTGACGGGCTTCGGAGGAGTTGTTGAAGGTGCCTACGAGGTCTTGCATGGTAGGTACGCGACCCCAGATGGTGGTGTCCACATTCTCCACGCGGGAGGAGGTGGGCATGCCGTTTTCGTAGAACTTCCTACCATCGCGCAGGATGTCTTCCGAGACGTCGCCGAGGTTAATGTAGAGCTTGCCGGGGTTGTTGGCGTATTCTTCTTCGGCGAAGGGATCCATGAGCCAGAACTCGATGTATTCGATGTTGGTGGCCTCGAAGTCGGTCGACTCCATCTTACGCATGATACCTGCCCAACGGCTCTTGGGGTCGTTGAGTTTGCCTTCGGCGTTGATACCGGCGGAGTAGGGGGTGGGGTTGACGTCGTAGTTGTAGGGGCCACGTTCTTCGGGATAATAGGCCAGGTTGAGCACCGACATGTTGGTCTGGGTGCCGGCAGCGATGTCCTTGGTGGGGAAGAGCTCCGTCTCAAGTACCTGACGCACAGTGTGCCTCGAGAGTTCGTCGTTGGTGATGTTGGATGGCCTGTAGTTGTAGTTGCGGTCGTAGAAGATGGAGTTATCGATAACGTACCACGACAGGCGGGCGCGGTTCTTGCCGTAGTTGAGGCCAGTGTTGGCTGCCGCTTCGGGGAAGAGGTCGGTTTGGTTTTGCGGCGTGCTGGCCATGTACCACAGCGTGGGCAGGCGGAGGTCGATGGTCGACTTGGCGCCTTCGAAGTCGTCGATATAAGAAGTACCAGGCTCGCTCGCCGACCGTGAGAGGCCGGGGATGAAGCGGGCGAACTCGCCATCGATTCTGATGCGTGATGGAGCCTTGGTCTCGATGCCGGGCAAGGCGTCGATGAGGGTCGTCAGCCAACGCGCCTCGGTGTTGTAGCTGAGGTCGGCGCCATAGATGGTGTTGGCGATGGCTTCCTCGCCGTAATTGATCTTTTGGGTGTACGACTTCTCGCCGAGGTACAGCACCGTACCGCCGATGTGGAAGTCGCGGCTGAATTCATGTTCGATTCGGGTACCGAGGAAGGTCTTCTTGATGGCGCTGAAGCCCGAGTTCGACTCCAAGGAGATGTTAATCGGTGTGCCCGAGTTGAGGACGCCTTCGTTGATGATGGTGACACGGCCGAGGGTATAGTCGACGGTGTAGTCGACGTTTTCGACGAGTTGAACGCCGCCAGCGGTGACGGTCACCGAGCCTTGTGCCACATTCATGGCGTTGAGGCTGATCTCGCTGCCCGACTGCGACGAATAGTAGCCTTTCAGGCTGAACTTGTTCTTCTCGGAGTATTGTTCTGCCGAGGTCTTCGTCATCGTGTACAAGGAGTCGTAGGCGTATTTGTTGGCCAGGTCGGGTTCGTCGGGGAAGACCTTCTCGCGGATGTGCTTGCCGAAAGGCTCCAGCACGGGGAAGAAGATGCGGCCGTTTGCCGCGTTGATGGTACCGCCTTGGGTGTTGGCATGGTCGATGAAGTCGAACACGCCGTCACCACCTGCGATGGGGTTATTTTGTGAGGTCAGGTTATCGAGACCCATCAGGTGGAGCAAGGAAACGCCTTTCACGCTGCCTTCGGTGAAATAGCCGTAAGGCGTGCTGTTGGAGTTGCCGTTGTAGAAGATGTTCAGCATGAAATCGCTGGAGCTGACTTGGAAGGCCCTGATGTTGTAAACGTTCTTCATCATCAGGTTCCAGATGGGCATCTTGGTGTTTACCGTGGTGCCTTTCAGGAGCTTGGCCACCAACACCTTGGGTGTGTTGATGCCTTGGTCTGAGAACTCACCCACTTGATAGACCTCGTTGGAACCTACGATGGTGTATTGGTAGGCGACGGCCAGCGTTTGGTTGGAGTTGAGTGTCACGTTCAAGGAGATGAAACCCAACTTCGAGTTCAGCGAGTATTCGGTGGGGCTTAAGCGGCGTGCATTCTCGACCTTCTCGAAGTCACGGCCTGAGACCATGTAGCCCGACCTGCCGATGCGCAACGGGTCGTTCGTCATGTAGTTGGTCACCGAGCTGATGTTGCGGATTTGGGTGGTGTCCATGCGGGTCAGCATGTTGTTGGCCGCATTGCGCGGATACACCTTGCTGCTGGTGGGCATGACTTCCGAGCTGTAGATCCATTCGTCTTTGCCTTCGCCCAAGTCGTTCAACGCAAGGATGTTACGGGTGTTTTGCGTCGAAGTGTTGGTGTTGGTGATCCACACCTCGATCTTGGTGATGTTGACGCTCGAGGTCACCGTGGGCAGGGTCGACAGTGCGGCTTCAAACTGGTCGCGGAAATATTGGCTCAGGAAGAAGTGGCGGTTTTCTTCGTAGTCCAGGCAGTTGATGTTGAACTCGTTGGTTTGTGCACCGCCTTGCACGGTGATGTTTTGCGATTCACTCTCTTGGTAAGAGACGATGGACGAGATGGTGGTGTTGCCGAACTTCAGCTTGGTCTTGATACCGAACAGCTGTTGCGTACCTGTGATGAGGGTGCTGTTGAGCGGGAAGCTGACGTTACCGGCTTCGATCAGTTGTAAGATTTCGTCTTCTTTGCCTTCATATTTCAGTGCGAGCTTGTCCTGGTAGCTGAATGTCGCCTTGGTGTTCTTGTTGATGTTGAAGTTGATCTTATCTCCGATTTTGGCCATCACGTTAAGTTGGATGTCTTGTTCGAAGATGAAGTCGTTATGGCTTTTGCGGCGTTCGCTCAGAGAGGGGTCGTCGCGGTAGCTGTGTTTAAAGCCGAATGTGAGGTCGACGGAGCCTTGTGGGCGGATGTCGATAGTGTTGCTGCCGAAGATGGTTTCGAAGGCCTTGCTGCCGACATAGATCGGCGGGATGATGGAGTTGCCGTTGGTGGTGGAACGAGAGTTTTGGCTACGGCGTTCCTTCCAGTATTGCTGGATGCCTTTTTTGTTCTGGTAATCGAAATATTCGCTTTGGGTCAGCGTGGCAGGGGTGTCGTAGTAGAACTCGCCGATGCGGCGTTTGAAGGTATATTGTCCCGTGAGCGGGTCGTAGATGATTTCGGTGTTGAAGTTGTCGGGGTCGCTGAGGTAGAAAGGCGATTGGTTATAGAGGTCTTGCATGGGGTCGCCCGTGCCGACAGGGATGGGGTAGACCAGCTTCGTCGTGTCGGGTTCGACGGCATATGGGGCGGTGTAGAAGATGTCATAGATGCCCGCCGAGGCCGTTCGGGCGAAAAACAACGCGAACAGCATCGGGAGCAGGAAGGGGAATATATGTCGTTTCATTTTGTCTTTCAAAATGCAGGTTTACAATATTTTAAGTGCTTCTTTGATCAGGGTTTCGACGTTAGCGTCGGGCATCTGCTTGAGCAGTTTGTCGAGTGCTTTGTCGACGGCCGCTTTGCTGAAGCCCAATATCGTCAATGCTGATAACGCTTCATTCTTGATTGTATTGTTTGGTGCCGCGAAAATTTCGGTCTGGAAATCGGTTTTCTTCAGCTTGTCTTTCAGGTCGATGACGATGCGTTGGGCGGTCTTGGCTCCGATGCCTTTCACGGCTTGAATGGTCTTCACGTCGTCATTGGCGATGGCGGTACTCAACTCGTTGACGGTCAATGAGCTGAGGATAAGTCTTGCCGTGTTGCATCCCACACCCGACACGGAGATGAGCAATTCAAAGAGGTCGCGTTCCTTGGCGGTGAAAAAGCCAAAGAGGTTGTGGGCGTCTTCGAGGATCTGCTCGTGGACGAAGAGTTGCACTTCTTCCTTCTCGCCGATGGCGGTGAAGGTGTTAAGGGTGATGTTGATGCAATAGCCGATGCCGTGGTTGTCGAGGACAACGTAAGTCGGTGATTTTTCGGCTATTTTGCCAGAGATGAAGGCATACATTTCGGGGCAGTTTGTATCAAACTGCAAAAATACAAAAAATTAGGATTGGGAAAGCAACTATTGTAAAGTTTTCCTGCTACAAATTTCGCCTACGCTTCGCCTAAGGTTCGTCTAAGGTACGCCTAAGGTTCGTCGTGACCTCTACGCTGTCTCCAGCACCTCTTTGGCATGGGCCAAGGCAGCATCGAAGTTGTCGTGGATGTTAGCCTTGCCGACGAGGAAGGAGATGCGGCACTTGTCTAATGACTTGCGCACCTGGGGCTGCACACCCGAGAGGATGATCTTCTTGTTCTCGCCTTGTAGCGACTTGATGGCTTCGAGGAAGTTGCGCTCACCCGTCTCGTCCATAAAGGGCACGTGTCGCATACGAATGATGAGAATCTTATTGTCATCGCGGCGCACTTTCAGCACCTCACTGAACTTCTTGGCAGCACCAAAGAAGAAGGGACCGCTGATCTCGTAAATGCCGATACCATCCGGGATGTCGTCGTAGTCTTCTATCGTGTTGGTGTCCAAGTCGTTCATCAGGACGGCCTCACCATTGTCGGCCATACGCTTCATAAACATCAACGAGGCCAACACAATGCCAATCTCGATGGCGACGGTCAGGTCGACCAGCACGGTGAGGAAGAAGGTGACTAACAAGATGATGATATCGTAAGCCGAGCCACGAAGGATGGAGCGGAAACTGCGCCATTCACTCATGTTGTAGGCCACTACGATAAGGATACCTGCGAGGCACGACATGGGAATCAGTTTGGCATAGTTGCCCAAACAGAGCATGATGAGCAACAAGGTGATGGTGTGGACGATGCCCGCAATGGGGGTGCGGCCTCCGTTCTTGATGTTGGTGGCGGTGCGGGCGATGGCTCCCGTAGCAGGAATGCCGCCAAACAAAGGCGTCACCACGTTGGCGATGCCTTCCGCTATCAACTCGGTGTTGCTGCGGTGATGGCTACCTATCATACCGTCAGCAACGACCGCCGACAGCAGTGACTCGATAGAACCCAGAAGGGCAATGGTGATAGCGGGTTGCAGGTAATGGCTGAAGTTCTCCCAATGGATCTCAGGGATGCTAAGTGTAAAATTGCCCTTGATTTCACCAAACATGCTCTCGATGGTGGTTACCGGAATATTGAAAATGGATACCACAGCGGTAACCAGCAGGATGGCTACAAACGAGCCTGGAATCTTGGTGGTCAGTTTGTTGACGACCAAACTAATGAGTATGGTAGTAAGGGTGATGCCCAAAGCCCAATAATTGATGGTGCCGAGACTTTGGAAATAGACGGCCCACTTGTCGATAAAAGCCGCGGGTGGGTTGGCGATGTCGAGTCCAAGCGCGTCTTTGATCTGCGTGGAGAAGATGGTCAAGGCGATACCGCTGGTGAAGCCCACCACAAGGGGATGGGGGATGAAACGGAGAAGTGAACCCAGCTTCAGCAGACCGAACATGATCATGAAGACACCTGCCAGCATGGTGGAAATCATCAGACCATCGAGTCCGTATTGTGCCACGATGCCCGAGATGATGATTACGAAAGCCCCTGTGGGACCGCCTATCTGCACGCGGCTACCGCCTAGCAGGGCGATCAGGAAGCCGGCGATGATGGCGGTGACGATACCCTTCTCGGGCGATACGCCCGAAGCCACTGCAAAGGCAATAGCTAAAGGTAAAGCCACGATGCCCACGATGATACCGGAGAACAAATCCTTGGTGAATTGTTTCTTGGTGTATCCCTTCTTCAGCACGCTGAAAAACTTGGGATAAAAGACGTCTTTTATATCGAACTTGGCCATATGTTGTATTAACCTGCTTAGAGACAAAAAAAAAGAGGGCTAACCCTCTTTTTTTGTTGTTTGGAATAAGAAACTTATTCAGCGGCGTGCTCGCAGTTGTGGCCTTCTTCGCCTTCGTGCTTGCAGCAAGGCTTTTCGCCATCGTGATTGCAGCCAGCAAGACGCTTCATAATGAGGTCCTTCTGCTCGTCAACAGTCATGTTGTCGAAGTTGTCCCAAGCAGCCTTCATCTCAGCGCACTTCTTTTCGCACTCGGCCTTCTGTTCTTCGGTCATCTCGGCAATTTCCTTGCAGACTTCCTCGCCAGCAGCCTTCATCTCTTCCATCTTGGCATCCATTTCGCCAAAGATAGCGGCAGCCTTCTGGTTGAGTTCAGCCTTGGCCTCGTCGGTCATCTCGTCCCACTTGGCATACTCCTCTTTCAGAGCGTGCATGGGGCAGTTGTGCTCTTCTTCAACGACTTCAGTTTGCTCCTGAACCGGCTCGGCGACGGGTTCTTCTTGCTTAGGAGTGTTGTTGCAAGCCACCATAAAGAGGCTGGCTAAACCGAGAGTAAGAAATAACTTCTTCATTTTTAATTAGTTTAATGTTGTTGTTTGATTGTTTTCTTGTTTTTGAGCCGGCAAAAATACGAATATTTTCAATGTGCGTGAAAAAAATGTGTTTTTTGTAAAAAAAATAATTATTTGGTTTATAGTTGTTTATTAAAAAAGGAATACCTAATTTTGCGGCCTATTCCATATAGTGGAATGAAAACGAGTTAAAAATTCATAATTCATTCAATACTAAAACATTAGAAAATGGCAGAAAAGAAATTTTTGACATGCGACGGTAACCAGGCTGCGGCCCATGTTGCCTACATGTTCAGTGAAGTGGCCGCCATTTATCCTATCACTCCGTCGTCGCCGATGGCCGAGTATATCGATGAA
>CAJOIS010000010.1 GCA_905234645.1 uncultured Bacteroidales bacterium | reverse complement strand
GGCGTTTTTTCTTTCAACGGAGGGACGTTAGCCCAGTTGGTTTAGAGCGCTGCCTTCACACGGCAGAGGTCACTGGTTCGAGTCCAGTACGTCCCACAAAAAACGAGCGAACAATTTGCTCGTTTTTTTTATTTGCACATATCACACTAAATCCCTACCTTTGCCGTTCCAAAAGAAACGAGTATTTTTTCAAACAGATATGATGCAACACAATATCGTACCCCAAGAAATCGCAAAGAAGCTCTTTGCGGAAAGCGGTCTGCCCTGCATCGGAAGAGCCGGCATCCGCGAAATCAATAAGTTGGCTCGCGACATCGAAGCCGCCTCTGGCAAGAAGTTCATCCACATGGAGATCGGCAACCCCGGTCTGCCCGCCGCCCGCGTCGGCGTGGAAGCCCAGATCAAGGCTTTGCAGGATGGCGTGGCCGCCAACTACCCGCCCATCGACGGTGCCCCCATTTTAAAGAAAGAAGCCTCGCGCTTTATCAAGAATTTCCTTGACCTCGACGTCGACCCCGCCAACTGCATCCCCACCGTCGGCTCCATGCAAGGCGGCTTTGCCTCCTTCATGATTGCAGGCCACACCAACGTCAAGAAGAACACCGTGCTTTTCATCGACCCCGGTTTCCCTGTGCATAAGTTCCAGAACAAAGTGTTGGGCATCCCGATGGAGCATTTCGACATCTACGAATACCGTGGCGAGAAGCTGCGCGGCAAGCTGGAAGAGGTGCTGAGCAAGGGCAACATCCACAGCTTGCTCTACTCCAACCCCAACAACCCGACATGGGTGTGCCTCACCGACGAGGAGCTGCGCATCATCGGCGAACTGGCCAACAAATACGACGTCATCGTCATGGAAGACCTCGCCTACTTCGGCATGGACTTCCGCAAGGACTACAGCCATCCGGGCGTGGAGCCGTTCCAGCCCAGCGTGGGTAAATATACCGACAACTACATCCTGATGATCTCCAGCTCGAAGGCCTTCAGCTACGCCGGCGAGCGCTGCGCCATCATCGGCATCAGCGACAAGCTGGCCGCGCGCCACTATCCTGACCTGAAAGCCTTCTGCGGACAGGAAATCTTCCTGCGTGCCATCCTTTTCGGTGCCCTGCACCCGCTGAGCTCCGGCACCTCGCATTCGGCACAGTACGCCCTCGCCGCCGTGATGAAGGCCGTCAACGATGGCACCTACTGCTACCGTGACGACGTGCTGGAATACGGTCGCAAGGCCGAGTTAATGAAGAAAGCCTTCACCGACAACGGCTTCTACATCACCTACGACGAGGACTGCGGTGAGCCCATCGCCGACGGCTTCTACTTCACTTACTGCTATCCCGGCTTCACGGGTGCCGACCTCGTGGAAGAGATGCTGTATTACGGCGTCTCTGGCATTTCGCTGGACACCTGCGGCAGCACCAAGCAAGGTATCCGCGCCTGCACCTCCCTGATCCAAAGGGAAGAGATTCCGATTTTGGCAGAGAGACTAGCAGCATTCGCCAAAGACCATCCGGTGAAATAATATTGTAGGGCTGCCATAATATGACAGCCCTACAATCCCATAATAGGGGCGCAATTTGCGCCCCTATTTTTTTGTGTGTTTGTCGACAGTCTCACAAATTGTCGTAATTTTGCAGAATATGCTATACCTGGTTTTAGCCATAGTATTCTCGACAGGCGTTTTCGTAGCGATGCGCCTCTTCGAACGCTTCAAGCTTGACAACCACCAGGCCTTGATGTGGAACTATGTCTTTGCTGCCAGTACGGGTTTCCTGATGTGCAAACAACTTGACACGCCCGTGCAGTTGGTCAACGAGCCGTGGTTCGGCCTCTCCTTGCTGACAGGCTTTTGGTTTATCTTTACCTACCTGCTGATGACGGCCTCCACACAGCGTTCCGGCGTGACTATCACATCGCTGTCAAGCAAACTGTCAGTGGTGTTGCCCACGTTGGCAGGTGTCATATACTTTAAGGAAAAACTGGGCATCGTCGCCGCCTTGGGCATCGTGCTGGCTTTGGTGGCATTGGTATTGGTGGTAGGTGGCAAAGGCAAGGCCGACAAAGGAGCCAAGTCGAGTTGGTTGTTGCCCGTTTTCATCTTCTTCGGCACCGGCACCGGCGACATCCTAATGAAACTAACCGAGCAACAAAACGCCAGCGACGACATGAGTTTCATGATTGCCTTCATCTACTTTGTCGCCCTGCTATTCGGCATACTCATAGTTGCCTACGACCTCATCAGAGGCAAGTCGAAATGGCAATGGACAAGTGCCATAGGTGGCATCGGCCTGGGTGTCATCAACTTTTTCTCCACCTACAGTGTCTACCACGCCATGCGTTGTTTCGACAATGTCGTGCTGTTCCCTATATATAATATAGGTGTGGTAAGCCTCACCGCCCTGACGGGTTGGCTACTCTTCAAGGAAAAGCTGACTTGGAAGAACTACCTTGGCCTCGCCATCGCCATCATTGCCGTCATCCTCATCACCCTCAAGCCATGACACAAGACGACACCTATAATATGTTAGCCACGCGCGGCGACGGCCTCTACAAAGAGAAAGGCAGTAAGTTCATCGCCGAGGCTTTCACTGTGATGAGTGAGGACGAAGCCAAGGCCGCCATCACCGAAATCAAGAAGAAATACTTCGACGCGCGGCACCACTGCTTTGCTTACATGATCGGTCCTGACAAGAAGATCTTCCGCTCCAGCGACGACGGAGAGCCTTCTGGCACGGCGGGCAAACCCATCCTCAACCAGATCCTGTCGAAGGACGTCACCAATGTCTGCGTCGTCGTCACAAGGTACTTCGGAGGCATCAAATTGGGCACCTCCGGACTCATCAACGCCTACAAGGCAGCCGCCCGTGACGCCCTTGACAATGCGCAGGTTGTGGAGAAAACCATAAATGAATTTTACAGTTTGGAGTTCGAATACCCCCTCATGAACGAGGTGATGCGCATCATGAAAGAGGAAAATCTGGAGCAACAAAACCCACGGTTCGAATTGGACTGCTATTTGGAGTTTTCAACAAGGAAAAATTCCGCTTCAGCGATTTTCGACAAATTCAGCAATTTATTCGGGGTAAAAATTACGCACATTAAAACCGCATAAACCAATAACTTACGAATCGTTCCATCCCAAGAATCGCCAAAACCTCGTAATATTGGAAAAAGAAAATTGAAAAACAATAGCTTTTCGGTTTTTTTATAAACAATTAATCGTATACCTTTGCAAAGTCAAAAATGATCCCAAAAAGGGGATTGTTTCTAGCATAAAACAAGTTGAGCAACATATAATTAACGGATTTCCGATGAGTGATAACCATATGGAGATATGGAACAAGTGTTTGTCTGTGATCAAAGACAATGTCACAGAGCAGGCATACAAGACCTGGTTCGAGCCCATCGTGCCCGTTTCATTGTCGGACAACGTGCTCACGCTGCAGGTACCCTCACAGTTCTTCTATGAGTATCTTGAGGAGAAGTACATCGACCACCTTCGCACCGCCATCAAGAAATTTGTTGGCCCGAAAGGCAAGCTGGCCTACACCATGCCCATCGACAGCGCCAACAGCTCGGGGTCCATCACCCTGCCCAGTTCAAACCGCAACTTCCCCAAGAACCCCATCGGACAGCCAGCGCCGGAACGCCTCTCACAAGGGCCCATCAATCCCTTCGTCATCCCGGGGTTGAAGAAGCTCCAAATTGATTCGCAGCTCAACGAGAACTACACCTTCGACACTTTCATCGAGGGCGACTGCAACCGCTTAGCCCGTTCGGCTGGCTTGAAGATCGCCAAGGAACCTGGAAAGACGGCTTTCAACCCCTTGGTCATCTACAGCGGCACAGGTCTAGGCAAGACTCACCTCTGCCATGCCATCGGACTGGAGACCAAGCGCCTGCATCCCGAAAAGACCGTGCTCTATGTGCAAGCCGAGCAGCTTTCCACGCAATATGTGACAGCCAACAAGAACAACAACCGTCCTGATTTCATCAACTTCTACCAGATGATCGACGTGCTCATCATCGACGACATCCAGTTCCTTGCGGGAAAAGCCGGCACACAGGACGTGTTCTTCCACATCTTCAACCACTTGCAGCAGAACAACAAGCAGATCGTTATCACTAGCGACAAGTTCCCCTCAGACCTGCAAGGCATGGAAGACCGTTTGCTGTCGCGCTTCAAGTGGGGCCTCACCGCCGACCTTCAGGCGCCCGACCTGCCGACACGCACCTCCATTATCCGTGAGAAATTGTATGACAACGGCATCACCTTACCTGAAGAAGTGGTGCAATACATCGCCAGCAACGTCCGCAACAACATCCGTGAGTTGGAAGGCGTGATGAACTCACTGATGGCGCAGTCACTGCTCAACAAGAAATCCATCACCCTCGACATGGCGCAACAGATCATCGAGCGCTTTGTGCGCAACACTGTCAAGGAAGTATCGATGGAATACATCATCAACAGCGTATGCGAGTATTTCAAGATCTCGCCTGAGCAAATCGCCCAAAACACCCGCAAGAGGCAGGTGGTGCAGGCACGACAAATTGCCATGTACCTGGCCAAGAAATACTCCAACGCCAGCCTTGCCGCCATCGGCCAGCAATGCGGCAAGAAAGACCACGCCACGGTGTATCACGCCTGCAAGGCCATCGCCAACCAACTGGAAACCGACAAGCAGTTCAAGGTGATGTTCGCCGACATTGAGAAGAAAATCGCCTTGTCATAATCCCATAAACCACTTATGACCAACAACTTCGGAAAACTCTATTTGGTGCCCAACCTGCTTGGTGCCACCCAACCCGAACAAGTCATCCCCGCCGGAACGCTCAGTATCGTGAGGAGACTGAAGCATTTTGTGGTAGAGAACACCCGCACCTCGCGCCGTGTGTTGAGCCGCATCGGCATGGACAATGCCATTGACGACATCGAGTTCATTGAGTTGGACAAGCACAACGCCCGCAACCTCGACCTTATGGAGCACCTCGGTGCTTGCATACAAGGCGAGGACATGGGCCTGATGTCGGAGGCTGGTACGCCCTGCGTCGCCGACCCGGGTGCCTTGGTCGTGGACCTGGCCCACTCCGCAGGTATTCAGGTGATTCCCTTAGTCGGCCCCAACGCGATGATTTTGGCATTAATGGCCTCGGGCTTCAACGGACAAGCCTTCGCCTTCCACGGATACCTGCCCATCAAGAGTCCCGAGCGGCAGAATGCCATCAAAGACTTGGAGCGCAGGTCGGCGGCCAATAACGAGACGGAGCTTTTCATCGAGACGCCTTTCCGCAACAACGCCATGCTGCAGGACCTATGCAAGAACCTCCACCCTGCCACGCGCGTCTGCGTCGCCTGCAACCTAACCTGCGACGACGAACTCATCATCAGCCAGAGCATCGGGGAATGGAAGAGCTATAAAGGCGACTTAAACAAAAAGCCCGCTGTTTTTTTGGTTTACAGCGAGCCGAGACGGAGTTATAGACCCCACAAGCAATAATACCCGGATTGCTTCACTACGCTCGCAATGACGCGAAGCATATCAATCCACCTATGGGATATTCAAAATCCTATGTATCTGCAACGAAAGCCGCCAATGGGGATGGGCTTTCACGGCTTCCACGCAGGCTTTCATGTTAGCTTTCCGTTGTTCATCATCTTCCACAAAACAAGGCTGCAGAAAACGATATTTGGCTTCGATACCGTCATATTGCACCAATTCCTGACCAAGATAGACCACCTTCAACTCATCACAACGCCTTACCACACAAGGCTCCGCATCACCGCCTTCGAATGCCATCTTGGGCGACAGCGTCACCCAATCCAAATTGCCAGGCAAAGGCCGGGTGCCGTTGGTCTCGATGGCGATAGTCTTTCTTGTTTGTTGCTTCAACTCCGCCACAAAGGCCTCGTCGATGAACAAAGAAGGTTCGCCGCCAGTCAAGACAAGCAAGGGAGCTTGGGGATACTTATTCACTTCGTCCACAATCTCTTGCAGTGACAACGTCTCCCCTGTTTGGTGTTGTGTGTCACAAAAGGCACAGTGCAGGTTGCAGCCGCTGAAGCGCACGAAAACAGCGGGGGTACCACTATGGTAGCCTTCGCCTTGGAGAGAGTAGAATATTTCGTTGATACGGTACATGCTCTAGATTGCTTCGTCGTTCCTCCTCGCAATGACGCGAAGCGTGTCAATCAAAGTTCTGCGGGGCATCGTCCTTGATATAGGATGCCTTGTTGTCGCGCGACTCCCACACATCAGCGCGGTAGCAGTTCGGGACGGTGTCGACAATCCACTTGGCCAGGTTCTCGGCAGTAGGATTGAAGTCCAACACGTCGTTGAGGTTCGTGTGGTCGATCTTACCATGAATCAATCGCTTGATTTCGGTAAAGTCGCACACCATGCCGTTGTTGTCGAGCTTCTCGGCGCGGCAGTACACGTTGACCTTCCAGTTGTGGCCGTGCAGGTTCTCGCACTTGCTCTCATAGTCGAGGTAGAGCTGATGGCAGGAGGATATTTCTAGGGTTTTTCTGACGTAATACATATTCATTGTTTAATTCGGAATGCAGAATGCGGAATGCGGAATTATATTGCTTGGTTGGTAATTCCGAATTCCGAATTCCGAATTCCACATTCGTATTCGGTTGTATCATTGATGCCGGCGGCGCGGAGGGCTTCGATGCGTTCGCGGCAGGTGCCACATTTGCCACAATGCTTCTCGCCACCTTTATAGCAGGAATAAGTCTCACTATAGTCCAAGCCCAAAGCCTTGCCATGCTCAGCAATTTCTTTCTTGCTCAGGTAAGTGTAAGGGGCCCACACTGTAATGTTCTCGTATGTACCCGCCGACATGGCCTCCGACATGGCGTTGACGAAGCCGGGACGACAATCGGGATAGATGGAATGGTCGCCGGCGTGGTTGGCAATCATCACGCGCTTCAGGCCATTACTTTCAGCGATACCTGCGGCGATGGCGAGCATGATGCCGTTGCGGAAAGGCACCACCGTCGACTTCATATTCTCGTCATCGTAGTTGCCTTCGGGGATGTCGTCAGCCGTCATCAGCAGTGCGCTCTTGAAATAGCGGTGCATGAATTCCAGCGGGATGACGATGTGCTTGATGCCCAGACGCTGGCAATGCGTGACGGCACAGACACGCTCGCGCCCATTTTGAGTGGAGCCGTAGTCGAAGGTGATGGCCATGGCGATGTCATCCTTGAACTCGTAGAGCATCGTTGTGGAGTCCATGCCGCCCGATATGATAATCACTGCGTCTTTCATGAGTTGTGGAAATTGGCCAAGAGGCGTTGTTTCACCATGTCTTGATGCTCGGCATCACCGTAGTTGGCAAAAGGTTTGATGGAGATGCCGCCACGGGGATTGAACAGGCCGATGACCTCGAGATACTTGGGATCCATCAGTTTGACCAGGTCCTTCATGATGATGTTCACACAGTCCTCATGGAAGTCGCCGTGGTTGCGGAAGCTGAAGAGATAGAGCTTCAGGCTCTTGCTCTCCACCATCAGGGTGCGGGGGATGTAATTAATAATAAGGTGGCCAAAGTCGGGCTGACCTGTCTTGGGACAGAGCGAAGTGAACTCAGGGCAATCCAAGGTCACAACATACTCGTTTTCAGGATGTTTATTCTCAAAGGTCTCCAGTACCTCGGGCGTATAGTCATAGCTATACTGGGTGTTTTGGTTGCCCAACAAAGTGACACCTTTCAGTTCCTGTTCGTTTCTTGACATAGGCAGAATTTTGCTGCAAAAGTAGCAAATTGTTCGCAAAGAAGCCGGAATTACCCCGAAAAGTTCTGATATGAAGCCAAATACGAAGGCAAAACATAGTGGTCAAAATATTTCTTACCTTTGCAGAAATTTTCTAAACAAGATGTCCGTTTCCGAAATCCTAGACAAGCCTTACCTTGAGAAGGCCGACATCAAAACCCTGCTGGCTGCCGAGGGTGACGACAAGAAACTGCTGTTTGACAATGCCTTGCAGACCAAGTTGGCGCATCTTGACAACTTTGTTCATCTACGCGGGCTGATCGAATACAGTAACATCTGCACCAAGTCGTGCCTCTACTGCGGTGTTCGCAGCAAGAATCCCAACTTCGAGCGCTATCAACTCAGCGACGAGGAAGTCATTGAATGTGCAAAATTGGCGCACGAACTGGGTTATGGCTCCGTGGCCCTGCAAAGTGGAGAACGTTCCGACAAGGCCTTTACCGACAAGATCACCTATTTGGTCAAGGAAATCAAGAAGATAGACAACGGCAGTCTGGGCATCACGCTATCGCTGGGCGAGCAAACGGAAGAGGTGTATCGCGAGTGGTTTGAGGCCGGCGCACACCGTTACCTGCTCCGCATTGAGGCCTCCAACGAAGAACTCTACTACAAGATTCACCCACGCGACGAGAAACACAACTTCCAGACAAGGTTGGGGTGCATCGACACGTTGCTGAAACTCGGCTACCAGACAGGTACCGGGGTGATGGTAGGGCTACCCTTCCAGACCTTCGACGACCTCGCCAACGACCTGCTGTTCTTCCGCTCAAAGGATGTCGCCATGGTCGGCATGGGGCCTTTCATCCCCCACCCCGACACGCCTTTATGGCAATACAAAGACCAGATCCCATCTGACAAAGAGCGAATGGAGCTGACCTTGAAGATGATCGCCATCCTCCGCCTGATGATGCCTGAAATCAACATGGTGGCGGCCACCGCCAACCAGACCGTCGACCCGCAAGGACGCGAAAAAGCCATTGCGGCAGGTGCGAATGTCATCATGCCCAACCTCACGCCCAACGAGTTCCGCGAGAACTACCTCATCTACCCTGACAAGGCTTGTGTCAAAGATCAACCCGACCAATGCCAGAGTTGCCTCGACATCCGCTTGGCAGCCATCGGGCACAAGGTCCTGTACAATGCCTGGGGTGACTCCGTCGCTTTCTTGCGAAAAAATACGGCAAAATGAGACCGATTAGGGAAAATTTACTATTTTTGCCTTTTTAAATCAATTTCTTTCCACTATGAAAAAACAGTTATTCACTATGCTGCTCGTCATGCTGGCTTTCGTTTCTTTCGGCCAGCAGTGGGTTGCTATCAACGGCAACACTCCGAGCTCCTATCAGGTAGAACTCATTGCCTCTTCGGAGCGCAATATCACCGTCGACCTGCAGCTTTCTGGCTTTGACACCAATGAGGTTACTACACCTCATGGCCAAGCCAGCGTCATCACCATCCCCAAGGCCGCCATTACCTCTGTCGCCGGTGAGCCTCAACTGCCGATGATTGCCATCCCCGCCATCATTGGTGACAGGGCCTTAATGAGCGTACAGGTCGTAGCATCCGAATACACGGAATACCAAAACATGGAAATCGTTCCTTCCAAAGGCGATTTCCCGCGCAGCATCAACCCTGAGGATGTGCCTTACACTTACGGAGAGGTCTATTCGACGAATGCCTTCTTCCCCTCGAAGCTCGCCACACTCGACGAGCCTTACATCCATCGTGATGTGAGAGGCCAGAATATGATGGTCACACCATGCCAGTACAACCCCGTGACAAAGGTGTTGAGAGTGTACCATCACCTCATCTTGAGCATGGAAAAGGTGGGTGATGACAGCAGAAACATCATCGAAAACCGTAACCGCAGCTTCGTGTTGGATCCCGAATTCAAGGCCATTTACGAGAACCGTTACATCAACTACGCCGAATCGCTGTCGAAATATACTCCCATCGAGGAAGCGGGCGAGTTGCTCGTCATCTGCCATGACGCCTTTATGACAGAAATGGTGCCTTTCGTCAACTGGAAGAAACAGATTGGCCGTCCTACCACCATGGTGGGAACGAGCACCACCGGCACTACCGCCGCATCCATCCAGAGTTACATCGCCACCTATTACAACCAGCACCCCGCCTTGACGGATGTCCTGCTCGTTGGCGATGTCGGACAAATTCCAGGCGTCTATGTCTCAGCAGGATCAGGGTGGAGTGGCTATTCGGGCTATGGTGACCTGCCCTACGGACAAACCGCAGGTAATGACTCATACAACGAGTTGCTCGTTGGACGCTTCTGCTGTGAGACGGCAGCACAAGTGACGAACCATGTCAATAAAGTCATCAATTACGAAAGAGACCTGAACGCAACAGCCACATGGCTTCCTATAGGTCAAGGCATCTCTACCACTGCCGGAACCGGAGGCCATTTCAACGAAGACGACTATCAGCATATCGACAATGTCAGAAACGACTTGCTGGGATACAATTATACCAATGTCTATCGTGACTACCAAAGCGTAACCGGCACCACGGCTACCAGTGCCAGTGTCGTCAGCCAGCACATCAACAGTGGTGTCAGCATCATCAACTACTGCAACCATGGTTCTGAAACAGGCTGGGGCGTGTTTAGCTACAGCAACTCCCACGTCAACGCATTGACCAACGACTACAAGCTGCCCTACATCATCTCTGTGGCTTGTCTCGTCGGCAAATATGACCACAGCGGAGGTTGTTTCGCAGAAGCATGGATGCGAGCCACCAACAATAACAATAGCAATCCCACAGGTGCCATCGGTGGCATGTTTTCATATATCTCACAACCTTGGGTACCGCCAATGTACGGCCAAGACGAAATGATCGACATCCTTGTTGAATCCTACAACAACCAAATCAGACGCACCATGGGTGGCGTTTCTGTCGACGGCAACATGGCAGTCCTTGACCAAGGTGCGACGCAAAATGCGAACAAGGGAACCTATAACTGCTGGATCCTCTATGGTGACCCGACACTGACGCTGCGTAACGCAATTCCTACTGACATGGGTGTCACCCATGCTTCGTCGATGCCTACCACGGCAACGAGTTTCACTGTGAACGCCACTAACGGCGAAGGCGCTTTGGCTACCCTGACGTGCAACAACGAAATCATGGGCTCAGCCACTATCAACAACGGCACCTGCAACATCACCTTCGATGCTCCAGGCACACCGGGCACTGCTACATTGACCGTCTTCGGCTATAACATGATCACCTACATCGCCACCATCGACATCGTCAGCGGCGGCGTCACGGAATACACCATCAACGTCTCAGCCGAGCCTGAGGAAGGCGGCACTGTATCAGGCGGCGGCACATTCCAGCAAGGACAATCCTGCACCGTGAGTGCCACACCCGCCACAGGCTATACTTTCACCAACTGGACTGAAAATGGCAACGTGGTGTCGACCAATGCCAATTACACTTTCAATGTCACTGGTAACCGCACTTTGGTAGCCAACTTCACTTATGTCCCGCAGAGCTTCACCATCACCGTGTCGGCTAACCCGACTGAAGGCGGCACCGTCACCGGCGGCGGCACCTACACCGAAGGACAATCCTGCACGGTAAGTGCAACACCAAACGCCAACTATACCTTCACCAACTGGACAGAGAATGACTCCGTGGTCTCCACCAATGCCAACTATACCTTCAACGTCACAGGTAGCCGCACCTTGGTAGCCAACTTCACCTATGTCCCGCCAACCTACACCATCAGCGTTACAGCCAACCCAACCAACGGCGGCACCGTCACTGGCGGCGGCACCTACACTGAAGGGCAATCTTGCACCGTGAGTGCAACTGCTGCCACAGGTTACACATTCGCCAACTGGACTGAAAATGGCAGCGTGGTGTCGACCAATGCCAGCTACACCTTCAATGTCACCGGTAGCCGCACCTTGGTGGCCAATTTCACCATCAACAGCTACACCATCACTGTGTCGGCCAACCCGACCAACGGCGGCACTGTTACAGGCGGCGGCACCTTCAACTATGGCCAGAGCTGCACCGTGAGCGCCACGGCAGCCATGGGCTACACCTTCGCCAACTGGACTGAAGGTGGCAACGTGGTGTCCACCAGTGCCAGCTACACCTTCACCGTCACATCCAGTCGCACTTTGGTGGCCAACTTCACCATCAACAGCTACACCATCACTGCGACAGCCAACCCGACCAACGGTGGTACCGTCTCTGGTGGCGGCACCTTCAACTACGGCCAAAGCTGCACCGTGAGTGCAACATCAAACGCCAACTACACCTTTACCAATTGGACTGAAGGCGGCAACGTGGTGTCCACCAGTACCAACTACACTTTCACAGTCACTTCCAACCGCACTTTGGTGGCCAACTTCACCTACGTGCCTCAGAGCTTCACCATCAGCGTGTCGGCACAACCGACCAATGGTGGCGCTGTCACGGGCGGCGGCACCTACATCGAAGGACAATCCTGCACCGTAAGCGCAACGCCCAACGCCAACTACACCTTCACCAACTGGACGGAAAACGGCACCGTGGTCTCCACTAATGCCAGCTATACCTTCAATGTCACAGGTAGCCGCACTTTGGTGGCCAACTTCACCTACGTCCCCCCGACCTACACCATCAGTGTCACTGCCAACCCGACTGAAGGCGGCACTGTCACTGGCGGCGGCACCTACACCGAAGGACAATCCTGCACCGTAAACGCAGTGCCTGCAGAAGGTTACATCTTCACCAATTGGACCGAAGGTAGCACTGTGGTCTCCGCTGACGCCGACTACACTTTCAATGTGACAGCTAACCGCAACCTGGTGGCCAACTTCAACGTGCAGACCATCAAGATCACAACCTCTGTCGACCCGATCGACGGCGCCACCATCACAGGGGCTGGCACGTACAACTACGGTGACGAGGTTACGTTGACTGTCATCCCCAACGAAGACTATGCCTTCCAAAACTGGACGGAAAACGGCGAAATCGTTTCTGAAGAACTCAGTTTCACCTTCATTGCCACCACCAACCGTTTCATTGTGGCTCACCTCTTACACACTGAAGGCCTGACCGAAAACGGCATCAATGCCACGGTCTATCCCAACCCCACAAAGGGCAACGTCACCATTGAGAGCGAAGGCCTGAGCCGCGTCCGCATCGTGAACACCTACGGGCAAACGGTTTACAATGCTGAACTCGAAGGCGACCAAGCTATCATCGACCTATCACAGATGGCCAAGGGCATCTACATGATGCACATCGAAACCAACAATGGCCAGGTCGTGAGGAAGATCGTGGTGGAATAGTCCCAGTTTTCCTCCATAGCAAAAATAATCTTTAAGTGAGGTGACAAAATCTTGTCGCCTCACTTTTTTTGACTATCTTTGGGGCAAATATTTCAGCCTATGAAGATCAAATTCATCGGTGCGGCCCAAGAAGTGACGGGCAGCAAGCACCTCATCACTACCGACCATGGCAAGAAAATCCTGTTGGACTGCGGCATGTTCCAAGGTAAGGGCCTCGAGACCGACGCCGCCAACCGTAACATCATGGTTGACCCGAAGGAAATCGATTACATCATCCTGACCCACGCCCATATCGACCACAGCGGCCTCATCCCCTATTTCTACAAGTTGGGATTCCGCGGCGAAGTGGTCTGCACACCGGCCACCAAAGACCTGTGCAGCATCATGCTTCCCGATACGGGCTTCATCCAGGAGAACGATATGGAATGGTTCAACAAGAAACGCCGCAAGCAGGGTCTGCCCGCCTTGCAACCCATCTATACCGAGCGAGACGCGCGTGCTTGCATGGACACCTTTGTCACCGTCAGCTACAACAGATTCCTTTATCTCGACAATAACATCAAGGTGAAGTTCAACAATACAGGTCACCTGCTCGGCAGCGGCTGTGCCATCCTTGAAATCGACGAGGGCGGCAAAATGACACGCATCGGCTACACTGGTGACATCGGGCGTGAACACAACTATCTGCTACGCTCACCCGAGCCGTTCCCGCATTGCGACTACCTCATCACTGAGGCAACCTACGGTAACCGTCTCCACAGCGACCGCGCCAACGCTGAGCAACAGCTGTTGGAAATCATCTACAACACGTGTGTTGAAAAGCGAGGCAAACTCATCATCCCCTCGTTTGCCGTCAGCCGCACGCAAGAGATCGTGTACCTGCTGAACAACTTTTACAACCAAGGCAAGCTGCCCGAGAAGATTCCGGTATTCGTCGATAGTCCCTTGGCCGTCAACGCCACCGAGATTTTCCGTATGTACGTCGACCTCTTCAACGACGACGTGAAGGATGTCATCGAATACAACCCCGACCCCTTCGGCTTCAACAGCCTGACCTTCATCCGCGACGTCAACCAGTCGAAGGCACTGAATGCCCGCAAGGAACCTTGCATCATCATCTCGGCTTCGGGCATGATGGAGGCTGGTCGCGTGAAACACCACATCGCGAACAGCATCGAAAACCCCAACAACAGCATCCTCGCCATCGGCTACTGCGCCCCCACCACTTTGGGTGCCAAGCTGCTGGCCGATCCCAAGCCTCTGACCGTCTCCATCTTCGGCATGGAACATAACGTCAATGCCGACATTTATGAAATCGATGCCTTCAGCGGTCACGGCGACTACAAGGAGATGATCAACTACCTGAGTTGCCAAGACCCGAGCAAGGTGAAGAAGACCTTTATCGTGCACGGCGACCCCGAAGCGCAACAGTTCTACAAACGCCAGCTGCGCAAAGAGGGCTGGGACAATATCTTCATCCCCGAGCCCGGCGAAGAGTTTGAACTGAAATAACAGAATGCCGTGCATAGATTCACTTCGCCTTTTGTAGGCATGTCATACCGAGCCTGAAAGGTGAGTGTATCTATGCCTACAAAAGGCTCGGAAATCGAAGATTCGACGGAGTCAATACATGCACGGCAACACAAAAAAATGTATTTTTGCAAAAATTTTCCGAAATGGCACAAAAACCCAGCATTCCCAAAGGCACACGCGACTTCCTGCCGGAAGTCATGGTGCGCCGCAACTATATTTTCGACACCATCAAAGGTGTGTTCAAACGCTTTGGTTTCCAACCCATTGAGACCCCTTCGATGGAAAACCTCAGCACCCTTTTGGGCAAATACGGTGACGAGGGCGACAAACTCCTCTTCCGTGTGCTCAACAGTGGCGACTTCATGAGTGGCGTAGAGCAAAACGGCGAGCCGCTTGAATCCTTAAAACTGGCAAGTAAAATCACGGAGAAAGGATTACGCTATGACCTGACTGTTCCTTTTGCGAGGTTCGTCACCATGTACCGCGACCAGATCGCCTTCCCCTTCAAGCGCTACCAGATCCAACCCGTTTGGCGCGCTGACCGTCCGCAGAAAGGCCGCTACCGCGAGTTCTACCAATGCGACGTGGATATCATCGGCAGCGACTCATTGCTAAACGAAGCCGAGTTGGTGCAAATCGTTGATGAGGTCTTCGGTGCGCTGAAAATCAACGTCACACTGAAGATCAACAACCGCAAGGTGCTGGCCGGCATCGCAGAATACATCGGCAAGTCGGATGCCTTGGTGGACATCACCGTTGCCATTGACAAGTTGGATAAGATTGGCATTGACGCCGTCAACGCTGAACTCGCTGAGAAGGGACTGGAGCAAGCCGCCATCGACAAATTGCAGCCCATCCTCTTCATGAAGGGCAATACGCGCGAGAAGTTGACCCAATTGAAACCTTTGCTCGACAACGAAGTCGGCCAAAAAGGCATCGAAGAGCTCGAAACCTTGTTCGACTATATCGAAGACATGGAGCTGAAGATCGACACCGAACTCGACCTCACTCTGGCCCGTGGCTTGAACTACTACACCGGTGCTATCTTCGAGGTGAAGGCCAAGGACTTCGCCATCGGCAGCATCTCGGGCGGCGGGCGTTATGACAACCTCACCGGCATTTTCGGTCTGCCTAACGTATCCGGCGTGGGCATCAGCTTCGGCGCCGACCGCATCTACGACGTCTTGGAAGGTCTCAACCTCTTCCCCGAGACCATGTCAGAGAGTACCAAGGTGATTTTCCTCAACTTCGGCAAAACCGAGGAACAGTATTGCCTGAAATATCTGAACCAGGTTCGCAAACATGGCATCAACGCGGAAATCTATCCTGATGCCGCCAAGATTCAGAAGCAGATGAAATATGCCGACCAACGCCATATCCCGATTGTCGTCATCGCGGGCGAACAAGAGGTGGCCGAACAGAAATTCACCGTGAAATTCATGAAGGAAGGCACACAGGTTACTGTTAACGCAAACAAATTGGTAGAAACAATTATAAAATAAAACGTAGGGGCGGACCTATATGTCCGCCCGGGCAGACACGCAGGTCTGCCCCTACAAAAACGAAAACATTTACAAACAAAGAAATATGAAAATACATAAAATCTCATCCAAGGAATTGACCTTCAAACAGGTAAACGAAATACTGACCAAAGGCTACAAGCTGGAACTCAGCGCTGATGCCATCAAGCGCATCCAGAAGTGCCGCGACTACCTCGACAAGAAGATGGAGAACCCCGAGAAGCCCATCTACGGCGTCACCACCGGTTTCGGTTCCCTCTGCGACCATAGCATCTCGAAAGAAGACCTAAGCACCTTGCAGAAAAACCTCGTCATGTCGCACGCCTGCGGCACAGGCGAGATGGTGCCTGAGGAAATCATCCGTCTCATGCTCCTGCTGAAGGTGCAGAGCCTCAGCTACGGTAATAGCGGTGTGCAGGTCGTCACTGTGCAGCGTCTCATCGACTTCTTCAACAACGATGTGTTGCCTGTGGTTTACAACCAAGGCTCACTCGGCGCCTCTGGCGACTTGGCACCTTTGGCCAACCTCATGCTGCCTTTGCTCGGCTTGGGCGAAGTGCACTATGAGGGCAAGATCGTCCCTGCCGACAAGATCCTGAAGAAGTTCGGTTGGAAACCCATCACATTGCAGTCGAAAGAAGGTCTGGCCCTGCTCAACGGCACGCAGTTCATGAGCAGCTACGGCACCTACGTCCTGCTGAAGGCCTTCCGCCTCAGCTATCTCGCCGACCTCATCGGCACAGTGTCTCTGGAAGCCTTTGACGGTCGCATTGAGCCTTTCTTCGATCAGGTACACCAGATCCGTCACCACAACGGACAGATTGTCACCGCCAAGCGTGTGCGTGAGTTTACCAAAGGCAGCCAACTCATCGTCAGGGAAAAGAAGCACGTCCAAGACCCCTACTCCTTCCGTTGCATGCCGCAGGTGCATGGTGCCTCGAAGGATGCCATCGACTATGTGGCCTCCGTCTTCAGCGAAGAGATCAACGCCGTCACCGACAACCCGACCATCTTCCCCGACGAGGATCTGGTCATCAGCGCCGGTAACTTCCATGGTCAGCCTCTGGCCATCACTTTGGACTTCCTCGCCATCGCCATGGCAGAGTTGGGCAACATCAGCGAACGCCGTATCTACCAACTCATTGGTGGCAAGCGCGATCTACCGTCCTTCCTCGTCGCCGAGCCTGGCCTCAACAGCGGCTTCATGATTCCTCAATATGCCGCCGCCAGCATCGTCAGCCAAAGCAAACAACTCTGCACACCCGCTTCCGTCGACAGCATCGAGTCCTCACAAGGACAGGAAGACCATGTCAGCATGGGTGCCAACGCTGCAACAAAAGCCTTGCGTGTTGCCGAGAACTTGGAGCGCGTATTAGCCATTGAGTTGTTGAACGCCACACAAGCCCTTGAGTTCCGTCGTCCGCTGAAATCCTCGCCCATCATTGAAAAATTCGTTGCCGAATATCGCAAAAATGTGGAATTCGTGCGCATCGACAAGGTGATGTACACCGAGATTGCCAAATCGGTTGATTTTGTGAAGAATTATCCGCTGGCGTTTGATATTTTGGAAAACAAATAATCGTTTGTAGGGGCGGACCCATGTGCCCGCCCTAAAAACAAAATGTTTTGATATTATTGGGCGGACACACGGGTCCGCCCCTACAATAAAAACAATGGAAACCCAACAACCCCAAAAACGCCCCGTAGGGATGACCATCCTTCTGGTGTTGTCGTTCATCAACGCCTGCTGGAACATCCTCAGCTCGTTGGTCGCATATTTCTATATTCCCAAGTTGTCGACAATGCTCGAGAACGGACAGTTCGAAGAGATGCTTGCACCGTTTTCAGGCATGAACGAGGAGATGACCAAGATGATGACCGATAGCGCCACCACACTCTCACAAATCAACCCCAACTATTACCTCATCCTGTTGGTGCTGTTCGTTGCTTCATTGGTGGGCGTCATCATGATGTTCAAGGGCGACAAACGCGGTTTCCACATCTATTCCATTGCCCAAATCGGCATGTTGATTGACGCATCAGTATTCGTCTATCCCTTACAGCATCCGTCGCCTTTCGTTTCCGATCTGCTGTTCACTAGCATCTTCATCCTGCTTTACTACCTCTATTTCAAGCGGATGGACATGGCACAAAACCCTCAAAACCCTGAGTGACCATGAAGCAACGCGAGAGTACAATCTTCAACGTAAAGCCCAAACTCACCACCGCAATGAAGCTGGCGGCAAGTTTCGCCATCACCTATTATGGCTTGTTGCTTATCTTTGAGATTTTTACCCTTGTGTATAGTCGTTATTTCATTGATTCTTACTATTTCAACCAAGGCCAGACCGAAGAAGGCTCACAAGAATTGTGGACACAGATTATTCAGCTTACCTTATCCGCCATACTGGTTTTCAGCCTCATACAGGTATTTAGAAAGAAAGCCTACGGAAAAGCGCTTTTTGTCGGTTTTTCCTTCCTGCTCATCGGTTTCCAGTTATACAAAACAGGCTTGATTCCGCCAGTAAAGTATGCCCTTGAGTTGCTTTTGGTGCTTATCATTGCTCCTATCCGCGTGAAGAAGAAAATCAAGATGAAAGACGGAAAACTCACCATGGAAACGGTCGAGGAAACGCCCGACGAAGAGGCGTCCACTGAAGAAGCGTCCACCGAGAGAGCAACTATTGAGGAAACGACTACCGAGGAAGTTAACGAAGCATCATCGCAGCCCGCTGAACAGCCTTGACAAAAACGTCGACCTCATCCAGCGTATTATACAAAGCAAACGAAGCCCTCACCGTGCCTGGGATGCCGAAACGTGTCATCACAGGTTCGGCGCAATGGTGACCCGTGCGCACGGCCACGCCCATCTTGTCGATGATGGTGCCGAGGTCGTAGGGATGCACACCTTCTATAACGAAAGAAACCAGTCCACTGCGTTGTTCCGCCTGACCGATGAAGCGTATGCCGTCAATTGCGGAAAGCTGTTGGATGGCGGATTGCAGGAGTTGGGTTTCGTGCACTTCCACTTCTTTCCTGTCGAGGCTTTGCAGGAATTGGACAGCCGTTTCCAAGCCGAGGGCTGCACCCACATTGGGCGTACCTGCCTCGAATTTGAAAGGCAACACATTGAAAGTGGTCTTCTCGAAACTCACGGTGTCGACCATCTCGCCACCAAACTGATACGGCGGCAACTTCTCCAGCCACTCCGCCTTGCCATACAAGCCACCGATACCCATCGGAGCATACATCTTATGGCCCGAGAAGACGAAGAAATCACAGTCCAAGTCTTGGACGTCAATGGGATGATGTGCCATGGATTGGGCGCCGTCAACAACCACGGGAATGCCATACTGATGCGCCATCGTAATCATCTGCTTGATAGGATTGATGGTGCCCAACACGTTGGAAATATGCGCGATGGAAACCACTTTCGGGCCTTCTTTCAGCAGTTTCTCGTATTGCTCCAAGTCCAACACGCCCTTGTCGTCCATCGGGACGACAAACAATTGCCCCTGATGCCGTTGGATCATCTGCTGCCAAGGCACAAGGTTGGAGTGATGCTCCATCGCGGTAACCAGCACTTTCAACTCTGACTGTCGCTTTGCGTCATTGCGAGGAACGAAGCAATCCATAGAGAAATTGTTTAATATAAGGTGTTCAAACGCCGTGGCAAGCAGGTTCAACGATTCCGTGGTTCCGCGGGTGAAGACGATTTCGCGCGATTCCTTGGCATGGATGAAATCGGCCACAGTCTGGCGAGCATGTTCGTAGGCCTCGGTGGCCTTCTGGCTCAGGTAGTGCACTCCACGGTGGATGTTGCAATTCTCATGCAGGTAATAGTCGCGCTCGCGCTCGATGACGCAGAGCGGCTTCTGCGTGGTGGCCGCATTGTCGAGATAGACCAAGGGTTTGCCGTAGACCTGCTGGTCGAGGACGGGAAATTGTTGACGTATATCGTTGATATTCATCAGATTTTCGAATAATCGATTTCAAAATTGTAATCCTTCGGGTGGCTGCAGCGCAGGACGCAGTTCTCGCAGCTCGACAGCTCGCCACGCAGACGACGTTTGATCATGTCGTCGATGTGTTCGTGCAACATATCGTTGCCGATGTGGTTGCTGATCTCGGCGGCGAAGGCATACATCAACAGGATCCTGGCGTTGGCCTTGCTGATGCCACGCTGGCGCATGTAGAACATGGCCTCTTGGTCGAGTTGGCCGGTGGAGGTGCCGTGAGAGCATTTCACGTCGTCGGCATAAATCTCCAAGAAAGGTTGGCTGTTGATCTTGGCCTTGGGGGTGAGGATGATGTTGCTATTGTTTTGGTGGGCATCGGTCTTCTGAGCATTCGGTGCCACATAGACATGGCCGTTGAAGATGCCCGTGGCCTCGTCGTCGAGCACGCCCTTGAACTTCTCGTTGCTGGTGCAGTGCGGCACGTTGTGGTTCACCTTCAGGTAGTTCTCCACATGCTGTTTCTTGTCGATGAGATAGAGGCCGTAGATCTGCGTTTCGGCTCCTTCGCCATCGAGGTCGACGGTATAGGTGTTGCGGACGTCGCCACCGTTGAAGGTGATGACCACAATCTTCAAGTGGCTGTCGGCCAGCTGCCTGATTTTGAACTCGCGCTGAATGGAAGCCTCGTTGTCGACGTTTTGCAGCACATACAACTCAAGGCTGGCGTTCTCGTTGAGGACGATTTCCGACACCTTGGGCTCTGCCGACAGGTGCGCATCATCGTCATACTCAATAATCTCGCGGCTTTGGTTGGCGGCTATGATGAGTTGGTTGTCCATAATCAAAGTTCCTTAATCCATTCGTAGCCTTTTTCTTCGAGTTCGAGAGCGAGGGTCTTGCCGCCCGTCTTGACGATGCGTCCGTCGTACATCACGTGGACGAAGTCGGGGACGATGTAGTCGAGCAGACGCTGGTAGTGCGTGATGACCACGAAGGCGTTCTCGGCACTGTGCAATTGGTTGACACCGTGAGCCACGATGCGTAGTGCGTCGATGTCAAGACCCGAGTCTGTCTCGTCGAGGATGGCGAGGCTGGGCTCCAGCATGGCCATCTGGAAGATCTCGTTTTTCTTCTTCTCGCCGCCGCTATAGCCCACGTTGACGAAGCGGTTTTGCAGCTTCTCGGTGATTTCCACCATGGCCTGCTTCTCCTTCATCATCTTCATGAACTCCATCGTGCTCATCGGCGGCAAGCCTTGGTATTCGCGCTTCGAGTTGACGGCGGTGCGCATGAAGTTCTGGATGCTCACGCCTGGGATCTCGACGGGATATTGGAAACTCAGGAAGATGCCTTCGTTGGCGCGGTCCTCGGGCGACATCCCGACGATGTTCTTGCCCTTGTACCAGATCTCGCCCTCGGTGATTTCGTAGCCCTCACGACCCGTGATGGCTGCCGCCAAGGTGCTCTTTCCCGTTCCGTTGGGTCCCATGATGGCGTGGACTTCGCCTTCGTTGACGCCCAGATTCAATCCTTTCAGGATTTCCTTGCCCCCGATGGAGACGTGTAAATTTTTAATATTCAGTAACATATAATTCAAGATTTAATATTCAATATTTAAAATCTGGTAAAGACGCAATGCATTGCGTCTCTACAATTCAACCGACACTACCCTCAAGGGTTATCGACAATAATTTCTGCGCCTCAACCGCGAATTCCATGGGCAGTTTGTTCAGCACGTCCTTGGCATAGCCGTTGACGATGAGGCCGATGGCCTTCTCTGTCGGGATGCCGCGCTGCTGGCAGTAGAACAACTGGTCCTCAGAAATTTTCGAGGTCGTGGCCTCGTGTTCGAGGATGCTCGACTCGTTGCCGCACTCAACGTAGGGCCAAGTGTGGGCACCGCATTTGTCGCCCAACAACAAGGAGTCGCATTGCGAATAGTTGCGGGCGTTTTCAGCTTTGGCGGCCACCCTCACCAAGCCACGGTAGCCATTTTGGCTATGGCCGGCGGAGATGCCCTTCGAGATGATGGTGCTGCGGGTGTTCTTGCCCAGATGGATCATCTTGGTTCCCGTGTCAGCCTGCTGGTAGTTGTTGGTCACGGCGACGGAGTAGAACTCGCCCACCGAGTGGTCGCCCATCAGCACGCAGCCCGGGTATTTCCATGTGATTGCCGAGCCCGTCTCCACCTGCGTCCAAGATATCTTGGAGCGGTCACCACGGCAAAGTCCTCGCTTCGTAACGAGGTTATACACGCCACCCTTACCTTCCTTGTCGCCCGGGTACCAGTTCTGCACCGTGGAGTATTTCACCTCGGCGTCGGTCTCGGCTATGATTTCCACGATAGCGGCATGAAGCTGGTTCTCATCGCGTTGCGGAGCCGTGCAGCCTTCCATGTAACTCACATACGCGCCTTCGTCAGCCACGATGAGCGTACGCTCAAACTGACCCGTGTTGGCCGCGTTGATGCGGAAGTAGGTCGACAGTTCCAAAGGGCAACGCACACCTTTCGGGATGTAGCAGAACGAGCCGTCGCTAAAGACCGACGAGTTAAGCGCGGCGAAAAAGTTGTCGGTGTAAGGCACCACTTTGCCGAGATACTTGCGCACGAGATCGGGGTGCTGCTTCACCGCCTCGCTGAACGACATGAAGATGACGCCGTGCTTCGAAAGCGTCTCTTGGAAAGTCGTCTTCACCGAGGTGGAGTCCATGACTGCGTCGACGGCCACGCCTGAGAGCTTCTTCTGCTCGTCGAGCGAGATGCCGAGTTTGTCGAAGGTGGCCAGCAGCTCAGGGTCCACCTCATCGAGGCTCTGCTTCTGCTGGCGTTTGCGCGGCGCGGCGTAATAGATGATGTCCTGATAGTCGATTTCGGGGAGATCGAGATGCGCCCAGTTGGGTTGTTTCAGCGTCTGCCAATGGCGGAAGGCCTTGAGGCGGAATTCCAGTAGCCACTCTGGCTCCTCTTTCTTCTTGGAAATCAAGCGTATGATGTCCTCATTCAAGCCTTTCGGCACGAAATCGGTCTCGATGTCGGTCACAAAGCCATATTCATAGTCTTTGTTTGTGACTTCGCTGATGATATTGTTTTTCGGATTGGAATCCATTTTGTTCTTATTAAGAATGATTTCAAATTAGGCTGCAAAGATACGATATTCTTATGGTTTGGAAGCCTTTTTTCTACAAAAAACGACCATTTTTTGCCCTTTCCGTTCCGTTTTCACGGAATTTCCGTTAGTTTTGCAGTCCGTATGAACAAAGAGAAAAAGAAACGTGGCTTTTGGTATTACTTCGGCAGGGTAATGGCAGGCATTGGCATTGCCTTGCTGTTGCCGATTTTGTACATCTACCTTTCCGTGCCGACCTATAGCTTCAAAGAGCCGAGACCTTTTGACGGCGAATACCTCTACAACCCCTATCAGGACATGAATCCCGACCTGTGGAAGAAATACCATTTCCATTGCCATTCGCGCAAATTTTTCGGCTTAACCAATGGTCGCAAAAGCAAGGAAACAACCATCGACAGCGTCTATCAGGCCCTCGGCTACGACCATTACGGCATCTCCGACTACATGAGCATCAATCCCCATAATGCTGATAGAGAGGATTATATCCCTGCTTACGAACACGGTTATGGTCTATTCCATAAGACACATCAAATCTGTATTGGTGCCGAGTCGGTGTACCGCCCCGACTTCCTCTTCATGCAAAACCTCAACATGAAGCAGCACATGATCAACAAGTTGGGCGAACGCTGCCGCTTCGTCATGCCTGCCCATGCCTCGTTTACCACTGGCTACAAGGTGAACGACATGGTGCTGTTGAGCAACTACCGCCTACTTGAGGTGCTGAACCCCTACGGCAACGCCTTCGAACACTGGGACAAGGCGCTTTCCAACGGCCACCGCGTATATGCCCTCGGCGACGACGACACACACAACATTAACAAAGCCAGCGAGGTGTGCCAGAACCTGACCATGATCAACACGCCCGACCTTGACCCCGAACATGTTTACAAGGCACTCGACAATGGTCTATGCTATGCTGTGGAGTTCGACAATTGGTACCATTTTCCGATGACTTTGGCCGAAAAGGTAGGACAAGCACAAGCACTGCCTCATCTGACCTGTGCCCAGTTGGTCGGCGACACCCTGTTTGTCGAGACCTCCTCCCCCACCATGAAAATGGTAGAGTTTATCGGACAAGACGGCAAGGTGCTAAAGACCGAAGAGGATGTAGAAACGGCATGGTATGTCATCCAACCCGAAGATCACTATGTGCGTACACACATCAACGTCAACGGCTTACAGCATTTTTACTTGAATCCCGTCACGCGGCACACGACACCCGAGCCTGCCGACCAGCGCCTTGACTTTGTCAATTGGGCACAAACCTATTTGTATTGGTTTGTCTATATCGTCGCCATTGCCGCCATGATTTGGTATCTCATCAAAATGGCCAAAGCCAAAATGGAAGAGCAAAGTGAGGATTAAAGAGCAAAATATCAACAAGTTGTTGTTTGGCCTTTTGGCCATCAGCGCCATCGTGCGAGGCATATTGGCCGCGTGGATGGAGTTCGGCAACGACGAGGTCTATTACTGGACCTATGCCCTTTATCCCGACTGGAGCCACTTCGACCACCCGCCTATGGTGGGATGGGTTATCCAACTATTCAGCCTTAACTTGTTGTTCGACAGCGAGTTCTTCATTCGTTTAGCTTCTGTCGTCTTTATGACTGCCAACACCTATATTATTTATCGTATCGGGAAAGACCTCAAAGACGCCACGACGGGTTTTTACGCAGCCTTGTTGTTTACTGCTTCCATCTATGCCTTCGTCATCACCGGCATCTTCATCATGCCCGACACACCGCTGATGCCGTTCTGGCTCTTGGCGGTTTGGATGGCGGCAAGGTATTACTCTGGATTGCCGCGCTCCGCTCGCAATGACAACACGGACGCGCTTGGCGCATTAGCTTCGCTGAATCTTCGATTTGCGAGGAACGAAGCAATCCAGGGAAGAAATCTATATTTGATATTATTCGGACTATTCGCAGGCCTTGCCATGCTCTCCAAATACTCGGGTGTTTTCCTCTGGGTTGGCATGGGGCTTTACATCTTGATTTTCAATAGAAAGCAACTTAAAAACCCTTATCTTTATCTCTCCCTGCTGATCTCTGCCATCTGTTGCATCCCCATCCTTTATTGGAACATCAAATACAACTTCGCAAGCCTCAATTTCCACAGCGAGCGCGTGGGCGGCAACAGCATTAACTTCGGGACATTCGGGACAGAGTTGGCAGGCGAGTTCTTCTACAACAACCCGGTGGTTTTCATCTTGACCATTATTGCAATTGTCGCAGCGTTCAAAAAGAGAATCCATATTGAAAAATCCACTCAACGCCTCATCCTGTGCATCGCCTTGCCGATGATTGCGTTGTTTTGGGTGTTCTCCCTCATGCGTCCCACCTTGCCGCATTGGAGCGCACCTGCCTTCGTTCTGCTCATCCTATTGATTTCATGCTATTTGCGATATAAAAACCCCACCTCCGAACAATTACCAAAGTCCATTACGGCGGCTTTGTGCTTCCTATTGTTGACTTTGGTCATCGGCGTGGCGGAAATCAAGACGGGCTTCATCCCCTTGGACAAGCACACCGAGCCTGAGCAAATCGGTCGCGACGACTTCACTGTGGACATGTACGGTTGGCGGCAACTCGGTGAGAAGTTCGCCGAATTCCGCGCCCAAAAAATCACCGAAGGCGTGATGAACGAAGAGGACGGCATTGTGGCCAACCAATGGTTCCCTTTAGCCAACGTGGATTATTACGTCGCTCGACCTTTAGGGCTACGCGTCATGGGTTTGGGATGGCCCGAGTTCCTACACAAATACTTATGGATCAACGATGAAAGAGGTGGTTTCCACTTGGGCGAGAACTATTGGTTCCTTTCCGACAGCCGCTATCCGAAAGACCCCAAAACGACCTACCAATGGTTTTTCAAGGAGATAGAACTTGTAGGTGTGATTGAAATCGACCGTTGCGGCAAGCCTGCCAAGAACTTCTTCGTTTACACTTGTAAGGATTTGTGCGATAATCCTCCTACACTGTCGCAGTTCATGGCTTCCGACGAAGCAGAAACAGCGTCCCGTCAGTAGCCACCGTATCATAATTGTCACAGTCGGGAAAGACCTTTTTCCAGTATTTCACCTTGTCGAAATAAGGTTCCGTGATCAGCACATAATCCGCACCTGGATTGGGACGGCTGTCGAGGTCGTAGATGTCGTCGCGCAAGGCCAAATGCGGCACAAACATCGAGGCGGCACTCACGGAAGCATCGTCGGGAATCTGTCGTATCAACTCACGGGCATAATTGGCGTCGAACTTGCGTTGCTGATAATGCCGTCCTTGATAGACGCAGATCTGGTCGACAAAGACGAAAGAATGTGGCACGCCGATGGTATAGAAAGTGGTCAGCACCGTCGAAAGCAGCAGCGCCACAGAAAGCGCTAATCTCATCGCAGATTTCTTCAGCTTGACAATCACCAAAAACGAAGCGATGACAATGACGGGCATGATTTCCACGTTGTAGTGCACCGAAACACCCCAAAACATCACGTCGGTGGCAAACATCTTTTGCGCCAGCAACGGAATAAGCATAAACAAATAATTGGGTTTCAGCAAAGTAAGCACCAAACCCGTCGCCAAAGCACACCAATAAAACTCAGGCTTCCGACCGTCAAAAGCAGGGTCACCGGTCGTGTTGGTGAACAAATTGCGCAACGTCTCCATAGGATGTCCAACCAAACGTTGGCCAATCTCGACATAGTTGCTGCCCAAATGATCATATCTGCTGATGCCGGCGCCTCCAATTCTCGGAAGAACCACCATATTGACTATCAAGAAATAAGCCAACGCAAAAACGGCATAGCCTAACAGAAACCATAGTGTCTTCTTTTCTTTTCGATAGTCCCACATCAAGCCGATGGCAACGAAAAACAACCAAAGCGAAAGGTTCTCCTTTCCGATGACGAAGAGCACCACCATCAAGGATGCCAGCCCAAACCGGCCTTTTTTGACGAAATAAAGCAGCCAAGGCAACATCATGGCTGTCAGTACATTGGAATGGTAATCGTAGGACAAGGCGTGAAGGATGCCGAAGGAGAAGAAAAACACCGTCACCGCCAACAACGGCATGCGATTGTCGTCGGTATACAGTCCGATGAGCTTGTAGATGCCCCAACCACCCAACAACACGGCTGCAATCTGGACAACGAGCAAGGTATAGGAGCCAAAGATATAGACCAACGGCGAGAGTAGCAGCAGGTACAAGTCAAAATGGGCGCTAAGGATGCTCCTGGTTTGCGTCAAAAACATGCTGCAATCATCCATCCGGAGATGCGCAAAGTCATACATCGCGTTGGTGTAGAGGCCCAAGTCGAGCGCATAGGTTTTGAATAGGTAGTGGTTGACCAAAGAAATGAGGCAATACAACACACCAGCGAAGGCAAAAACCGTCGCCAAAGTGATGTTATGCTGTCGTTTGTTCAAGGTCAACTGCTTCATGCGCGAATCAGCCTTCCACTTGGAACAAGGTGATGATGTTCAGGATAACCTCCGAGGCCTTCATCATGCTCTCGAGCGGCACATATTCCAACTTGCCGTGGAAGTTGTGTCCGCCAGCGAAGATATTGGGGCAAGGCAGACCCATGAAGGAGAGGTTGGCACCGTCGGTACCACCACGGATGGGCTGCACTTTCGGCTTGATGTTGGCCATCTCCATGGCTTTAATGGCACGCTCCACGATGAAGAAATGTGGTTCCACCTCTTGGCGCATGTTGTAGTACTGGTGCTTCAGTTCCAGCTTCACCACATCGCCGTATTTCTTGTTCAAGAACTCGGCCACCGAGGTAATCAGGGCCTTCTTTTCCTCGAACTTGGCACGGTCGTGGTCGCGGATGATGTACGACATCGTGGTCTCCTCCACCGTGCCGTTGATCTCAGTCAGGTGGAAGAAGCCCTCGTAGCCCTGCGTGAAGCGCGGACGCTGCTCCACAGGCAGCATGGCGTTGAGTTCCATGGCGATAAGCATGGAGTTCACCATCTTGTCCTTGCCATAGCCGGGATGGATGTTGCTGCCTTGGATATGAATCTTCGCAGCGGCGGCGTTGAAGTTCTCATACTCCAACTCCCCTATCTCGCCGCCGTCCATGGTATAGGCATACTTGGCGCCGAACTTCGCCACGTCGAACTTCACCACACCACGTCCAATCTCCTCGTCAGGCGTGAAACCGATCTTGATTTCGCCGTGCTTGAAGTCGGGATGCTCCATCATATACTGTGCAGCATACATGATTTCGGCCACACCCGCCTTGTCGTCGGCGCCGAGCAAAGTCGTGCCGTCGGTGGTGATCATCGTCTGACCTTTGTATTGTGCCATCTCGGGGAATTCCGAAACACGTAGGACAATGTTCTTTTCCTTGTTCAGCACGATGTCGTTACCGTCATAGTTCGGGATAATCTGCGGCTTGATGTCGGCACCCGAGGCATCCGGCGAGGTATCGACATGAGCAATGAAGCCAATAGCAGGAATCTCGCGGTCCACATTGGACGGGATGGTAGCCATCACATAGCCGTATTCGTCCAATTCGGCTTGGATGCCCATGGCTTGCAGTTCGTCACGAAGCATACCCAAAAGATTGAGTTGCTTGGCGGTGCTGGGCTGTGACTCAGAGTTTTCGTCGGAGGTCGTCTCCACAGAGACGTATCTCAAGAATTTGTCTAATAGCTTTTCCATGTTTGTGCATTTTACAATGGCACAAAAATAGGAAAACTTTTGGAATTACCGTTTCTCGGCGTGTTTTCTCGTGTGGTGACGATCTTTGGCCCACAAACCGTAGACTTCGCTTACATTGCCAGCAGTGGTGAAGGCTTGTATCTCGTTCTTGCCGAGGTATTCCATCAACTTGGAGAACTCGTCGTTGGTGAGCAAAGACTCTAGTTCTATCGACTTTTCATTGGTGTAGCCTCCAGTGACCTCATAAAGGGTGCAGCCACGGTCCAGCTCGTCGATGATGTAATGGCGGATGCGGTCGTAGTCCTTCGAGACGATGCAGACGCGCTTGCGCTGGTTGAGGTTGGCCGTGAACATATTCACCACCATGCCGTTGATCCATGTGGCGATGAGGCCGATGACGACCATCTGGAAAGGGTTGATGAAGAAGGCGGTGAGGCAGATAATAGCACCCGCCACACTCACTGACTTACCCATGTCGAAATGCAAATACTTGTTGACGATCTTGGCCAGGATATCCAAGCCGCCGGTGGAGGCGTTGATGGAGAACATCAGCGTTTGGGCGGCGCTGAGAATGATGACGCAGCAAAGCAGGTCGAACCAGGGGTTGCCCATCACCGAGAAAGCTTGGCTGGGTTCAACGCCCATATTGACCAGGTATTCGTTAGGCGTGGCGAAGTTTTCCCAAGGATAGATCCACTCGCAAAACTTGGTCATGGGACCCAAAATCAGGGCACAATAGACGGTCTTCAGGCCGAACTCCTTGCCAACGAGCAAGTAAGCCAATATCAGCAAGATGGCGTTGATGATAGTAATCATCATCGAAAGACTGATGTTGATGCCCATACCGTTGAAGATGTTGGTGAGCACGATGGAGAGACCCGAGATGGAACCCACAATCAGCTTGCTGGGTACCAGGAAATAATAAACGCAAACGCCTGTCATAAACATGCCGAACGTCATGATCAGCAGCTCGACCCAGAACTTTTTGCTGGCCAAAGCCTGACCAACTTCCTTCATTATGTCATTAAACTTACTCATAATATTATGATTTACAGTTAGTTAATTACTTGATTGCCTTCAAATTTTGAGGCTGCAAAGGTCGGAATTCTTTTTGAGATAAGGAAGTGTTTTCAAGAAATAATTACCTTTGCAAAAAATTCGTGGAATGACCCTCTTGGACTGGCTCCCGATAACGAAAAAAGAGACCGACCTGCGCGGTTGGGACGAAGTGGACGTGGTGTTCGTCACGGGCGATGCCTATGTCGACCACCCCGCCTTTGGAGCCGCCGTCATCGGTAGGGTCTTGGAACACAACGGTTTCCGCGTGGCGCTCATCCCACAGCCCAACTGGCGCGACGACCTCCGCGACTTCAAAAAATTCGGAAAGCCAAGGCTCTATTTCGGCGTGTCGGCGGGCTGCATGGACTCGATGGTGAACCACTACACCGCCAACAAACGCCTGCGCAGCAACGATGCCTACACCCCAGGCGGAGAGGCGGGCTTCCGCCCCGACTACGCCACCGTGGTCTACTGCAATATCCTCAAACAACTCTACCCCGATGTACCCGTCATCGTGGGCGGCATCGAGGCTTCGCTGCGCCGCGTGACGCACTACGACTATTGGTCGGACAGCTTGAAACCCAGCGTCTTGGTCGACTGCAAAGCCGACATCGGCGTTTATGGCATGGGTGAACTCACCATGGTGGAGATTGCCAAGGCCGTCCAAAGCGGCAAAAAAGTCAGCGAGCTGACCGACATCAAGCAGACCTTCTTCCTGCAAGACAAAAAGCAACCCCTCCCCGACTTCGAAGGTGAGACCATAGAACTTGTGTCACATGAGGTCTGCCTGAAGGACAAAAAGAAATATGCCTCCAACTTCCGTCACATCGAAGAGGAATCCAACAAAAAACATGCAGCACGGCTGATTCAAGATATTGGCAACCAAAGGCTTATCATTAACCCACCCTTGGCTACTTTCACCACGGAACAAATTGACGCCTCCTTTGATTTGCCTTATACCCGTCTGCCGCATCCAAAATATGCCAAACGCGGCGTCATCCCTGCTTATGAGATGATCCGGCACTCCGTCAACCTGCACCGTGGCTGTTTCGGCGGCTGTGCCTTCTGCACCATCTCGGCGCACCAAGGCAAGTTCGTCGCTTCGCGCAGCAAGGAATCCATCATGCGTGAGGTGGAGAAAGTCACCGAGATGGAAGACTTCAAAGGCTACATCAGTGATCTCGGAGGTCCGTCGGCCAACATGTACCGCATGAAAGGCAAGGACGAACGCCTTTGCGAGAAGTGCGCCCGGCCCACCTGTCTACAGCCTTCCGTTTGCAAGAACCTCAACACAGACCACCATCCTCTTATCGAAATCTATAAAGAGGTAGACGCCAATCCAAAAGTCAAGAAAGCCACTATAGGTTCGGGAATCCGCTACGACCTGTTTCTGCACGACAGCACACCCGAGGAAAGCAAAGCCATGGGCTATGACGAATATTTCCGCCAGTTGGTGACACGCCACGTCAGCGGACGACTGAAAGTCGCCCCCGAGCATACCAGCGATGCTGTCCTTAAGCTTATGCGCAAGCCAAAATTCGACATGTTCATTAAGCTGAAGAAAAAGTTCGACCAAATCAATGAAAAAGAGCACCTGAACCAACAGCTCATTCCCTATTTCATCTCCTCGCACCCCGACTGCTACCTTGAAGACATGGCTGACTTGGCCGTGAAAACCAAGGAATTGGGCTATCATCTAGAGCAGGTGCAAGATTTCACGCCCACTCCGATGACTTTGGCGACGGAAATCTATTATTCCGGATACGATCCCTACACCTTGGAGCCTGTCTTCGTCGCCAAGACGAAAGAGGAAAAGCTCGCCCAACAACGCTTCTTCTTCTGGTACAAGTCTGAGAACCGCGAGTGGGTGAAGAACGCCTTGCGGCGCATTGGCCATGCGGATTGGATCAAAAGGCTCTACAAATGAAATAATTTCACTACTTTTGCCGCAAATTTAAACAACACAAACATCTACAATATGAAGAGACATCTCATTGGAGCCATCGTGCTCTTCGCCGCCCTTGTTTTTGCAGGTTGCGGCAACAACAACCAAAAGGAAGAAGAAAACAATCCCGAAGCACAAGTTGAAAGCAAGACTGAGCAAATCACGCTTCCCAACCGTCTGCTCATCATCGTTGACCCTCAAGTCGACTTCACTACGGGTAGCCTCGCCACGAAAAACGGCCCTGCCGCCATGGATTACCTTGCCAAGGCCTTGAACGAAGGTGCTTGGAAGAACTACGGTTGGATTATTGTCACCCAAGACGCTCACCCGGCCAACCACTGCTCGTTTGTTGAGCAAGGCGGTGTGTTCCCGCCCCACTGCGTGCAAGGCACCGAAGGCATGAATGTCTACGAAAGCTTGCTCAAGGTTCTTGATGGCCTGATGGGCAACGGCAGCAACATCCAAGTCCACTTCATGCAAAAAGGTGACTTGTTCGACAAAGAAGAGTTCAGCATCTTCCAAAACGCACATTGCGGTGAGAAGCTGCGTTATGCCATCGACCAGGAAAAGTTTGAGGGCATCGACATCTGCGGCATTGCCACCGACTACTGCGTCTACGAGACCACCAAAGACCTCATCGCCTTCTATCCTGCCAAGCAGGTCCGCATCGTCACCAACTGCCTCGCCGCCGTCGACGACAACGATACCAAGCTCGCCGACCTGATGCGCGAGAACGGCATTGAAGGCATTGAGTTCTAATCTTTTTGACACGAGACTTCGAGACGCGAGACACGAGACTTTGGTCTTGTCCCGTGTCCCGTAGTCCCGCGTCCCGCGTCAAAAATATGAGCAAATTCAAATCATTCCTAGAGCGCAAGGGCGTCGACATGACCTGGAAGGCCTATTTTGTCGACGCTCTTGGTGCTATGGCGTTGGGTCTGTTCGCCTCACTTCTTATCGGTACCATCTTCCAGACCTTGGGCGACAAGACAGGCGTTGTGGCTTTTGAGACCATCGCCAAATATGCCAAAGCCGCCACGGGTGCCGCCATCGCTGTGGCCATCGCCTACAAGCTCCGTTGTGAGGGCTTGGTGCTGTTCAGCGCCATCGCCGTCGGCATCGCAGGCAACGAATTAGGTGGCCCCATGGGTGCCTATGTCGCCGTCATCGTCGCCATCGAACTAGGCAAGATGGTCTACAAGGAGACCCAGGTCGACATCCTCGTCACCCCCGCTGTGGTTATCATCAGCGGTGTACTGATGGCTTATCTCGCCGGCGCGCCCATCCAAAAGGTGATGACCGCCCTCGGCACCTTCATCGAAAACGCCACCCAGATGCAGCCCTTCCTCATGGGTATCGTCGTCTCGGTGGTCATAGGCTCAGTGCTCACCCTGCCCATCAGCTCAGCGGCCATCTGTCTCGCCATCGGTTTGGGCGGCATCGCAGGAGGTGCAGCCACAGCGGGTTGCTGTGCCCAGATGATTGGCTTCGCCATGCTGAGCTTCAGAGAAAACCGCTGGGGGGGACTCGTGGCGCAAGGTCTCGGCACCTCAATGTTGCAGATGGGCAATATCGTGAAGAACCCCAAGATCTGGATTCCCGTCCTGCTCACCGCCGCCATTACAGGTCCCATCTCGACCTGCGTTTTCCATCTTGAAAACATCCCCATCGGCTCCGGCATGGGCACCTGCGGCCTCGTCGGTCCCATCGGCATCTATACCGCCATGCCTGACGGCGGCGCTAACATGTGGATAGGTATGGCCTTGGTCTGCTTCGTGCTGCCCGCAGTTCTGACCTGGCTCTTTGGCATCATTCTGAGAAAGATTGGTTGGATCAAGGAAGGCGACCTCAAAATCGACTGCTGATGCCGAAAGCACCTGCCAAACCGCTCACGCCCGACCAAGTGCTGGATAAGATGGCCAAATACTGCGCCTATCAGGAGCGCTGTGTGAAGGATGTCCGCGACAAACTGAAGACCTTTGACATTCCCGAGGAGGAAAAGACAAAAATCCTTGATTACCTGTTGGATAACCGTTTCGTCAATGATGAGCGGTTTGCCAAGGCTTTCGTTCGCGGCAAGGTCAACCAAAGCGGTTGGGGCATGAACAAGATCCGTTTCCACCTGGTGCAAAAAGGCATCGCCAAGGAACTCATCGACGAAGCCCTTGGGCAAACCGATGAAGAGGTGTACCGACAACGTCTCATCGTCATCCTGAAGACCAAAGCCAAGACCGTGAAAGCCGCCTCCGATTTCGAAAAAAAGCGCAAACTGGCTGCCTACGCCATGCAAAAAGGCTTTGAAGGCTCATTGGTTTGGGAGGTCTTGAAGGATTTGGCGGTTTGACAAGTTTTCGTATCTTTGCGGCACTTTTGAGAGCAACACCATGAGATTCCCAAAACGCCTGATAACGCAAACGCCTGAGTGTCTGACTGAACCCACCAGCCAGGTCATCAACGTCATCATCTCGTCGCTGTTTGCGCTGGTGTTTCTGACCGCCTACGTCCCCTTCTCGGAAACAGCATGGTTTCAAGTAGGACGCGGCAGCTATTTCTTCATCACGGCGGCGTTCGTCGGTTCCGGCGTGATGTTTCTGGCACTCAGCCGTTTGTTGATGAACTGGGTCGTCAGAAAAAGCCGTCACTTCCCTTTCTGGCTCTATCTCCTGTGGCTGTTTCTCGAAATCATGATCATCGCCGTATGCCACACGCTGATTTCCTACTTCGATATCCAGGCCACAAACCATAGTTTCGGCTATCTTTATGCCAAAAGCGTCCTCATCACATTTGTCGCCTTGGCCGTGCCTTACACCGTAACCATACAATCCATCTTGCTGAAAGACACGCGACAACGCCTCATGCTCACCAAGAGCGACACTGTGGAATCCGACGACGAGGTGATGCCTGAGCACACCGAAATCATCAACCTGATGGACAACAACGGCAACCTGAAGCTGTCCGTCAAGCTCGACAACCTCTATTATATCAAGGCGGAGGACAATTATATCAATGTCTTCTACCAGCGCAGCGGTGCCATCGCGAGTTATTTGCTGCGCTGCAAGATGCAGACCATTGCCGACAACTGTGTGGATTCCAGCAGCTTGATGCGCTGCCATCGCTCCTATATCGTCAACATCAAGAAGGTGAGCGTTTTGCATAACGAAGCCGACGGCTTTGTCATAGACTTCGAGCGCGAAGGGTTGGAATCGATACCTGTTTCCAAAACCTATTCGGCGAAGGTATTAGAAGCGTTCAATAAGAAATAGTTCTCATTCAAGCCGCTATTTCAGAAATAATTCCTACTTTTGCTTCTGATTAAGCAATAACACCATGTCAGAGAAAGAAATCAACGCCTACCGCTTGACTTCGTTGGAAGAACCGACGGACGAGATGCTGGCGTATATCATGCGCGAGGTGGCGGAGGAAGCAAAACAAAGCAATGAAGAGGCCTTGGAAAGGTTTTTCGATGAAATCAGCCTGATGTATCAACAACAATACGGCAACAACTAATGCGCACGGAGGGCAGAAAACCGGTTTTAATTGTAATTGCTGGACCCAACGGAAGTGGAAAAACTTCCGTAACCAGCAAAATCCTTCAACATGAATGGATGGAGGATTCGGTTTACATCAATCCTGACATTGTTGCACAAGAAAAATTCGGCGATTGGAACTCGATGGATGCCATAAAAAAAGCAGTGGTTTATTGTGAAGAATGGCGAGAAAAGTGCTTGGTTGAACGTAAAAGCCTGATTTTTGAAACGGTTTTATCTGCCAAAGACAAAATCGACTACATTGAAAGGGCAAAAGAAGCAGATTTCTTCGTCAGGTTGTTTTTCGTCTGCACAAAATCACCTGCCATCAATGCCTCACGCATTGCCCAACGGGTGATGAAAGGTGGACACGATGTGCCAATTACCAAGGTTATCTCGCGTTATCAAAAGTCCATCCTCAACTGCAAGTACATTGCAACCAAGGTTGACCGTACCTATTTATATGACAACTCTGTTGATGATGCCGAGCAGCAATTGCTCATCCGCCTTTCCGACGGCATCATTGCGAAAAAATATGTGGAGCAACTGCCTGAATGGGCAAGACAAATAATTGAATAAACAACCTAACCCAACAGATAATAACAAAGACAAACAAACCATCCTAACATAACATAACCCCTGAGCTTTACGCTCTTGTTCCTTCTTGGAAAATCTGGTAAATTTTGCGACACGGGAATAAGTAAGCGGAAAGTTTGCGTTTTAGGCGCAAACTTTTTCGTGTGTTTATCAGTGTCAAGGTTTACCAGAGCCTCCAAGATGATAAGCATTAAAACGAAAGGTGAGCGCCTTTCTTTGTGCTTGTTGGCAAGGGCGGAAGCCCTCCCCTAACCGCCAGCACCATGAAAACGAAAACGCCACTATCCCCAACAGACTTCCATTTAGGCCAACGCCTCAAAACCGAACTCGCCAGACAAGGCCGCACCGCCACATGGCTTGCCAAGCAGGTACACTGCACTCCCGAAAACATCTACAAAGCCTATCGCTCCCAGTGGATTTCCATGCCTTTGCTCTTTGAAATAAGCAAGGCATTGAATTATGACTTCTTTAAGGATTGTTCGGCGTATCTGGAGAGGGAGAAAACGAAATAATGGTTATGGTTTTGTGGTAAAATCTTTCAGTTTTATTGGTAAAATGAGTTAGGTGGAAAATGTTGATATGGAATGGTTTGTGTATAATTTTGCTGCCGATAACAAATTATTAACCAAACTGCAGGCAACAGGATAAAGACCGCCACAAGAAAAGATGAAGAAAATATTGATTACAATGGCCGTGCTGACTGGAATGGTGGCTGGCGCAATGGTGTTTAGTTCGTTTGCTACACCGACAACAAATGATGAAACCGTATGTTCACAAATCAGCATGAATGACGGATGGAGACGTGTGGGAAAGTATACAGGTAAAAGTGATGATGGCCAATACCTTAAATTTACTATTTGGGAAAAAGAGGGATCGTGCAATGCTTATTATTGGGTGGTTGATTGTCAAGGTGTAAATGGAGTTCTCTTAGGAGAAAGTAATCCAGATGAAACCAGATGTGATACTGGCGCTGTTCGAAAAAACAGTGAAGGGAAATGGTATTGTGCATACGGTGGACGCAATTACTTCATTGATTTTTGAATTAACAAGACTATAAAAAGGGCGAGAGATTTAATTCTTTCGCCCTTTTTATAAAAGCCCCGCCAAAGCGAGGCTTTTCTTCTGCTATCGTTTTCAAATTATATGTTTAGGGTCCCTGAGGTCCCTGAGCCTGTCGAAGGGTCGAAGGGCCCGTTTCATTCTAACAATTCATTCCTCCACAGCAGTGGATGACCTGACCCGTGACATACGAGCTGAGGTCAGAGGCGAGGAAGAGAGCCACGTTGGCCACGTCCTCAGGTGTGCCGCCGCGACGCAACGGGATGAGGCTTTCCCAAGCCTTGCGCACTTCCTCGGGCAGAGCATTGGTCATGGCAGTGATGATGAAGCCAGGAGCGATGGCATTGTGGCGGATGTTGCGCACACCCATCTCCTTGGCGGCACTCTTCGTAAAGCCGATGATGCCAGCCTTCGAGGCGCTGTAGTTGCATTGGTTGGCATTGCCCGAAACGCCCACCACCGAGCTCATGTTGATGACACTGCCGCCGTTCTGCTTCCACATGACAGGCTGCACCGCCTTCGTAAAATTGAACACCGACTTGAGGTTCACGTTAATGACGGCATCCCACTGTTCCTCGGTCATACGCTTGAGGGCGGTATCCTTGGTGATGCCTGCATTGTTGACGAGGATGTCAATACGGCCGAAGTCCTTGACGATTTCGTCAACCACCTGGTGCGTCTCCTCGAAGTTGGCGGCATTGGAGGCATAAGCCTTGACTTTCACGCCGAGGGCTTGCAGTTCCTTTTCCGTTTCCAAAACGACATCGTTCAGTGCGATATCGGTGAAGGCGATGTTGCATCCTTCCTGGGCAAAACGCAGGGCGATAGCCTTGCCGATGCCACGACCGGCTCCCGTAATCAGAGCCACTTTATTGTCTAATAGTCCCATAGTATTTCTGATTTTTAGATTATTTCTTCGTGTTGTTTTCAATCAGTTGATACAAGTCACCGACGGTCTTGACGTTGGCCGTCTCTTCTTCGGAGAATTTCATGTTGAATTCACGTTCCAAAATCATGATCAGCTCCACGACGTCCAACGAGTCGGCACCCAAGTCGTTGAAAAGATGCTTCTCGGGCGTAATCTCATTCTCGCTGATTTTCAGCTTCGAAGCAATCAACGCCTGCGCTTTGTCTTGTATACTAGCCATAACGGTGATTATTTGTTTCTCGTATCAGGCAGCAGGGCAAATGAGAGATCGCCTTTCACGCACATCTTGCCACCGACGCTGAGCACGGCGGAACAGATGTATATGTTGGCGCGGTGATAGGTCAGCGTGGCTTCCACCTCGACGGTGTCACCGGGCTTGACGCTGTTCTTGAAACGCACCTTGTCGATGCCTGTGTAGAATGTCAGCTTGCCGATGAGGTCGTCCTTCATCAGCAGAGCGCACGACTGGGCCATGATCTCGCAGAGGATGACACCCGGCACGACGGGTTCGCCCGGGAAGTGGCCTTGCAGGAAGAACTCCTCGCCCGTCACGTGGTACTTGGAATGGCACACATGGTTCTCGTCGAGGTTCATCTCGTCGACCAGTAGCATAGGCTCGCGGTGCGGGAGATACTGTTTGATTTCGTCTCTGTTCATATTGTTGAATTGTTTTTGTTGAATCGTTTAATTGTTGCTGACGCGGGACTTCGGGACGCGGGACGCGAGATTTGGTTTGTCCCGTGTCTCGTATCTCGCAGTATCGTGTCAATTATCTTATCTTCCTGATGGCCAGGCAGGCGTTGTGACCGCCGAAGCCCAATGAATTGGAGATGGCGATGTCAAGGTCTACCTTGAGCGGCTTGTTGGGTGTGTAGTCGAGGTCGCACTCGGGGTCGGGCTCATCCAAATTGATGGTGGGCGGGACTATGCCATTGTTCAAAGCCATAACACTGATAATCAACTCTATGGCACCTGCAGCACCCAAAGCGTGGCCCATCTCAGATTTGGTGGAGCTGATGTGAGCCTTGCGGGCTTCCTCCTCGCCCATCGCAATCTTGATAGCGTGGGTCTCTCCGCTGTCGTTCATCGGGGTACCCGTGCCGTGAGCGTTGATGTAAATGCTCTCGCCAGCCTTGAAGTTGGCTTCATCCAGTGCCTGCTTGATGGCCAGACTTTGTGTGGTACCGTCGGGACGTGGTGCCGTGCTGTGGTAGGCATCGCAGGAGTTACCATAGCCACAGACCTCTGCATAGATCTTCGCGCCACGCTGCTTGGCGTGTTCGTATTCTTCGAGCAGCACGATACCCGAGCCCTCAGCGATGACGAAGCCTGCTCGGCTCTTATTGAACGGCAGGGAGGCATGCTTGGGGTCTTCGACCTTCGTCAAGGCCTTGCAGTTGGCAAAGCCTGCGATAGAGACCGGATTGATGCCTGCCTCCGAGCCACCCGTGATGACGGCGTCGGCATAGCCGTGCTTGATGGCACGATAAGCTTCACCGATGCTGTGGGTACCCGTGGCGCAAGCCGTCACGATAGGGACGCAGGGGCCTTGTGCGTTGTAGCGGATGGCCACGCTGCCCGAAGCCTGGTTGCCAATCATGGTGGGAATCATCATGGGTGAGATCCAACGCGCACCTTCTTCATAGTATGTCTTGATGCCCTTCATGATGGTGTCGAAACCGCCAATGCCTGAGCCGATATACACGCCCAGACGGCTGGGATCCATCTGCAGGTCTTCATTGTCTTTCATAGCCTGATAGGCTGCAGCCAGGGTGTAGACGGCAAAGCGATCGTTGCGCTTGACAAAGGCCTTGTCAACGCCAAGTGCCTCAGGGTCGAAGTCCTTCAATTCAGCGGCGATCTTCACGGGAAGATCGGTGGCATCAAACGACTTGATGAAGTCGATGCCGCAATAGCCTTTCATCAGGTTATCCCAAATGATGGACAGGTCATTGCCAATCGGCGAAACGGCGCCCATACCAGTAATTACTACTCTTCTAGTTTCTGTATTCATTGTTTAGTTTAGTTTTCTTTTCTATATATAATATTTTTAATTCGGAATTTGGAATGCTGAATTCGGAATATTGCGATGCGACGCAGGGCTTTTGCCCTATTCCGCATTCAGCATTCATTATTCCGCATTATTTAAAACTCCCACTCCCACCAGCAGGCGGCCGACACGAAACCGGCGCCAAAGGCACTCATGACAATCTTGTCGCCCTGATGGATCTTATTGTCTCTCATCATCTCATCCAACATGATCGGGATGCTGGCTGAAGAGGTGTTACCGTATTTCTCGATGACGGTAGGATACTTTTCATCGGGACCGCCTACGATGTTGCGGATGCCCTCGATGATGCGCTTGTTGGCCTGATGCAGCATGAACCAGTTGATGTCATTGTGCGTCAGGTGGGCACGGTTCAAAATGGTTGTGATATCCTTGGCCGACTCGGTGACGGCGGTGCGGAACAGTTCCTTGCCTTTCATCACCAATGGCTGGCCCTTCACATAATGCTGCTCGAAAGGGGTAGTCTCCATACCTCTTTCATAATATAGCACGTCGCGGTCGCTGATCATGGTGAGCTGCACATCCTTAAAGGCATTGCCCTCGGTGAGTACCACGGCACCCGCCCCGTCGCCAAACAGAACACTACAGTCGCGTTCATGCCAGTTGCAGTATTTGGTAGGCTCTTCGGCACACAGTATCAAAATGTTCTTGGCGTGACCGGCTTTCATCATACTGTCGGCGAGCATCAGTGCGTTGACGAAGCCTGCACATGCCACGTTGATGTCAAGGCCGGCGCAATTGAGGCCGATGCGCTTCTGCACGATGCAACTCAGTCCCGGGGTGATATGGCGGTTGGCCACGTTCGAGACCAAGAGAAAGTCTATTTGGTCAGGACGCAAGCCTGCGGCCTTGATGGCCTTGCTGGCGGCATCCACAGCCAAGTCATACAAATCTTCGGATGATAATAGGTGGCGGGCCTGTATACCCGTTCTGGTCGTAATCCAAGCATCGTTGGTGTCCAAGAATGTAGCCAAGTCATCGTTGGTGACGGTGAGGGACGGCAACGCGCTTCCTGTTCCAATAACTTTCATTTTGTTTACAATTTAAAAATGCTCGTTTTCAATTTTTTCAAAATCGCCGCAAAAGTACTCCACCAATCCATGCCGTGGAAAAAATGTGTCCAAAAACGGGCTTTTGTGGCGAAATTCCCCCATTTGTGGCGAAATTCGGCCATTTTTGTGGTGAAATTTCCCACCGCAAACAAAAAGAGACGCAAAAACTTGCGTCTCTATAGGGGTTGTTTTGCCCAATTCTTACATTCCCATACCTTGGGGAACACTGCCTGACTCACCCTCGCCTTGACGAGCCATCTGTTCCAGCTCCATCTTGCCGAAACGGAAAGTCACGCCGACTGCGACACTACGGCTGTTGTACTTGTAGTTGGATGTAGAATATACGTAGGGGCTGTCGTTCGTCTGTCCCCAGCTGTTCCAGTTGAAGATGTCGTTGGCATTGACAAACACGGACAGCCTACGGTCGAAGAAGTCGGCACGCAATCCAGCGTTGATGCCGTAGCGGGCATGGCTCTCGCTAAACAGGGATTGCGTCGGGGAACTGTAATATCCCGAAGCCGTCACCTCCAGCTTGTTCCAAAGCTTGGCCCACAGGTTCAAGCGGAAGCTGTACGACCATTTGCTGAATTCATAGGGCTGGTCGTTGTATTCCGTATAGATATAGGAATTGTAGAGGTTGGCATAGAATCTCATGTTGAAGAAACCACTCGGACGGTACATCATGTTGTACTCCAAGCCCGTGGTGTGGCTCTTGCCCACATTGACAGGATAGGAATACCGCACAACACGGTCGTAAAGCCAATGATACTCTGACAGTTGAATTGTATTGACTTCATTGGTTTTGCCACGATAATAGGCCGACAAGCCTATGGAGCCGAACTTGTCCCAATACTTGGTCCAGCCCGCCTCTAAGGAATGGGTATAGATGCGATCCAAGTCAGGATTGCCCGTGCTGTAGTTGTCCATGTGATACAAGGGGAACTCGCTCAACTGTTCTGCACTGGGAGCTGCGATGCGCATCGTATAGCTCAACTTGAAGTTGTGCATCGACTTGGTGCGATACGACAGGTGCAACGATGGCCTGACACTGAAGAAGTGCTTCGTGAAATCATAATTGGTGGTGTCGTTGGGGAAAGTATAGGGATATTTGCCGCTGACCAACTCGCTACAGAAACGCATGCCTTGCTTGATGGTAAAGCCACCGATTTTCTGTTGCATTGTGAAAAACAACTCATTGTTCAAGTTGGTGAAGTTGGCTCTGTAGGAACGATAAACGTCGTTCACCCAGTCCTGGCCTACCAACGAGTCTGTTTTCAGATACTGGCGCTCGGGGTCGTAACCCACAGTGTATCCCATGGAAATTTCACCATCTTCGGAATAGGGACGGTTATAGACCACTTCACCTTCCACACCAAAGGAGCTGTAACTGTTTTCCTGTCTGAACATGTGGTTGTATGCGATAGGACTGGTAAACTGTCTGTCTACATCGCCGCCGTTGCCACCGCCCCAGCCCATGCCGTTGACGCTGACCGAAAGGTTGTGGCCTTTGTTGTCGAACTTGTGCTGATAATACAGTCCTCCGTTGGCAAAAAAGCCTCTGTCATAGGCACTGGAACTCTCGGAATAGGCGGTCAGCAGGGTGTCTGGCAGAAATTCCTCACGACTCGTCATGCTGTAGTTGTTGTTGCCGCCCCAACTCGGCCAGCAACTGAACCAGAAATTCAAACTATTGGCAGTATCTATTTCATAATCAAGACTGAAGAAACCTCCTACATTAAAGTCCTTGGTGGAGTTGTTTGAGGAATCAATCTCGTGGCTGGCCAAAAGCCCTTCGTCGTTGAACAAGGATTGCTCCACTTTGTTGTTGCCTTTCCAGCGGGAATAGCCGCCGTTAATATAGGCATTGATGGTCAGTTTATCATTCGACCAGACGTAAGATGCCCACGGGGCGATGTAAGGCTGCGTCGAGGCGTTCACGCCGAAACTGAAGAACTCGTTCTTCTGGATTTTGGCGTTAGTGACAATGTTGATGATGCCATCGGCCTTCGAGCCATAGCGTGCCGAGGGATTGGTGATGACTTCCACATGGTCAATGCTGTTGGCGGGCAAAGTCTGGATGTAGGTCTTGAGGTTTTCCGCCGTCATGTGCGAAGGCTTGTCGTTAATCCACACCTCGACGCTCGATGTGCCGCGCAAGGTGATGTTGCCTTCCACGTCGACGCTCACGCCAGGCGCATTCTGCAAGGCGTCCGACAGCGTTCCCGTCTGGATGCTGTTATCTTCGGCCACATTGTACATGGTCTTCTCCCCTTCCACAGCAAACAAAGGACGCTTCTCCGTAATGGTCACCTCGTTGAGCTTGGTGGAGCCTTCCTTGAGTTTCAACTGACCAAGGTCTTGGTTGCCCTTCACCGACAAATCCTGCTCATAGGTCTGAAAGCCAATAGCCGAGACCGACAAGCGGTAATCGCCGTTGGGCGCCAACAATTCGAACTTGCCCTTGTCATCGGAGGCGGCACCGCTGACGAAGACACTGTCGGCCTGACGGAACAGCCCCACATTGACAAAGGGAATGCCCTTGCCGTTGGCTTCCTCGACGATAGTTCCCGTCACTTTGTTTTGTGCCAAAGCTGGCATCATGATGCACCCGATCAGTGCGAAAAGGATAAAAACACGCTTGTTCATAACTGTTATTAAAATTGAAAAACTCCTGTTGAATTACTTTTTTAACGAAGGTGAAATTACATTATTGCTGTCTGAGTGAAATAATTTCTGCTTCGTATTTCAATTTTGTTTTAGTGTATTAGTTTATTAAGACACTGCAAAAGTACAGCTTTTTTCAATGCTGTCAAGAAAAAAGTGAATTATTTTACAAAATAGTTTGTAATCACTGCTTAATCAAGCGATTGCAAAAGTCTTCCAATTCGTCTTTCGACCAACTTGGATCGGCATTGATGAAGAAACAGCCGTTTTCGATAGCACTTTGGATGTACCATTCCTGAACCACCTCCTCATCCATGAAAAGCGCCGCACGATGACCTTTCATATCAGAAGTAAAAATGTGCCATAGAACACTCGCTTGGGGAGTGAGATAGACGATAATTGCGGTCGGCTTGTCTTCTTTTCTGAACAGGCGGGAACTACAGGTCACGGTTTGCACCATAGGTTGACCAGCCCCTGAGCTGATGTGAAAATAGCTAACGCTGTCGTCAATCACACGAATCTCCATCTTCCCTTCGGAGGTTGTGTCGTTTTCAGGACGGGTATAGACAGTGGGCTTCCCAAGTTGATAAATCAAAAACATGCTTCCGACAATCACTAGAATCAATCCTCCCAAAAAATACCAATAGATGTAGCTTTTCTTAGAAGTGGGTCTCCCCTCGATGGTGTCGATTTGTCGGATAACATTGTTGCAATGACCTACAAAGTTGCGGTATGCCAAGATGGCAAAGACCAGCATCAATACCATGGCGAATCCAAGCGACCATATCTTATCCATGAATTGCGGGCCATGGAGCTGTAGGCTGTCAATCTTTTCTATTGTTACAGCCGTTACAAACAAGAAGCCCACAAGGATGATCAGGGTAGTGTAAATGGCGTATCCTGTTTTCAGTTTCTGCATGTTCTGCGAAAGCGTCAGTAAGTCGGCATTCTCCATCACCTGCCGTCGTGTTTTGCGGGTGAGCCTCATCTCAACCACAATCATTACAGCCAACAGCAGGAAAAAGCCGATGGCAAAAGCCCACTGGCCCCAAAAGGCATAATAGGCAAATCCGAGAACCGCAAGAATGGAATAGGTAATTAATGCTGTTTTCCTGTATTTCACAAAAAAGTCGACATCTGTCTGTGTAGCCGATTTCATCAGCCTGTCGTTGACAATTTCCTGCTTTTCGAACTGCTGTTTCAGCGTTTCGTAATCCGCTTTCAGCCGTTCAAGTTCGGAGAGATTATTGTTATCTTGGTTTTCCATGATACATTCCTTTCATTGTTTTTTGAACATTTGAACCAGTTTTTCCTTAATGCGTGCCAGCCTCACCCCCACATTGTTTGGCGTAATGCCGATGATGGCACCGATTTCGTCGTAGGTGACGCCTTCGAGCCAAAGCAGGATAAGGCTTCGGTCGATGAGGTCAAGGCGTGAGATGCGATCGTAAAGTTCGCGGATTTGCTGCGTCTTGGGGTCGTCGGCCTCGTAAGGGTCGATGTCTACCGTAAGCGGCACGGTCTCGATGCGGCGACGTTCCTTCTTGTCTTGGTTGATGGCGGTGTTGAGTGCCACGCGATAAATCCAAGTGCGCGCATCGCTGCGACCCTCGTAAGTGTCGAAGCCGTTCCAAAGCCGAATCAGGATTTCCTGAAACAGGTCGTCGATTTCGGCCTTGTCGTGCGAGAACATGTAGCACACCGTGTAGATGGTTCGCTTGTGCTGCCGCACCAAAAGTTCAAACTGATGTTCTTTGTCGTTGTTCATACTGCGTTTCCCGTTGCAACGTTCATCATGTTAGACAGCAAAAGTAGGGATTTATTACAAGCTGAGAGATTTTTCTTAATTTTGCAGCGTAAAAGAGGACTCGAGACTTCGAGACATGAGACACGAGACTTTTAGGTCCCGTAGTCCCGCGTCCCGCAGTCCCGCGTCATAATAACACCTTATTAATATGATCACCCAAGACCAACTTAAAGAATTATGTAAGAGGATTGATGCCTTGAGGAGGTATCTTTGACGTCGACCGTCGCACTATTGAAGCCCAAGAATTAGAAGAAAAGACCCAAGATCCCGCTTTCTGGAGCGACCCCAAGGCCGCCGAAGCCACCATGAAGAAAGTGCGCGAGGTGAAGGGCTGGCTCAACGGCTACAAGGAAGCCGAAGACGCCGGTAACGACCTCACCGTTCTGTTCGATTTCGCCAAGGAAGGCGAAGCCACTGAAGAAGAGGTGGACGAGCAGTACAACGCCACTCTCCAGATCGTGGAGAACCTGGAGTTCAAGAACATGCTGCGTGAGGAGGCCGACCCCATGAGCGCCGTGCTGAAGATCAACGCAGGCGCGGGCGGCACCGAGGCCCAGGACTGGGCGCAGATGCTCATGCGCATGTATATGCGTTACGCCGAAAACCACAAATACAAACTCACCATCTCGAACCTTCTGGAAGCCGACGAGGCCGGCATCAAGTCGGTGACGATGAAACTCGAAGGCGACTACGCCTATGGCTACCTGAAAGGCGAGAACGGCGTGCACCGTCTGGTGCGCGTCAGTCCCTATAACGCCCAAGGCAAACGCATGACCTCATTCGCCTCGGTATTCGTCACCCCGCTGGTCGACGACACAATTGAGATTGTGGTCGAGCAGTCTAGACTGTCGTGGGATACCTTCCGCAGTGGCGGCGCCGGTGGACAGAACGTCAACAAAGTGGAGTCGGGCGTGCGCTTGCGTTACCAATACAAAGACCCCTACACCGGTGAAGAAGAGGAAATCCTCATCGAAAACACCGAAACGCGCGACCAACCCAAGAACCGCGAGAACGCCTTGCGCCTCTTGAAGTCGCAACTCTACGACCGCGAGATGCGCCACCGTATGGAGGAGCAGAACAAGATTGAGGCGGGCAAGATGAAGATCGAATGGGGCAGCCAGATCCGCTCCTACGTCTTCGACGACCGTCGCGTGAAAGACCACCGCACCAACTACCAGACCTCCGACGTGCAAGGCGTCATGGATGGTAATATCGACGAGTTCCTGAAAGCGTGGCTCATGGAATTTGGAGCAAAAAAAGAATAAACCATGATAACATTCTTTATTGCATTAGCAGTCCTTATCCTGGGATACTTCCTCTACGGAAAATTCGTCGAGAAGGTCTTCGGCATCGACCCGCAACGCGCCACTCCCGCCACCACGATGGCCGATGGCGTCGACTATGTGCCGATGAAACCCTGGCGCATCTTCTTGATTCAGTTCTTGAACATCGCTGGCGTCGGCCCCATCATCGGTGCCATCATGGGCGCACAGTTCGGCACGGCGTCCTTCCTGTGGATTGTGTTGGGCAGCATCTTCGCTGGTGCCGTCCACGACTACCTCGCTGGCATGATCTCGCTGCGCGACAAAGGATGCAGCCTACCCGAAATCCACGGCACCTACCTCGGCAACGGCGCAAAGCAGGTGATGCGTGCCTTCACCATCATCCTGATGATTTTGGTCGGCGTGGTTTTCGTCAACACACCCGCCACACTGCTGAATGCCAACTTCACCCAAGGCTGGAACCCCTACATCTGGATTATCATCATCTTGGCCTATTACCTGATCGCCACGCTCTTGCCCATCGACAAACTCATCGGCAAGATCTACCCCATCTTCGGCATCCTGCTGTTAGGCATGGCAGTGGCCATCTTTGTGGCCTTCCTTATCTACAAACCTGAAATCCCTGAGATCTGGAGCGGCATGCAGAACCGTCACCCCGACGCGTCCAACAACCCCATCTTCCCGATGATGTTCATCAGCATCGCTTGTGGCGCCATTTCAGGTTTCCACGCCACGCAGTCGCCACTGATGGCGCGCTGCATGGTGAATGAGAAACAAGGCCGTCCCATCTTCTATGGAGCCATGATTACAGAAGGCGTGGTAGCCCTCATCTGGGCCGCTGCCGCCGCCTATTTCTTCGGTCCCGACAGCGTAGTCGATGTGACAGGCAAGAGCGGTGCCGCCATCGTAGGTGTCATCGCCAACACGTGGTTCACGCCTGTCATCGCCACCATCACCATTCTGGGTGTCATCAGCGCCGCTGTCACCTCGGGTGACACAGCCCTGCGTTCGGCACGACTCATCATCGCCGACTTCATGCACTTCGACCAAAAGCCCATCAAGAACCGCCTGATCGTGGCCGTCCCGATGTTTGCCGTCACAGCAGGCATCTTGGTCTACAGCATCTCCGACGCCCAAGGGTTCCAACTCATTTGGCGTTACTTCGCTTGGGCCAACCAAGTACTGGCCACGGTGACATTGTGGGCTATCTCGGTCTACCTGGCCAAGAACAAAGGCAAACTGTGGTATCTCATCACCCTCATCCCTGCCCTCTTCATGACCATGGTGACGGGCTGTTTCCTCTTCGTGGCCAAGGCTGCCGACGGAGGACTCGGTTCCATCTTGCCCCGCCCTGTGGGCTATGGCATCGGCGCAGCACTCATGGTGTTGGGGTTGGTGCTGTTTATCGTTTGGAAACGAAAGGCCACGAAATAACCCGTTGTAGAGACGCAATGCTTGCGTCTCTATACCAAAACGAGACGCATTCAATGCGTCTCTACAACAAAATGCCCGATGGGATTTCCCGTCGGGCATTTGTTTCATTATGGTAAATTGGGTTATTTCGTGGCCTGTTCGTAACCAGCACGCACGGCCTGGATGTTGAGGTCGACGACCTCCTGGCCTTTCTTGCCAAAGATGTGGGCGATGGCCTCCTCGACCTTCTCCATGGAGATGCCGAGATAAGGTACCGTGGCACCCAAAAGCACCATGTTGGAACGAGCCTTCAGCTGCTTGGCAATCTCATTAGCGTTGAAAGAAACGACATGTTCCAACTTGCCGAGTTCACCGTTAATCAAAGCCATGTCGGGATAGTTGCCGATGTTGATGAAGGGATCGTTGTTGGTGATGACCCAGCCTTCTTTGCTCAGCCAAGGCAGATAGCGCAAGGCTTCCATAGGCTCCGAAGAGAGGATGATATCAGCCTGGCCCTCAGGGATAACGTCAGCGAAGATCTCGTTGTCGGAGATGCGGAGGTGCGAGAACACCGAGCCGCCGCGCTGCGACATGCCGTGATGTTTCAGGTTCATGCCCATATTCAGAGCGGCATCAGAGATGATCTTGGCCACCGAAACGATGCCGTCGCCGCCCACGCCGCATAATACTATGTCTTTTTTCATTATGTTGAATTGTTGATTGTTTAACTGTTTAATTGTTTGGCCATTAGCTTTTAGCTGTTAGCTATTAGCAGCCGTGTTATCGGCTAAAAGCTAACAGCTAATGGCTAATAGCTCAAAGGCTTATTTCTTCATGTGTTTCTTCAATTCCACGATGCAGGTGCGGTGCGGAATGATGACGGACACGCCGTTGTAATTGACCTCTTCCTCGATGATCTTGACGTTCTCCTCGTGGTTCTTGGGCAGCGGGATGATGTCGCGGATATGCTCAGGCTCCACGCCGAGACCTTCACAAATGCGGCGGATCTTGTTGTGTGCCGACGAAGGCTGACCGCCCGTCATGGCGGTGATGTCGTTGTCGAGAATCATCACCACGACATTGGCCTTTTCGTTAACGCAATCCATGAGGCCCGTCAGGCCGCTGTGACCAAAGGTACCGTCGCCGATGACAGCCACACTCGGGAAGATGCCCACCTCGCTGGCGCCCTTGGCCATCGTGATGGAGGCACCCATGCACACGGTCGTCTGGATAGCACCCATGTTGAATCCCAAGGTGTAGCAGCCGATGTCGCCGAACACCTTGCCGCCCTTATGGTTGGCCATCACGGCATTCAAGGCATTGTAACTGTCGACGTGCGGGCAACCCTGGCAGAGCGCAGGCGGACGGTTGGTGACCACCTCCGGCACCTTGTACATCACCGGCACATCCATGCCGAGAGCCTTGGCGACCTTTTCAGCGTTGAGTTCACCGTCACGGCGGATGGTCTCGTCGAGACGACCCATAACGTTCTTGCCCTTGCCGAGGAAGCCTTTAATATGCTCCTCAACGAACGGCTGACCATCTTCGAGGACGAGGATCTCGTCGCACTCGTCGTACAGCTTGTTGATCATGTCGTAAGGCAGCGGATACTGCGTGATCTTCACGACGGGATAGGGGCACTTGCCATCGGGGAAGTTCTCCATCAGGTAGTTGTAGGCAATACCCGTGGTGATGATGCCGATGTTCTTCTTGGGGCCATCAAAGTATTTGTTGAAACCAGAGGTAGCCGAAGCCTCTTCAAAGGCAGGTTGCTTGTCGATGAGGTCGCGATAGAGACGCTTGGCATTGGCCGGCAACAGCACGAACGACTTGGCATCGGCGGGCTCAGTGAGCTCGTTCTGCGAACGGACGGGCTTGCGCACCACACCAGCGCGGCTGTGGGCCAGACGGGTGGGGATGCGGTAGAGCACCGGCGTGCCGAGTTTCTCACTCAAGTCGTAGCCGTAGTGCACCATGTCGTAGGCCTCCTGTTGGTTGGAAGGTTCCAGCATGGGAATCATGGCCCAGTGACCGTAGAAGCGGCTGTCCTGTTCGTCCTGCGACGAGAACATACTCGGGTCGTCGGCCACCACGACGAGGACGCCCTTAGTGCCAATGATGGCGGCATTCATGAAGGGGTCGCCGCAAACGTTGAGACCCACATGCTTCATGCAGGTCATAGCGCGCTTGCCTGCGTATGCTACGCCGATGGAGGCCTCGAGGGCCGTCTTTTCGTTGGCGCACCAGTTGGCATTCCTTGGCTTGCTTCGAGTTGATGACATACTCTGTGATTTGGGTTGAAGGCGTGCCCGGATAGCTGTTGATGGCCGAGCCGCCAGCGTCGATGAAGCCTTGTGCAATGGCCTCATCGCCTAAAAGCAATAATTTTTCCATATCGTATGATTCAATATTTCTATAATGCTTTCAGCTTTCAGCCATTAGCTTTCAGCATGTAAGGTTACTGAGCTTGTCGAAGTATCTCCATGCTGACGGCTGATAGCTGACGGCTGATAGCTATTTTCAAGATTGCACAAAGATACGGAAATTTTTAATTCGACGACACAAAGTGAGTCAATAATTCAATACGAACAAGAAAAACTTTACCTTCATTGCGGATTTATTCCGCAAAACTTGTGCACCTCCATGATTTGCCTCATCAGTGCTTCATCTTCGTCGTCTTTCTCATGCCAGATGACATAATCGGCAAGCAGGCGCTTGCCTTCTTCGGGCCATTGCTTCGCCATACGGGCGCGCACAGTGAGTTCGTCACAACGTTCACGTTCCATAACACGGCGCAGTCGGGTGGCCTCGGAGGCCGTCACCGTCACGATGGCATCAAATCGCTTCTCGAGACGCTTTTCGAACACCAGAGCCGACTCAAATAAGACATAAGGCGCATCTTGTCTTTCCATCCATTGCGCAAAGTCGACGAACAAGGCGGGATAAAGGATACCCTCCAGGTCGCATTGGGCTTTCTCATCGCTGAAAATCAAATCGGCGATGAGTTTTCGATTTAATTCTTTCTCAGAAAGGTAAAAATCTTTTCCAAAACGCCGTACTAGCTTTTCGCGAACTTCAGGTAAGAAATACATCTGCTTGGCGGCAAAGTCACTGTTGTAGACGGGAATAGAGAGTTTCTTCGACCAGAGCTCGCAGACCCACGACTTGCCGCTGCCGATGTTGCCGGTGATGGCGACGCGTTTCATTGTACGATGAGGTATTCCACCTTGTCGGGTTGGATGCTCAAAACCTGCACCGTCTTAGGCCAAGACGTGAGGCTCACATCAAGCAGAGGTTGCAAAGCCTTCAGCTGTTGCTTGTCGACAGTGACGTTGAAATCGTCGGCGACGACGGAAGCATAGTCTTTTATCGCCACGAGACATTTCACCGATACCGTCTCGGGGAAAAACCTCAGCTTCGGGTTGTCGGCCACCTTGACGGGCACTTCGATATCCATCTCGGTGTATTTCTCCACCTCCACCGTCACCCTCACCTCCTTGACGTTGGATTGGATCTTGCCGCCCAACATGTCGAGACCGACTGACTCGCTGAAATCTTCGCTCACGTTGGTTTTGGACACCATCAGGGTACGCACCGCCCTCACCGTATCGATAACCTCCTCCGGGCCGTAGATGGTCATAGAAGCCGGATCGATGGTAGGGATACCATAAAGCCCGAATTGGCGTTGCATCTTGATGTCGGAACAGAAGACGACAGGCACCACTTTTGACTTCAGCTCATCCATGGTGAAAAGCACCTTAGGATCGTTCATAGTAATGTCGGAAGGACTGATGCCAAGCCTCTCTGCCACCTTCTCCGCCACATCTTGGCTACTGATGGAATAGACATTGCCGTTCTCATGACGATACGGCACTTCGTTCAACGGGATGGTGACGAAACGGTTGAGTTCACGGAGCGTCTTATAGCGCAAAGTATGGAAGCCGTCGATGTTAAGCGACATCTTCAGCTGCTGCTCATCCGACGACACCCACTTCTCGGCGGGAACTTCGGTAAACTGAATACGGAATGCCGCCTGAGTAGCATAGTTTTCCGACAATTTGACCAGAAACCACGCTGCCGTGGAAAGGGCCAAAAAGACCAAAAAAGTGAGTACGGAACGATGGCTCTTGCGTTCCGTCTTCGGCTTGATGGTATCCAGTTGGTTCATATTAGGCTTGTCCGACGCGGTTGCCGTTCTGGACGAGAGCTGTCTTTTCCACCTCCACTTCCATGTTGGGAGCGAGCGAAATGACCACGGTGGTGTCCTTCACTTCAACTACCCTGCCGTGGAAGCCGCCGATGGTGACCACCTTGTCGCCCTTCTGCAAGCTATCGCGGAACTTCTGCTCCTCCTTGGCTTTCTTCGACTGCGGACGAATGAAGAACAGCCAGAAAACGACGACAAGGAGAAGGATGAATAAAAGGCTAGAGTACTTTTGGAAACCAGTAGGCTCTTGTACTGCTTGCTCAGCGGCTTGGAGTAAGATGAGTAAGTTGTTCATTTTTATGGAATAATTTGTTTAGTATTGGTCAGGGGTTTTCACAATGGTTTTGATGCGAAGGTTGGTCTTGGCCGGGATGGTATTCGACATCACGGTGAGGACGCGGCTCTGGAAGCCATGGTGGCCTTTGCTATCGTATGACACTTTGATGGCGCCTCTTTCGCCTGGCGCTATCGGCTCGCGGGGATAGTCGCCCACCGTACAACCGCAGCTCGACTTTACGCTGCTGATGATTAGAGGCATGTTGCCTGTATTCGTGAAATGAAAGGAATAGGATACCACCTCGCCTTGAAGCACGGTGCCAAAGTCATGCTTATCGGTGTCAAACGTAATGGCAGCCTGTTTATCGGAAGTCTCGGTGGCCGACTTGGGACTGGTCACCAAATCGGTAGAGAGTTTGCCTTCACCTTTGCCGTTACAGGACGACAATGCCATCATCGCCATCACGGCCGCAAACAACAACAACTTGATATTCTTCATGTTTTAGTCTCCTCTTCTGGATTTAACAATCATAACTGAGCCATTATAAGTGGCATCATTCTTCAAACCATGGCATTTCAGCACATAGAAATAAGTGCCGTCAGGCAAGTTGCCGCCGTCCCAATTGTTTTGATAGTCCTTGGACTGGTAGACGATACGGCCCCAACGGTTGAAAATGGTCAGCTCCGACGACTCATAATAGCGATTCAACGGCTCATAGTCTTCATATTCATAATGCTGGTCGCGACTGCCTCTCAAGCCGTTGTTGCTGCCGCCACCGGGCGAGTCGCTACCGTTTTCAAGCGAGATGATGAAATAGTCGTTGGTGCCATCGCCATTGGGCGTAAAGACATTCGGGATTTTCAGCTTCACAGGCTCTACCCTGACGGACTTGAAATAGGAGGTGTCGCAGCCCTGGGGATTGTACACCTTCAGCTCCGTATTGTAGTCGCCCACTTCCACATAGGTGAAACGGGGTTCATCCTCAGTAGAGGTGATGTTGTACTGCTGGTTAAGGATCCAGTAGAAATGGCTGATATCCAAGGTGTCGACAGAAAGATTCTCGAAAGAATAGGTCTCATGCGGGTTTTGCAGATAGACCGTGTCACCCGGATCGGTGCTAATTTCGACCACGGGATTGGGATAAGCCCTCAGCGACACGCTATCCATTTGCATGCAACCACGGCCATCCGTAACCTTGATGTAGTAGAATTTGTAAGCCTCCAAGCCGATGGCCCATGTCGGTTCGTTAGGGGCGATATGCAGGGGACTCACCTGCCATTGGTAGTCGAAGGGCGGTTCGCATACCCCCAACAAACTGTCAATCGCCACCACCACCTGCGCAGTACGGCCGTTCTCTTCTTCGTGATTGCTGCACGTTAGCTTCAATTGCCGGAATTTCATCTTGAAAATCGGATTCACGCCTACCGAACAGGATGAAGTGCAAACAACAGTGTCGGTGTTCAAATCATACACCGTGACACGATAAACCACCTCATGGACATTCGATCCATAATAGTCACTGCTATGCGCGTCCCTGGTCGGTCGCACGGTGATACTATTGGTGGTTTGCCCACCTGGCGACCATTGGTAACGGTACTGGTAATTGTTAGGCACGCTGAGCGTCACGGGAGTACCGCTGCAAACGGGCACTTCAGTGCTGCATGTGATTTCGCAAGGCTCTTGCGCCATGCCAAAAAACGGGCAGACACATGCCCATAAGAGCAGCAATGTCTTGAATATGATGGTGTTGTTTCTCATTCCTGTTGAAATAGGTTGCAAAGATAGGAAAAATCCTATGATGAACGCAATTTGAATGCTATTATTGTTTGTCGTCTGTTTTACAGCTTCACCAGCTTGACCAGCGTTCCCATCACTATGGGGGCGCCATAATTCACCACATAGACACCTGAAGGCCAGTCACTTGTATCAACAACCAAGGTATCGGAAAAACGGACGTGCAGCATTTCAACGCCTAACACATTGTAGACAACGGCATCGGTAAAGCCCTCACGATTCGACTTGATCGTGAAGCTGTCGTTTATCGGGTTAGGGAACACGCCCTCCTTAATCTCCACTTCCGGAATTGGGACAGAGGGCATCTCAGCATGCCATGAGGCCTCCCAACCCGTGTCGGTGGTGAGGCAGTCGGAACGAAACTCCAGACACATCACATTGCCAGAGGCCTGCACCGAACGAGGGCTGTGTGTGTTCCAACGGCCTATCTTCGGAGCATAGACATTGTCGCCGTCATAAATCCAAAGGAAGTCATAATCGGCTTCGAGACTGAAGCTGCTAAAAGTCATTTGGATTCTTGATTCTTCAGTGCCTCGGATCACCCATATCTTGCGTTCATCGTCGCCGTAGTTCAGGTGGTCGAGGCGGCCATCTTCGCCTTCAAGCACGGTGACGGTTGTGCCTTCGTTGATGAGTTTGTAATAATAATTCCAGTCCCAATAGGGTCCCGGGTCGGTGTGCGACTGGTCGGGATAATGCTGGTGGCCACGGATCTTGATGCATGCACCCTCGCCACCTAGGTCGTGAAGGCCATTGTTGAGGCAGGTGCCATTGTCCAGTGTGTCGCGACAAAAAGTACGGAGTCCATCGATAGGCTCATATCGGGAGCAGATGCTGCGCACCAGGTTGGCCGATGACTGGTACATCTCTTCGGTGAAGAAACTCCAGATATTGCCATAGGCTTCATGTTCGATGCCGATGGTATAGCCGTTGGCGGTACGAGCATGCCAAGCCTTGTCGGCTTCACGTACCATCTGCGTGATCTGTCCATCGGATGAGCGGATGACATAATGGGCCGAAACCTCGGCGTCGCAGTTCTTAAACCAGCTGATGCAGCCCGCATAGGAGCCTTCCGTGTAGTGGATGACGACGGCGCTTACTTCTTTCGTACGAGGTTCCCAGTTGCATTCCGGAGCAGGGTCCCAAATGGCCGGCGGATAGTCGGGGCTACGGGTGACACCCAGCACGGGGGCGGTAAGCAAGTCGTAATGTTCGACAAAGACCGTTTTCAGGTCGATGTCGTATTTCGGGAAGCCGTATTGCGCAGCCTTTTCGGCATCGTTTAGGAAGGTGCATACCGAATAAAGCATGGACTGCATGGGATAGATATCCTTCTCCTCCCCTACCGGCAACTCCGAAAGCCGCTGTATCACAGAGAGGTAGTCTATTGTCTCGGTAGCCTTGTCTTCTTTGGCCAGTCGGGAGAAGGCCTTGGCGTAGGCCAACACATTCTTGTCTGGACTCTCCAAAATCTCCGTTTCCGAGATGCCCGACAATTCTGAAACAAGGTGTAGGTTCTCGCGGAAATAGCCTTTGCCGTCACGCACCAAGCCCATCAAGCCGTAGGCGCGCGGCATGGCGTCGGGACCGTCGTTGAAGTAGTTGGCATCGGTCAAGTGGTTGCAGTGCGTGTTGGTGAAGGCAATGGCCTCCAGCAGGCCTTGTGGAATGTCGGGGCAGGCTTGGTAGGCGGATTTGAAGGCAGGGACGTATTCTTGAACGGGGCTTTGTGCCGTCAAGGACATCGTCATCGACAACAGCATGGCTAACAGCAGGAAGATTCGTTTCATTGGAGAATAATTTGAGCAAAAATAAGAAAAATTTGCAGAACGCAGCGGCATTTTTCACCAAAAACAAGAGGGCGACAAAAAAGATTTTTAGTCGCCCTCCGGATTTATAAAAACAGGTTTTTCCTAGCGTGTGGAACGTACGGGACGAACAGACCATCCCCAACTACGGTATTTGTATGCCATCCCTATATTCCATTGATTAAAACATAAACCCCAAGCCTTACCAGCATAATTAAGGTATAGAGAACTAGACCAATAATAGCCATCAACGTCATAATAATAAGAGTCTTCTTGATATTGCCCAGCGCAAGGCAAGAAGATGCGGTTACCATTATTCGCAGTAAAGTATCTACCCCTCACACCGTTCAAGTAGGTAGCGGTACTGGTGGTATTCTGGAGAAGCTCTTCCCATTCAGCTTGAGTAGGCATACGCCAACCAATCCCCCAGTTGGATGTGGCCGCATCGTCTATAGGTTCCAATATGGTCAAATCATCAACATTACCATACATACTACTGTTACAATACTTGGTATATGTATTGAGACTACCCATACAATGCTGATAAGTACTCCACACATAATTCTCTTTCATCTGTGTCTCGCCCCAAGCGAAATAATCTCCATTTTCTTCCGGTGCGTTTGCACCCACATTGCAAGTGGCCCACAATGTGCCGCTCGGTAGGCCGAGATCAACGTAGTCGTGTCCATTGTAGGAGCCACCACCTCCCCCATTGGCGGTAAAGTTCGCCACCAACGTCCTGTTGCCTGTTAAAGTGAAGCTATATGTGGCATTTGTTGAAACCACCGAACCGTTCTCGGTCCAGTTGGTAAAGGTGTAGCCTTCGTTGGCCGTGGCCGTCAATGTGCAGGTGGCACCATAATATGATCCGCCAGTCACATTGATTGTACCACCTTCTATTGGGCTTGGAGTGGCATTAACGACATAGGATTCGGCCTGAGATGTGGAACGCACAGGGCGGACAGATAAGCCATTGAAACGTTGACCATCTATATTCTTGCTATTATAATATGCGCCCCAACAATAGTCTGGATATTCAGTGTTAAGTGAACTTGACCAAAAATAGCTGTAAACACCTTCATCCAAGAGAGTATTATCGTCGCGACCACCCGCATAAGGGAGGAAGATACTATTACCGTTTGGCCCAGTAATTTGAGACCCTTTCACTCCGTTAATTGTAGTTACAGTAGAAGTGGTATTACCAATCAATTCTTCCCACTCTTCTTTAGTAGGCGTACGCCAACCATTTCCCCACTGGGTCGTAGCTGCATCATCCTCAGGTAACAAGGTAGTCAGATTATCTGTGAAGCCATTGTAACCGTAACTGGACTTGCTGCAATATTTGGTGAGCGTGTAATTGCTGCCGTTGCTGTATTGGTAAGTACTCCAGTTATAGGTGCTCTTTGGCTGGGTCTCACCCCAAGCAAAATAATCCCCATACTCTTCTGGTGTGTTTGCACCCACATTGCAAGTGGCCCACAAAGTACCGCTCGGCAGGCCTAGGTCAACGTATTCTTGGGAGCCGCCTCCACCTCCGCTTGGCAGCGTGGTGAAGCTCATTTCCGTCCCATGGAAGAATTCCCCATTCGACTCCACATATGCCAGGTAATAATAGGTCGTACCTGGCGTAAGTCCTGTTGCTATTGCACTGAATTCTCCCAATCCAGCACCTTCCTCGGCATCCACCGACATCACACCTGGCTGATTGATATTAACTTGAGGAGAAGTGTTATACATGAAACCGCGCATTAAGATGGATTCCTCAGGCACACCTTCCACTTTGCCTTCAAATAGGACTGTTGTGCTCGTGATGTAAAACTCATCTGCAGGATAGGTGGTCAGAATAGGAACAGCGGAGAGAGTTTCAAACCCAACTTCATTGCCAAGGAAGACAGAACCATCCGAAAGCTGAACGTAGGATCTCACATAATAATAGGTAAATGCCTGCAGCCCAGTCATGTCATACTGTAATTCGTCCTCGGTCGTTTGACACAACGCCAAATCGCCATTTAAGTCTGTAGTGATAGGTTCTGTTCCATAAATGAATCCACGCTTTATAATGCTTAAGCCTCCCTGCACAGGAAACACCTCCCCTTTAAATTGTGCCGTATTCGTCCCAATGCTCTCCACCTCGTATGTCAGAAGCCTTGGATAGTATTGGTTCTCATACTCCGCCATGAACGATAAACAGAAGTCATTCGCAAATCCATTGAAAGCTGCCCCCACCAACAAATCAAAACCTTGTGTGATAAAATCAATATCAGAAATAGCGTCTATTAAATTATGTATCTGCGTACTAGCATAATTATCCGGTTGCATGGATTCCATTATCAACGAGGTGGCTTTCTCCAATACCGCATTTGCTATCATTCTATATCCAGCAGCACCATTGTCTTTCTCCCTCATTATGAACGAGACAAGTTCACCGTCAGCCACACATCCCAGAACCAAATCTTCAATTCCTATTGGTCTTAACATGCTATATCCATTGGCAAGCAGTTGATTTAACAGCGCATCAAGGCTCAAATCAACAAAATACAAACAGTCGTAAACTATATACGCAACAAAAACCTTATCGCTACTGTTCGGTCCAACGAATCTCAACGCATTCATGTTCTCAGGAAACTCTAACTCCACATTCTTGACAACGAATTTTCCAAATTCCGGTGAATAGTCAGGATCGGACAGTATATTGCATGCATCGTCATATATTTGCATCAAACCATCAAAGCTAATCAACTGATTGACAAAATTCGATAATCCCGTCGGAGGGAGAAACCTTATTTTGTCTTCGTCAATATAATTGATCCCGTCGACATTAGTCTCAAAGAAACCCCACATGGTCATTAATGAATTCTGCACATCACAGTTGACTTTCCAGTAGTCATAAAAATCATTATCATTATCTATGTAATTTGAACTATTGATAACAACCCTTACCCCATGCTTTTTATCTGGCGAGAAAAAAGGAGCATTTAAACTTTCATGCACAAATCCGCTACTAGCTTTGTTTGTTTTCATCTCCTTTCCTGTGATAGACATGTATTTATCATATATATAATCCTTTACAGCATCTACCGATGTCTTGATCTGCCCCTCTTCCAAATATCCATAGTTGTCAACCACCGTCTGTATGGTCGTCTCAAGGTTTTTCACACATGGCAAATCGTAAAGCATGGCCTTCATGTTCATCAATGACTGGTCCGGTGCATCCATCATACTGGTTGGCAGCAATCTCATAGCTATAAATATAGCTGTCTCCTTAGCATTAAGCTCACAATCGTTTTCAGTTGTGTTTTTGACGTTCCGATCAATTGAATTGATACTGAAATATATCAACTTTCCGTTGTTCGCATTTTTCGCAATCAACATCTTTCCATTCCCAAGCTCAAATCCGCCATCCTCGTCAGGAATGGCGTCCTCGACAAAATTGGTCACGACAATGTCCGTATGGCTCATTCCTACCGGGATTTCCATCTTGCCGTTATTGTTGTTATCGTCATTCGGGGTTACTGGTTCGTCTTTCTTGCACTGCGCAAACACAAGCAGGAACAACAGCCCTGCAATGATGGTAAAATACTTTTTCATAGTGTAATGGATTTGTTGATTGAAAAAAAGGTGTGTTTCATCTGTTCAAAGGCAAAAATAAGGAAAAATTTCGCGGCATAACCAAAATCACGAAAATTGATGAAATTTTCCCTAAATTTGCAGCCAAATTAAGCAAACAAACAAATCAAATAAAATGAACGCACTCAACGATTTCCAAAAAGAAATTCTCGCAGGCATCCCCGATGAGTTGCCGGAAGTGAAACCCTATGACACCGCCATCAACCATGCGCCCAAGCGCAAGGACATCCTGACGAAGGCCGAGAAGAAGTTGGCCATCCGCAACGCTTTGCGTTACTTCCCCGCCAAGTTCCACGCCACTTTGGCCCCCGAATTTGCAGAGGAATTGGAGAAATACGGCCGCATCTACATGTACCGTTTCCGTCCGTCCTACAAGATGTACGCCCGCCCGATTGAGGAATATCCCGCCAAGTGCAAGCAGGCCGCGGCCATCATGCTGATGATCCAAAACAACCTCGACCCTGCTGTGGCGCAGCATCCACACGAGCTCATCATATACGGCGGTAACGGCGCCATCTTCCAGAACTGGGCACAATACCGCCTCGTGATGCAGTACCTCGCCAACATGGACGAAGACCAGACCCTCGCCATGTACAGCGGTCACCCGATGGGACTCTTCCCCTCGCATAAGGATGCCCCGCGCGTGGTCGTCACTAACGGCATGATGATCCCGAACTACAGCAAACCCGACGACTGGGAGCGCTACAACGCCCTCGGCGTGACGCAATACGGCCAGATGACCGCCGGCTCCTATATGTATATCGGTCCCCAAGGCATCGTCCACGGCACCACCATCACCGTGCTCAACGCAGCGCGCAAACACGGTGGCAGTACGGCTGGCAAGCTGTTCGTCACCGCTGGTTTGGGTGGCATGAGCGGCGCCCAGCCCAAGGCGGGTAACATCGCCGGTGTGGTGAGCATCACCGCCGAAATCAACCCTGCTGCCACGCAGAAACGCTATCAGCAAGGCTGGGTCGACGAGGTATATGACAACATTGAAGAATTGTTCAAACATGTCAATGAGAGTCTCAACAAGAAAGAAGCCCGCAGCTATGCCTACCAGGGCAATGTGGTGGACCTTTGGGAATATGCCGCCGAACACGACATCCACGTCGACCTCGGCTCCGACCAGACCTCGCTCCACAACCCGTGGGCAGGCGGTTACTATCCTGTCGGACAGTCGTTTGAGGAATCGAAGAACATGATGGCTGAGAACCCCGAGCTCTTCAAGGAGAAGGTGCAGGCTTCGTTGCGCCGCCATGTGGCCGCCATCAACAAGCTCACCGCCAAGGGCATGTACTTCTTCGACTACGGCAACGCTTTCCTGCTACAGAGCAGCCGCGCCGGTGCCGACATTATGAAGGCCGACGGCACCTTCCGTTATCCATCCTACGTGCAGGACATCATGGGTCCCATGTGTTTCGACTACGGCTTCGGTCCCTTCCGCTGGGTGTGCGCATCCGGCAAGCCTGAAGACCTCGCCGTCACTGACGACATCGCCTGCGAAGTGTTGGAAAACATTGCCCGCACCGCTCCCGCAGAGATTCAACAACAGATGCGCGACAATATCCAGTGGATCCGTGGCGCACAGGAGAACCACCTGGTGGTGGGCTCACAGGCCCGTATCCTCTACGCCGACTGCGAAGGCCGCACCAAGATTGCAGCCGAGTTCAACAAGGCCATCGCCGACGGTCGCCTGAGCGGTCCTGTTGTCCTTGGTCGTGACCACCACGATGTTTCCGGCACCGACAGCCCGTTCCGTGAGACTTCCAACATCTACGACGGCTCGTCGTTCACCGCAGACATGGCTGTGCAGAACGTCATCGGCGACGGTTTCCGTGGCGCCACCTGGGTGAGCATCCACAACGGCGGCGGCGTAGGCTGGGGCGAAGTCATCAATGGCGGCTTCGGCATGGTTCTCGACGGCAGCGCTGACGCAGACCGCAGACTCCACTGCATGCTGCACTGGGATGTCAACAACGGCATCGCCCGCCGCAACTGGGCCCGCAACGAAGGTGCTACCTTCGCCATCAAGCGCGCCATGGAGGCTGAACCTAAACTGAAGGTCACGATGCCGAATTTGGTGGAAGACAAGATACTAGACGGATTGTTTTAATAGTGTCTTTACATATTAAAACACAGTGAGGGCGAGCCAGATGGCTCGCCCTCACTCATTTCTAAGGCTATATTTAGCTTATCGCACAATAATCTTGCAGCTGCCTTTTCCTTGCTTCGTGCGGGCACTTAGCACATTGAGGCCGGTGCTCAGGTCTCGTGCAGGAATGACGACCTCGCGCTGACCTTCTTGCACAGGCACGCGCTTGACGACCTGGCCCAATTCATTGACCACGGTGATTTCCCTGGCGTTATTGCCTTCACCCAACTCAACCGTGATTTGCTGGTCGCGGGTAGTCAAGGTTGGGAATGCCGTCATCGGGAAGCCGGTTTTCACCTCGGCAACACCTTGGCTTTGTCTAATCAAATAGAGACGATAGACACGGTCGCCATTGTCATCATACGTCCTGACAAGAAAGTAAAAATTGCCATCAAACTTGATGAGTGCTTCAAAGCTGCATGTCTCTCCGTTTCCAGGCGAATATGACCATATCGTGCTGCCGTTGGTGGATTTCACAGAAATGCCGGTAATCTGGTATGATTCATACGTATACGCTTCGTACATTAAAGAATCATAATCATAATCCCAATACCAAACCGTATCGTAATACGTTACCAGTTCCCTTTCGTTTGCAAAATACTCAAAGTAATCGTCGTCGTTGAAAAGGTTTTGCGTCAGAAGAATATCGATCTCACTAGTAAAGATGTCCAAATCGATAAACTCAACCTCCTCGATTTCGTCATCGCCAAAGCTAACATCCGCCAAATGTGTCATAAAATCACTTTGGTAAACGCTGATACCCTCACTTTCATCATAATTTTCAAAATAGTAAAGCAAATAAGGATGTCCCGATGAACTAAAATAACTTGGAACAACCCCTATTAACTCATCGCTCATATTACCAATGTAAGTTTGAGCCTTCGCGGTTGTGACAAGGCAAATCATTGCGAATAGAACCAATAAATACTTTTTCATCTTATCCTCCCTAAATACGTGTCGGGCGCAACTTCAATAATAGATTTGACATAAAAGTTGCAACAAATATACAACTAATTTGGTGTGTTAAGCGAAACTAGGTGATTTTTTGATAAAGTTCGCAGGAAAAGTCGTACCTTTGTAGCCTAAAAAGACGCCCTCGCCTTTACGAGGGCCTATTGCTCACACGAAGCTATCTGATAAAGAAATGAATACCGTATCAAAAAAAAGCATTGCCGACCGGCTGTTCGGCTTCTTCACAAACGAAGTCGTGATGGCCGTTGCCATCGCACTCAGTACGGTATTCGTGTTTTTGAGCGGCTATGAGCTAAAGTACAACATTTTCCTCTATATCGACGCCTTCTTCACCATCTTTTTCCTTATCGAGGCAATAGTCAAAATCACCTGTTCAAAGCCTGGCCCAGGAAAGAGTTCGCTAAGAGAGAAATTCCGCTACTATTGGTATGGGAAGTATGATTTGGAAAAACAGAAAGAGAAAAAGGCGGCAAAAGGCGACGATGTTGACATAGAGGAAGCACGCATCCGCGCTTTTAGAGACAAGCAAAACGAGAGGAAAAGAGCCAAAGAGAAAAAACGGAAGCTAGGCCCCATCAGAAAGTTCTTACTGTCATTCCTTTTTGATGACGATGGCGAGACCAGCCATTGGAACCAGTTCGATTTCATCGTCACCATCATCGCTCTTCCTTCTCTCCTCAATTTCTTTGAAGACTCCAACGTCCAAACCACGCTATTCCTTTCATTTAGGTCGCTACGTGTTTTCAGGGCGCTGCGTATCGCAAAGGCCGCAAGAATCATGCGTTATATCCCCGACATTGAGAAACTCATCCAAGGTCTTAAGGCAGCGCTCAAGTCGTGCTTTGTGGTGGTAATGGGTTTCATCGTCTTGCTGCTGATCACTTCTATCCTATCCTCCACTTTGTTTGGGGAGATTGCTCCTGAATATTTCGGCAACCCCGGGCAGTCGCTGTATTCCACTTTCCGTCTGTTCACCATCGAAGGGTGGTTCGAGATTCCCGACATCATCGCCGAACGAAGCACGCCTGGCATGGGTGTATTTGCCAAAATCTACTTCTCCCTGTTCCTATTCTCGGGTGGCATCATCGGCGTTTCGCTCATCAACTCGTTCTTTGTCGACGCCATGGCTGAAGACAACAACGAGGACGTGCTCATCAAGCTGGAAGAGATGGAAAAGATGATGAAGGAGATGCAGGAACAAGTCAACCAAAGAATTGATGAAAAAGAAAAACCTAATAATCAGTCAGATTAAAACATTACATACATGAAAAAAGAAGTCAAATTCAGCCTGGTTTACCGCGATATGTGGCAGTCGTCAGGCAAATATGTGCCACGCAAGGACCAATTGGAGCAGATTGCTCCCTTGATTATCGACATGGGTTGCTTCGACCGTGTGGAGACCAACGGTGGCGCCGCCGAGCAGGTTAACCTGTTGTATGGCGAGAACCCGAATCCGTCGGTCCGCGCCTTCACGGCAGCATTGCATAAGGGCGGCATCGAGTGCCATATGCTCGACCGTGCCCTCAATGCCTTGAGAATGAACCCCGTGCCCGCCGACGTGCGTCAGCTGATGTACAAGGTGAAGAAGGCACAAGGCGTCGACATCACCCGTATCTTCTGCGGATTGAATGATGTAAGAAACATCATCCCGTCCATCCAATGGGCCAACGAGGCCGGCATGATCTCGCAAGCCGCCATGAGCATCACCTACTCGCAGGTGCACACCGCCGAGTATTACATCGCCATGGCAGAGAAGCTCATCGAGGCTGGTGCCAAGGAAATCGCCCTGAAGGACATGGCCGGCGTAGGCCGCCCCGCCTCGTTAGGTAAGATTGTGAACCATATCAAGACGCAGCACCCCGACATCAAGGTGCAGTATCACGGCCACACCACCCCGGGCCTCTCGATGGCTTCGATGCTCGAGGTCTGCAAGGCCGGCTGCGACTATGTCGACGTGGCCATGGAGCCGTTGTCGTGGGGTACCGTCCATCCCGATGTCATCAGTGTGCAGGCCATGCTGAAAGACGCTGGTTTCCTCGTCAAGGACATCGACATGAAGACCTACATGGCCGCCCGCTCGATGACGCAGAGCTTCATCGACGACTTCCTCGGCTACTGGATCGACCCGCGCAACCGTTACATCAACTCGCTGCTGCTGGGCTGCGGTCTGCCAGGCGGTATGATGGGCTCTCTCATGGCCGACCTCAAGCCTGTGCATGCTGCCATCAACATGAACCGCAAGAAAGAAGGCATTCCGGAACTCAGCGAAGACGAGATGCTCGTCGAGATGTTCCAGGAGGTGCAGGACATCTGGCCCAAGCTCGGCAACCCGCCTTTGGTGACGCCGTTCAGCCAATACACCAAGAACATCGCCCTGATGAACCTCTTCGCCCTCAGCAAGGGTGAGCCTCGCTACGAGACCAGCATCGACCCCGCTGCTTGGGACATGATCCTCGGCAAAGCTGGAAAACTCCCGGGCACCCTCGCACCTGAAATCGTGGAGCTGGCCAAGAAGAAAGGCTTCGAGTTCTTCACCGGCAACCCGCAAGACAACTACCCCAACGCTTTGCCGCATTTCATCGAGGAAATGAAGAAGGAAGGATGGGACCGCGGTCGGGACGACGAGGAGCTCTTCGAGTTCGCCATGCACGAGAAGCAGTACCGCGAGTACAAGTCGGGCGAAGCCAAGCGCCGCTTCAACCAAGAGCTGGAGGCCAAGATGAAGGCCAAGTTCGAAAAGGCTGGCGGCGAGGCCAAGATTCCGGACTTGCGCGCCTTGCGTCACCCGAATGCAGAGCCTGTCATCGCTCCCGTCAGTGGCATCGTGCTTTGGGAAGTCGACTTCGAAGACAAGAGCATCTCACCCGCCCCCGGCACCGTCTATAAGGAAGGCGACCTGCTGTGTGCCATCCAAACGGATCTCGGCTTGGAACCTGTCTATGCCCTCTGGCCTGGTAAGATCGTGGAAACCACGGCCGACCAAGGCAAGCGCGTCGCCAAAGGCGAGACGATTGCTTTCATCGAAAAATAACTCTGGCACGGAAATTGCAAATGCCCGTCCGGCTCTAAAACAGAAAACAACCAAAACATCAATTATTAACCTAAAAACAAAAAGAAATGAAGAGATTTTTCTTAATCCTGGCCCTGGCCCTTGCGGGCGTTTTCACTGCCAACGCCCAAGTTTGGATCGGTGGTTCCACAAACGCCAACATCAACAAAGCCGGTACGGCATTCAATGTCGCCCCTGAAGTCGGCTATTGCATCCCCAACTCCAAGTGGTCGATTGCCGTTGCTGCCGACTACACCTTCAAAAAATATGAGGGCACCGATGCCTCCCACGGACTCTTGCTCTCTCCCTATGTCCGTTACACCCTATGCAGCGTCGAGAAATTCGCCGTTGCCCTTGACCTCACTGGCGACTTCGATGTGTTAAGCGAAGAATTCGGCTACAGAGTGGGCATACAGCCCTGCGTTGCATGGATGGCCACCAAGCACTGGACAGCGGCCTTCCGCTTCGCCTTCATCGGCTACAACCATTGCAGCTATTACCATGATTTGGGCTATGGTGACGGCTTCGTCATAAAATTCGCCACCGCTGCTCCCGGTTTTGGATTGTATTATAATTTCTAAGCACATAACCTTCTCTAATGATAAAAGCCACCTTCGGGTGGCTTTTTCATACACCACACAATGAAAAAACTGCTACTTACCATAGCCTTCGCATTATCCTGCGTTTTCACTGTCCAAGCCCAGATATGGCTCGGAGGCTCCGTCAATGCTAATATCAACAAGGACATCAAGGCTTTCACCATCGCACCCGATGTGGGCTATTGCATCCCAAACACGCCATTCTCCATCGCCTGCGCCATTGAATACGGCGGTACGTTCCAAAAAGGCATGGACTACTGCCATTCTCTGACCATCTCCCCTTACTTCCGCTACGACATCTGCGCCATTAGCGAGCGTTTCTCCCTCTTTGTGGACCTCGCCTCCGACATCGACGCCTTGGAGTTCAATTTCTTCGACATTGGGCTAAGCCCTGGCGTCTCCTTTAATCTTACGGAACATTGGTCGGCGGAATTCAGCTTTGCTTTTCTTGGATTTGAATGGGAAAAGTTGCCAGACGAGATACCCGAGCAGCGTTTCGTGCTAGATTTCGCGACTGCGGCACCTTCGTTCGGGATTTATTACAATTTCTGATTGTCACAGGTTTGGAGACGTTTCAGGAAACGTCTCTACATTTCACGGAACACGCTGATACACCGTCGCCACGCGGCTGACGTTGTAGACCTTCATCGTAATGCAGTTCCCCTTCTTCTCGGAGGGGAACTTTGTTTTTGCATCGATATTCCCGAAACCACCGAAAACCTTGTCGTCGGTAGTGAGGATGATGCGGTAATCGCCCGTTTGCTTGACGGGAATCTCGTAGTCGGGAATGGAATGCGGACCCCAGTTGAAGACGAAGATGAGGTTGCCACGCTCGTAGACGACGGTCTTGTTCTCCTCATCGGCATAAAGCATCCAAGCGGGTGGAGCCTGCATCACGGGATGGCATTTCACGAAGTCAAGCATGGCCTTGTCGAAAGCGCCCATGAAACGGTATTTCAGCTTTTCATTATCTACCAACGACCACTGCCTGCGGGCATATTGATAGCTCCAACCGTTGTCGAGACGCGGGAAGTCAATCCACTCAGGGTGGCCGAACTCATTGCCCATAAAGTTAAGCCAAGCCTCACCGCCCAAAGTGAGTGTGAAGAGGCGTATCATCTTGTGCAGGGCAATGCCACGGTCCACAGTTATGGAAGGCGTGTCGATGCTCATGGCGGTGTACATTTCCTTGTCCATCAGGCGAAAAGCGATGGTCTTGTCGCCCACCAGTGCCTGGTCGTGACTTTCAGCGTAAGCCACAGTCTTGGTCTGTGGCAGGTGGTTGGTCATGGTGAAGAAGAAATTCTTCATGTTCCACTGCTCCTCGGGCTCGTCTTTCAAAATCTTAATCCAGAAGTCAGGCAAGCCCATGCCCAAACGATAGTCGAAGGCCATTCCGCCATCTGCAACCGGGTTGCAGAGTCCCGGCATGCCGCTCACGTCCTCCGCAATAGTGACAGTCTTTGGGTTCAACTCGTGGCACAGCGTATTGGCCAACTGCAGATAAGTGACGGCATCATCATCCACATTGTCGCCGAAGTATTTCTCGGGTGCATCAAAAGTCGTTCCAATGCCGTGGTCAAGATAGAGCATGGAGGTCACGCCGTCGAAACGGAAGCCGTCAAAATGAAAGTCCTCCAACCAGTAGCGCACATTGGAGAGCAGGAACTGCAGTGTCTCTTCCTTGCCATAGTTGAAGAGCTTGGAATCCCAGAGGTTATGGTTGCCACGTTCGCCAGGATGCAGGTATTGGCTGTCGGAGCCATCAAAGAGGTTGATGCCCTCGCGGATGTTCTTCACTGTGTGAGAATGCACTAGGTCCATGACGACCAGCATGCCCATGCCGTGGGCAGTGTCAATAAGTTCTTTCAGTTCCTCGGGCGTACCGAAACGCGAACTCGGCGCGAAGAAGTTGGATACATGATAACCAAACGAGCCGTAATAAGGATGCTCGGCAATGGCCATGAGTTGGATGGCGTTGTAGCCGTCCGTCTTGATGCGTGGAAGGATGTGTTCGGTGAACTCCTTATACGTCCCTACCCTTTCCTCCTCTTGCGCCATGCCGATGTGTGTCTCGTAGATCAGCAAGGGTTCGCCCTTCAATTGAGGAACAGCATGCCTAAATTTATAAGGTGTGGGCGGATTCCAAAACTGACCCGCAAAGTCCTTGTTGCCTTCATCCTGAATCACACGTTTGATATAGACGGGAATACGCTCATGCTCCCCGATCTGCGACTGAACTAACACCTTCAATTTGCTGCCGTGGACGAGTCTGTTGCCAAACTCGCTATCGGGCAAAAAGATTTCCCAAAGACCAGCACCAGCAAGCTCCATTGGATATTCGTAACGGTTCCAATTATTGAAGTCGCCCATCAGCGAGAGGTAATGTGCCGCAGGAGCCCACTCGCGATACCACCAGCCTTTACGGCGTTTGTCGTAATTGAAGCCCAGAAACTGATGCGCCGTAGCGAAGGTTTTGAGGCTGCCGTAACGGCTAATGATGCCGCGCAACCGTTCTTCGTAGCGGTTGTGGCGTTTCTCCACTGCCTTGCTGACAGGTTCGAGCCAAGGGTCGTTTTCGACAAGAGGAAGCATAGCGTTCTGTTTTTTGCAAAAGTAGAAAATAAATCCTATCCGTTTTAAAACGCCGTCGTATAATTGTCCAAATCCATCACCTTTGTTTCCGACGCTTCCAAATGCACCTTCACGACCTCCGAGTTAAAGTCATTCATGCCAAACTCATTGAACCTGCGCTTGCCTATCAAAGCGAGGGCATCATGCGGAATCTTCACCTCCATATCGCGGCTTTCGGTGCGGTTGAAGTTGACTACCACAAGCAGGCGCTCCGTCTCGGAATAGCGCAAGAAAGCATAGACAAACTGTGGGTCGAAGTTGGCATACCAAGGATTGCACCACATCAGGTCGTAGAACTTGCCTTCGCTGATGGCGGAATGCTCCTGCCTGAAATGCAACAGGTTGTGGTAATAGCCAAACAGTTTCTTTTGCGCATCATCAAAGCCACCACCATCGAATCTGCCACCGTTCATCCATTTTTGATGCTCGGGCATATGGCAGTAGTCAAAGATGGAAGTGCGGCCGTCATCACCGCTGTAGCCGATTTCGCCATTGGTACTCTCTCCGTTTTCTTGGCCATTATATACCATAAACGGGCCTGTATTCATCAAGGCAGAAAGCACCACGGCGGGCAAAGCAGCAAAGGCATTACCCACAAACTGCGGCGAAGCCAGACGCTTCTCGTCATGGTTCTCCATAAAACGCAACATATGGCCTTCGATGCCTTCCAAATCCTTCCATACCTGACTGATCTCTTTCGCTTCGTGGCCCTCACAAAGCACACGCTCCAAGGTGTTATAGAGGCTCACCTTATCATATAGATAATCGAAACCTGCATCCAAGAAGGGCCTGTAAAGGTCGGGCTGATAGATTTCGGCAATCATCAAGGGCTGATAGTCTTTGCGCAGTTCTGCTATCACCCATTGCCAGAAGGCCACCGGCACCATCTCGGCCATATCCACGCGGAAACCGTCCACCTGCTTAGCGCACCAATAGCGCAGAATGTCGAGCATCTTCTCCCAAGTGTCGTGCTCATCGTAGTTCAGCTTCACCGTGTCATACCAGTCGTTGATGCTCGGATTAGGCGCAAAGACATTGTTGCCCGTTACCTTGGCAGGAAACTCCTCGTAGGGTTGCTCTGCAATTCGCCTTGGCGAAACAAAACCTTGTCCTTCGCAATAATAGAAATTGCATGGGTCGAAGCCTTTGTTCTGTCGTGCCAAATGATTGGGGATAAAGTCCATGATGACTTTCATGCCTTTGTTATGGATTCGTTCGACCAAACGTTCAAAATCTTCCATCGTGCCCAAATCAGGGTCGACGGCGCGATAGTCGGTGACGGCGTAGGGCGAGCCTGCTCGGCCTTTGGTGATGTCAGGATGTGTGCCCGTCGATTCGGATGCATGTTCCAGGATGCCCGTCAGCCAGATATGGGTAAAGTCCAAGTCCTTGATGGCATTGAGGGCGGTATCGTCAATATCGTTGAAGGTACCGCAGCCATTTTCGGCCTTGCTGCCGTTCATCCGGAAGGCAGTCTGCTTGTTGCCGAAAAGTCTTACAAAGAGTTGATAGATGTTCATACGGCAAAAGTAGGAAATCTCGGACAAAATTCCAAATCAATGAAAAATGTGTTACCTTTGCCATCATGAAAGCAAAGAAAACCCTCCTTCTCATCGCAGCGTTGCTGTTCTGCAACCTCCTCAATGCCCAAGTGCAGCCCACTTGGGAATCCATCAACGAGCGGGGCTATCCGCAGTGGTTCTCCGACGCCAAATTGGGCATCTTCATCCATTGGGGAGTGTATTCCGTTCCCGCCTACGCTAGCCTAGAAGGCTACGCCGAATGGTACTACCGCGGCCTGATGACCAACGACGACCGCCAAGCTTTCCAAGAACGCCTCTACGGTAAGGACTTCAAATACGAGGACTTCGCTCCCAAGTGGAAAGCCGAGCTTTGGAACCCTGACGAATGGGCCGAACTATTCAAGAACTCTGGAGCAAAGTATGTGCTTCTGGTCTCAAAGCACCACGACGGTTTCTGCCTTTGGCCAAGCAAATATGCACCAGATTGGAATTCCATGGATGTTGGCCCGCACCGCGACATCTGCGGCGAGCTGACCGATGCCGTGCGCAAACAAGGCCTCAAAATGGGCTTCTACTATTCCCTACCCGAGTGGACAAGTAAAATCCATCGTTGGTATGTCGACCCTGACGACCAAATTGGAACTTATGTCGACACCCACATGATTCCGCAGTTCAAGGAACTCATCACCAAATACAAGCCCACCGTCCTCTTTACCGATGGCGAGTGGCGCAACAGCGCGGAGCAATGGCATGCCACCGAACTCATCTCGTGGTATTACAACACCGTGGGCGAGGACGCTATCGTCAACGACCGCTGGGGCGGCGGTCAGCAGCATGGCTTCCGTACCCCCGAATACAGTGCAGGCATCACCCTCACCGACCGTCCCTGGGCGGAATGCCGTGGCCTGGGCCGCAGTTTCGGTCTCAACCGCAACGAGCCTCTTGATAACTACATGACCTCCGACGAACTCATCCGCCATTTCTGCATCCTCGTGGCGGCTGGCGGCGGAATGACACTTAACGTGGGCCCTGCCGCTGACGGCAAGATCCCGCTGCTGCAACAAGAGCGCCTGCTAGACCTAGGCAAGTGGTTAGAAATCAATGGGGAAGCGATTTATGGCACAAGGCCTTACAAGAAGTTCTACGAGATGAAACCCATCACGGTGACGCGTAACGATGCGGAAATCAACTTCGACTGGAAGCGCAACGCGCCCGATCCCATCATCAGCTGCGACCACTTCCAAGCCCACTGGGAAGGTTATTTTGACTGCGGGAAAGGCACCTATACCTTTGAGATCCAAACCGACGATTACGCAAAGCTCGTTATTGACGGACAAACCGTCATCGAAGACACGAAGAAATCGCCCACAGGCAAAATAAAACTCTCCGAAGGTCAACACAGCATTGACGTTTTCTACGAGGAAGACGAACTTGAGGCCACCATTGCCTTGTATTGGTCGTCGAAGAAGATGGAGAAACAAGTAATGCAAGGCTTCCAGATGGGAGGCATGCTACCCGCCATGGGGCTGAAAGCCACCTACACCTGCGAGCAGCCCAGCATTTGTTACACGCAAAGCGACGATGCTCTCTATGCCATCGCTTTAGAGTATCCCGAAGAGCAGTTGATCTTAAACCTCGACCAACCCGCCGACAACATGAAAGTCTCGCTCCTGGGTTGCAACAAGATACTGCCATGGAAATACAGAGACGGCCAACTCATCATCGACACGAGCGGACTGAAATACTCCGATTTAAAGAGTACGGCGGCTTGGGTGTTTAAAATGGAATAATAAAAATGCGGTATGGTTCCTGAACCCTGAGCTTGTCGAAGGGTCGAAGGAGCCACATTTCTTTTATTCCTTTATGCCTTGATAGCCTAAGATTCGGTTCGTCCCCTTGGGCATCCGTTTGACATAGAAACGCTCATCCTGTTGCACGAACTTGAAATGCAGCAAGTCACCCAAAGGGAAGCAATTGATTGCATTGTATCGTGCCCATCGCGTTTGATAGGAGAAATCTGAGGTCTTCAAAAACGTCATCTTTTTCCCTCCTTTGAGAATCGCGCTGTTGAAGCCATCAAAATAGTTGGGGTTGCCCCACTTTCCGGCAAACTGGGCAGGGCTCTTCAAGTCATAGGCAAAGACCTTAAACACCTTGTCGGACTTGGGTCTCAACTCGAGGACCTTCTGAAGGATGACTCTTTCTTCAAGTGTCACTTCGACATACAGCCATTGAAAAGGACTGGCATTCTCCCATATCGGCGTGATATGAGCCGAAGCCGTTGTGGAGTCGTTCACGATAACCGAATAATCGCCTTGCATGGTGCGATAGAACTGCATGGCGTCTTCCACAGTGTACTTTTGTTTCTGGGCTAAACCATTAAACGTCAAAATAATAGCTGCAATTATCAGGGCAATTCTTTTCATATCAAATCAGTATTTCATCAGAACGAGAAGGTCAAGCCAAAGGTCGGGAGGATAGGCAACTGACGCGCCACATCACTGGTGATCAGGTTGACGTAAAACACATTGTTACGGTTGTATACGTTGGTGACGCCAAGGTCGGCCTCCAGCATAATGTTCTCGGTGAAGAAGAACTTACGCTTCACGTCGATGTCGAAACGGTGATAGGTGGGCAGACGACCCTCGTTGAGCTCGCCATACAGCACGCCAAGCTCTCCGTTGGTGCTGGTATAGTCGAAGTTGATGCCATCCTGGAAGGAATAATACTCATAGAAGCCTTGCACCTGCGTAAAGGGGAAGCCGCTACCGAAGTTCCAGCGACCGCTGAACTCCCACTGACGCTTCGAACCTGCAGTGTAGGTCAGGATGAGGTTGATATTATGGCGACGGTCGAAGTGGGGAGCATATTGCTCAAGCACCACGTCGTTGTCGACAGCCTTTTCGTATTCCCTTGTCACGAAGCCCAAGGCATAGACAGCCCACAAGTACCAATGCTGGTTTTCAAACTTCAACGAAATATCGCATCCATAGGCATCGCCCGTCTCCTTGACGAAGTCTTTCTTCAGCAGGTCGGGGACATCCAGGTTCTGTTCCGTTTCGGCGTAAATCTTGTTGCGGTTGATGTTGGTCAGCTGCACAAAGTCCTTCCAATAGCCTTCCACATTCACGGTGACGTTGTTGCTCAGGTCGAATTCAGCGCCCAAAATGTAATGGTTGGCCTTTTGTAGGTAACTGGTGATCTTCTCACCGTTGAAGGTCTGAGGCATATTGTCGATGCCCGAAAGGAAGCCGTAGAACAGGTTGACCACATCGCGGTCGCTGGTGGCCGCCACAAAGTTCTGAGAGTACATACCCGCAGCGGCTTTCAGACGAAGCCACTCGGCAGCATTGTATTTGACAGCCAACCGGGGTTCAGGCGACAGGCCTCCGCGAGTAACGGAAGGATAGTATTGGAGACGGAAACTAGGTTCAAGCAAAAACTTGCCAAGGGAAGCCTTGTATTTGGCATAAACGCCCAACTCCGTGGAATTTTCAGGTTCTCCGCCAATCTTCTGATGGCCATATACACTATAAGTGAGATAGTTTGTCGTATAGCCCAAAAACTCGATACCATATTTCAGCGTGCTCTTGCCAATGAACTGGGTGAAGTCAAAGCCTGCATTAAAGCCACTGATTTTGCTGAAGCGGTCGGGGCTATCGCTCTCTTTCATGCGTGCCGTGTAGCTCGAATAGGCAATATTACCTTCGATCATCACCGGAGCCTTCCCGGGAATGACAAGGAAATTGGATCCTGCCCCGTATGAGTTCCATCCAAAATCGGAAAGCGACATATAGTTGTTCACCTGATCGTTGAACGAGAAGCCGAACAAATTGAACTTGCTGCCGTTGGGGGCATTCAACGACACCTTACCATAGACATCCTGGAAGTTGAAGGGCAAGCCAGTCTCAGAGGCATACGAGTATATATACTTGCTCGTTTGCTCCAAGTACGAGTTTTTCGCCGAAAGGATGAACGACATAGACACATCGTCAGGATTCTTAGCCTTCTTCAAAGGGCCTTCAACCATCACTTTGGCACCGAAAGTATTGCCGCCAATCTTTCCCGAGATGCGTTTCTTGTTGCCGTCGCGAGTTGAAATGTCCATCACGGAAGAGATACGGCCGCTATATTCGGCGCCAAAGCCTCCCGTGTAGACATCGGCGTTGCGGATGATGTCGGTGTCGAAGACGGAGAACAAACCGATGGAATGGAAGGGATTATAGACCACCATACCGTCGAGCAGTACCTTGTTCTGGATGGGCGAACCACCACGGATGTAGAGCTGTCCGCCTTGGTCACCTGTGAAGATGACACCTGGCACCACTTGCAGGTATTGTGCGAAGTCGGCCTGACCGCCCACACTCGGGATCTTGGTGATGGTCTTGGGCGTGACCGTGATGACCGAAGTCTTGGTCTCGGTACGTGCCTCGATCTTATCAGCGGTAATCGTCACTGTTTCCAGCTGTTGGCTCGTCTCTTTCAAGTAATACTTACGGCTGACGGTCTGACCGTTCGACAGGCTGAAGCTCTCCGAGATGGTGTCGTAACCCACGCTGGTGATCAGCAGTGTGTAGCGCCCATCAGGGATGCGGTTGATGTTGAAATAGCCGTTTTCGTTGGTCGTGCTGCCAAAAGTAGTGCCTTTCAGGTAGACATTGGTGAACATCATCGGCTCACCAGTGGCTTCCTCATAGACGAATCCCTTGACGCTATTGTCTTGAGCCCAAAGGGGTAGCGAGCCTAAGAAGTAAAACAAAGTCGCAAAAAGCAGTCTGAAAAAATGGCGATTATTCATAGTTCCAAATTGAGAATTCGTTAGTTTACCTAAAAAAGTGCAAAATAAACAAATTCCCTTGAATTATGGGACAAAAAACCTCAAAAAAAAATCGCCCTTTGTCTCAACGGCTCATGCACAGGGTAGCTCCGTCTTCACGCCAGCCACATTTTGGGAGAAGGGCCAAAAATGATTCTGGTTCATCTCATAGTGATACAAGAGCACGCTGATTGCCAGCGACACCAGCAGAAACACGACTTTCAGCCAGTCCTTGATCGGCAAGACCAAGATGCCTATGAAGATGAGCAGCATGGGCCACAGGCGCCACACGATGCTCCACCTGAATTCAAAGATATCGAGAGAGGCCAGCAGGGCAATAACACCCACAAAGAGGAGGATAATTCCTAATAACAAATTCCTGTTTTTCATGACTTTGTGTCTTTTTTAGGGATAAGTAAAACAAGGCCGAGAGCGATGAGGAGGACAGGCCAAATCATTTGCCAGTTGAAGGAAGGGACAAAGCGGTGTAGCAATCCTATGGCGCCCAAACCGATAAGGATCAAACCGACGACCAAGCTGCCTTTATTGGGCTTGGGCGTTTGCTGGGTGTCAGCCATTACCGCATCGACAGTGTCGGATGTCGGTTGCGAAACGGCGGCAGGCATCACAATCCACAGGATGATGTAGAGCCAGAAGCCCGTGCCAGCGAACAAGATCATGAAGGCCAGGAGCAAGCGTAACAGCGAGGCATCCATACCGAAATAGTTGGCCAAGCCTGCGCAAACGCCGCCGATGACTCTGTGTTGCGTGTCTCTTTGAAGTTTCTTTTCCATCTTTGTATTAATTTGTTGTTGAACCGCATTTTTATCATCAAACATTGTGCAAAAGTCGTCATTTTTGCAGAAATGTCACTCTTTTCACCGGGTTGTAACCTTGCAACCTCGCATGGAACACAAAAAGCCGCCCAAAAGAGCGGCTTTATAACCATGCAGAACAAAACATTATGTTCTGTTTAGAATCAGAATTTCTTCACGACGAACTTCTCGGTCTTCACGGCACGGCCGTCAACCTTAAGGTTGCAGAAGTAGATGCCTTCGGTGAGGTCGGAAACCGAAAGAGCGGCTTGTCCTTGCATAGCATCCAGCTGCTGGCTCAGCACTTCCTGGCCCAGCAGGTTATAGACCGACACCGAGACATTGCCGGTGGCGGGCAGCTGATAGTTGAAGCGCACCACTGAAGAGGCAGGGTTGGGGAAGGCGTGGCTGAAAACAATCTTGTTCTCGTCGATGCCCTCTGCGTTAAAGGCAAACCACACTTCGATGCAAACCATATCCTCTTCGGTCTCTTGACCTGCAGGATAGGCATAATACTTCACGATGGAAGTCCCGGGAATCGGATTGCCTGAATAAGACGGGTCAATCAATTGATGGAAAGAGAGGAGCCCCTCAGCACTCACTTCACCAGCCTCCAAGATTTGAGGTCTCGGACTGACATCCACCGAAGGGGCGAAGCAGTTCCCCCAGCAGAACGAATTCTGTGTTCCCTCAACCATTTGGATAATCTCTCTCTTGACCATGACATCCTGCGAAGTAGTGGAAAGATTACGAAGCTGCATTTCTTGCAGCAATTCTCCCATATCTTCATCATAATGCGTACAGACGACAGTTTCGCCATTGGCATAGACATGTCCACCATACTCAAACTGCAAAGATTGAGCTGACACCCAACCAATTACAGCCAAGAAAGCGAGAGTAAAAATAGATTTCTTAAACATAGCTTAGATATTTTATTGTTCTTATTATTCTTTCAACTTGCAAAAATGCGAAACTTTTTCCAATCATGCAACAAAAATATTGCCATTTTTTGAAAAATACCTACTTTTGTGCAAATTATTACAAACGAATACCGATACAAATGAAAAGATTTACCCTCATCTTGGCATCATTGATGGTGCTTTTCTCGTTGAAAGTCAACGCACAAAACGAAAGAATTCTGCTGCTTGAGAGTTTCACCAACACGGGTTGTGGCCCTTGCGCCGCATATAACCCCACCATGGACGCCCTCATCGCGGCCAATGCCGACAAGATCGCGGCTATCAAGTATCATGTGAACTGGCCTTCCGCCAACGATCCCATGTATCTTCATAACACCAGCGAAAACGGCTCAAGGACAAGTTATTATGGCGTGAACTCCGTACCCCACGTCGTCATCGACGGAACTCGTTTCAGTGGCTCCCCTGGCGGAATCAACCAAAACGTCATCAATCAGTTTGCCGCTATCGAATCGCCTATGGAATTACGTTTGACCTATAACGTGGACGAAGCCCAGAACACTATCACTGTCTATGTGATGGGGCGTGTCACCACCGACATCATTGGCAGCCTCAAGCTCTACGTCGGTGTCATCGAGAAGGAAATCCACTTCACCTCGGCACCCGGCCCCAATGGCGAACGTGACTTCTACAGCGTGATGAAGAAACTCCTGCCCAGTGCCAGCGGTACCGCCCTCGGCGAATTGGAGGCAGGCGACTACTTCTCTTATACTTTCACATGGGAACTGGCCAACATTTACAACATGGACCAGTTGGACGCCATCGCTTGGGTGCAGAACGCAAACACGAAAGAAGTATATCAAGCCTGCAAGTCAAGTCAGGACTTTGAGCCTTTCTTTGCCAACGAAGCCTGCGTCAACGGCTTAAGCAACATCAAGAACATCAATTGCAGCGGTGTGGCCGCCCCGAAAGTCGTACTGACCAACTATGGCAGCAACGCCCTGACTTCTGCCGAGCTGGAAGTGCTTGTCAATGGAGTGTCGATGGAAACCGTGACATGGGACGGCAACCTGGCTTGCCTCGCTTCCGAGACCGTCGACTTGGGCGAAATCACCTTCCCCGTCGAAGAAACGAACACGCTTGAGGTGAAAATCCTCAGCGTCAACAGTGTCAACGACGAGGCCCCTGACAACGACGTGACCACTTTCGACATCCAAGGCGCTCCCGACGTTGTGGGCAAGGTGCTGAAACTCACCATCCGCACCGATGCTAACCCCGAACAAACCACTTGGAAAGTGACCAACCTCGGGACAGGCGAGGTCGTTCTCGAAGGCGGTCCCTACGATACGCCCAACCACACCTATAACCAAGTCTTGGAAATCACTGGCGACGGCTGCTACGACTTCACCATCTACGATGCAGGCGGCAACGGCTTCTCGGGTAGCGGCGTCTATGGCCTGAAAGCAGGCAGCACCACCCTATTCTCGGGCAAGGTGTTCGGCGAGAGCGAAAGCAACGAGTTCTCGTATGAAGTAGTAGCCGGCGCAGAAGAAGCACTTTGCTCGGCAACCTCCATCTACCCCAACCCGACTAAGGATATGGTCACTATCGAAAGCGATGGCGAACAGGCCGTCACCATCTATAACATGGCCGGACAACGCGTCTTTGAAGGCAGAAGCAACGGTTACCTCCAAATTGACATGAAGGCTTACGGTGCTGGCATCTACGCCATTCAAGTCGGCAGCGAGACACAGAGAATCATCGTGAAATAATGCTCAAATACATCCATTTAGAGCAAATCGACTCCACCAACGCTTACCTGCAACGGAAGCAGTCGGAATGCGACATCCGCAACTGGGTGGTCAGCGCAGACGAGCAAACCGCAGGCAAAGGCATGGGAAGCAACGGCTGGGAGAGTGAGGTTGGACAGAACCTCACTTTCTCTATGGCCGTGGATATGAGTTTTTTGCCTGCCGAGAGACAGTTCCTCCTGTCGAAGGCCGTGGCCCTGGGCTTAATTTATGAGTTGGATGCTATGCTGCCGAAAGAAAAACTCCATATCAAATGGCCGAACGACATTTTTTACGAGAACCACAAACTCGCCGGCATCCTCATCAACAGCACGATAAAAGCGAACATGATGGATACTTCTATCATCGGTATTGGGCTGAATGTCAACCAGATGCAGTTCCAAGACTGGCCGACACATCCGATTTCCATGAAACAAATCACGGGAAAGGAATATGATTTGGAAACCTTGCTACAGCAGGTTGCCGAAAGCGTTGCCAAAGAAACTGAAAGGCTAAAAAACGATGTGGCTGCCGTCGAAACGGAGTACCTACAGCGCCTTTACCGCTACCGTACTTGGGCGGATTATGAAGTCGGCGGGAAAGTCCAGAGACTGTTTATGACAGGAATAGATGCATTTGGGCAGTTGCAACTCGTTGACGAGCAGCAACAGATGCATCAGTACGAAATCAAACAGATCAAGTTTTTGATTTAGGACCACTTATCGCTCCAGGCTTGCTGGTCCTTGCGCCATTCCTTCAGGGATTGCACGTCTTCTTCGGTGACGTATTTCTCTTCCACGGCCTTGTGGATCAGCGTCTCGTAGTTCGACAAGGTAACCAATTCGCAGTTCTTCTCCTCGAAATTCTTCTTGGCGAGGTCCATCTGATAGGTGAAGATGGCCAGCATGCCTTTTACCTCGGCACCCGCCTCACGTAAGGCATCCACTGCCATGAGGCTCGACTTGCCCGTGGAGACCAAGTCCTCGATGACCACCACCGACTGTCCTGGCATGAGGCTGCCTTCGATCTGGTTCTGCATGCCATGCGACTTCTTCTCGGAGCGCACATACACGAATGGCAACCCTAACTCCTGCGCCACCAAGGCACCTTGGGCGATGCCACCCGTGGCCACGCCGGCGATGACATCAGGCTTGCCGAAGGTCTGCATCAACTTCTCCACAAACTGTTGGCGGATATAGGTGCGCACAGCAGGATAAGAAAGGGTGATGCGGTTGTCGCAATAGATGGGGCTTTTCAGTCCCGAAGCCCATGTGAAAGGCGCATTCGGGCTGAGTTTTACGGCCTTGATCCGAAGGAGATGCTGGGCCAATGTCAATGCTGAATCTTCGTATTTCATGGTTATTGAGCTTTGTCGAAATAGAATTATGTATCTTTGTCGTCTAAACGAACATTCAAAAATAGGCTACAAATGTACAAGATTTTTCACGAAAACAAAGCCTTGGTTTTTCCAAAAATTGAGGACAATTCTTTAAAACTCGACGCAACACTTTTAGAATCTGATAGATACGACGCTGAGCTATTGTGCGAATTTTTTCCAGAATGGCTCAATGACCATGATCCTGGCGACACATTCATACATGAAGTGGGCGAAAGCGCAGTGGCTTCAGCTTTGAACAAGACCTTTAAGATGGCACCTGCAGCTGGTGGTATCGTTGTCACCAACGGCAAATTCGTCAGCATTACCCGTCATGGCATCCCTGACCTGCCCAAGGGACATATAGAAAAAGGTGAAAGCCCTGAACAGGCTGCCTTGCGCGAGGTAGAGGAAGAGACTGGCATAGGCAAGTTACACATCGTCAGCGAGTTACTATCCACTTGGCATTGCTACTGGGAGCATGAAGAATGGAAGTTGAAACGCACCTGGTGGTATCTGATGGAAAGCGAAGAAGCCATCCAACCCAAGCCCCAGACCGAAGAAGGTATTACAGAGATAAAACTGATTGGAAATGAAGGGATTGAGGACTTTTTGAAAAACACTTTCCGTTCCATCAGTGAAATTCTAGGAAAAGATTTACGCCAAATCGTGACAAAGTGATACTTTTGCAGCCGAAAAAGGACACGAGACTACGTGACACGGGACACGAGACAACCTTGCAAAGTCCCGCGTCTCGCGTCTCGAAGTCCCGCGTCAAAAAGAAAAATCAATGAAAAAGATCGCCGTTTTTCCCGGTTCCTTCGACCCCATCACCTTGGGTCACCGTTCCATCGTACTGCGCGCCCTCCCCATGTTCGACGAGATCTATGTCGCCGTCGGCATCAACATGGAAAAGCGTTCCACCTTTGACTTGCAAGACCGCATCGCTTGGTGCAAGGCCGTCTTCGCCGACTACCCGCAGATCAAGGTGGAGAGCTACGAAGGCCTCACTGCCGACTTCTGCAAGAAGGTGGGCGCCAACACCATCATCCGTGGCCTGCGTTGCGGCAGCGACTTTGAGTACGAGAACATGATTGGCCACGCCAACAAGCGTCTGCACCCCGAGTTGGAGACCATTTTCCTTCTCACAGAGAGCGAGCTGGTCGGTGTGTCGTCGAGCGTGGTGCGCGACATCTACAAAAACGGCGGCGACACCTCCAAGTTCCTGCCCGTCGAGGTGAAGTTGCCCGAAAAGCAATAATTCCACATTTTCCTCGTTTTCACAGCATGAAACGCAGGATCATCACCCTCATTCTCTCTTTGCTCTTCGTGACGGCAAGCGCCCAAAGCGTGACCATCACGGGACGGAGCAACAAGACCAATGCTTTGGTCAGGCTCTTCGCATACGAGGACCTCGTCAACGAGACAGGCATCTTGCTCAACCAAAGCCAGAGCAACGCACAAGGCCATTTCATCCTCGAAGGCAGCGTGAAACAAATCCTGCCCGCCCGCATCTATGTCGGTCTGGAATATGTCGACCTTGTCCTCACCCCAAACGCCAGCTACGACATCGAGATCATCGTCCCCGAGCAAAAAGACAACGTCTCCTACTTCGAGAAAGAGATGCCCACTATCCGCGTGAAGCGTGCCACAGACCATGGCATCTACCGCCAAGTCGTCTATTCCGAAGAGATCATCAACAGCTACCTCATCGACCATTTCAACCAAATCTACCGTGGGCGGCAGCTGCGTTACATCGACTCCATCCAAAACGCCATTAACAAGGAGCTGCCCGACATCAAGTCGGACTATGTGAAGGACCATAACCGCTATAAAATTGCGGCAGTCCGATTGGGCATCAGCGCAGATGGCGGCAAAAGAATCATCAAGGACTACTTCGACGGGCAGCCTGTGCTTTACACCCAAAGTGCCTATATCGACCTCTTCAAAGAGTTGTTTGACAGCTACTTCAACAGTACGACCTACGACAGCCACCTGCTCAGCGACGCCATGGCAGAAAGTCCCAAGGCCTTGAAGAAATACCTTGACACCGATCCCTTTATGGCGAAAAACCCACGTCTGGCCGAGTTGATCACCATCTACAACCTGCAGAAGCTCTGCTACGGTGACCGCAACACACGCAGACTCGCCCAAAATCACCTTACTTATATTAAGGAGCAAACGAAATACACCGAGCATAAAGCCGTCATCAGCGACTTCTTCACCAATTACAGCCGACTCGCCCCTGGCGCCGATGCTCCCGAGTTCACCCTAAAAGACAGTGACGGCAAGGACGTCAACCTCTCCGATTTCAAGGGCGGCATGGTATTACTGCAGTTTGTCGACGGCATGTCTCCCGTCAGCGAGCACCAGTTCGCAGAATTGCGCAACCTCCACTACCAATGGCAGGATTCAGTGCAAATCCTTACCATCGCCATGCACGAAAAGATGGAGTTTTTCAAGCAGCAATTCGCAGAGAAAAAGCAAAACTGGCCTCTCCTCGACCTTGGCGACAACATCCTCCTTTTAGAGGCTTACAATGTCCGCACCTTCCCCGAGTACATCCTCATCCGCAAGGGCAACAAGATCGGTGAGGCACCGGCACCGTCGCCGGAGCGGTATTTAGAGGAAAGGGTAAGAAAAATGTACGGGAAGTAAGACTTCCAGAAACGGAAAAAGTCCCTTTTTCGGCTTGAAATTTTCGGAAAAAGTCCCTTTTTTATGTCAAATTTTTCGGAAAAAGTCCCTTTTTTGGAAAAAATTTTATGGAAAAAGTCCCTTTTTGTTGCAGAAACAAATTGATTTATATATTTTTGCGGCAAAATTGATAAATCATGCTGTACAGGAAGTTCGAAAAGCGCATTGAAAAGTTCTTCCAAGAGGAATCAAACAAGATTCTTTTGGTAAACGGTGCCCGGCAGATTGGCAAGTCGTATCTCATCCGATATGTCGGCAAAAGGATGTTCAAGAACTACATTGAAATCAACCTTAAGGAGGACAAGGAAAATTTGGGTGTTTTTGCCAATGTGAAAAGCACCAGCGACTTTTACATGCAATTGGGTGCCATTGCAGGAAATCGTCTTGGCACCAAGGAAAACACCTTGGTCTTTTTGGACGAGATCCAGAGCTATCCCCATTTGATGACAATGCTGAAGTTCCTGAACCAAGAAGCACGGTACACCTATGTGGCCAGTGGCTCGCAGTTGGGTGTGGCCTTGTCGGAGACTGCATCAGTGCCCATTGGGAGTGTCGAAATCGAAGAGATGTATCCCCTCGACTTCGAGGAGTTTTTGCTGGCCATGGGCTGCGGACAAGAAACCATCGACGGCATGAGGGAAAAGTTCCTTGCCGGGGAGTCGCTCAACGAATCATTGCACAACTACATGATGCAGCAGTTCAAGATTTATCTTCTCGTGGGTGGCATGCCTGATGCCATCAACAAGTTTCTGGAAAACAGGAATATGGCTCGTGTCAGGAAGGTGCATCGCGACATCCATGAGCTTTATAGAATTGATGCTTCGCAATACGATGCGGAAAAGAAGCTGCTGATCAGGAAGATTTACGACATGATTCCATCCATCATGGAAAACAAGAAGAAGCGGATTGTCGTGAAGCGCATCGAGGAAACCGCCAGCCACAAGCAGTTCAGCGACTATGCCAACGAGTTTGAGTACCTGACCAATTCGGGTATAGCCCTCGGTGTGCAAGCCGTCAGCAACCCCAGGTTCCCTTTGGCGGAGTCAGAGAGCAAGAACCTGCTCAAGCTTTATATGAACGACGTTGGCCTGCTGACCAACCTCCTGTATGGTCTCAACATCAACGCCGTGCTGCAAGACGACAGAAGCATCAACCTTGGTTCGGTGTATGAGACGGTGGTGGCTCAGGAACTTCACGCCCACGGTTTCACTTTGCATTATTACGACAACAAGCAGAAGGGCGAGGTGGACTATCTGATTGACTACTACGAGCACCTGACCGTATTACCCATCGAAGTGAAGTCGGGCAAGGACTACACCGTCCACAGCGCACTTGACAATTTGTTGGAAACGCCCGACTACCGCATCCAAAAGGCCGTGGTGTTGGGCAACGAACGGGAAGTCTCGGTGAAAAGCGGCATTACATATCTGCCAGTCTATTACTGCATGTTCTATCAGAAGGATTACGTGCGGGATGAGGGAGATTTGGTGATTCCGAGAATCGAACTGCTTTAATCATAAAAACTTAAATTGGAGAAATCCTTATCTGAAAAGAACACAAAATCTGCCTTTTTGTCGCATATTTTCCTCATTTCACCAAAATTCCGTAACTTTGCACGCTTTTTGACTAAAAGCAAGCATTTTAACTGCAAACTATAAACTGACAACTACAAACTGATAATAAATGGGATTTCTAAAGAAACTCTTCGGCGACAAGGCCTCGCGCGACAACAAGGCCCTCGAACCGATACTCCAAAAGACCCTCAAGGCTTACGAGGAAATCGTGAAACTCGACATCGACAGCCTGAGACATAAGACACAAGAATTCAAGGAATACATCAAGAACAAGACCGCTGCCGAGGTGGCCGAAATCGCCGAGCTGAAAGCCAAGGCCGAAGCCAACCCCGACATGGACCCCGACGATAAGGAGAAGCTCTACAACCAAATCGACAAGCTCGAGAAACAAGAGCTCGACCACATCGAAGAGGCGCTGAACGAGATTCTGCCCGAGGCGTTCTCCGTCGTCAAGGCCGCAGCCAAATACTTCTGCGAACACGAGACCGTGGAGGTGACCGCTACCGACCTCGACCGCGAGCTAGCAGCGAAATACGAGCACGTCACCATCGAAGGCGACAAGGCCTACTTCAAGAACAGCTGGATGGCCGGCGGCAACATGGTGACCTGGGACATGGTGCACTACGACTGCCAGATCATCGGCGGTATCGTGCTGCACCAAGGCAAGATCGCCGAGATGGCCACCGGTGAAGGTAAGACCCTCGTGGCTACACTGCCCGTCTACCTCAACGCCTTGGCAGGCAAGGGCGTGCATGTGGTCACCGTGAACGATTACCTGGCCAAGCGTGACTCCGAGTGGATGGGCGCAATGTACGAATTCCTCGGCCTCACCGTCGACTGCATCGACAAGCACGAGCCCAACTCGGCAGCCCGTCGCCGCGCCTATAACTGCGACATCACCTACGGCACCAACAACGAGTTCGGTTTCGACTACCTGCGTGACAACATGACAGGCAACCCCGACGAGCTGGTGCAACGCAAACATCACTACGCCATCGTCGACGAGGTCGACTCCGTGTTGATCGACGATGCCCGTACGCCTTTGATCATCAGTGGTCCTACCCCGCGTGGCGACCAACAGGAATTCGACCAGCTGAAGCCCGATGTGGTGAAGCTGTATGAAGCCCAGAAACGTTATGTGACAACGATATTGGCCGAAGCCAAGCGCATCCTCACCGACCCCAACGCCACCGAGGACGAGAAGAAGCACGGTGCCGACCAACTCTTCCGTGCCTATCGCGGTCTGCCGAAGAACAACGCCCTCATCAAATTCCTCAGTGAGGAAGGCATGAAGAGCCTGATGCAGAAGACCGAAGGCTTCTACATGCAGAACCGTAACGAAAACATGCACATCATCGACGACGAGCTGTATTTCGTCATCGATGAGAAAATGAATACCGTTGTCCTTACCGACAAGGGCAGCGAGCAGCTTGCACTAGCCTACAACGACCCATCATTCTTCATTATCCCCGATGTGGGTAGCGAGGTGGCCGAGTTGGAGCACTCCAGCCTGACCAACGACGAGAAGGTGCTGCGCAAGGCCGAGCTGATGCGTAACTTCGCCGAGAAATCGGAACGCCTGCACACCGTGCAACAACTGCTGAAAGCCTATACCTTGTTTGAGAAGGACGTCGACTACGTCATCATCGACAACAAGGTCAAGATCGTGGACGAGCAAACGGGCCGTATCATGGAAGGCCGCCGTTGGAGCGATGGCTTGCACCAAGCCGTGGAAGCCAAGGAAAACGTGAAGGTGGAAGCCGCCACGCAAACCTACGCCACCATCACCTTGCAGAACTACTTCCGTATGTACCACAAGTTGGCTGGTATGACCGGTACCGCTGAGACGGAGGCGGGTGAGTTCTGGGACATCTACAAACTCGACGTGGTCGTCATCCCGACCAACCGCCCCATCGCCCGTATCGACCAAGAGGACATGATTTACAAGACCAAGCGTGAGAAATACAATGCCGTCATTGACGAAATCCAGAACCTGGTCAAGGCAGGCCGTCCTGTGCTGGTGGGTACCACCTCGGTAGAAGTCTCCGAGTTGCTCAGCCGCATGCTGACGCGTAAGGGTATCCCGCACAACGTGTTGAACGCCAAGTTGCACTTCAAGGAAGCTCAGATCGTCAAGGAGGCAGGTCAGGCGGGCACCGTGACCATTGCCACCAACATGGCTGGTCGTGGTACCGATATCAAGCTCGGCCCAGGTGTGAAGGAAGCCGGCGGTCTGGCCATCATCGGCACTGAGCGCCACGAATCGCGCCGTGTCGACCGCCAGTTGCGCGGTCGTTCCGGCCGTCAAGGCGACCCCGGTAGTTCACAGTTCTACGTCTCATTGGAGGACAACCTGATGCGTATGTTCGGCTCCGAGCGTATCGCGGGCATCATGGACCGCATGGGCTTGCAGGAAGGCGAAGTCATCCAGCACCCGATGATCACCAAGCAGATCGAGAAGGCTCAGAAGAAAGTTGAGGAGAACCACTTCGGCGTACGTAAGCACTTGCTGGAATATGACGACGTGATGAACGCCCAGCGTGAAGTCATCTATAAGAAACGTCGCCACGCCTTGTTTGGTGAGCGTCTCTCCATCGACCTCAACAACATGATGTACGACTTCGGCGAGAAACTCATCGAGGAATTCCAAGATGCCAAAGATTATGATGGTCTCAAAATGGAACTGCTCTCCACCATGGGCATTGAACCGCCATTCGACGAGGAAGAATTTGAGAGAATGAAGACAAAGGAATTGGCCGACAAGCTCTTTGACGCCGCCCTTGAGCATTACCGTGACAAGGCTCGCATCATCGGCGAGAAGACCTTGCCTGTCATCAAGAATGTGTACGAAAACCAGACTCACTTCGAGAACATCGCCATCCCCATTACCGACGGTAAGCGTGGCATGAACGTCATCGTCAACCTGAAGAAAGCTGTCGAAAACGGTGCCCGAGAAGTGAACCTCTGCATCGAGAAGAGCATCACCCTTGGCCTCATCGACAACGCTTGGAAGGAACACCTCCGCGAACTCGACGACCTGAAGGAATCGGTGCAGAACGCTTCATACGAGCAAAAAGACCCGTTGGTCATCTACAAACTCGAGTCGTTCAACCTGTTCAAGGCCATGTTGGAGAACATCAACGAGGACGTCATCTCCTTCCTGATGCGTGCCGACATCCCGACGCAAGACCCGAGCACCGTCCGCGAGTCACGTCCGCAAGGCATCGACAAGTCAAAGATCCGCGAGCAGCGCCAAGACCTGCTGGCGCAGTCAAACAGCGACACGCAGCAGCGGACCATCACACAACCCATCCGCAAAGAGGTGAAAGTGGGCCGCAACGACCCCTGCCCCTGCGGTAGCGGCAAGAAGTATAAGAACTGCCACGGCAAGCTCGAAGGCGGTGAATAAACCATAAAAACATTAACACCATGAAATACAAGAGAGTATTACTGAAACTCAGCGGCGAGGCCCTGATGGGCAGCCAGCAATACGGCATCGACCCGCAGCGTCTGGCCGATTATGCCGATGAAATCATCGAAGCCGCCCAGGCGGGCGTGCAAATCGGCATCGTCATCGGCGGCGGCAACATCTACCGCGGCCTGCAAGGTTCCTCGAAGGGCATGGACCGCATCCAAGGCGACTATATGGGCATGCTCGCCACCGTCATCAACTCGATGGCCATGCAGTCGACCCTGCAGGGCAAAGGCCAGAAAGCCACCCTGCTGTCGGGTCTCTACATCGACCGCATCGCCGACACGATGAGCAGCGCCAAGGCCATCCGTCTGCTTGAGGAAGGTCACATCGTGGTGATGGGCGCCGGCACCGGCAACCCCTTCTTCACCACCGACACCGGCTCGGCCCTCCGCGCCGTCGAAATCAAGGCCGACATCATCTTGAAGGGCACTCGCGTGGACGGCATCTACACCGCCGACCCCGAGAAAGACCCCACGGCCACCAAGTTCGAGCATATCACCTACGACGAGGCCTACCAACGTAACCTGAAGGTGATGGACATGACCGCCTTCACCATGTGCAAGGAGAACGACATGCCGATGTACGTCTTCGACATGAACACGCGTGGTAACCTGATGAAGGTTTTGAGGGGTGAGAATATTGGCACCCTTGTAACGAAGTAATAAGGACACGCTTTGCGTCTTTGCGAGGAGGCACGACGAAGCAATCCAAACAACACCACCCTAGATTGCTTCGCTATGCTCGCAATGACGCGAAGCGACGCAAGTTCCAATCAAGATGAGAACCCGCAAAACCCATCTGCGTAAATCCCACAATGCGCCGAGCAAGAGGATGGATTACATCCTGCTCGGCGTCATTATGCTTGTAGCGGCGGTGCTGCGTCTGTGGAAGCTGGGCGACGTACCCTTCATGCACGACGAGTTCAGCGCCCTGCTACGCACCCGCTTCGACAACTTCCACGACTTCATCCAGCAGGGCATCATGCCCGACAGCCACCCCATCGGGGTGGAAGCTTTCCTTTGGCTTTGGGTGAGGATCTTCGGCTGGAGCGAGTTCTGGGTCAAGCTGCCCTTTGTGCTGATGGGCATCGGTTCCATATACCTTATTTATTTAATCGGCCGCCAATGGTTCAACCGCAAAGTCGGTTTGTTCTCAGCAGCGTTTTTTGCCGTCAGCCAGTTCACGGTGTTCTACAGCCAGCTAGCACGGCCTTATTCGGCGGGGTTGTTCTTTGTCCTGCTGATGGCTTACTTCTGGCACAAGATTGTCTTCGAAGCCCAAAAGCCCCCCATCGGCGTTTACATCGGCTTCGCACTATCGGCTTGGGCCTGCTCGCTGATGCAGTATTTCTCCCTTGCTCAGGCAGGCTTGATCTTCTTAACCGGCTTGTTCTTCCTGCCGAAAGAACGTCACAAAGCCTATTGGCTTAGTGGTATAGCAGCCGTGGTATTATTTGCCCCCACCCTGCCCATCTTCTACCAGCAACTCTTCGTCAGCGGTAGCATCGGCGGTTGGCTGGCAGCACCCAAGGCCACCTTCCTCCTTGACTTCATCCAGTACACGATGAACTACTCCATGCTGTTTATGTTCTTCGTGGGCACCATCATCATTTTCCCTCTCTTTCTCGGCAAGCGCAGCAAACAGAAGAATCCCTTGCGTTGGGTTGGCATCACATGGTTTGTCATCATCTTCGCCATCGCTTTCGTCTATTCCTTGACCCGAGAGCCAATCCTGCAGCAGAGCACATTGATTTTCAGCTTCCCCTTTGTCATCATCGTGGCTTTCTCCATGTTCGGGACGCGGACTTTGTCGCCATGGCAGACCGCCTTGGAGGTGGCAGCCATCCTCTTTGCAGGGACAGCTTCTCTCATCCTGGAACGCAGGCATTACGACCTGATGTACCACCAAGGCTTCGACCAGATTGCCGTGGAGATGAAGTCAGACCGCGAACAATTTGGCGACAGCATCCAATTTGCCACCAAAACGGAAATCGGTGAAGCAGTCGAATTCTACCAAGAGCCTTTGGGCATTGATGAACGCATCGTCTTCCATCGTATCTACACCGAAGAGGGCGACTTCGTGCGCGAACCCGAGTTGAGCGACTTCAACCGTTGGCTCAATGAACACCATGAAACCCCAATGCTCGGTTTCGGCTGGACCGACTACGCAAATCCCCTATGGGAAGCCACCGCTGTAGGCAACTACCCCTACCTCATCGAAAAGAAAGACTGGTTCACTTCGCGTTACCTAACACTGAGCAAAACGCCCGTCGCAGGCAGCCAATACCTCCTCAACGACTTGAACGACGCCCCCTATGCTTATCATGAAAGCCAAGAATGGGGGCAGGGTTTTACCTTTGCCGGCGACTCGTTGCCTGAAGACATCAAAGCACTGAGCGTCATCGCCCAGATCCATAACGACGAAGAACTCAGCCGATGCATTGTCGTAATGGAACTTCATGATGCCGAAACCGACAGCATTGTGCTTTGGCACAGCTCAACGGCAGCCGATGGTCAGTTCCTGCCTGGAGACCATGCCGTTGCCGATGCCATCGTTTTCGGCGATGACTTCAGCCCAAAAGGCAAGACCGTCAAAACCTACCTTTGGAACCAGGACAAGAAGCCGCTTATCGTGAACAAGCTAAGCTATTATTACACGAAAAAGAATCGTGTGCTTACCGGCTTGTACGATCCTTTAAACTAAGTAAAACCGTTTTGGCTCAGTTTTTGTAAGTTTGTTTTTTCGTAACTTTAAATTAAACAGTTATGAAAAAGACAATTCTGGCTCTTGCCCTCATAATAATGACCTTTACGGCATCAGCACAAGAAAACAATGAGAAGTCATTCCGCGTCCCGAGCGGATACCAAGGTTTCTTCGAAGTAGGCTCTGCATATGGTTTAGCCTATAACTTAAGTTTGGTGAATTCCCAGCTATCCACCACTCACGGGTATCAGTTCACCGACAAAATCTTCGGCGGTATAGGCGCAGGGGTGAACGTCAGTCTCAACCACCCGACGGTCGTCCCGTTTTACGGAGCGTTCCACTACATCCTCACTACTAATAAGGTGAGTCCTGTGATAAGAGCCAGGGGCGGAGCTTACTTTGTCCCGAACTCACGCGTGAATTTGACCACACAAATGACCTCGAAAGACAACGGCTTTGGCGCATACGGCGACATAGGTTTTGGCGTACGTTTTGCCACCAAAAGCAGCATAGCCTTCAACTTGATGGCGGTAGCCACCTATTACAGCGATATAACCGTCACGCATTATCAGATAAATCTGATGGGAATGGGGGGAGCATCGGGTTACTACTACGACACCCAAGAAAACATCTCAAATATCTCTTTAGTCTTTAGCTTAGAATGGTAAAGGACAAAAAAATAGCGAAAACAGCTTCCGAAACGAAAAAAAGCCTATTTTTGCCTTCAAATTTAATAATTATGACAGACGATTCCCAATTTGTATTAGACGAAGCCACTGAGAGCATGGATAATACCATCAAGCATTTGGAGCATGAGTTCCAGGGCATCAGGGCAGGCAAGGCCAGTCCAGCCATGCTGAACGGCGTTATGGTTGAATACTACGGCACGACGGTGCCCATCGAGCAGACCGCCAACATCGGTTGCACAGACGCCCGCATGATCGTGGTGCAACCCTTCGACAAGAGTGCTCTCGGCAACATCGCCAAGGCCATCTTGAACGCCAACTTGGGCTTCAACCCCATCAATAACGGCGAGATCCTGCGTATCGCAGTGCCCGCCCTCACCGAGGAACGTCGTAAAGAGTTGGTGAAGCGCACGAAGAACGCCGCCGAGGAAGCCAAGGTCGGCATCCGTGGCATCCGCCGCAACGCCAACGACGATGCCAAGAAGTTGGAAAAAGATGTAATTTCGGAAGACGAGTCGAAACTCCTTCAGGAAGAAATTCAGAAACTCACCGACAAATATATCAAGAAGATTGACGACCTCACCGAACTAAAGTCTAAGGACATTCTGACCGTGTAATGCGGAATGCGGAATTAGGAATGCGGAATGAAGCGAAGCATTGCAGCGCATCGCGACATTCCGCATTCTGCATTCATAATTCTGCATTATAATACATTTTCAATCGCCATTTCAAACAGCCTTTCCAACGACAAGCCGAAGCATTTCGCCTGCGCGGGAATGATGCTGGCTTCCGACATACCCGGGACGATGTTGGCCTCGATGAAGAACACACCTTCGTCGCTAACGATATAGTCCATTCTGACGAAGCCCTTGCATTCCAGTTTCTCATATAGCATGGCTGTCGTACCCTTGATTTCGATTTCAGTAGCTTCATCCACCTGGGCGGGTGTCACCTCGTCACATTTGCCGGCGGTATATTTAGCCTCATAGTCGAAAAATTCGTTCTTGCTGCATATCTCTGTCAAGGGGAAGACCATCATCTTGCCTTTGTAGTTCATCGCGCCGCAGCCGAACTCACGGCCGTCGACGAACTTCTCACACATGATCTGTCTGCCGGCCGCCCTCGCCGTATATATGGCAGGGGCAAGATCTTCCGCGGTCTTCACCTTGGTCACGCCCACGCTGGAGCCGTTGCAAGTCGGCTTCACAAACATAGGCAGCCCAAGTTCCTTGATGATGGCATCGGCATCGTATTTCTCACCTTCGTTAATCAGAATCGAAGGTGCCACCTTGACACCATAGGAAGCCACCAGGCGCTTGCAAAAGTCCTTGTGGAACGTGAGGGCGCAAGTGGTCAAGGGCGAGGAGGTGCAAGGTATGCCAAGCAACTCCAGATAACCCGAAAGGGGACCATTCTCACCCGGCTCGCCATGCACTGCATTGAAAGCCACGTCGAATTTCGTCCTGTGTCCACCAACCGAAATGGAAAAATCATTCTTGTCGACATCCACCCGTGTACCATCTTTCAAGAGTCCATACCAGCCTTTCTTCGATACAACAATAATCTTTGAATTATACAGTTCAGGATTCAGGTTTTGCTTCACCACCTGAGCACTTTTGACGGAGATTTCAAACTCTCCTGAATCTCCGCCACAAATAATTGCTACATTCTTCATATTTTTTTGTAATAGCGTAACAATAAAAACACTCCAAATCGAGTTGTAAATTCACGGCTAAAATACGAAAATATGGGACGCCTACACTTTCTCAAGGAAAAGAAATTTTATCTCAACCTGCTCATCATACTGGTACTATGCGGTATTTTGTTATGGATAACCTTCAGGTTGCTAGACAAATACACCCGTCACGACAAAGTCTACACCATGCCTGATTTTGTTGGCCAAGACTACAATCAAGTGAAGCACGATTACTCGAAGGACTTCCACTTCATCCTTATCGACAGCGTGTATCCGAAGGGCCAACAACCTGGCAGCATCTACCAGCAGGACCCCTTGCCGGGCTCAAAGATCAAGAAAGGAAGAAACGTGTATGCCATCATCGTGGCCGTGACGCCAGAGAAGACCATCATGCCCAACTTGAAGAACCTTTCTTTGCGCGAGGCCCTTGGACGCCTTGAATCAAGTGGATTGGATGTAGAGCGCCTCGATTATCAGACCTATTCCTATAGAAACAATGTCATCGACCAATACTACGAAGGCCAGCCCATCCAAGAAGGCACTGAGCTTGTGAAAGGTAGCAAAATTGTGCTGAAGGTAGGCTTTGGACAGGATCGTATGAGAGCCAAAGTGCCCAACCTGATCGGCAAGCCCGCCTCAGAGACGAAACGCCTGCTCAACCTATTGGGCTTGAATCTCGGTGAGGAAGTCTTCGAAGACAACGACAGCATCCAATACATGTGCGTCAGACGCATGAGTCCCGGCCCCAGTTCCGGCTCTGTCTTGGCAGGAACCGCCATTGACGTTTGGTATCATTCCAGCAGAACGCTGGACTTCAAGAAGGAGATGGATGAGTTGCTTCACGAGGACTCGCTCACCAATCTTCCGCAACTCATCATTGACACGATTACCGACACCATCACTGAATCCATAGAAACCACCGACTTTGAATATGAAGATGAATTTTAAGGCATTCGCCTTGGTTTTGGCCCTCGGGATTATCGCTGGCCGAGCCGCAGCACAAGAAATACTCACCAATTTTAGGACCTCGACGGAGCAGGCGCCTGCCCAGCGTAGCGTAGGGGAAGCACGGTTCCTCCCCTTCTTCGACGACTTCAGCCAGAGCACCCTCTACCCTGACGCGACGAAATGGACCGACAACAACGTGCTGGTGAACGACGGCTTCCCGATTTGTCCCACTAACCGCAACGCTGCCACTTTCGACGTGCTGGACGCCAACGGTCGTGTGTATGACTACGCCATCAGCAATGCCTTTGTCGCGGAATACCTGACATCGGCACGCATCCGCCTCGACTCCATCATGGAGCCTGAGCCGCGTGCCATCACCCCTGCCGACTCGGTGTACCTGAGTTTTTATTACCAACCTCAAGGTAATGGCAATGCCCCCGAGGCACAGGATTCGCTCGTGCTGCAATTTGGTATCACCACAGAACGTCAAGAGTTCCTTTATCTGAACTACCAAAACTATAGCATCGCCGAAATCTTTGAACAAATGCAGGTTGACACACTGTTTCCCGGCGACACCATCTGGGCTTTTGACGGCTGCCTCCCAGGCCTTTATGTGATCAACACCGACACGCTGACTCATATCGCCCAAGGCCAGATAGCCATCCCTTGCGACTCGGTCTTCACCACGGTGGCCGACACCACATGGTACCACATCTGGAGCGTACCAGGACAGACGCTTGCGACCTTCTTGGCGGAAAATGGTGGCCAGTACTTCAAGCAGGTGATGATTCCCATCCGCGACTTGAAGTTCTTCAAGGACAACTTCTATTTCCGCTTCTATAACTATGCCAGCATCGTCAACGCATCGCTGCCCAGCAACCGCAGTAACGAGGACAACTGGAACATCGACTTCGTCTACCTGAACATCAACCGCTCAGCCTACGACATCGACTATCCCATGCTGACTTTCTCGGGACAACACCCCTCGTTCTTCAACCGTTACCAATCCATCCCCTATCGCCAATACCGCGTCAATCCTAATTCATCCATACGTGAGAATTTGAGTCTCGATATCGCCAACCTTGACGGTGTAGAACACGAAGCCAACTATTATTATTCGGTGCAGCAAATCGGAGGCGGACAGCATTACACCCGCACGTTGGAGCCTGTCACCATTCAACCATACAGAACCGATGGTTACCTGCAATGCCCCGAATATGGCGAGTCGCCTGCCTGTCCCTATGTCGGCGAGTTGTTTGCCTTGAACATGTGGTACGACTCGGTTTCCTACCAGATCAGCCATTATCTCTACGACTCCACCGCTAACCCGCCTTTGATCGATTCCATGGTTTACCGCATGGGCATGTATAACTACTACGCTTATGACGACGGCATCCCCGAATTGGGCTATGGTGTGAGCAACGCAGGAGGCAAGTTCGCTGTCAGGTTCGACATCGCCGACTACGACACCATCCAAGGTGTTCAGCTACTATTCAACCACACCCTGAACGACGCCAACGATAAGTATTTCGACATCGTGGTATGGAAAGACGAAAACGGCAAGCCCGGAGAGGAGATCTACCGTTTGCAGAACCAACATACGCAATGGCAAGAGCAGCCTTACAGATTCACATACTACAAATTCAACAAGACCATCACTACCGCCAATACATTTTATGTTGGCATCGAGCAAAGCAGCAACAGCCTCATCAACATTGGTCTCGATACCTCCATCGACAATATGGGGTACAACTTTGTCAACACCAACGGCTCGTGGCAACCCAGCAGCAAACACGGCTCTTTGATGATCCGTCCCGTTATCGGACCATCCTATTATTTGGGCACGGAAGAGAACGGCCCTTCGACAGGCTCAGTGACCTTTGCACTGTACCCCAATCCTGCCAGCGACATCCTTCATCTCGAAGGCAATTTTGAGAACGGCCAGCTGAGCATTTACGACCTCACAGGACGACAGGTATTCCAAGGCGAGTATCAGCAAGAGATCAACGTCGGCAATCTGAACAACGGCATGTATTTCATTCACATCATCACCGCTGAAGGCCATGTCATCAGCCAAAAATTCATCATCGAGAAATGAACGACGACCTCAATGAAATCCTGGACAACGAACTGGCTTCAGAAAGCATAGATCCCATGCCAGGCAATGCCCTACGCGGGGATGACATGCTTTCTGATATTGAAGAAGGCAGCGAGCTCTACGAACACATACGCATGTCTGTCGACCCAGGCCAGCAACCTGAGCGTATCGACACCTATCTGACCAACCATCTCTCCAATATCTCTCGCAACCGTGTGCAGAACGCCGCCAAGGCGGGCAATATTCTTGTCAACGACAAAGTCGTCAAGCAGAACTATAAGGTGAAACCCAACGACGTGATTTCCATTGTGTTCACCTATCCGCCACGTGAGACCGACATCACGCCCGAGCCTATCCCGCTGAACATCGTCTACGAAGACGATGACGTCATCGTCATCAACAAGCAGGCGGGCTTGGTGGTGCATCCCGGCCACGGCAACTTCGACGGCACCTTGCTGCATGGCTTGGCCTATTATTTCGAACAGACCCACCAAAACATAGAAAACCGCTTCGGTTACCTTGTCCACCGCATTGACAAGGACACCACCGGCCTGATGATTGTGGCCAAAAACGAGGCTGCGCAAGCTGTGTTGGCGCATCAGTTCTTCGAGCACAGCATACATCGCCGTTACTATGCCTTGGTTTGGGGCGACTTTGACGAAGACGAAGGCACCATTGTAGGCAACATCGGCCGTAGCGCCAACGACCGCCGCAAGATGACCGTCTATCCCAACGGAGAATACGGCAAGGACGCCATCACGCATTGGAAAGTGTTGGAACGTTTTGGCTATGTGACGCTCAACGAATATCGCTTGGAGACAGGTCGCACCCACCAGATTCGTGCTCACTCGCAATACATTGGCCATCCTCTATTTAATGATGCCATGTATGGCGGCGATGTCATCCTGAAAGGCACCACATTCTCGAAATACAAGCAGTTCATCGACAACTGCTTCAAGATCATGCCGCGCCATGCCCTGCACGCCAAAGAGCTGGGATTCGTGCATCCCACCACGGGCAAGCAAATGATGTTCACCTCCGAGCTACCCGACGACATGATGCAGGTGCTCGAAAAATGGAGGGTCTATCTGAAAGCAAGAAATCTGTTGGAAGAATAATCAAGCCTTTTTCTGCTTTTCCGCCAAAGCCTTATCCAAATCCAGAAGAAAATTGCGTGTCTTGTCAAGAGTCTCAAGCATGATGATGCGTTCCTCGTAGTCGCTGAAACGTTCCTTTAGGGCTTGCTTGGCACCGGCCAAGGTGTAGCCTTTCACCTTGAGTAGCTGGTAAATGACATGAACATAACGCACGTCGCGTTCGGTGAAGAGACGGTTGCCTTTCTTGTTCTTGCGCGGACGCAGCACATCGAATTCCTTTTCCCAATAACGGATCATCGAAGTGTTCACGTTGAACATCGCGGCAACTTCACCGATGCTGTAGTAGTATTTCCCTTGGGTCTTATTCTCTTCCATAGTTAGTCCATTGTTTGCGTGGGTAAGGTCGATTGTTTCAAGATCTGCTCGTACTCGTCCGCCGTCAGGTCGTTGTAGAAGAAGTTGATAGGATCTATCTGCACGTCATTCTTCAGCACTTCATAATGCAGGTGGACGCCAGTGGTCTTGCCCGTCTTGCCGATGAATCCTATACGTTGTCCGCGTTTCACCTTCTGACCCTTGCGCACCGCCGCTTTCTGCAGGTGAGCATAACGGGTCTTGTAGCCATAACCATGGTCGATGGTGACCATATTGCCATAGCCCCATTCGTTATTCTCCACATCCAACACGACACCGTCACCCGTAGCATACGCCTCAGTGCCCATTTGCGCCGAAAAATCGATACCGCTGTGGAACTTCTCAATCTTATAGATGGGGTCGGGGCGATAGCCGAAGTACGAAGAAATGTATTTGATATCCATCTCCTTCAAGGGGAAGATGGCTGGAATGTGGGCCAGCATATCCGACTTGTTGCGCGCCAAGGCGAACAAGGTGTCGTACGACACCGACTGGTGATACAGTTGACTTGCAATGACATCGAGCTTACGGGCGGCACTCACTACCTGATTCGAGTTGATGTAGCCGTAAAGTCCGGCATAACGGTCGACATCCGAAAAGCTGGAACGCCGCACCAAGCGCGGAATGGGGTCGGCCTCAAACATGACACGATAGAGGTCGTTGTCGCGCTGCTCCATATCGGTCAGCAATGCCTCCATGTCATCGAGGCGGTCGTTCAAAATCTCGTATTGCAGCTTCATGTATTCCAACTCACGAGCCTGGCTTTTCTCTTTCGGCGACTTGAAGAAGGTGAACAGCAACACGGCAAACAAAAAGGCGATGCCCAACACGGCCAGCAAAACCAAGAAGAAACGTAATACTTTCTTCGCCTTTGAAGTCTCAAGCACCTCAAAGTTTTGAGTCAGCTGATTGAATATGTAGCGTTTTTGTTTTGCCATTTTAACTTAAAAACAAGTCAAAAAAAATTCTAAGAATCCATTTTGATTGCGCAAAAATAGAAATTTAACGTAACTTTGCACGATTTTCTGAAGCAATTTTTAAGATAACAATATATAACCTTTTGAAAATGAACGCTTACGAAATTAGAAATAGTTTCTTGGACTTCTTCCGTTCCAAGCAACATACCATCGTGCCCTCTTCTCCTATCGTGGTAAAAAACGATCCCACCCTGATGTTCACCAATGCCGGCATGAACCAGTTCAAGGACATCTTCCTGGGCAACCAGCCCGCCAAGTGGAACCGCGCCGCCGACACACAGAAATGTCTCCGCGTTTCCGGCAAGCACAACGACTTGGAGGAAGTCGGCCACGACACCTACCACCACACTATGTTCGAGATGCTGGGCAACTGGTCGTTTGGCGACTACTTCAAGAAAGAAGCCATCGCCTACGCTTGGGAATACCTCACTGAGGTGGTTCACATCGACAAGGACAGACTCTATGTCACCGTCTTTGGCGGCGACGAGAAGGACGGGCAGCCTGCCGATATGGAAGCCTACGGCTACTGGAAAGAGCATGTCAGCGAGGACCGCATCATCTACGGCAACAAGAAGGACAACTTCTGGGAGATGGGCGAGACGGGTCCCTGCGGTCCCTGCTCCGAGATCCACATCGACCTGCGCGATGATGCTGCCCGTAAGCAAATCCCTGGCCGCGACCTCGTCAACATGGACGACCCGCAGGTGATTGAGATTTGGAACCTCGTGTTCATGCAATACAACCGCATGGCCGATGGTCATCTGGTGGAACTCCCCGCCAAGCACGTCGACACGGGCATGGGCTTCGAGCGCCTCGTCCGCGTGCTGCAAGGCAAGACCTCCAACTACGATACCGATGTCTTCCAACCCATCATCCAAGAAATCGCCAAGATGTCGGGCATAGAATACGGCAAGGCCAAGAAGACTGATGTCGCCATGCGTGTCGTCGCCGACCACCTGCGTGCCGTGAGCTTCGCCATCGCCGACGGACAGCTGCCCTCCAACAACGGCGCCGGCTACGTCATCCGCCGCGTGTTGCGTCGTGCCGTGCGCTATGGTTTCACCTTCCTCGGCTTTGAGGAGCCGTTTGTCTACAAGCTGTTGCCCATCCTGGTGCAACAGATGGAACACAACTTCCCCGAAATGAAGTCACAGCAAGAGTTGGTAAGCAAGGTCATCCGCGAAGAAGAAGCCTCGTTCCTGCGCACCTTGGCGCAAGGCATTAAGCGTTTTGAGGGCTATGTGGAGCAACATCCCAATCAGGACATCGATGGCAACTTCGCTTTCGAGCTGTTCGACACCTTCGGATTCCCTATCGACCTCACCCAACTGATGGCTACTGAAAAGGACATCAACGTCGACATGGATGGCTTCAAGGCCAACCTCGAAGAGCAGAAGAACCGTTCACGCAAGGCTGCCGAGAAAGCCAATGGCGACTGGGTCGTGGTGAATGAGAGCGAGCAGCCCACCGAATTTATCGGCTACACCGACATGAGCTGCGAGAGCCACATCCTGCGTTTCCGCGAGGTGGTGGCCAAGAAAAAGACCCACTTCGAGATCGTCCTCGACAAGACCCCGTTCTATGCCGAGATGGGCGGTGAGGTGGGCGACACCGGCACCTTGACTTCCGAAAACGAGACCATCAAGATCGTGAACACCATCAAGGAGAACAACCTAGTCATCCATATCACTGAACTGCTGCCTCAGAATCCCGAGGTGACCTTCACCGCTGCCATTGACGCGGCACGTCGTCAGCGCATCGCCAACAACCACAGCGCAACGCACCTGATGCATGCCGCTTTGAGACAAGTGCTGGGCTCGCATGTGGAGCAAAAGGGATCGTTGGTCGACGACCAGCGCCTGCGCTTCGACTTCAGCCACTTCGCCAAGATGACTCCAGAGGAAATCCGCCAAGTGGAGAAGATCGTCAACCAGAAGATTCGTGAGAACATCCCGAACGTGACCTATGCCGAGATCCCGATTGACGAGGCCAAGGCCATGGGTGCAACGGCATTGTTTGGCGAGAAATATGGAGACAAGGTGCGCGTGGTGGTCTTCGACAAGGACTTCTCCATGGAACTCTGCGGTGGCTGCCACACCAGCGCCACGGGCAACATCGGTTGCTTCAAGATCGTCACGGAAGGCGCCATTGCAGCGGGCATCCGCCGCATCGAGGCCATCACAGGCGAGGCTGTGGAACAATACCTCGACGAGCAACTTAACCTCATCGGTCGCCTGCGCGAATGTGTCAAGTCGCCCGACCTGGTCAAGGCTGTCACCTCGCTCAACGAGCAGAACTCTGCCTTGAAGAAAGAGGTGGAGCACCTGATGCAAGAGAAAGCCCAAGCCATGGCCGAGAAGCTCCACGAGAAGGCTGTCGACCACGAAGGCTACAAGCTCATCATGGAGACCCTGCCCTGCGGTGGCGACCAGCTGCGCAACATCGCCCTGCTGCTCAAACAGATGAACGAAAGCACCATCGCCATCCTCGGCTCCGTGGCCGAAGGCAAGCCTTCGCTCTGCCTGCTGTTACCCGAGAGCTTCGCCGATGCCAAAGACTTGGATGCCACCAAGCTCATTCGCGAGGTGGCCAAGGAAATCCAAGGCGGTGGCGGCGGACAGAAGACCCTCTGCGTGGCTGGCGGCCGCAACGCCGATGGCCTGCCGAAGGCAATGCAGATGCTTAAAGAAATGATTTAATATCATAAAGAAAGAAGAAAACACAACAACTGAATGAAACGGACAATCCTCGTCATCGTTGCATGTCTGGTCATATCCTCCTTACATGCTCAAGACAGCCTTTGCCCCCCTCAACGACCCAAAGTAGGCGTAGTGCTTGCTGGCGGAGGGGCAAGAGGCGCTTCATTCATTGGCGTGTTAAAATATCTTGAAGAATTGGACATCCCCGTCGATTACATCATCGGCACCAGCATGGGTTCCATCATCGGAGGTGTCTACGCATTAGGGTATTCCCCTGACGAAATCAGCCAAGTCATCTCATCCATCAAATGGTCGAAATACGTTGGCAACAACATTGACCGTTCCTTGCTCTCCGAGCATCTTCGGGAGCGACGCAACACACAAATTGCCAGTATTCCCATCAATGTGCGAGGAATCCTGAAAGATGGACTGATACGGTCCTTCCTCAGCGAGTTGCCCAGCGCCTACGTCAACAACAACGAGGTGGACAACCTCCTCAACGAGTTATGCCATGGCTATCAGGACAGCGTTGACTTCAACAGCCTTCCCATACCTTTTGCCTGTATTGCCACCGACATCGTTGCTGGTGAGGAAGTCGTCATTCACGGCGGCAGCCTTCCCAAGGCCATCCGCGCTAGTATGGCCTTCCCCGTCATCTTCTCCCCTGTCGTCATCGACGGAAGGCTGTTATACGACGGAGGGCTGACAAACATCTTCCCTTCAGACGTGCTCCGCGAAATGGGAGCCGACATTATCATCGGCATTGAGTTCAGCAACGAGAAATACTTCATTGGCGAGAACATCCCTTCGGTGTCGAAGCTGTTTGATTACATGTACAACTTCTTCATTCATGCCAAAAGGGAGGACAACCGACAACTCTGCGACTTACTCATCAAGCCTAACACAGCCGACTTCGGGCCGCTTAGCTTCAGGTCTTCGGCCATCGACACCCTAATTCGTCTTGGGTACGAAGAGGCGAGAAACAACGAAGAGGCCTTGCTGAAAATCAAGCACCAGATCGACTCCGCCGCTGGCTATCCCGTAGCAAATGCATTGCATAACGCTCATAGTGGGAATCCATTCAAAGACAAGGCTGTTCGTGTCAACTCCATCGTCATGAACGGTCCTGACGCCAAACAAACCAAGTGGCTGAAACGGAAAGGGAACCTACATGAAGGAGACATGATTTCGACCGACGACATCAGAAGGACCATCGAATTGTACCAAGGCACAGGGGTCTACGACCGCATTTCATACGACCTAAAGGAAATGGAAGGTGAAGAGGATGCCTATCGCCTGTCGTTACGCTTCCAGCAACCTTGTCCCGATGTCTTCGGCTTCGGCATGCACTATGACACCGAAGAAGGCGCCGCTTTGCTGTTCACCTTGGGATTGAACGAGAAACGGCTTTCCGGGCCTAAGTTGAAACTAAGAGGGCGTCTCAGCTTCAACCCTCAAGCCACCGCCACTTTCACCCGTCCCGTGTCAACCATGGCCAGCCTCAACGTCAGCTACGACATCCGTTGGCCTTTTGCCAAAACGACCCTCCAAGACAATAGCACTTTCAGTTTCCGCGATTTGAGGCAAGAAATCAAGGTGTATGCTTCCACATACCAAACCCGCAGTTTCCAAGCTGATGCAGGCTTCACCCTTTCCTACGACAGGTTCAACCACGTGAGCGACAACAACTATGACACGTCGCCCACCCTGCCTCCCGAGGACTTCTTTACCAACAATTACCTGTATGGTGCGTATATCAATATCAAATACGACAACCTGGACCGTTTCAACTTTGCGCGCCGAGGCATTAACACGACATTGCAGACACGGGGGCTATTTGAGTTGAACCGACAGCTGAACAACTTCCAAGACCTGTGCCTTTCGTTCCAAGGACATGTCACCCCCTTCAATGGCAGGGTGACTATCATCCCGCAGCTTTATGGTAGGATGACTTGGGGCAACATATCCTATGTCAACCTGTGCAATGTCATTGGTGGAGAGATTGCCGGGAGATACACCTATTCGCAACTGCCCTTTGTAGGCATCAACAACATGACCGCTTTTGACGAAAACGCTGCCATCCTACGCTGTGACATCCGTTACAACTTCCTCGGGAAGCATTACCTCAGCGCCATTGGCAACATGGCATTCGGCATCGACAGGTCATACCAAAACATGAGGTATTACACTGGCGTTGGTCTTAAGTATTCCTACGACAGCCTGTTGGGCCCGATTGCGTTGACAGCACAATGGTCAGACCTGAACCAGGCCGTCAGCGCGTATTTCTCGTTTGGATACTATTTCTAAAAATCATTTCAAGTCCTTCAAAAACGCTATCAGTCTCTGCGTGGCGCGGCCACGGTGGCTGATGGCGTTTTTCACTTCGTGGCCCAGCTCTGCAAAGGTCTGGTCATAACCGTCAGGCTGAAAGATGGGGTCGTATCCGAAGCCTTCGATACCGCGCTGTGTCTCGGTAATTTGTCCGTCGCAACGGCCTTCAAAATAATAGGAATTACCATTGAGATTCAAAGCTATGCAGGTGCGAAAAGCCGCCTTGCGGTTGGTTTGTCCTTTCATGGCCGCCAGCATCTTGTCCACATTGTCCTGATAACTGCAATGCTCACCGGCATAACGTGCCGAATAAACACCTGGAGCACCGCCCAAAGCCTCCACCTCAAGGCCTGTGTCGTCGGCGAAACAATCCACATGGAACTTGTTCGTGACGAAGTCCGCCTTGATCTTGGCATTGCCTTCGATGGTGTCGGCATCTTCGATGATTTCCTCATGGCAGCCGATGTCTTCAAGACTCAGCACCTCGTAGAGGCCGTCCATGATTTCGCGCATCTCGCGCAGCTTGTTTTTATTGTTGGTGGCAAAAACGATTTGTTTCATAATGACCAATCTATTGGTTCAATTCCGTTTTGTATCAAATAATTGTTCGTTTGCGAGAAATGATGGCAGCCGAAGAAACCGCGGCTGGCCGACAGTGGAGACGGGTGCACTGACTTGAGAATCAAATGTTTGAACGGGTCGATTAAAGCCTGTTTGGCGATGGCGTAATTGCCCCAAAGGATAAAGACGAGATGCTCACGTTGCTCCGAAAGGGCACGGATGGCCGCATCGGTGAACTGTTCCCAGCCATGGCGCGAGTGCGAGGCCGCCTGTCCGGCGCGCACCGTCAACGAAGCGTTGAGCAGTAGCACCCCTTCCCTCGCCCATTTCTCAAGATTGCCCGAACGCGCCATGGGTACGCCGAGATCGTCGTGCAACTCCTTGAAGATGTTCTGAAGGCTGGGCGGGAACGGAACGCCATCGGGCACCGAGAACGAGAGTCCATGTGCCTGTCCGGGACCATGGTAAGGATCTTGCCCCAAAATGACCACCTTCACCTTGTCGAAAGGCGTGAGATTAAAAGCGTTGAAGATCAATGGACCAGGAGGATAGACAGCATATTGCCGCTTCTCACTCACCAGAAACGATTTCAAGTCAGCGAAATACGGTGCCTCGAACTGTGGGCGAAGCACTTGGTACCAAGATTCGTCGATATTGGGTTTCTTGACTTCCATTTCTGCAATTTTTCCGCAAAGATGATAATTTTTCGGAGAAAAATGCGTTAATTTGCAAATCAAATTTCATAGCTATGAAGAGAAAACTTGCCATCGCTTTGATAATTGCCTTTGTTTCAGGCATTATCATGGCCTCGTGCGGTTCCAACAAGAGCTGCCCAGCCTACGGCGAATCGTCAAAGTACGTCAGAGAAACGCGTTTTTAATATAAGGTGTTGGGAGGCATAGCGATGATTGCCCTCAGACAGCCGATTATGCGCATCCTTATGCTCACGCTTTTCGGAGCGTGTGCTTTTTTGTTGCCCGCCCAAAACATTGACATTCAAAGCGAAGACGACAAACCTTTAGAAGAGCGACTTGTCTACACCCATCAAAACGCATACAAAATAGCCATCCACTCGCAAGGCTTTGGAGTAGGCTACAGGTCCGGGAAAATCAAAAGCATCCACCTAACCCGAAAATGGCAGGGGGAACTCGTGTCGTTGCGCTCGCTTAAGGAGATCAAGGCCGTTACCATTTCGCAATACAACACCAAGCCTTTCGTTTACGGCAAGTTGAACTATGCCTACGTGCTCCGTTTCGGTTACGGTGAAGACCGACTCATCTATGGCAAACCCTATTGGGGTGGCGTCGAAACACGGTGGACCTATGGCGTCGGTGCCTCATTGGCCCTACTCAAGCCTTATTACTACTATGTTGTCGCCTATGAGCCCAATTCTTCGGGTGGTTATGTTGAAACGATAGAGGAGCAGACCTTCGAGCATGGGATCAACATCCTAGGTCGATCCTCGTTCGCCAAGGGACTTAACGAAATCAAGGTTTCGCCTGGAGTGAATGCTTCTTTAGGTCTCAGCTTCGACATTGCGAAGTCACGCACAAAAGTCCAGTCCATTGACATTGACGTCATAGCGGAGTGTTTCCCCATGGGCGTTTCCATTATGGATTCGGAACGCGGCAAATGGCTGTTCGTCACCTTCATGCTGTCGTACAATTGGGGCTCGAGATTCAATAAGTATTGAAAATGAGATGGTTATATACTGCAAAGCGTAAGCATCCAAAAAAATCCGAAAAAAAATCCTTCATTTTATTTGCAGCATTTAAAAAATGCGTATTTTTGCAGCCGTAATCGATGCCCAATGGTGTAATTGGCAACACGACTGACTCTGGATCAGTAAAGTCCAGGTTCGAACCCTGGTTGGGCAACAAAAAAAACCGAGCATTTCTGCCCGGTTTTTTTGTTTGTTTTATCTGCTTGGCTGTTTTTCCAGATGCATTCGGATCCTTGAGGCCAAGATGTCGACCACCACAGGGCTGGAACCGCGTGGCAGGATGATGTCGGCAGTGCGTTTGGTGGGCTCGATGAATTGCTGGTGCATGGGCTTGACGAAAGTCTGGTAATGACGCAGCACATCCTCCCATGTACGGCCACGTTCGGCGATGTCGCGGCGGATGATACGCATCAGGCGCTCGTCACCATCGGTATCCACAAACACCTTGATGTCCATGCGCTTGCGCAACTCCTCGTTGACCAACACCATGATGCCTTCCACGATGATGACCTCAGTAGGATGCACATGGATGACTTCCTTCGAACGGGCACAAGTAACATAGGTATAAATCGGCATCGGGATGGTTTCTCCCTTTTTCAATCGGTCGAGGTGGTCGATGAGCAAGTCCCACTCAATGGCATCGGGGTGGTCAAAGTTGATCTGCTTCTTCTCCTCGGGCGTCTTGTCGCCGTTGTCGTAGTAATAAGCGTCCTGTGAAATGACTGATACTGAATTCTCTGGCAGCTGACTGACCAGCTCCTTAACGACGGTGGTCTTCCCTGAGCCCGAGCCGCCTGCGATTCCTATGACTAACATGTTATTGAAGTTTTAGATGGCACAAAGGTAGTGTTTTTGTTGAATTATCCATATTGATTCTTCAATTTATGATTGTTTTCTGTAATTTTGCAGTGAAATAAAAGCAAAACCTTGAACGCAATACAAAAAACCGCAGGGATATTGATTTTTGTCGGAGCTCTGGGGCTCACAGGCTGCAGCCAAAAGGTCCAATGGCCCGATCTGCCCGTGACAGAAGCCACACCTTATTTTACCAATGCCGCCAAGACACAAACCATCGACACCGCCTTCTATGAGATCCAAAACGCCAAGGGAGAAAAATTGGGCACCATCTTGTTCTCTTCACCTTATTCCGATGGCATCAAGGGCTTCAACGGTCCCACACCTTTATTAATAGCTTTGGACGCTGAAGGACGCATCAAAGATGTCGTACTTTTGGAGAACCAAGAAACGCCATGGTATGCCCAGCACGTCAAGGAGGGCGGCCTATATAAAGAATGGTACGGCCTCACCCCTGCCGAAGCCATGAACAAGGAAGTGGATGCCATCAGCGGTGCCACCTTCACCTCCAACGGCGTAAAGAAAAGCCTGGTCGCCCGACTGAAAGCCTACGAAAGGCAGCTGAAGAAGAAATAACGCCATATTGGTACGGTTTTTGCATTTTCATAAGCCATCATCAAATAGAAATGACTTATGAAAAAGCTTTTGTCCATCCTTTGCATCCTATTGGCCGTGTCGTTTACGGCCGAGGCTCAGACGCGCCCTCAGCATCCGCGTCATCGCCAACAACCTAGAAGAACCTATGTGCAACCCCGAGAGAGAGAAACCGCTTTCTGCTCCTATAACACTAGGGGCGAGTTCCGTTTCCATGCCTATGGCGAACTGGGGGCAAAAGACCTCGGCGCCATCTTCAAGCACAACATCCCTTATCATTTCAGTGTAGGCGGCTTGGCTGAATACCAAGTCGGCCGAATCACCAGCATCGGTGTCGGTGCCGAGTATTATTCGAGCTATGGTGAGCGCTGCCATTTGTTCGACAACATGGAGCAGACCTATATCCACACCTTGCCCGTCTATGCCAACCTGAGACTCAACTTGATTAATTTCCCCGTCAGCCCCTTCGTTGAAGGGCGCATCGGTTATTCGGTACCTCTAGGCGAGGTGACTTGCAACGACCCCGACGGCGTGCATCATTACAAGTCGATGGGCCTATACACAGGCGGTGCCGTGGGTCTCAAGATCTACCGCACCTATCTCAGCCTCGGCATGTCGGCCATCGACGTGGTAGACAGCGACTTGGGCTTCAATGGTGGACGCAAGGGCATCATCACGGACTACTACGTGAGACTATCGTTCGCGTTCTAACTAATAATACAATATGGGAATTTCATGGTAGAGACGGTGTGCACACCGTCTCTACTGTTTTATTCTTCGGCATCGTCATCCTGGGAAGGTTCCGTTGTCCCTTCCAGCACAATGACAATCTCACCTTTGACGTCTTTGTTGGAAAAATGCTGTATGAGTTCAGCCAAGGTGCCACGGGCGTTCTCCTCGTGGATTTTGGTCAGCTCGCGCGAAACGCAGGCCCTGCGTTCACTGCCACAAACCTCAGCCAGCTGCTGCAAGGTCTTCAACAGGCGGAACGGTGACTCATATAGGATAGTCGTGTAAGGATAGTCGGCCACAGCCTGAAGTTTGGTCTGACGGCCTTTCTTATGCGGCAGGAAGCCTTCGAAGATGAACTTCTCGGCAGGCAGCCCCGAGTTGACCAAAGCGGGCACAAATGCCGTAGGGCCAGGTAAGCACTCCACCTCGATGCCACGCTTCACGCACTCACGCACCAACAGAAAACCGGGATCGGAGATGGCAGGAGTACCGGCGTCGGTGACCAAGGCCAGGGTCTCCCCTGCCTCAATACGGTCTGCCATACGTTCCAGCACCTGGTGCTCATTACGGATATGGAATGCCGTCATCGGCTTGCTGATGTCGAGATGACGCAGCAGGTTACCCGATGTGCGCGTATCTTCCGCAAGGATGCCGTCCACCTCCTTCAGGATGCGAATGGCACGCAGGGTGATGTCCTCCAAATTGCCGATGGGCGTGGGAACGAGATAGAGTTTCGACATAGCTGGAATTATTCAAACTTGTGCGACACTAGATCCTTGAGTTTCTGATAGGCCTCGTTGCTGCTGTTCCACTGCAACTCGATCTTCAGCTCGTTGAGGTAGATCATGGCGCCGTTCAAGGTCTTCAGGTCATTGAGGTTGTCGATGGACTTGTTGTATTTCTCCATGCTTCCGCCAAACAACTCATTGACGAACAAGAATTTATCATTGATTCCTATACCTGACTTCAGGTCATGGACAGGGCTTTGCTGCAATTTGGCGGCCAATGAATGGTCTTCACCCATCATCTTCTCGCCCAGCGTCTCCCCTGTAGCGAGTTCAAAGCCGGCATCGTCCTGTTCAAAGACCATTGACATGCCTTCCGATGACTGTCGCCCGATTTCCTCCCTCTCGGCTTTTCTTTCTTCGTCCATACGCGGCATGACAAGGGGATTGTCTTTCACCAAGTCATCGCCATGCACGCGGTCGCGCTCAGGGATGTCCTCCTCTGGGATCTCCTCCATCACATGCACCACCTTGCCTTCGGAAGAAACAAAAGGCTTATCCTCATCGGGGTGTTCTTCCTTTTCAGGGATGTCCTCAAAGCGGAAGAAGAATCCAAACTCATCACCCAAAGGCTTTTCTTCCTTCTCTTCTTCATGGGCAGCAGGAGTTATCTCTTCGGCCAGCTGTATTTCCTCTGCTGGCATTTCCTCATCAACCGGTTGCTCATCAACAGCAGGTTCTTCTAAAATCGGCGACGACTCAGGAATTGGCTCGGGTTCTTGGATAGGTTCGGGCTCGGGTTCGGGTTTAAGCTCTGGCTCTGGTTCAACGGGAGCTTCCGCTTCGGGTGCCGTTTCCTCTGCCGCCATGCCTCCAAAGAGTCCTGAAAAAGCCTCGGCATCGAACGGCAGATCCTCGTCATCAACACCTTCGCCCAGATTGATGGAGCATAGCTGGTCATAAAGGGTGTGGGTGCGGTTCATCAGCACATCCAGATCGAGCAGCCCCAAGGGTTTCTCATTTCTTATCAGGTAGTTGACCTGTTGATATAACAAACTGATTTCGTGTTTGATAGAAACCAATGTTTCTTTTTGGTTCTCAAATTTTTCGTTCATATAGGATTTATCTTTATCTTTGCTTTTTCACTCCATGTTCCGTATCAAGCTCGGAATGAGGTTTTGGAGGTGCTAAATTACAAATATTCCTAACACATTCGGCATGTTCTTAGAAAAAGATTCTCATAATAAAACTCAAGGATGGATTGAAGTCATCTGCGGATCGATGTTTTCAGGCAAGACAGAAGAATTGATACGTCGGTTGAAACGCGCAAAAATCGCCAAGTTGAAGGTGGAGATCTTCAAGCCTGGCGTGGACACGCGCTATAGCGAGGAAGACGTCGTTTCGCACAACGCCACCGCCTTGCACTCCATTCCTGTGGAGAGTGCCAACGAGATTCTTTTCTACGCCACGGATGTCGACGTGATTGGCATCGACGAGGCTCAGTTTCTCGACGATGAGTTGCCCAACGTTTGTGAGCAGCTGGCCAACCAGGGCGTTCGCGTTATCATCGCGGGCTTGGACATGGACTTCATGGGCAATCCTTTCGGCCCCATGCCTAAGCTGATGGCTATCGCCGAGGACGTCACCAAGGTACATGCCATCTGTGTGCGTTGTGGCAGCCCGGCACAATTTTCGCACCGCACCATTGCCGGTGACAAATTGGTTGTATTGGGAGAGACAGAGAGCTACGAGCCCCTTTGCCGTGCATGCTACTTGAAGGCCCGTGAAGAACGGCAATCACTTGCCGCGCCCTTGGATAACAATCAAGACGGTGTAAATCAAAATCTTGATGTCTAGCGCGAGACTCACATTCTCGATATAGAGTACGTCGTATTTCAGACGTTCGATCATTTCCTCGACATTCTCGGCATAGCCATACTTCACCTCGCCCCAGCTGGTGATGCCAGGTTTCACCTTTAGCAGCAGGCGGTAATACGGTGCCGTTTCCATGATTTTGTCGATGAAATATTGTCGTTCAGGACGATAGCCCACCAGCGACATGTCTCCTTTGAGGACGGTCCAAAACTGCGGGATCTCATCGAGGCGCACCTTACGCATGAACTTGCCGAACTTGGTGATGCGCGGGTCGTCGTCGCTCGACAGCATGGGCGTACCGCTCGACTCGGCGTCGACCCTCATGCTACGGAACTTGGACATCTTGAAGGGCTTGCCTCCTTTTCCGATACGTTCTTGAGAATAGAAAACTGGTCCTTTCGAGGTCGCCTTCACGATGATGGCGCAGGCCAAGAACACGGGAGAAAGGATGACAAGAGCCAGGACAGATGCCACAATATCGAACAAGCGTTTCACCACCCTTTGCCAAACAGGCATCAGCTCGGGCGTCACTTGCACCAAAGGTGCCTGCCAAATGGCGGACTGCTTGACGGTGCCAAAGACCAAGTCCTGCATGGCAGGGATGATCTTCACGGTGGCATCGGTGGTATCGACCACTGTAAGCAACACCTTCATCGTCTCCACTTCCGAACGCTCAATGGCGATGATGACCTCTTCGACATCCTGTTCCTTCACAATCTTTTCAATCTCGTGATAGGAGCCCAGACGCGGCAGAAACTCGCCCAACTTGTACTCTGTCTTGTCGTACACATTCAAGAAACCGATGAGGCGACGGCCCGAGGGCTTCACCTCGTCCTCAATCTCCTTATAGATGGCGCAGGCATTGTCATTACTACCCACAATGAGTGTGTTGAAACCGATTTTCTTGCTTCTGATCCTTGAAATAACAGAGGTGGTGATGATAAGACGTGGGATGTACGTCATCACGAACTGGAAGCAGAATAATGCAATAAACGACTGATAATAAGACTTATAGTTTACCACCTCATCGTCAAGGATTACCACAAAGAAAAGCACTACTACACCCAACAATGTGATGAAAAACGTTTGTCCAAGTTCCCTCAATCGGGATTTGAAATACACCTTTTCATAAGCTCCTGTCACAGCATGAAGGATGAGCCAACAGATGGGTATCACAATGACACCTATCCAAAAACTGGGCGTGGTGAAGGAATTCGTAATGCGATCCCAATAGTTGATGTAAAGATCTTCATGGGCCTTGCGGAAGAAATAAAACAACGTCCACGCCAAGATGGATGCAATCCAATCGACGATGAAATAGAGGGTGGACAGTCTTTTCTTATTCATTTTCATTGCGGACGATAGAACAGTTTCAGATTATCGTAATAAAAATATCTCTGCTTGCTGGAGTGGACATAGTCAGGCTCACCGTATGAAGGGTCGACCGACAAGTCGGAAGTGAAATAAATCTTGAAATAGGAGGCCGACACATATTCATTCATGACAGGCCCGATGTTGATGTAAATCTTGTTCCAGCGTTGCGGGACAGCATTGACCGTATCGGTAGGCTGAATCCTCACCAAAGGATGCTTCTTCAGTTGATAGTCCTGATAATACATTACGCCCACAAAGAATGCGTCGTTGCACTTATAATCCATCTCCAACATGCAATAGGCCAAATAGCCCTGATGGAAATCAAACTCATCAGCAGTGGTTACGGTGAAGTCAAGTGAATCGGGGGGTAGCACAATCTTACCCGAATAAAAAGAATTGGGCGAATGCCAAGCCTCGGGACCGTTGATGCGCATGATGGAGGTGTCGCTACCCGAATAGGGCAAGAGCGTATTGGTAGTCTCGAAATCCTCCATCCACCCTTTTTCAACGCCATCACCAATAGAAAAATAACTCAAGACCGGCTGCAAGTAAATGATGCTGTCCTCAACGAGGTTCAGGTTTTCATATACCAATGGCTTATAGAAAGGATAAGGCGCACGGGTAGCGGCGATGCCGTCCCTTTTGATGCCGCCATAAACCGTTACCTTATGAGGACCATTTTTCAACACAGGAAAGGTGGCAGGCAACTCGTAGCAACCGATGGGATTGTCGTCGACATACACCCAGGCATCCGTAATCTTGGAGGTGTTGGCGCCGTAGACGAAATAATCGCAGTTCACCGTGATGGAGTCGATATGGATATAGGCGGGAACGGTTTGTGAACCTTCAAATTTCTTACAAGAGGCGAAGGCCAACGCGACAATGGTAAATATAAAAAATGCGAAAAGGGTAGAATTCCTTGACATAATGATGTCTTTTTTTGAGAAACGATGGTGACGGTGTATTATTGTATAAAAAAGACAGATTATTTCTTCACCTTGGCGACCGATTCGGCAACGGTGTCGAGAATGCGATACGCCAGCTTCAACACATTGATGCCGTCGTCGATGGTAACAGCAGGCGTGGTGTTATGGACTATAGCGCTACAGAAGCTCTCCAACTCGGTTTTGATAGCGTTAATCGGATGGATCTCAGGCATCTCGAAGGTGATCTGTTTCTCGCTGCCATCGGCAAGGGTAATGGTGGTGGAAAGCGGATTGGTCTCATCCACTGTGTCGTTGATGCGGAATATCTCTGTCTTTTTATCCAAGAAATCGATAGTGATGTAGGCACCTTTTTGGAAAATGCGGGTCTTGCGCATGTTCTTCATCGAGAGGCGCGAAGCGGTGAGGTTGGCCACAGCGCCGTTCTCGAACTCTATGCGCACGTTGGTGATGTCGGGCATGGGACTGACGATGCTGACGCCGCTGGCGCTGATGTGGCTAATAGGCGACTTGACGATGGTGAGCAGGATGTCGAGGTCGTGCACCATAAGGTCAAGGACGACGGGAACATCTGTGCCACGAGGATTGAAGAGCGCTAGGCGATGTGCCTCAACGAATAGCGGCTCGCCAATGAACGGTTCTGCAGCAATGAAGGCAGGGTTGAATCGCTCCACATGACCTACCTGCACCTTCACTCCCGCCTCGACAGCGAGTTTCTTCAAGGCGTTGGCTTCATCGGGTGTGGCCACGATGGGCTTTTCGATAAAGACATGCTTGCGTTTCTGTAAGGCTTTGGAGGCACATTCAAAATGGCGTATGGTTGGTGTGACGATGTCGACGACATCGACGGCGTCAATCAAGGCGTCGACGGAGGGGTAGGATCGGATTCCCGTTTCCTCTTCCACCGCTTTCGCAGTGTCGCCAGCAGGGTCAAAAAAGCCAACCAGAGCATATTCTTCTATTTGTTTGAGGCAGTTGAGGTGGATCTTGCCCAAATGGCCTGCACCTAAAACACCGATTCTCAGCATATATAACAAATTTTGTGCAAAAATAGTTTATTTATCGTTAGGTTTGGCGTAATTTTGCATCACAAAACAGATTTTAAGGTCCCTGAGCCTTGAGCTTGTCGAAAGGTCGAAGGGCCAACCAACATTTATGACCACCCATTTAGAAGACAACTACCGCCACAAGGGTTTACGCAAGCAACTCGTCGAACAACTGCGCGCCAAAGGCATCAACGACGAGACCGTACTGTCGGCCATCAACGAAGTGCCGCGCCATATTTTCCTTGATTCCTCTTTTGTAGAATTGGCCTATCAGGACATGGCCTTCCCCATCGGCTCGGGGCAGACCATCTCGCAGCCGTCCACGGTAGCTTTCCAAAGCCAGCTGCTGCAAGTCGCAAAAGGCATGAAGGTGCTGGAAATCGGCACGGGTTCGGGCTATCAAGCCTGCGTGTTGGCCGCCATGGGTGCCAGGGTGTTCAGCATCGAACGGCAACGCAACCTCTTCTTCAAGACCAAGGAGATCTTAGAGCAATTGTCCTTCCGTGTGAGACGGCTTTGCGGGTCTGCCCACCTACCAACCTTTCGACCGCATCATCATCACGGCAGGAGCACCGAATATTCCTGAAGCCTTGGTCCAGCAACTGAAGCCTAACGGCATCATGGTCATCCCGATGGACAATGCCGAAGGCGAAGGCCAGACCATGCTTAGAGTCACAAAACTGGAAGATGGTTTCTTGAAAAAAGAGGAGTTCGGCGACTTCAAGTTTGTGCCGATGCTGAAGGAGATTGGGAACGATTAGTACAACTTTACAATATCTTCAGCAAGCAAATGATTCCCTTGCGGCTCTTCAGGGCTGTTTTTCAGGAAAAGTTTGACTACCACATCTTTATCCTGTGTAAAAGATAAATGCTCGGCTATTTTCTTTAGTTTTTCCGTTAGAAGTCGCGCATTTTCTGAAGAGGTCCACTTACATTCGCCGATAAGAATAGTTTTTTTATCCATCGACTCGGCAACGACATCAAGTTCGACCTCTTGTGGCTTGCCGTCAATCATAACACTACCCCACCATCGACGAGCCTCACCATACATAATGCCATCAATGACGTTACCCGTCACAGCATCACGGCATATTTTTTCCCACCATCCACCAATATGGCCTGACATCTGCTCTCTCAAAATTGCATCAACAGGCGCATAGCGTTCCAACTCAATAAAGGATCTCATGGGAGCTACGAAACGGAAATGAAAACTCAAAAACGGGTCAGCGATTCTATACAAGCTTCGTTTTGTACTTTTTAAGGACTCTCCAAAAGGAATATCGCGTTCGATATATCCCAAATCGATAAGTTTTCCTATAGGACGAGAAAGATTGGTGGCCGGTTCCTCACATCGTGAAGCGATTTCCTTTAGTCTTGTCGCTCCTTTCCCGATAATCGACATGATTGTCGATATCTTCACAATATCGTTCATATCGTCATTGAAAAGCCTTTGCGGCTCTTCATAGAGAATGCCTTGCGACGACAATACATTATCTCTCAAAGCCTTGTCTTTGTCACCGCTTTTCTCTCGCAAGACCCAGTAGCGTGGCACACCACCCCATAATGCATACTCCTCAATAGTCTCAACTGCATCCAAATGAAGTGCTTCACCAAGATAAGGCAACTTTATCGGATTCAGCTTAAAATCCGAGTCCGAATGACCATACAATGGAGATGCCTCATCGTAAAGAAGGTCATACATCATGGTTTGTGACGACCCACATAGAACAAGGTTATATTTCAGTTTGCCGTCATCCAGCAGTTTCTGAATTACTGAAGGCAATTCTGGGCTAACCTTTGCCATATACGGAAACTCATCCAGACAGAGGGTCAATTTTTTCTTTACTCTGTAGTTGATAGCCATAAAAAGGGCTTCCCAAGTAGGATAATGAACCGAATCAAAATCAGGGAAAACATGAGACGCGATACTCGCCAGCAAATCACGCTGGTTTGAGGCATCAGTTCTGTCGGCCTCATAATAAATGTCACCCTCCGTCAAAATATGTTTAATTAATGTAGATTTGCCCAACCGTCTTCTACCTCTTATGATGACAAGACAAGGGCTGTCGCCATTCAATATCTGCGTAAGACGCTCCGTTTCTTTTTTTCGATCTACGAACTCCATAATTATTATGCTTTAGAAACATTATGTTTTATCAACATAATTTTATGCAAAAATACATGTTTTTTCAATACGGAGCAAAAATTTCTGATTTTTTTCATTTTGAAACAACTCCGAAATACTATCGCATCATTTCGGCGCCTTCAAATTATGCAGTATAAACATTATGTTTTATTTACATAATTATATGGAAAGATAGGGATCGGGAATGATTGAAACCTTACAATTTCATCCGACTGATCACACCTTGGTTCTTCCCTGAATCAAAAAACACGCTGTAGGCATAGCCGTCATGTACCTTAAACACACGCGGATAGATTTTTCTGCTCGCCTTCTGTCCCATACCGATAGTGCCTGATTCAGGGTCGTACAGACCGATATGATATTTCCCGTCGTCCACGAACAGGCCGTAGACCTTGCCCGTGACCTTGTCGACGAGGAACTCATTTTTGAAAAACTTCTCTCCCGAAGTGATTCTCAAAGACTGTCGGTTTGTAATCTTGAAGTCTGTGCCGATTTCCACGATTTCGCGGTTGTCGAGACCAACGAGTTGAAGCAAACCATTGACTTTCAAGGGGACAATCTGGAATTCCTTTTTGGCCATCATGGAGCAATACCATTGTATCATTCCAAGTAAAGTCGGGGTTTCTGCCAATCGCACCAGATTTCCGTCCCATATTCCCTCGTTGATGAGGTCGATGCCAGGGCTTCCTCGTTCCGCTTTTTTGATGCTAATGGAGGTTATGCTTTCTCCTTCGCGCATCGGATGTCCGTCCCCGTTCTCATCGTAGATGGACTCGAGGGTGAAGTTTTCCGCCATCGCCTGATGATATTCGTTTTGGATGTTCATCCATGCTGACTGGCAGGCGCGGTAGCCGAGCGTGTCGATGAAACTACCGTCTTTCATCACATACAAGAAGTCTTGGGTCTTGCCGTGGTTGAATTTGAGCCAATAGAGGCCACGGTCGTGCACAATCGTCCTGACGATGTAAGCTCCGTTATACTCGCACACGATTTTAAGCAGTTTATTACGATAGTCGTCGCGTGAGAAGGTGGAAACAGGTTGAATGCTTTGTTTTTCATCCAGATACACCTGCAAGCAACTATCCTGCCCAACGAGGATAAGGTCGTTGAAAGCGTCAATATGCAGTTTCTCATAAAGCTGGTCAAAGTCCTTGCGAGCCAGTTCACCACCGTCAGTGTCAAGGACGACCATGGATGAAGTCTTGGGTTTGTTTTCAAGCAGGTAGATTTTCCCGTCCAAAAACGCCATGTCCGCAATATTGCGGTTAGATCCCGTTCGGTAGAAATCCGTATAAGCCGTAACGCCTACTTCCTGAAGGTCGTAACTCATCTTGCGCATCCTAAAACTGATGTTGATGGAATCGCGTTGCAGCTGTCGCTGCGTGAGGCTCACCACCGTGTCCTGATACCCGATGCAGGAATAGTACAGGTTGACGGTTTCTGTGCGGTCATAAAGCGGTAACTCATAGCAGCCTTTCGCATCTGTACTGGTGCCGTATGGCGTGTTGACGATGCTGATGTTCACGTTTTCCTCGCCGAGGTTGCCGTAGACGGTGGTTTTGGTTTGGGCGAAAAGCGAGGAGGAAAAGAAAACAGCAAGCAAAACAATAAAGTAAATTCTCTTCATAGGGGGTGATTTTTTGAGGATTTAACCATCCAATTATAGGATTAAACATTACAAAAATCGTTCTCAAAAAAAAAACTTAAAGTCAATGCTTTTCGCCTTCTTGAACGCATACCGATTTTCCAAACCACCAAATGCAATAAACGAGCAAAAGGAGGCTGACGACAAGAATAAGCCAAAGGATGGCATGAGGTTGACCGCTTATATCTATGGCAGTAAGAGAATTGTTGGCAATATGGATGATGATGCCCGGAATAATGCTTCCCGTGCGCCAGTAGAGCCAGCCGACAAGGATTCCAAACAACATGGCCGTGACAAAAGGCGCCCCAAACCCATGAAATGAAGCGAAAATAATGGCAGAGATGAGAATGGCTATCCACGGACGGCATCGTGTCTTCAGCAAACCATCAAGAAAAATGCCGCGAAAACCAATCTCTTCTATTATGGGACCCATGACACAACAATAAAGTGCTCCTGCAATTCCTGAAAAAAGCTGCTGACGACGCTCTAAATCTTCGCCTTGATATAAAAAGTCAGTACCAAACATAGATAATGCTGAATGTAAAACAAAGGCTTGAGATGCGGCAATCAAGACGGACATGCCAATCACAGGCCAGACCATACGCCGCTCAATTTGGCCAAACGACAACTCAACGTAGCGCTTGCCGAAAAACAGGATGGCGATGAGCATGTATCCCAACACAATCGTCCATTTCAGGATTTCATAGTTATTAAAGACACGCCCCAAGACAGTGGCAATAACAGTTGTCGCAAGATACAAAAACAACCAAACTACTATCAGTTTTACCGTTTTCCCTATTTCTTCATTCATGTTTCTATTGTTTTAATTTGCGAAAATTCAACTTTTTAGAGAAAGCCAAGCGTAAGGATTTGAATTGGAGACCCGTTAGTTATGCATTCTGTTCGTCTTTACCCAAATCTTCCATCACCTGCTCCAGCATGAGTTCCACATCTGGCAAGACACATACGTTGCTGATGTAATAGCAAACCCACATGGCGAGGGCAATAAAGCAACACACAATGAAAAAAACAAGGGCTTGTCCTAAATTCGACGAATGGGAAACAAGCACGTAGACGAGCACGTATGTTCCAAAGGCCAATATAAGCAAAATGGATAGAATCCACATGAACTTGTTGGCTTTTTTGTAGGTTTTCAGGGCTTTACGAATCCGTTGCGTGTATTCTGCAACAGTCATGGAGGTTGAATTGGTTTGTCTGGTCATTCGATAAACATAAATGCTCAAGGCGATGATTCCCAAGCACCAAAGCCCGAAATATAGCCCGAGAAAATAGGATAAAATAGGGGTCAACATACCGAATATGATGATTCTACCAATCAGTTTTCGTTGCAATTTGGACACGTGCTTTTTTGTGGCTTCACTAAAATGCCTTTCGTCAACGATGCTTTCGCCCTCCAACTTTTCGTTCAAGGTAGCCAATTGGGCCCGCATTTCTTCCAATTCGTCGTTTTCCATCGCTTTGCGTTTTTTATTCGTTTGACATTTTCTTGAGTTGTTCCTTGATCCTGACCAGTTTGACGGAGACATTCTTAGTGGAGATGCCGATGATTTGCCCGATTTCCTCGTAGCTCATGTTTTCGAGCCAAAGCAAGATGATGGCTCTGTCCACTACACCGAGATGGTTGATGCGACGGTAAAGTTGCTGGATCTGCTTGGTGTCATCGTCGGTGTCGGTGAACAGATTGATGTCCATATTAAGGGGAACCGTCTCGATGCTACGTCCCTTCTTGCGCTCGAAGGTAAGGCAAGTGTTGAGGCTGACGCGCCAGATCCAAGTCTTTACGTCGCATTTGCCTTGGAAAGAGTCAAACCCTCGCCAAAGGTTGATGAGCGTCTCTTGAAAAAGGTCGTTGGCTTCCTCCTGGTCTTTCGAAAAGAGGTAGCACACGGTAAATACCGTGTTTTTATACCTTTTGACAATCTCGGAAAAAGCCTTTTCTTTTTCTCTCATGGTTAGAATCGTTTGCCTATTAGACGCAAGAAATGCGGAAAAACTACATGATGAGGGATATTTTTAAAAACATACAAAGGAGACTCCTTGACACTTTTTGAAAACGAATGTTCTCAAAATTGACTAAAGTCATTGCTTATCAATTTATTGCAAAGAATCACCAAGTTCTTCTTGCAACATATCCATCACATAAACTGCGCCTTGGAAAAACAAACCCGTGCTGGCTTTCTCAATTTTCTCATAGGTGTGTGACCGATAGACCGTGTCCAATGCCTGCTCCATCGTCATGCCATGGTCTTCCATCAGCATAGCAACCAATTCCTGAGTAAGGTGCTCGATTTGAAACTGCCGGTCTCTTGCTTCCTGTTCTTCCATCATAAATCAATTTTGGTTAACAGTGCAATCGCTCGTTCGGTTCCAAAGAAATATTGGAATGTAGGCCGTATGAACGATAACTGGCGAATCAACTCTTCCATCGGGATGTATTGCAGCTGATAGCGGCTGATTTGCAGTCCAACCTTATCATTGGCAATCGGACCGTAAACAATGTCATAGTCATGCGCTTGGATAGGCGTCTTGTTTTGTCGGTTCATCATGATAAACTCCGCCCATTCAATAGAATACCCTTCAAACAATTTTACTTTAAGGTTCATCGGATTCCGCAAAACACCGTCCTCAAACGAGTACACTGTCAGCGTAGGTTCTCCAAGCTCTTCCCTATCCACTGTTCTTTCAGCCATCAACTGTGCTTGTTCCATGTCAGCACTCAAATAGAAACCTTGGCCAAAATCTTTTCCACGACGACCGCGTTTCAAATCGATCTCGTCAATCCTGACATTCGACCCATGATACAATTTTATCATGCTAACGCCCCTCCATGGCGATGGCATATAACAGCCATGTCGTCTACCGCATCATCTATAGATAGCGTATGTTCGGCCTCGTAATGTTTGACAAGAAAGTCCAATCCCTTATACTCTCGCAAATATTGATACGCTTTCGCATTACTCAAAGCAAATCTATGGGCAAATGCACCAATAACGCATATCAAATACTCTAATATGTTCGATTGCTCTCTTGACATTTCATTACTTTTGTCTGCAAAGATACTGATTTTTTCTCAAATAACCAATAATTCAGATCCCTATTACTTGAAAATACTTCCCAAAATCGACCTAACGATTTTGTTGCCAATGCCTCGACCGATCGTCGTGGCTGTCGTGTTGATGGTCTTTTCCAAAGCCTTACGACCTGTGGATTTCTTTGTCCGCGAACTTGTCGTATTCTTGGGCTTGGCCTTCTCCTTAGCCTCCTTCTCCTTACGTTTTGCCTCTTCCTCGGCTTCTTTCTGGAGACGTTTCTCCTCCTGCTTCTGCTGTTCCACGAGGACTTCGTATGCACTCTCGCGGTCGAAGCTCTTGTCATAGACGCCATAGATGCGCGAACTGCGAATCAGGCTGTTGCGCTGCTCATCGGTGATGGCACCGATTTGGCTCAGCGGGAACAATATCTTGGCACGCTCCACGATGCAAGGTGCACCCTTCTCATCGAGCAACGAGACCAAGGCCTCGCCAGTGCCGAGTTCGAGGATGGCGGCTTCAGTGTTGAAGTTCGGGTTGGTGCGGAAGGTCTGGGCAGCGGCTTTCACGGCCTTCTGCTCTTTGGGCGTATAGGCGCGCAGTCCGTGGAGGATGCGGTTGCCGAGCTGACCAGCGATGGCCTCCGGGATGTCGTCGGGGCTTTGGGTGACAAAATAGACGCCCACGCCCTTGGAACGCACCAGACGAATGACCTGCTCAATCTTGTCGACCAAGGCCTTTGAGGTGTCTTTGAACAACATGTGGGCCTCGTCGAAGAAGAAGATGAGCTTGGGCAGCGGCAGGTCACCGACTTCGGGCAACTGCGTGTATAGCTCGCTCAGCAGCCACAGCAGGAAGGTGGAATACAACTTCGGATTGAGCATCAGCTTGTCGGCAGCCAACACATTCATCACGCCCTTGCCACCCTCGGTTTGGAGAAAGTCGAACACATTGAACGCCGGTTCGCCGAAGAAGATCTCGCCACCTTCAGCTTCCAATGCCAACAAGGCACGCTGGATAGCGCCCACACTCACCGATGAGACGGTGCCATAGGTGGTGGTGAACTCCTTGGCGTTCTTGGCCACATAGTCAAGCATCATTCTCAGGTCTTTCATGTCAATGAGGAGCAAGCCTCTGTCGTCGGCGATCTTGAAGACAATGTTGAGGATGCCTGTTTGGGTCTCGTTGAGGTCGAGGAGGCGCGCCAGGAGCTGCGGTCCCATGTCGGAGATGGTCGCACGAAGCGGATGGCCTTGTTCGCCGTACACATCGAAGAAGCGTGTGGGACAGCCATGGAATTGCGGGTTCTCAATGCCGAACTCAGGACAGCGTTTCTCGATGAAGCCGCTCATCTGTCCCGCTTGGCTGATGCCTGAGAGGTCGCCTTTCATGTCAGCCATGAAGCAAGGTACGCCCGCCTGGCAGAAAGTCTCGGCCAGCACCTGCAGGGTGACGGTCTTACCCGTACCCGTGGCACCTGCTATCAAGCCGTGACGGTTGGCCATTTTACCAATCATATAAAGTGGTCCGTTGTCGCAATGCGCGATGTAAAGTTGGTTGTCGTCTGTATACATGTTGTTGAAGTGTTGATTGTTTAACTGTTTAATTGTTGTTTTTGACGCGGGACTGCGGGACGCGAGACGCGAGACTCATTCAGCTTTCCGCATTCCTCATTCAGCATTTATTTTGAAGCGGATATATTTGATGGTCAAACCTTGGTCGAGCCACATCTGCTCGTAGAAGGTGCGGATAGTCTTGACTTCGAGGGCTTCGTCGGTAGCGTAGAGGTCGTCTGTGGCATAAAGCAGCGGCAGACCTTGTTTCTCCACCACGTCGTGCAGAGTGAAACCATACATGATGGGGCTGTCGGTCTTGAGGTTGAGGATGCCATCGGGGCGGACGATCTTTCGATAACGCTCCAAGAATTCTGGTGAAGTCAGGCGATGACGCGCATTACGTTCGCCTTCGCCTGGATGCGGATCAGGAAAAGTGACCCAAATCTCAGATACCTCGTCTTTAGAGAAGAAGTGTTCGATTTGGTCGATGCGGGCGCGCAGGAAGGCCACGTTCTTCATGCCTTCCTCGTTGCTCTGCTTCAAGCCGCGCCAGATGCGAGCGCCTTTGATGTCGACACCGATGTAGTTAATGTCGCTATGCGCCCTTGCCAAGCCGACGGTGTACTCGCCTTTGCCACAGCCCAACTCCAACACGATGGGGTTGTCGTTGTGGAAGAAGTCCTCGTGCCACTTACCTTGCAAGGGAAAACCTTCGGCCATGATGCGTTCATAGCTGTATTCGAACAAGTTCGGGAAGGTCTTGTTCTCGGCAAAGCGTTCCAGTTTGTTCTTTTTTGACATCTTTTTATCTCATTTCAATATCCAAGCCTTATACTCTGTATTCTTTCTAATCTCACGCAAAGCGGCTGTGGCTTCCTCGTCCGTACTATAGCGTCCGAAGGAGACAAAGTACTTTTTATTCCGCAACTCGTAGAATGCGCCGGCATAGCCTTTATCTTTCAACGCATTGGCCAAACGTGCCGCATTGTCCTCTTGAGTAAAGCATCCCGCAATAATAAGGATATTAGCGTCGGATTTCACCTCAGCAGGTTTAGGCTGCGGCTTGGGTGCAGGTTGAAGTTCAGGTTTAAGCTCAGGTTTAGGTTCAGACTGTTGCGACACCTCGACAGGCTGCTGCGGCTCCACGAGGGTATCTGACTCCTGCATTTGCGGCACCACTTTCTCTGTTTCCCAAGTCTTGGCATCGGGCAAAACGACCTTCCAAGGCACAAATTCAGCCGGCTGATCCTTCCCAAACCATTTGCTGAAGTTGACGACCTTAAAATAATGCAAGCCAAAGCCTATGCCAACCAAAAGCAGGAGGCCCAACAAAACCCACAGCCAGCCGAAGCCACGCTCATCGTCTTTAAACTCCTCGTCCTTTTTATCATCATGCTCGTGCACGGCCTTTTCGTCCACCGTAACGGGAGTATTCTTGTCTTTCTGTTGTTGCTCAATCTCCGCCTTGATTTCATCCTTGGTCTTCGAGCGCAACACTGGCTGGGGTGTGAAATCACACAAGCCAAAGGCATCGGCATTGTAATTCACCGACTTGTCCTGTTCAAAGACGATGTCGCCGGCCCAGTCATTGGACAGCGTGCCAATGTTGTTCAAAACCACCTTTTTCCCTTGCTTCAAGCTGTTGAAACAATCGGAAACGAACATCGCCAAAAGGCGACGGGCTTCATCTTCCGGCACCTCATTTTTCTCTGCTATATAATTGACGACCAAGTCGTTGTCCTCTCTTAAGTTGGCATCAAAAACGACTTCACTTGAAGGCATGGCGAAATAATTCGCCACGGGGTTCACCTGTGCCGAAGTGGGTTTCTTCACGAAGGCACCCAAACCAGGCACCACCACGGTATCGCGGACAAACAACAGATCTGATATGGCTTCGGCAATGGAAATCATCATTCGTTCAATTTGTTTTCTGCAAAATGTTCCGCCTTGACCAAGTCTTCTGGCGTGTCGATGGAGACATTCTCCGATGCAGTGATCGCCATGTGTATGGACAAGCCATTCTCAAGCCAACGCAATTGTTCCAGTGATTCGGACAGTTCCAAGGGTGAAGGTTGCATTTGCGCCACCTGACGCAAGGTTTCGGCTTTGTAGGCATAAATGCCGATATGCTGGTAAAAAACGCCTTTCTTCAGCCACTCTGCAAGCTCCAAATTACGCATGAACGGAATAGGATTTCTGCTGAAATACAAGGCTTTACCATCTTTGTCCATCACCACCTTCACTGCATTGGGGCTGAACAGGTCCTCTTCATCCTCTATACGTTTCGCCAATGAGGCCAATTGCGTGTCCTCACGCGAAACCAAGTCTACCAAAAGATTGATTTGCTTCGGATCGATGAAAGGCTCGTCACCTTGTATATTGACAACGGCATCATACTGGCTTTCAAGCAAATCAAAAGCCTCTCGGCAGCGGTCCGTACCACTGCGGTGATTGGGGTCGGTAAGTACATACTGTCCACCGAAGCTCATCACCTCATCGGCGATGCGGACATCGTCGGTGGCCACCACCACGGCATCCAGCTTCGACTTCCATGCCTGCTCGCACACACGACGAATCATCGTCTTCCCCTTGATGACAGCCAGAGGCTTGCCGGGAAAACGCGTTGAGGCATAACGGGCCGGTATGATTCCTACCACTTTCATTCTCAGAACAATCCGTTGAGCGAGGCTTCGATTTGGTCGACGACGGTACTCAAATCCTCAGGATTCTCCAAATCGATATTGTCCGTGTCGATAATGAGCAGCTTGCCTTCCTTATAGCCGTTGATCCACTTCTCGTAGCGCTCGTTGAGGTTGGTGAGGTAGCTGATGCTGATGCTCTGCTCGAACTCACGGTTACGCTTGGCGATATGGCGAATCAATGTCGGCACAGAGGCACGGAGATAGATGAGCAAATCGGGCGGTTGCAGGAACTTCGTCATCAGCTCAAACAGCGACTGATAGTTCTCAAAATCGCGGGTTTCCATCAACCCCATCGAATAGAGGTTGGCCGCAAAGATATGGGCATCCTCATAGATGGTACGGTCCTGGATGACGTCCTCGCCGCTGTTGCGGATGTCCATCACCTGACGGAAGCGGCTGTTGAGGAAGAATATCTGGATGTTGAACGACCAGCGTTGCATGTCCTCATAGAAGCTATCCAAATAAGGATTGTGTTCCACCTCCTCATAATGAGGCTTCCAGTTGAAATGCTTGGCGAGAAGGCCCGTAAGGGTCGTCTTTCCCGAGCCTATATTACCTGCTACTGCGATGTGCATAGTGCTTTTGTTTTAAGGATGAAAGAAGTTGCTAAAATAAGCAAAAGTCCCCAATATGCAGTCATTTTTTTTTGCAAAAAAGCGAAAATGACCCCATATATTTCTTTAACATTATAGAAATCAAAGGGTTAACTACTTCGGCGCCCTTTTTAGCAAGAAGATGCCCAACACGCAGAAGATGAGGTTGGGAATCCATGCCGCCAACATGGGCGAGAGACTTCCTGAGATGGCAAAGGTCTTGGAGACCTGCATGAAGAGGATATAGGAAAACGCGATGGCAATGCCGATGCCGATATGCATTCCAATGCCACCTCTCACCTTACGGCTCGACAAGGCTGCACCGATAAGTGTGAGGATGATGACCGCCGCGGGGGCCGACATTCGGGTGTGCATCTCCACTTCATAGGCCTTTACACCTTCCGAGCCTTTCTCTTTCATGCTCTCGATGTGATCGCGCAACTCAAAGAAATTCATCTCCTCGAAGTCCTCTTTGAGCTTATACAAATCCGTGGGATACAAATTGATGATGGTGTCGTAGTTGCGGCCTTTGGTGAGTTGCTCGTCGATGCCATCGATATAACGGACAGCGTATGGGTCGAAATACCAGCTGTTGGGAGCCAGGGTATCGTGATAAAGCACATCACCCATCGCCTTGTATATCAGCTTACTACCATCATATTTCTCCCATGAGAACTTGAATCCATATTCCTTCGCGATGTTATAGCTCTCCACATACACAAACTCGTCTTTGGCAATCTGCACATGCACATTGCGCCCCGCACTCTGGCTCAGCTTCTCCATATATTCATTCTTGAATTGTCGGCGAATCTCGTTGGTCTTAGGAATCAAGAAATTGCCGAAATAGAGCGACATTAGGGCAATGACCAATGCCGCCATCATATATGGGACAAGGAAACGCCAAAAGCTGATGCCGCTGCTCAAGATGGCCACAATCTCGGTACGCGCCGCCATCTTGGAGGTGAAAAAAACCACGGCGATGAAAGCGAAAAGGTGAATGAAGAGGTTAATATAATAAGGAATGGACATGACATAATAGTTCACCACCACCCTCTTCCACGGCGCATTATGCTTCAAAAAACTGTCGATGTTCTCTGACAAGTCGAAGATGATGACGACGAGAATCAGCATCGAGATGGCGAAAAAGAACGTCCCGATGTACTTTTTGAAGATATATGCGTCTATTTTTCTCATTCAGTGTTTTCTTTTGACACGAGACTGCGGGACTGCGAGACGCGAGATCACAATCTCCTTGTGACTTTTGGCAGCATCATGTCGCGCCACACGGCAAAGTCGCCTTCGATGATGTGTTTGCGAGCCTCACGCACCAGCCAGAGATAGAAGCCGATATTGTGGAGACTGGCAATCATGGGGCCAAGGATTTCGCCCGCGACGAAGAGATGACGCAGATACGCCCTCGTATATTGTGCATCGACGAAAGTTTCGCCGTTGGGATCGACGGGCGAGAAGTCCGTCTTCCACTTTTCGTTCTTCAGGTTGATAATGCCTTCGGAGCTGAAAATCATGCCGTTACGGCCATTGCGGGTGGGCATGACACAGTCGAACATGTCGACACCACGCGAGATGCCTTCAAGGATGTTGGCAGGTGTGCCGACACCCATCAAATAACGCGGCTTGTCCTTGGGGAGAATGGTATTCACCAGTTCTATCATCTCGTACATCACTTCTGTCGGTTCACCCACAGCCAAGCCGCCGATGGCATTGCCGACGGCATTCTTGGAGGCGATATATTCAGCCGACTGCTCACGCAAATCACGGTAGACACAGCCTTGCACGATGGGGAACAATGCCTGTTCGTAACCATATTTCGGCTCGGTGGCGTTGAAGCGTTCAAAGCATCGGTCGAGCCAGCGGTGGGTGCGTTCCATTGAGGGCTTGGCATATTTGTAGTCTGCTGTTCCAGGTGTGCATTCGTCAAAGGCCATCATGATGTCGGCACCGATGCTGCGTTGGATGTCCATCACATTTTCGGGCGTGAACAGGTGGCGTGAGCCATCGATGTGCGACTGGAAGGTCACACCTTCCTCCTTCATCTTGCGGATGCCCGTCAGCGAAAACACCTGAAAGCCACCACTATCGGTCAAAATAGGGCGATCCCAGCCGTTGAACTTATGCAAGCCTCCAGCGGCTTCAAGCACATCCAAACCTGGGCGCAGATACAAGTGATAGGTGTTGCCTAAGATAATCTGCGCTTTCACCTCATCCCGTACATCACGGAGATGACACGCCTTGACCGTCCCCGCCGTGCCTACAGGCATGAATATCGGGGTCTCAATCGGACCGTGGTCGGTATTCAGGACACCAGCTCGGGCATTGCTTTTCGGGTCGTTGGAGACAACTGTGAAATTCATAACTTAATTTTTGTGCAAAAGTACGACTTTTTTCCCAACATTTTTCTTATTTTTGCAAACACTAAAAACCAATCACCGTGCAGCTTAGTTTCAATTATAACAGTCTTAGTTTCATCATCTTAATCGTTTTTGGCCTCTGTTTGGTCATCCAATTGCTTTACCATTGGGGCATATTCTCGAAGGTCGCATTTTACAAGAGGAACGCGCGTCCGAAACTGAATGAGGAATTGGAGCCTGTTTCCGTCGTGCTTTGCGCCCGCGACGCCTACGAATACCTCACCGAGCTGATTCCCGCCTTGCTCAAGCAGGATTATCCCAACTTCGAAATCGTTGTGGTGAACGATTGCTCCGATGACGAAACCGAGGAATACCTTAAGGACCTGGAACGCAACGAGCCTCGCGTGAAACCCGTGCAACTCAAGCAGCACCTTAACTTCTTCAACGGCAAGAAGTTCCCGCTTTCGATGGGCATCAAGTCGGCACAAAACGACCTCATCGTCCTCACCGACTGCAACTGCATGCCTGTCAATGACCAATGGCTGCGCAGCGTGGTGAACCGCTATAACAACCGCACTGAAATCGTCATCGGCTACAGCCCCTTGGTACAGAAAAAGAGTTCCCTGAACCGCATCATGCGCTTCGACAACTTCCAAAACGGCTTGCTATACCTTTCCGCCGCCTTAAAACATCATCCGTACATGGGCATTGGAAAGAACCTCTCCTATCGTAAAGAGCTGTTCTACAGGAGTCAAGGGTTCATATCACACTATACCACCTCTGTCGGTGAAGATGACCTTTTCATCAACCAAACAGCTACCAAGAAGAACACCGAGGTGTTGATTGACGCTGAGGATGCCATTCTCACCACGCCAACGAGCAGTTTCCATCTGTGGATGCGCCAAAAGGCCAGTCGTTACTCCACCGTGCCAAAATACAATTCCGGAGCGAGGCTGTACCTAAGCCTGTTTTATGTCTCACAGTTCCTGTTCTATGCCTCTTTCGTTGCCTTACTCGCCCTCTGCGCCAAGCCGGCTTTCACCATCACCAACGGTGCTGTGTTCTACATTCCGATTCTGGTGTTTTTCTTCCTCCTGCGCTGGGGCACTCAGTTCTTTATCTACCACAAAGCCTCGAAGCGCTTGGGCGAGAAAGGGTTGCTCCCTGGCTTGATTGTTTACGATCTCCTGTTTGCTTTCCTCTCGCCTTGGCAGAGACTGATGGGAAGAATGAACGTGGGAGTGGAATAAGACTCACCCTTTGATTTGTATCACAAAACCTTCGTCGATGAGCGGCTGCACCAAGGCCCGCATTTCGTCGACCGTGAACTTTTGTAGGCCCTCCTCTGGCGTGGGGCGGTCGATGGTGTAGACCATCACCTCACGCGGCTTTAGGATGCGCACGATATCCATCCATCCGTCCAACACCTCAGGACTTGAAGAGTCGAAATCCTTGCTTTGTAGGAACATGGTCTGTAAAATGAAGTCGCCATTGAACTGCTTCAAAGCCTCCACGACGCGTTGGATGTCATAGCCAGGCGCAGGGTGGTTGATTTTTTCTGCCAATTCATTCGTCGGGGCGTCGATTTTCATCGTTGGGTTGTCGACCTTGCGCAAAGCGTCGAACACCTCAGGCTTGTGGGCCATCGTGGCATTCGACAGCACCGTTATCTTTGAGTTGGGATAATACTTGTCGCGTAAAGCTATCGTGTCGTCGATAATTTTGGGGAACTCGGGGTTGATGGTTGGCTCACCATCGCCACTAAAGGTAATGGAATCGATCGGAACACCATCGGCTTTACATTGCTTCAATTTGGCTTCCAAAGCATTACGCACTCTTTCAGCGGAAGGCAGCCTGGTGTCGTCACGGCCATCCTTGTTCCAACCACATTCGCAATAGATGCAATCGAAAGTGCAGATCTTGCCTTTTTCCGGCAACAAATTGATACCTAGCGAGCTACCGAGACGGCGGCTATGGATGGGACCGAAGACAACTTCCTCTCTAATCATAGTTTTGCTTTTTTGGGCCTATGGCTTATGGCTTAAAGCCTATGGCCTGCCTCAACCAAAAGGGTGAACTTCACTCCTATTGTTGAAGCAGGCCATCAGCCATTAGCCATAGGCCATAGTAATTACTTTGCGTACTGCACAGCACGGGTCTCGCGGATGACCGTAATCTTGATCTGGCCGGGATAGGTCATCTCGGTCTGGATCTTCTTCGACAGGTCATAGGCGATGCGGTCGGCGTCTTGGTCACTCACCTTGTCGGCACCCACGATGACACGCAGTTCACGGCCGGCTTGGATGGCGTAGGTCTTCACCACACCTTGGTACGACATGGCCATCTCCTCCAGCTTGTTCAGACGCTGGATATAGGCTTCCACCACCTCACGGCGGGCACCGGGACGGGCGCCAGAGATGGCGTCGCACACCTGAACGATGGGCGAAATCAGGTTGTCCATCTCGATTTCCTCGTGGTGGGCACCAATAGCGTTGCAGATTTCGGGTTTCTCTTTCAGGCGCTCGGCGACCTTCATACCTAAGATGGCATGCGGCAGTTCCTCTTCATTCTCGGCGACCTTACCGATGTCGTGCAAGAGACCGGCACGCTTGGCTGCTTTCACGTTGAGGCCGAGTTCTGCGGCCATGGTGGCACAAAGCTTGGCGGTCTCGATAGAGTGTTGCAGCAGGTTCTGTCCGTAAGAGGTACGGTACTTCATGCGGCCAATCATCTTGATAAGTTCAGGATTGAGGTTATGGATGCCGAGGTCGATACAAGTGCGCTTACCTGTCTCCATAATCTCTTGATCCACTTGCTTTTCCACCTTGTGAACCACCTCTTCAATACGGGCGGGGTGGATACGGCCGTCGACGACGAGCTTCTGCAAGGAGAGGCGTGCGATTTCGCGGCGGATGGGGTCAAAGCCGGAGATGAGGATGGCGTCCGGGCTATCGTCGATAATGATTTCAACGCCCGTGAGCGACTCAAGTGTACGGATGTTACGACCTTCGCGACCGATGATACGACCCTTAATTTCGTCATTCTCGATATTGAACACGCTTACGGTGTTCTCAATGGCGGTCTCCGAAGCCGTGCGTTGGATGGTCTCCAACACGATCTTCTTGGCCGTCTGCGCGGCGCTCATCTTGGCTTCCTCGGTAACTTCCTTCACGTAGACCATAGCGTCGGCCTGAGCCTCTTCCTTGATGAGTTCCACAAGTTGCGCCTTGGCTTCCTTGGCAGAGAGGCCCGAGATAGTCTCCAGCTTCTTTGCCTCTTCGCTATAAATGCGGTCAAGGTCGGCCTTCTTCTTGTTAAAGGTCTCGATCTGGCCTTCCAGCTTCTGTTGTGTGGCTTGCACTTCTTTCGTCTTACGCTGCGCCTCTTCCATCTTCTTGTTGGCGTCCTGCTTCATCTGGTTGATGCGGTTTTCGGCGCTGGCCAGCTCACGTTTGCGGTCTTCACAAGCCTTCTCGTGCTCGTCCTTCATCTGGAGGAACTTCTCCTTGGCTTGCAGGATGCGTTCCTTCTTGATGACTTCAGCCTTTTCCTTAGCCTCTTCGAGGAGGACGGTTTGTTCTTTAATGACAGCTTTTTTGAGCAGGGTGGCCGTGATGAGATAGCCAACCGCGAGGCCCACGACCAAAGCCGCTGCGGCGATGATAATCCAAGTAGTGTTTGAAATGAGTAATAACATTTTAACTCTGTTTTTACCCGAAAAAGGAGGAAGAAAGAAATAGAAACTGCCTGTTCATAGGGATATGCGTAAACCCCATAATAATACGCTTATGGCCACCGCGTTGCGCAAACGTCCACCGGCACCAAAGTGCTTCCCCGAAGGGAATGAGGCCTGTTTTTACAGAGCGCGAGTAGACCGATTGATGTGTTGATAGTGTTGAGTTTACCAATGCGCCGAACAGGCAGTCCCAGTTTTTCAAAGAGCAGGCTGCATCACGCAGACTATGCTTGTTCACTCAGTAAGTCGTTGACACCTTGCAATTTGCGTTCCAAATCTTGATTACGGTAAGTCAACTCAGCATCCATCTTGACGACGGAAGTGGCGAATTGCAAGGCGGTCATCGAAAGCAAATCCTGCACATCCTTGTAGGCATAATGCTTCGTATAGTACTTAATCCTCTCATTGATGAGGTTGCCGGCCTTACGAACCTTTTCTTCGTCAGCGCGCGCCACCGACAGGCGGTAGGGTCTGTCCAACAGGGTGATATTGATTGTAATCTCATCCATCTCGCCGACGATCAATTATTTGAATTATTCCTTACTGTTCAAAATCGAAACACACTGGTCAATCTCCCTCACCAACTCCTTAATGAGTTTTCTACCTTCTTCTATCTCTCCCTCGTTGTCGAGTGCGTTAACAATTGTAGATTTATTTATTTTGTCCTGCAACTCCAACGTTGATTGGCGCAACGTCAGGTTCTCTTGCCCTAACGCGGCGTTTTCCTCAACGAGCCGCTTGTTTTCCACCGCCAACTTGTTTTTCTCATCAAGCAACTTCCGCAATTTCAATTCGATTTCGGATACTATGATGCTCAGGTCGGCCATGTCGCAAACGGTCTTGGAATTGTGGCACAAAAATACGGAATTATGTTGAACCGAGCCTCTTTTTTCCGAAAAAATTTCCAAAGTATGCCGCAGATGGCGAAAAAAGTCCTACTTTTATCGCATTAAAACCACATCCCATTATGAACATCAAGCACGTTTTTATGATTGCATTGACAGCACTTTTTGCATCCTGCTCGCCCAAAGAAACCACCCTGACTTTCATCGAAACCACTGACACTCACGGCCGTTACGACGAATTCGCGAATGACGCCTATGTCATCAAACAGATGAAGGCGCAACTTGGCGACAAACTGGTTTTGCTTGACAACGGCGACGACGTGCAAGGCACGGCATTTCAATACTGTTCCAACCAAGACGCTGAGCACCCCAACCTGGTGTCGGAAGTACTGAATTACTTCCCTTATGATGTAGTGGTCGTGGGGAACCACGACATCGAGGCGGGTCGCAAGGTGTTCGACAGGCTGTATTCGGAGGTGAAAATGCCCGTCTTGGCCGCCAACGTCATTGACGAAAGCACGAGCGAACCTTATTTCACCCCCTATGTTATGTTGGAACGCGAGGGCTTCAAAATCGCCGTGCTCGGCTTGACCACGCCCTACGTCGTCACCTGGGTACCCGACCGCCTGCGTCCCGGCCTGCGTTTCGAACAACTCGAAGCGGCCGCTGCGAAATGGGTCAACCTCATCCAAGAGAAAGAGCACCCCGACCTGATGATAGGCATGCTTCACTCGGGCTGGGAGCCTCAGGCGCAGAACCTGCCGCCCGACCATCCTCTTGGCCGTGAGAACGCCACAAAATGGGTGGCAGAGAACATCCCTGGCTTTGATCTGATATTCTACGGCCACGACCACCGCGCCAAGGCAGAAAAGGTGATGAACATCGCTGGCGATCCCGTGTATGTGCTTAATTCGGGCAACCGCGGGCAAGGTCTTGCCAAGGCAGAGGTGACACTGGCGAAAGGAAAGAAACCGCATATCAGCGTGGAACTTTTGCCCACCGACGGCGAGGAAAAAGACGAGGCTTTCCTTGCCATGCTCCAGCCCTACCTCGACCGCGCCATGGCCTACCAAGACCAAGAGGTGGCCGAATTGCCGGTCAGCATCAGCAGCGACGAGGTATTCCATGGCCCTTGCCTTTGGGTTGACGAGATTCATCGCTGCCAGTTTGAGACCGTGGAAGCCGAAGGCATCCATGCCGACATTTCGATGGCAGCCCCGCTCAGCGGTGGCAAGAGCATCGAAGCAGGGATGCTGAAAGTCAAGGACTTCTTCACTTGGTATCCTTTTGAAAACTCGCTGGCAGTCATGGCCTTGACGGGAAAAGAGGTGAAAGACTTCCTTGAATATGCCTATGAGATGAAGAGTCCCATCTATAACTTCGACTGTGCCGCGGGCATCATCTACGAAGTCACCGACAAGAACCCTATGGGCGAGCGCATCCACATCGTCAGCATGGCCGACGGCACGCCCTTCGACATGGATAAGACCTACAACGTGGTGATGAACTCCTACCGCTCGATGGGCGGCGGCAACCACCTCATCAACGGCGTGGGCTGGGCACAAGAAGAGATCAAAGACCACGTGGTGTGGCAGAGCGACCGCGACTTACGCTCCCTCTTCATCGACTGGGCCAAGGAGAAAGGCGATTTGGATACAGAACCTTTGAACTGCTGGAAAATCAAATGAGAGAAGAATTCCTATACTACATCTGGGAGAACCGCCTGACCGACAAGGACTTGAAGACCGCCGAAGGCGAAACAGTCGAGGTGGTGGCGACGGGCTACCGCAACACCGACTCAGGCCCCGACTTCTTGGAGGCCAAAATCCAAATCGGTGACAAACTCTGGGCGGGCCATGTGGAGATTCATGTCAAATCCTCCGACTGGAACCGCCACGGCCACCAAAAAGACAAGGCCTATCAGAATGTCATCCTGCACGTGGTATATGAAAACGACGTCCAAATCAACGACATCCCGACTTTGGAGCTGAAAGGCCATTTTGACGAGGCACTTTTCAATAATTACCAAAGATTCATCTTGTCCAAAGGCTGGACTCCCTGCGAGAAAAGCATCGCCCAAGTTCCCGTGTTCACCCGCCTCTCCTGGCTCGACCGCATGGCCGTGGAACGCCTGGAGAGCAAGTCGGAAACCGTCGCCAAGACACTGGAAACCAACCAATTCGACTGGGAAGACGCCCTTTTCAAATTGCTGATGCACTATTTCGGCCTGAAAGTCAACAACGAGGCGTTTGAGTATCTGGCCAACATCCTGCCATTCAAGACCTTGCTGAAACATGCCGACAACCTTGTGCAGGTCGAGGCCATGCTGATGGGCTGTGCGGGTTTCCTTGAAGACGACTTCACCGAGGAGTATCCCTTGCTGCTCAAACGGGAGTTTGCCGTGATGAAAGCCAAGTTCAACCTGCTGACCATGCCAGAAGAACGGTGGAGGTTCATGCGCATGCGGCCCAGCAACTTCCCCACCCTCCGCTTGGCACAGATGGCGCAACTCATCCACAAAAACGGATGCCTTTTCTCCAAAATCAAAGCGGCAAAGAATACCGCCGAGGTCAAGGCCTTGTTTGACGTGGCGGCATCGGAGTATTGGGAGACGCATTGGCGGTTTAATCGGCTGCCACATTGTGGCAGCCCTACAGACCATAAAACGGGGGCTGTAGGGCTGTCGTACCACGGCAGCCGCAAAACGGCCAAACATTTGGGCGATGCCACAGCAAACATATTGATCATCAACGCTGTGGCGCCCCTATTGTTTTGCTACGGCAAACTGCACAAAGACGAATCGGTGTGCGAGACGGCCATGCAGTTCTTGGAAGACACCGAGGCTGAGGACAACGCCATCATCCGCCATTACGCCCAATGTGGCATCAAGGCGGAAAACGCCATGCAGACGCAGGCGCTGCTACACCTTTATAATATGTATTGCAAGCGGAAACGGTGCTTGGAATGCAGAATTGGGAATGTGTTGCTAAAATAGTTTTACCAAAGCTGCCTCCAATTCTTCTTCCATACCTTTGCCGAAGCCCACATGTTTCTCCACTATCTTTCCCTCCTTGTCAAGAAGGAACAGAGTAGGATAACCCGAAATGCGGTAGGTTTCTGACAATTCTCGTTCAGCAAAAAGAATAGTGTAGGTGATACCACGTTTGGCCAAGAAATTAGCCATCTCATCCTCCTCCGGATTATCGATGGGGTCAATGCCAATCATCATAAAGCCTTGATCCTTGTATTTGTCGTAAAGGCCTTGTAGAACAGGCATGGCGGCACAGCACGGGGCACATGACTTGTAAAAGAAATCAAGCAGTACGACCTTACCCGTCAGGTCGGCGAGCCGGACAGTGTCGCCCGTCAACGTGGGTAGCGACCAATCTGGCGCAAACGAGCCATCGGGAAGCGGCTCAGGTTCCTTGTACGGCTCATAGTCTTTCAAAACAACATTCTCTGGAATGGATTCCATGGTCAACTTAGACGTGTCCACATTCGGATCGAAAGCCAGTAGCTTGAATTCATCATATTGATACATGGTGTCCTGCTGTTCCAAAATATCAAATGCAATTGAGTATTGGATTGGCAGATAGTCTTTCTTGTCAATCCAAAGGTTGATTTCATAGCGGAGAGTCTGCATTCCAAAAACGCTGTCTGGTTCCTCGTCGGGCGTGTCAAGGATGTCAACCAGATAGCACGGCTTCCCATCCAATCGAGTCTCTGAAAGGAAATAGGTATAAGTACTGTCGGTCAATTCCTCCTCGCTACGCAACGGATAATGACTTCTGCTAGTCAAAGGCGTGTAAAACGTGCGATTATGTCGCCCCGCAATAATATCTTCAGCCCACATGTCACACGACATCACCGTTCCAGTACTATCGTAATAACAGACAAATTCATCCCCCGTGTATAGGAAATGTGACGACCATTTTGAATCCAAATTTTCTTCAAGCGAAGCGAAAGCCTTACCGTATATGATGTCAAAGGGCAAATACTTGAAGTCGCAGGTGTAGCGACTCAAGGTCGTGTCATTGTGCGACATGTACTTCTTTTTCACCAACATTTCGTAATGTCCTCCTTCAATCGACTGGCATTTTTGATAGGATTTAATAATAACTTCCTCAGCGGTGGGTTTACTGTTGCATCCCACAAGCACGACCATAACGACGGCCAAAATCCATGCAGATTTGATTAAACCTTTCATTTTTCAATACTATTTGACGAGGTAAAATTATAGAAAAATTCCATTCGCCCCATATTTTTCCCTAATATTGCAATCAATTTTGAAAAACGTTAATCATGGGATGAAGGACTTCTGGAGCATCGACATTGACCGCAAACGCGTCTTCGGGTTGGACCTGCTGAGGGCTTTCGCCATCTTTTGCGTGGTTCAAGGCCACGCCGAAAGGATCTTGTTCGACACGCCCCTCGACCGTTTTACCGACATGCCCGTGCCCCATGGAGTTGACATCTTCTTTGTCATGACCGGCTTCCTCATCGGGAAATCGTTCATCTCCTATCTCGAGAAGCACGACAACCACATCGGCCATTCCAAGACCCTCTCATTCTATGTTCGGACCGCGTTGCGCATCTTGCCTAACTACCTCTTCATCCTGTTTGTCAACTATCTCTTGGTTCAGCTCAATGTCATCGAAGGCGACGTCCATACCTTCCCGATGTGGCGTTTTGCCACCTTCACCCAAAACCTGTTCACGCCTTTCTGGGGGTTCTATTGGGAGTCGTATTCCCTGCCCGTACAATGGTGGTTCTATATATCCTTCCCGCTCCTTCTGATGCTCTTTTCGCTCTTCGCGAAACCGAAAAAATACATCCCGTGGCTGTGTCTCCTTTTCATTGCGGCCTCCATCGCCTTCCGTCTCTCCGTGGCCGACCAGGTCCACGACCGTTTCGGCTGGGACATCTGGATCCGCAAGACCGTGGCTTCGCGCACCGACAACATCTACTTAGGTGTGCTTGCCGCCTGGATGATGTGCTATCATCCCAAGCAATGGGAGCGTCACGCGGTGGCCAGTTTCATCATAGGCGTGGCCCTATTTGCTGCCACACGCATCATCCCCCGTACTCCGGGCACCTTCTATTATGATGCCTTATATCTGACAATCTCAGCCCTCGCCATCACGTTGTGGTTCCCTCTGCTGTCGAGATGGAAATCCTACAAAACACGTTGGGGTGACATCATTTCGGGCATCTGCATACTTTCCTACGCCATGTTCCTCACCAACCTGCTGCTACTCCAAGTCCTCGAACACAGCTTCCCACAATTCTTGAGCCGTTACGCCATTGCCTATCCCGTTTATTGGATAATGGTCTTCGTAGCGGCCTATATCCTGTATGTCTTTGTTGAAAAGCCCTTCGTGAGGATAAGGGATAAGATCAAGTTTTCGTAAACAATACTAAATTAACCAAATACCATGAAAAAATCCGTTTTTACCCTTCTCTTGGTCCTTTGCTTTAGTGCATTGTTTGGCCAATCCAACCATCTCCAACATGTCATCGTAATGATGACAGAACGTTACGACGACAGCCAACTGTCGCAAAAGACCGCCTTGATGACCAAGGAGCAACGCCGCGACTTCGTCATCGCCGAACGAAAAGCCTTTTGTCAAGCCTCGCAATCCCAAGTGCTTGATTTTTTAGAAAGTTACAAAAGCGACAATTTGGTCAGCGACCTGAAAACCTTCTGGTCGTTCAACGGCTTCAGCTGCTCTGCCAGTGCCGAAGTCATCGCACAACTCGCTGAGCGCAAGGATGTTGCCATGATTATCCCTGACGAAATGCGTCAGATGATTCCACAAAACGAGAGAACAAGTCCAACCTCTACGAGAGCCAACGCCTGGCATGTCGACAAGATCAACGCGCCTGCGGTTTGGAACTACAACGGCACGGGCTATACGGGCAACGGTGTCATCATCGGCCACATCGACACGGGCGTCAACTACAACCACATCGATATTGCCAACAGCATGTGGGACGGTGGCAGCGAGTTCCCTCACCACGGCTATGACATCTTCTATCAAGACAACGATCCCATGGACGACGATGGTCACGGCACACACACTGCTGGCATCGTGGCGGGACAAGGCACCGCAGGCACACAAACGGGCATTGCCCCAGGCGCCAAAATCATGTCCATCAAGGTTTTGGGCGAAGACGGCCAAGGTGAAGCAACCCACCTCATCCAAGGTGTTGAATTTGCCTTGGACCACGGTGCAAACATCCTCAGCCTCTCGCTCAGCGACGTAGGCGCTGGTCCCTGCTACTACTACCGCGATGTCTTCACCACCTGCCTCGAGGCGGGCGTGGCAGCTGCCGTGGCATGCGGCAACGAAGGCCAAACACAATACACCTTCCCCGTTCCCTTCAACATCAGCGCTCCAGGCAACTGTCCTCCGGCTTGGCTCCACCCCGACCAAAAGAACCTCATCGAAGGCGGCTTGACCTCCGTCATCAGCGTGGGCGCCACCGACTCCAACGACGAGCGCTGCGGCTTCTCCTCCGTAGGCCCCACGACTTGGGCCGCTGGATCCAATGTCGGCAACTACAACGACTACCCCTACGAAAACGGCGACGTCAACCAACCGGGCTTGATCCGTCCCGACATCTCGGCTCCTGGCGCCAACATCACCTCGCTGAACTACCAGACCACCAACAACTACATCGAAATGGACGGCACCTCGATGGCTACGCCCTGCGTGGCTGGCGTGTTAGCCATGCTGCTTGAGGCCAACCCTGAGCTGACCCCTGCCGAATTGGACTCCATCATCGAGCTTACCTCGGTGCGCGTCGGCAACACCATGAAAAACAACCGTGTAGGCTCGGGTCGCATCGACGCCTTGGCCGCCATGAACGCCTTATTCCACCACGGCCCGACCAACCTCACCGCCAACTTCGACGGCGAGCAGGTCGTCCTCAACTGGACAGCCGCACCCGAAGGCATCTCCTACGACGTCTATCGCGATGGCATGCGAATCGCCAACAACCTGACAGCGACCACCTATACCGACCACATCAGCTACGCGGGTTCCTACACCTATTATATTATCGCCCATCTGGAAAACGACATGACCTCGCTCCCTTCCAACTACGTCACCCTGACGAAAGCGGTCGAGATTGAGGCTGAAGTCATCAACAACATGCGCGTGTCATTGTCGTGGAACCTACCTGCGGGTATTTATGACGGCTTCGAGTCTGGCGACTTCTACCAAAACATGTGGATCAACGATGCCACCAGCCCTTGGGTCATCACCACCGTGCAACCCAACACAGGCACCTATTGCGCCAAGTCGACCAACACGGGTATGTTCTCTAACAGCAAGATTTCGTTGGCGGTCAATCTTCCCACCTCGTGTGTAGTAAGTTACTATGCCCGAGTCAGTTGCTTCCCGCTCAACGGCTGCGGTTTCTTCATCGACAACGTGCAGTATGGCGAGACCTTGAAGGATGAAGTACCGTGGACGCGCTACACCGTGGCCATCGGTCCCGGCAACCATATCCTGGAATGGAAATATGCCAACCAACTCGCTGAGGGCGAATATGATAACGCCTTCTATATCGACGACATCACCGTGGGCAACACCTACAGCATCTACCGCGCCAACTGCGACGGCAGCAATGTCGAGCTGATCGCTTCAAACGTGGCTGACGCCCATTACGTGGATTACGGTTGGGATGCCCTGCCGATTGGACAATACAAATACGGCATCAGCACTGATGGTGGAAACACTATTTCTTGGTCGGATTGTTTGGACAAGGATGTGATGGTCATTGATGAGAATAACGCGTTGGAAATCAAGGTTTATCCCAATCCCACCAACGGTATTCTGTTTGTAGAGACGTGCCATGGCGCGTCTCTACAGGCGGAAACCGAATACATCATCACCAACGTGACAGGCCAAACATTGCTTTCGGGCCACATCACCAACCAAACCCAACAGATTGATGTCTCGGGGTTGGCTGAGGGAATGTATTTCGTTAGGATACAAAGCGACAACGCAATCCACACATGCAAATTCAATGTAATACGATAATCTACAAATACCATTCATAATGGAAAACGATCAATTCAAACTGCCCGAGAACGCGCACCGCGAACTGAAACCGGGCGAAGAGTACGAACCGATTCTCTCGAAAAACAAAAAGTATCAGGAAGTTACGGTTTGGTCAGTCTGCATCGGCCTGCTGATGACCATCCTGTTTTCGGCAGCTGCAGCCTACCTCGGCCTGAAGGTCGGACAGGTGTTTGAAGCCGCCATCCCCATCGCCATCATCGCCATCGGCCTCACGGGGCTGGCACGCAAGAACGACGCACTTTCACAAAACGTCATCATCCAAAGCATCGGCGGCTGCTCGGGCGGCGTGGTGGCCGGCGCCATTTTCACCCTACCGGCCCTCTACATCCTGCAAGGCAAAGGCTACCAAATCGAAATCAACTTCTGGCAGGTATTCATCGCCTCCTTGTTGGGTGGCATCTTGGGCATTCTGTTCCTCATCCCCTTCCGCAAATACTTCGTCAAGGAACAACATGGCAAGTTTCCCTTCCCCGAAGCCACGGCTACCACGCAGGTATTGGTCAGCGGGCAGAAAAAAGGCAAGGACTCGTTGCTGCTGGTCGTCAGCGGCCTGATTGGCGGTCTGTATGACTTCATCGTCTCCACCTTCGGCTGGTGGTCGGAGACCATCACCACCCGCATGATGGGCTGGGGTGCCGTCGTGGCCGACAAAGCCAAGCTGATGTTCAAGGTGAACACGGGTGCGGCTGTCCTCGGCTTGGGTTACATCATTGGCCTGAAATACGCCTTCATCATCTGCTGTGGTTCCATGCTGGTGTGGTTCATCATCATCCCGGGCATGAACCTCATCTGGGGCGACCAAATCGTCGACCTGATGAACGCTGGCATCACCGCCACCATCGGCTCGATGGCACCTGAAGAGATCTTCAAGAACTACGCCCGCCACATCGGTATCGGTGGCATCGCCATGGCGGGTGTCATCAGCATCATCAAGTCGTGGGGCGTGATCAAGTCTTCGGTGGGCCTTGCCGCCAACGAGTTCAAAGGAAAGAAAGCCGCTACCGAAGCCGTCGACCGCACCCAACAAGACCTTTCCATGAAGACCGTCGTCATCGGCATCGTGGCCGTGTTGATTATCACCTTCCTGTTCTTCTGGTTTGGCGTGGTGCATAACTTCACCCATGCCTTAATCGGCATTTTGGTGGTGGCCGTCATCGCCTTTCTGTTCACGACGGTGGCCGCCAATGCCATCGCCATCGTGGGCAGCAACCCCGTGAGTGGCATGACGCTGATGACTTTGATTTTGGCCTCTTTGGTGATGGTTGCCGCCGGACTGAGTGGTCCCAGTGGCATGACAGCCACCTTGATTATCGGCGGTGTGGTCTGCACCGCATTGGCTGTGGCTGGTGCCTTCATCACTGACCTCAAGGTAGGTTATTGGATTGGTACGACGCCTAAGAAACAAGAGATATGGAAATTCGTCGGCGTGGCTGTGGCCGCTGCTACCGTCGCAGGTGTCATCATGGTACTCAACAAGGCTTACGGCTTCGTGGGCGAGAAAGCCCTGGTTGCCCCGCAAGCCAACGCCATGAGTGCCGTCATCGAGCCGATGATGTCGGGCGGCAACGCCCCCTGGCTGCTCTACGGCATCGGCGCCGCAATCGCCCTGATTCTCAACTTCTGCAAAATTCCTGCCCTGCCCTTCGCCTTGGGTATGTTCATCCCCATCGACCTCAACGTGCCGCTGCTCATCGGTGGTGCCATCTCGTGGTTCGTGAGCAGCCGCAGCAAAGACCAGAAACTCAACGACGCCCGCTACAACCGTGGCACCTTGATTGCATCTGGCTTCATCGCTGGCGGTGCCTTGATGGGTGTGGTGAGTGCCATCCTCAAGTTCTGCAACGTGGATGCCGTGGCGCGTACCGCCGACGGAGGCTTCTTCAACGAAACCCCATGGGCTGGCCTCATCGCTTTGGTGATGTACATCGCCATCATCTGCTACATGATTTGGGACTCGAAGCGAGCAAAAGCGGAAGAAGAATAAAAATTCTGTATTTTTGCGCCGCAATTTTCAAGAAAAGTGGCAAGCATTTCGCAACAACCGTATAAAAATGATGCCCACATCGACGCGCTAGTCAAGGCTTTGCGCGCCGGTGGGCATTTGCTTTGTTCCAATTTGTCAGCCTCTGCCAAGGCCTTTGTTGTGGAAGAAACTTTCCGTCAGATGGGCGGGCAGCACCTCATCGTCTGCGCCGACAAGGAAGACGCGGCCTATTTCTACAACGACCTTGAAAGCCTGCTCGGTGAGCGCGGCATGGACTACAGCAAGAAGCAGGTGCTCTTCTACCCCACTTCCTACAAGCGTCCCTACGAGCCCGAGAAGCCTGACAACAGCTACATCCTCTCACGCACCGAGGTGCTGCAACGCGTCTCTACCTCCGAGCGTAAGACTTTGATTGTCAGCTACCCTGAAGCACTGAGCGAGAAGGTCTTCACCCGCAAACTGCTGGCTAAGAACACCTTCAAACTCAAAGTCGGCGAAAAGGTCAACCTCGATTTCCTCACCGACTTGCTTTACGACTACGAGTTCGAGAACGTCGATTTCGTGGTGGAGCCAGGACAGTTTGCCATCCGTGGCGGATTGGTGGATGTGTTCTCCTTCGCCAACGACTACCCATACCGTATCGAGTTCTTCGGCGACGAGATTGACAGCATCCGCAGCTTCAACATCGCCGACCAGCTCTCCATTGAGCAGCTGAAACAAATCGTGTTGTTGCCCAACATGCAGGAACGCGCCTTCATCGAGGAACGCGAGGCCATCCTGCAATACCTGCCTGACACTACCAATGTATGGCTCACCGACATGGCCTTCTTCGCTACCCAAGTCGACAAGGAATACGACCGCGCCGTGGAAGCTTTCGAGAAGATGCAGGAACAGGACGAGGAAGTGAAGGCGTTGAAACCAGGGCTGCTGTTCAGCAAGTCCGACGAGTTGATGGAATGCCTGAAGAAACGCCACACCGTCGAATTTGGAACTTCTAGCATATTATTACCAGCATCGCCCATAGATTCCAACCAACCCACAAACCCAAGCAGGAATGACATGGGCGATGACAACTGTCAACTGACGACTGTCACTTTCCATACGAAGCCGCAACCGATATTCAGCAAGAACTTCAACCTGCTCATCGACGACATCGCCGAGCACAAGGCCGATGGCTATCGCATCATCGTGTTTTCTGAGAGCAGCAAGCAACTCTCTCGCATTCAAGCCATTCTGAATGACATTAACCACAACGATGAGTTGCACCGCGATTTCGAGACCGAGACCATCGCCATCCACGGTGGCTTCATCGACGAGGATTTGAAAATCTGCTGCTACACCGACCACCAGATTTTCGAGCGTTACCACCGCTTCCACCTGCGCGACAACTTCTCGACCAAGCAGGCCATCACGCTGAAGGACCTCTACGAGCTGAAACCCGGCGACTACGTCACCCACATCGACCACGGCATCGGCCGTTTCGACGGCCTTGAGACCATCGAAAACAACGGCAAGCCACAGGAGGCCATCCGCCTGATTTACAACAACGGCGACTTGCTCTACGTGAGCATTCACTCGCTGCACCGCATAGCGAAATACAGCAGCAAGGATGGCACCGAACCCAACCTCAGCACACTCGGCAGCGGAGCATGGAACCGACTGAAAAACAAGACCAAGAGCAAGGTCAAGGACATCGCCAGAGAACTGATTAAGCTCTATGCCGAGCGCAAACGCACCCCAGGTTTCAAGTTCTCGCCTGACAACTACCTGCAAAACGAGTTGGAGGCCTCCTTCATCTATGAGGACACTCCTGACCAACTGAAAGCCACCAACGACGTGAAACGCGACATGGAAAGCGAAAACCCCATGGACCGCCTCGTGTGCGGCGACGTGGGCTTCGGCAAGACCGAAGTGGCCATGCGTGCCGCTTTCAAGGCCTGCTGCGACTCGAAACAAGTGGCTGTGCTTGTGCCTACTACGGTGCTGGCTTTGCAGCATTACCATACCTTCACCGAACGCTTCGACGGCTTCCCCGTCACCATCGAATACCTCAACCGCTTCAAGACGGCGAAGCAACAGACCGAAATCTTGAAGAAACTCGAAAAAGGCGAAATCGACATCATCATAGGGACGCACCGCCTCACCGGAAAAGACGTGAAGTTCAAGGATTTGGGGTTGCTTGTCATCGATGAGGAGCAGAAATTCGGCGTGGCCGTGAAAGAGAAGCTGAAAGAGATGAAGGCCAATGTCGACACGCTGACCTTGACCGCCACGCCTATCCCGAGAACCTTGCAGTTCTCCATGATGGGTGCCCGTGATTTGAGCGTCATTACCACGCCACCACCCAACCGCTATCCCGTGCAGACCGAACTGCGCGGCTTCGACGGCGAACTCATCCGCGACGCCATCCAGTTTGAACTCGCCCGCAACGGACAAGTGTTCTTCATCCACAACCGCATCCAGAACATCATGGATGTGCACGACTTCATCTTGAAGTATGTGCCCGGCGCGCGCATCGCCGTCGCCCACGGTCAGATGGAAGGCGCCAAGTTGGAAAAGATCATGCTCGACTTCATCAACGGCGAATATGATGTGTTGCTCTGCACCACCATCGTGGAATCGGGTCTCGACATCCCCAACGCCAACACCATCATCATCAACGACGCGCACCGCTACGGCCTCAGCGACCTGCACCAGCTGCGTGGCCGTGTGGGTCGTTCCAACAAGAAAGCCTTCTGCTACCTGCTGACGCCACCGCTCAACACCCTCACCCAAGAGGCACAGAAACGTCTCCGCGCCTTGGAGGAATTCTCCGACCTTGGCGAAGGCATCAACATCGCCATGCGCGACTTGGACATCCGTGGCGCAGGCAACATCCTCGGTGCCGAACAAAGCGGTTTCATCAACGACATCGGCTTCGAGACCTACCACAAGATCCTCGACGAGGCCATCCTTGAGCTGAAAGAAACTGAATTTCAGGATATTTTCGACAAGGAAGAGGAGAAAACCTATGTCGCCGACTGCACCATCGAAACCGACATGGAGGTGCGTTTCCCCGCCGATTACATCAACTCGACACAGGAGCGTGTCAGCCTCTACAGCGAACTGGACCGCACCAAGACCGAAGAGAGCCTGATGAAGTTCACCGACCACCTCATCGACCGATTTGGTCCTATCCCCAAGCAGGTCGGCGACTTGCTCAACACTGTCCGTCTGCGCTGGATTGCCAAAGACTTAGGATTCGAGAAGATCTTGCTGCGCCACCACAACATGACAGCATATTTCGTCAGCAACCCTGAATCGAAATACTTCGAGAGCGCAACCTTCCAACAAGTTATGCAGTACATCATGAGCCACCCGAAACGCACCGCCGTCAAGGAGACCAACGACAAGCTGCAGCTTACCGTCAAGGAGGTCAGTACCGTGACGCAGGCGCTGGAATTATTACGGGAAATGAAAAGGTAACATCACTTGAATCAGTATCCTCCGCCCATGTCATTCCAGCAAAGGAAAGTGCAAAAGCGGGAAATGCTTTGCATTCGGCGTAGCCAATCTATGGGCGGAATTGCAGCAGGCATAGATCCCATTCCACCGCACCTCTCATCGCAGGGATGACATGCCTGCTGAGGTTATTTCTTTTCCCAGAAATCCGCGCCCTTGACACCGATTTCCTTCGGATTGAAGACAGGGTCTTTGCCTTCCTTTTTCTGCCGTTCGTACGACCGCAAGGCCCTGAATGCCTTTCGTGAGAGCAACAGGATCGCAATAATGTTGATCCATGCCATGGCACCCACGCCGATGTCACCAACGGTCCACACCAAGCCACTACCCACCAGCGAACCAATGAACACGGCGGAGATGGTGCCAATTCTCAGTATCCATACCACGATCTTCTCGCCTCGGTCGTCACCGAAATGCATGTCGGCCTTCTCCAATTCGTCAAGCCGTTCAGGGTGCTTCTTGAAAATGCGTCGTCTCCAACGATTGAACAAATACACAAGGTTGGTTTCGGCATAATAGTAATACGCCATAATGGTGGTGAATGCGAAGAAGAACAAGGCGATGGAGATAATCATGTCTCCAGTGCGTTGTCCCACCACCGTTCCGAGGGCTCCCGTGGTGTAGAACACGCCCGGCTCGCCTAAAGGCGCATTGGGGTTCTGTTGCAGGTAAGTAACCACAGCGCCCGATGGAGTCTGCTCAACGGTGTCAACGATGTTGTAGGTGCGACAAGCCAGAATCATCATGGCAGTGGCGGTGCATACGAGGAGGGTGTCAATATACACTGAAAATGCCTGAACAAGGCCTTGTTTTACCGGGTGGCTCACTTTGGCAGCCGCTGCCACTATGGGCCCAGTGCCTTGGCCGGCTTCGTTGCTGTAGATGCCGCGTTTGACGCCCCATGCTATGGTACTACCTATCAACGCACCTCCCACCTCGTTGATGCCCACGGCACCGCGCAACATTTGAAGGAACACATCGGGAACAATCCTATAGTTTATCACAAGCACCACTATCGACAAGAGGATATATATCACCGCCATGACGGGAGCCACAATCTGTGCCACGTTGGCAATGCGTTTAACGCCGCCGATGATGACCAAAGCGATGAGAACGGCCACGATAACGCCTATCACCCAAGCCTCCACGCCGAAGGCACGCGAACACGAAAGGGCGATACCATTACACTGCACCGGAGGCAGGAAAATGCCACACGCTAATGCTGCCAGCACTGCAAAGAACGCACCAAAAAACGGTGAGCGCAGCCCATTTTCGATATAGTATGCAGGACCGCCACGGAACTGCCCATTATGGTCTTCCTTAAAGACTTGTGCAAGGGTAGCCTCCACAAAGGCGCTGCCTGCCCCGAAGAATGCGATAATCCACATCCATACTATGGCACCTGGACCACCGAAACCGATGGCCGTGGCCACGCCGACGATATTGCCTGTGCCCACACGACCCGAAAGTGCCATTGAGAAGGCCTGAAACGAGGTGATACCCGTCTTTTGCGTCTTATCCGTCGAGAAAAGCAGCCGCGCCATCTCGCGGAACCGCCTGACCTGAACGAAGCGTGTGCCGACAGAGAAATACAATCCTGCCAACAGACATATCGCCACAAGGGCGGGGCTCCACACCCAACTGTATATCGTATTTATGATTTGTTCCATAACTAAACCCTAGAATACCGCAGCAACACGGCGAATCTGTTTCAATTTCTCCATGAACGACTCGTTTTGTTCGGCCATCATCATGTCGTATTCGTTCTGCATGGCCAAGAGTGGGGCGGCATCAACGCCTAAGGCGGCTTCCATCATCATAGCCAACTCAGTATTAAGAGCTCGCTTACCATTCAGCACCTCATTGAGGACAGAATAGGATATGCCCATCTCTCTGGCCAGACTGCGCTGGGAAATGCCACGATATTCGAGTTCATCCTTCAGCACTTCGCCGGGATGTGTGGGTTGATAGGGCCTCAAGTTGTTTGCTATCATCTGCGGATTTACTCCTTCAAGTGTGGTCATGTATTGGTCCTCCTGTTATTTATAATGGTTAGACAGATCTGTGATGTTACATATCGTTGCTATTTGCTTGCCTGCCTCCATGCCTTCCGTGAACTCAATACGGTATTGGTCATTGACTCGGACTGAGGACTTCCCTTCCTTATCGCCATGCAGTTTCTCATAATGCAGCGAACCATATTTCGTAAGGCCCAGCACATTCTCCTGCTGTTTCATCAAGTTGACGACTTTCACGTACTTGGCAACTATCTGCGGTTGAAACCGATGTTTCTTATCGCTAGACCTTCCGTCAACATATAGTTCCTGTAGGTATTTCTCTACGAATGTAACTATCATTGCGCCGCAAAAATACACAAAAACTTCAATGTTCGCAAATTTGGGAACATTTTTACAATCACCTCGTCAAGCAAGCATCCAGATCCTGCTTCAAGGCTTCCGTGTCCATGTGCTGGCCGATGAAGACAAGCTTCTGCATGCGGTCGCCATAGGTGTCGTCCCAGTCGCGGCGGAGCGTAGGCTCGCGGTCCATGAAGGCCTCCAACTCATCGGCGGGCATGGTGGCGAACCATTGGCCTGCATCGCGAAGCTGCACCTGCTTGCCCGCCTGCTCGAAGATGTAGCAATTGTCGTATTCGTTCTTGAAGTAGCAGATGCCCTTCACGCGGATGACGTTCTTCGGCAGCTTGCGCGCCACGAACTCATCGAAACGCGCCATGTTGAATGGTTGGCGACGGTAATAAACGAATGTACCTATGCCGTATTCCTCCACCTCGCCGCCCTCATGGTCGTGGTGATGGTGGTGGTGATGGCCATGCTCCTCTTCCTCGTCATCATCATCGTCATGGTCGTGATGCTCATGATGATGGTGATGATGCTCATGTTCATCCTCGTCGTGGTCGTCATCATCGTCATCCTCTTCAACGGCGCCCTCCACTTCTTTGATCCAGGTAGCAGAGGTGGCTACCTTGTCGAAGTCGAACATGTGGGTGTTGAGGATCTTGTCGAAGTCGACTTCACCATAATCGCAGGGGATGATTTCGGCGGTGGGCTGCAAGGCTCGGATGATACTCTTGACGCGGCCCAGTTCCTCGGGCGTGACTTCCGAGGCCTTGTTGAGAAGAATGATATTGCAGAACTCAATCTGCTGGATGACCAGGCTCTCCAAGTCGTCTTCGGCCAAGTTTTTCTTCATCAGGTCGTCGCCACAACTGAACTCGCTCTGCATGCGCAAAGCATCCACCACCGTCACGATGCAGTCGAGGATGGGCAGGCCGTCCTTGGTGAGCTGCCACGCCATCTGCGGGAACGAACAAATCGTTTGTGCGATGGGTTCCGGCTCGCAGATGCCGCTGGCCTCGATGACGATATAATCGAAGCGCTGCATGACGATGATCTCGTGCAGTTGTTGGATCAGGTCCATCTTCAAGGTGCAGCAGATACAGCCGTTCTGCAGGGCGACCAAGCTGTCGTCCTTCTGCCCTACCACACCGCCTTTTTCAATCAGGTCGGCATCGATGTTGACTTCGCCTATGTCGTTGACAATCACGGCGAACTTGATGCCCTTACGGTTGTTCAATATCTTGTTGACCAAAGTGGTCTTGCCGCTACCAAGGTAACCTGTGAGCAGCAATACGGGGATATCTTTCTTCATTTTTCGTGCTTTTGAAACGGAGCGCAAAAATACGAAAGATTTTGCTACTTTTGCGCATCATAAAACGACAATCATGGACAAAAACGAAACCTACAAACTCCTCCTCGCCCAAGTCAAGGCGATGGTAAAAGACGAGACCGACCCCGTCGCCAACATGGCCAATGTGGCCGCCTTGATCCAAGAGGTTTTCCGTTTCTGGTGGACGGGCTTCTACCGCGTCATCGGCGAGCAGCTGGTGCTCGGTCCCTTCCAAGGTCCCGTGGCCTGCACCCGCATCGGTTTCGGCAAAGGCGTCTGCGGCACTTCATGGAAAGAGCATCGCACCATCGTGGTGGAAGACGTGGAGCAATTCCCTGGCCACATCGCCTGCAGTTGCGAGTCGCGCAGCGAAATTGTAGTACCTTTATATAAAGGTGAAGAAGTCATCGGGGTACTCGACATCGACAGCGAGCATCTGGCCACCTTCGATGCCACTGACCAACTATGGCTGGAGCAAATCGCCGAAGTGGTTTCTAATGCGTTAAGCAAATAAACAAATGTTTTTATGCGAGACACGGGCCCTTCGACAGGCTCAGGGACCCGCAGACTCATGCCCCCTTATAGCCTCAGGTAATCCGTCCTAATCATTCCGTCAATCATCTCTGCCGGAACCATCGTCTTAATTGCCTTGACGACGATGTTCATCATGCGCTCGTGTACGTAGTCCTTCCTGAATGCCAAGCCAATCACCCTCTCAGGCTCGGGATTGACAATGGGTTTGATGCATCTTTTCAACGGCTCGGGTAGCAGATGCAAATGCGACCCCGGCACAACAGTAAGGCCTCCGTTTTCATTGGCAATCTGTATCAGAATGCCGACTCGGCCACCTTCATACAACTTGTCGTAGGTAATCTCCTCCCCAGACCTCACCCTCGAGCGGTCAAACAGCCTCACGCCATCCTTCATTGTCCAAACGCGATGGTCCAGCAGATGCTTCCGCTCGATACTATCCAATTCCGCCCATGGGTCATCAGGTGAAACGTATGCAAAGAAGCGTTCGTGATATAATGGCACCTCCAATAAATCAGGGTCGTTAACAGGATATGTGATGATGCCCATGTCGACCTCAGCCTTCTTCAATTTGTCAATGATGGTGGTTGTAATCATCTCCTCCACCCTCAAGCGAATCGCCGAGTGTTTCGTTCGCATATATCGGAATAGACCGGGCATCAACACAGGCGCCACCGTGGTCGTCATGGCAATGCTGAGGTCGCCCGATGCCTGCTCCTTCGCTGTACGAGTCATTTCCAATAACTGTTTGGTGTGATAAACAGCCTGTTTAGCCTCATCTATCACCTTTTGCCCCATTTCGGTAACAGTCACAGGATGCGTGTCGCGGTTGAAGATCTTGACATCCAGCTCTTCCTCCAGCTTCTTAATCATCAGACTCAGTGTTGATTGCGTCACACCACAGGCATCGGCGGCAGCGACGAAATAGCCATGCTGCTCCACGGCGATGATGTATTCCAATTGTTGCAAAGTCATCTCCTTATTGATTTTATCAATGCAAAGATAAACATTATTGTATTGACTCATAAAAAACACCGAAATATTTTTGCTCCTGTTTTTTTCAAAATCGACAGCAAATGAAGAAATGGTATATCACCCTACGTTATATTGGATTCTCCTTGATAGGTGTATCACTACTCATGTTTCTGGCAGCATTCATCGCCTTTCGCGACAATTGCGACGACAGTTTTGACCCTTTAATCTTCTCCGCTATGGCGGCTGCCCTCTGCGGCTTCTTTGCCATTAGCGGCACCAAGCCACAAGAAAAGATGTGTGTTGAGGACGGCTACCGCATCGTAACGGGTTGTTGGATAACAGCCTGCATTTTTGGTGCCATACCCTATCTGATGTATGGCGGCGAGTTCACTGTTGTCAATGCTTTCTTTGAGAGCGTCTCTGGCTTTACCACCACAGGCGCTTCCATCCTCAATAACATTGAAGCACTGCCACAAGGACTGCAGTTCTGGCGGATCGCTTCGGCCTGGATTGGCGGAATCGGCATCGTCACCCTCATCTCATTGGTCATCTCCGTGCAACACGACCGCCATTCCGTCTTGACTAGCGCCGAGCTGTCGGACATCGCTAAATCCTATTACGGTGGTCGCAAGAAATACTTTATCTATAGGATGCTAGCTGTCTATATCATCATCACTACGGTCTCCACCGTCGCACTTCGGCTTACCAAAATGCCATGGTTCGATGCCACCACCCTGGCCATGTCGGCCTGCAGCACCTGCGGCTTCTGTATCAAGAACCTCAGCGTGGGCTTTTACAACAACGTGGCAGTCGAAATCATCCTTATCGGGGCCATGCTGATGGGCGCCACCAATTTCAGCCTAATATTCTCCACCATCTGGCCCGATAAGAACACCAACAAAAACCTGTTCAACACGCAAGTCATACGATGGTTCCTCACCCTCGTTGGGATAGCCACACTCGCCGTCACAGCCAACCTCTACTTCAGCGGTTACTCTCCATCGTTCCTGAAAGCCTTGCGCATGGCGGCGTTCCAAGTATGTTCCCTCTCGACGACGACGGGCTTTGCCACTGCCGACACCAACCTTTGGCCTACGGGCAGCATGGGCATTCTGATACTCTGCTCCTTGGTCTGTGGCTGCTCGGGCTCCACCTCAGGCGGCATGAAGATGGACCGTTTCGTAATGGCGGTCAAAAGCCTGAAAAGCACCACACGGTCCCTCATCTGGTCCAACAATGCCAACCAGACCAAAATTGATGGTCAAACAAAAGGAAAAGAAAGCATCTCCTCCATAATTACTTTCATGGGGATCTATATGTTTATTATTGCCATAGGAACCATCGTCTTTGACATCACCATGGACTTCAAGACTTCGCTCACGGCTTCCATCGCCTGCATGGGCAGCGTAGGCCCTGGTTTCGGCGACGTCGGTTCGATGGGCAATTATGCAGGGCTGATGGGTTTCCAAAAAGTGGTTGCCATGGTCATCATGCTCCTGGGACGTGTCGAGATTATCCCGATGCTGATTGCCTTCCGAAGCATTTTCCTGCGGTGACGCTTGCACAATTCAAGTATTTTGCAGACTTTTGCATCAAAATCTCATATGAATGAAAGACTTTTTCCATAGAGTGCTGGCCTATCTGAAGAGGCTCATCCACCTCTCTGACGAAATCGACTACGAGAACGCCAGCGCCTCCATCCGCAAAAACATCGCCTTCCGTGGCACCAACGTATACATCCTCGCCTGTGCCATCATCATCGCCTCGGTGGGCTTGAACGTCAACTCCATCCCCGTCATCATCGGCGCGATGTTGGTCTCGCCCGTGATGGGTCCCATCCTGGGCTTCGGCTTGGGTCTCGGCACCGAAGACAATGACTTGGTGAAAAACTCGTTGAAGAACTTCGGTGTGATGGTAGTCATCAGCATCATCGCCTCCACCCTTTTTTTCCTGCTCAGCCCTTTGAGTTTGGCCAACCCATCGGAACTGTTGGCCAGAACCAGACCGACCATCTACGACGTGCTTATCGCCCTCTTCGGCGGTTTGGCGGGCATCATAGAGACCTCTCGCAAAGACAAAGGCACCGTTATCTCGGGCGTCGCCATCGCCACGGCACTGATGCCTCCGTTATGCACCGTAGGCTACGGCATCTCGATTTGGAACTGGAGCTATGCCTTAGGAGCGCTTTACCTGTTTACCATCAACAGCATCTTCATTGCCTTGGCGACCTTCGCTACAGTGAAATACTTCCGTTTCCCCCTCTTTGAGTCCACCGACAATAATCGCAAACGCCTACCTAAGAAATGGCTTGTCGTCATCTTGATCATCGTCATCGTGCCGAGTATCATCTCCGCCATCAGCGTCATCAAGGAGAACAACTTCAAGATCCATGCTGAGAAGTTGGTAACCGAAAACAAAAACCTCGGCAAGTGTTTCATCTATGACTACAAGGCCTCCTATTCGCGAAAGTCGCCCACCTTGGATTTATATCTCGCTGGCGAGGCGCTAACTAAAGTAGCCAAGGAAAGGCTCTATAACAGTGCTGACGAATACGGCATCACGCGAAGCCAGATTGTCTTCCACGAAGATGCCACCAACATGAGGCAGGATATCTCCGAAACCGAGATGATGAAGGGCTTCCTGGAACACACCGACCAACAAATAAAGGCTTTGAACGACAGCATCGCCAAACTTGACGCCACACTCAATGCCTACAAGGACAAAGAATTGCCTGTCGAAGCCGTGTCGAAGGAACTGTTTGCCCAATACTCCAAAATCACGAGTCTAAGCTTGACCCGAGGATCGTCATATAACGCAGAAGAACAAAGCGAAACCGAACAGATCATAGCTTTTGTCACCAGCAGCAGTCAGCCGCTGACCGACGACCAGAAAGAGCGCATCGAACTATGGCTGAAGGTACGTCTCAACAACGAAAACATCCTGCTGATTTGCGGAGAATAGGTTTGTCAAAGCTATCCCCACAAAACCATCCTATGGCTTATATGTCTTTTCCACCTGACCGATGGTAAAGACGATGCCGGCTTGGTAGTTTCTCACCTTTTGTCCTCCGACATTCAGGTTAAACAGATTGCTGGTGGCCGCATACATCTGGAAAGCCCCAAACTTAAAGCCCAAACCCATGCCAAGGGTAAGCAAGCTGCCTTTCATCATCGTGCAAGTGCCGCTTAAGTCGATCTTATTGAAGAAACAGCCGTTATATGCCATTGTAAAAGCCGGGCGGAAGCCATCGCCGCGGAAACAGCCTTGGAACTGGGCGATGAAACGGTTGCACTCGTTAAGGTCGAAGCTGCCTCGCACCAAGAAACTAGTGGGCAGTTTGGTGTAATATTCACCCATGTTCACGGTTTGGAAGTCAAAGCAATCGCTCAAGGTATCCATGACAGCACGTCGGTACTCCTTATCCGAGAAAAAGAGCTGCAAGTGATCGGCGTCGATGCCATCAAAGGCAAGCGCATCCTCTTCATAGTATTGTCCATCTTCGGACAACCAACCCGTAAGTTGCATATTGTTCTCTTTCCATCTGATGCGCCCCAAGTCGTTGACGGCAGTCGTCACCATGAAGCGTTCGCCGATGCGGAAACTGGCAGCCAGATCCACACCAAAGCCCGGGTTATGATAGAAATCAGAAAGGCCGAAGGGACCGTTGGCGTTCATCGAGCCATCCTCAAGCTGGAACATACGTGGCAGAGAAAAACGAAGCAGGACATCCTCCTTGAAATACACCGTATTGTTTTCGGGGTCGGTGTAAAGCGACATCTCCAAGGCATCGGTGCTGAGGTCGACAATACCAAACAGCAGCTTGGCCCTAACGCCTAACGACAACCAATCGGTAGCATTAAACTGATAGCCAAGCGAATATTCATGAAACGCCTGCGTATCCCAATCGAATTTCACATTCGCCGGGTTGTCCTCGCCAAGAAATTCCATGTTACCAAGCGCCAGGAGCTTGAACAGGCAATAGTTGAAGTTGGCATATCCATTCACACGGAAGTTGTGGTTATAACTGATAACGCCATTGCCTGCCCTAACGCCGAGGCATCCCATATTTTGACTAAAGCTGGCATTGATATAGTTCTCATCCTCCAGAAGGTCAAGCAACTTCTTCAAATTGAACTCCGATCTGAACAGATCCCAGATTCCCAAACTGGAGTATTGGACATTCATCGAGAAATTGCCCACGCCCGGAGAGAAATAAGCATAATATGGCAAGTCGGTGGCCACATTAAGGTTGGTCTGATAGGGATTCAAGCGCATAAAAGCGACAGGAGACGTGTCCTGGGCCTTCAATGCCGTTGCGGTTATCATCAATGCCACAACCACGAGCCATTTATTGAAACTTTTCATCATATTCGTCTTTAATTCCCGCAAAAATAGTGTTTTTGCATGTAACACCAAAAAAACGGTGGCAAAAGCTGAATATTTCCCCAATCGAACATAAAAAAAACAGGCTGCTGAAAACTCAGCGGCCTATTTTGTTCATCGCGTGGAGATTACCGGACTCGAACCGGCCACCTTCAGATTGCGAACCTGACGCTCTACCAGATGAGCTAAATCCCCTACTTCGACAAGCTCAGTAACCTAAGCGGCTGCAAAAGTAAGAAAATTCGGAATGTGGAATGCGGAATCAAGGAATATTTTTAATTATGAATGCGGAATAAGGAATGCGGAATGCGGAATTATTTTTACTTTTGTGGACTTTTAAAACTATCGGATCATGAACATTGAAGAATATATCGTCTTTAGAGTCAATGCCTTGCTCCATGCCCACGATGCCCGCATCGTGATGCGCCTCGAAGGCGGCATGAGCAACTACACCTATGTTGTTGAATGTCAGGGTAAGAAATACACCTACCGCGTACCCGGCAAGTTTGCCGAAAGATTCGTCGACCGCGACGAGGAATGGGCCAATATCCAAGAGGTGGATCGCCTAGGCCTGAACAACGTGACCACCTACGTGGAAATCCGCTCGGGCGAGAAACTGGCCGAATACGTGGAAGGCACCATTATGAGCACTACGGACGTGGTTTCTTACAACGAGATGTCGGTGAAAGCCTTGAAGAAGATTCACAATAGCGACTTGAAGTTCAATGACTACAACGCCTTTGGACGCCTCGACACCTACCAGAACTACTGCATTGAGACAGGATTCGTCCTCCCTCAAGAATACCTGAACCTGCGCAAAAAACTGGAAGACATCCGCGACACTCAGATCAATGTACCCAAAGTGCCCTGCCATTGCGACTACCAGCCCACCAACCTTGTCATTAACGGCGACAAGCTGTATGTGCTTGACTGGGAGTTTGCCGGCATGAACGACCCGTTCTACGACATCGCCTGCTACGGCAACGCGGGCTTCGACAAAGCCTTGTCGTTGCTTGAGGCCTATGTGGGTCACAAGCCCAACAAGGAAGAGTTGCAGCGCCTCTATTTCCATCGCGCCTTCCAGTGCCTGCAATGGTACAATGTGGCCATCTTCAAGGACCGCATCGGCCTGAGCAAGGACCTCAACATGGATTTCAACGCTGTCGCGTTGTTCTTCCTTAATATGGCGAAAGATTTGTTGGAAAACTACGACAAACTTTAACAGGTTTTAGAAGGCATGTCATCCCTGCGCGGGCATGTGGGCTAGCATGGGATCTATGACTTCTAAAACCGTCAAAAGGAAAATTCCGCCTCACATAGATTCCCTGCAACGCACAAGCCTAAGCAGGAATGACATGTAAGGCGGAATTTTCAATACAAAAAATCTGCAGCAGTAAAGCTGCCGAAATCACCATCCAGACCTAAGTCAGCCTTGGTCTCCTCTGAAAGCATGTCGATGCTCCAGACGGGATCGAAGGTGAGTTCCACATCGACGCTCTTCACGCCCATGATGGCCTGCACCTTGATTTGAACCTCAGCAGGCAACGTTTCGGCCACGGGACAGTTGGGTGCCGTCACCGTCATCACAATCTTCACATTACCTTCTTCGTCGACGTCGACGCCATACACCAGGTGCAGTGTCCAGATGTCGATGGGGATTTCGGGGTCGTAGATGGTCTTAAGGACCGAGATTACGGTCTCTTTCAAGGTGTTGACTTCTTCCTGTGTCATGCTTGTCCCTCCTTTAGTTTAAACGCCTCTGCATAGAGCAGCATCTGCTTGAGCATGGCCAAAAGGCCATTGGAACGCGTAGGCGACAAATGCTCTTTCAGCCCAATCTCGTCCAAAAACGAGAGGTCGGCGGCGAGAATGTCGTCCGGTGTCTGCCCCGAGAACACCTTAATTAATAAGTTGACGATGCCCTTGGTGATGACAGCGTCGCTGTCGGCGGTGTAGTACACCTTGCCATCATTAAGCTCAGCGTTAAGCCACACGCGCGATTGGCAGCCATTGATAAGGTGCGCCTCGTCACGATATTTGTCGTCGATGATGGGGCATTCCTTCCCCATCTCTATCAGCATAGCGTAGCGATCCATCCAGTCGTCGAACATGGAGAAATCCTCCACAATGCTGTCTTGTATTTCCTTGATTGTCATATTTCCAAAAGATATTTTGCAGTCTTGGTGCAATCAAAAACCGTTCCGCAAAGATACAAAAAAAGAAAGGTGGCCATCTGGCCACCTTTCTTTTTTTGAACTACGTTCAATTAGTGCAGCACGGTGACGCGCTTCACGGTCACACCGTTGTCGGTGTACACGCGAACCATGTACATGCCCGTGTTGAACTTGGCCATGTTCAGGACATATTCGTCCTGATCAAGCTCGGTGTCGAACACGACCTGGCCGAGGACACTCACCACAGTGATGCGGTTCATGTTCATGGCCTGGATCGTCACGTTGCCCTTCGTCGGGTTCGGGAACAGGGCGACATTGTCGCTGTTCTCGCCAACGCCGGTCACACCGACCATCACGTAGTTGACATCCGGGTTCTCGCCAGAGATGGCGGGCTCGGATTCGCAACCGTCAGCGTACAGGGCGGTCACCTGATAGTAGTACGTACCCTCACCAGGAGCGTCGAAGTACTCGGTCACGTCGCCGTCGACAGTGGCGATCAACACGTAGTCGATGTTGTCGGTCGAACGGTAGATGTTGTAGCCGATGATATCACCGTCGCGGTTACCCTTGGCGGCAACGCTCAGCTCAACGTCGTCAACGTCGAGGTAGAACATGTCGGTGCAGTTGAAGTGACGGATGGCGATGTACACCGGCATGCCGGCATAGTCGCTCAGGTCGACAGTGTACTGGTACCAGTTGCCTTGGGCGCGGCCGTCGCGGACTGCCTTGGCACCGGCCTTGGCCGTCATCGTCCACTCTTGGACCGTCGTGAAGTCGGCAGCGTTAACACCAGTCGTCGAAACGGCAACACCGAAGTGCTCGCTGGCCCAGCTGGCATCCTGTCCGCAGGCCCAGAAGCTGAAGGTCGAGCCAGCCACGATGTTCGACTGCGGGAACACGATGTAGTTGTCCGGAGTCAAGGCACCGTAGTTGTTGTCGTAGCTCTGCGAGAACACCATGTCGGTGGAGGCGTTGTGGCCGTAGCCCGTGCCCATGGTAGCGCTGGCGAGGTTCCAGTTGTAACCGTCACCGTCGTTGTCGATCAGCACGATGCCGTCGAGGCTACCGTTCTCGAAGTCGTACACGAAGGTGTCGCCCTCTTCCGGCTCCGGAGGCTCGGGTTGCTCATCCCAGTAGATGTGCACCTGGTCGTCGGCGTCGTTCACCTCTGCATAGACAGGATTGCCGGCGTCGCAGACCACGACGACATCGCCGTTGACGGTCGTGCAGACCGGGCAGCCCATCGAGTAGTAGTAGTTGGTGTCGGCAAGGATGGCCGGGCCGGGATAGATCGGGCGCACGCAGTACTCGTGCTCGCCATATTCACCGAGGTCGGTGTAGTCACGCTCGTCGGGACCGACGATGGTGAGGTATTCACCGTCCTGGGTGATCAGGAAGCCGATGATGTTGCTCGGCGTCACGATGTCGCAGTCGGTCTCGCCGTCGCCTTCAGTCTTCGTGAAGGTGATGTTGCAAGGCTGTTGCGAGTAGTTGGTGATCATCAGGATGTAGTACTCGCCAACCTGAGGCACATGGTAGTTGATGTCGCCGTGGCTCGTGCTCGAACCGTGGTGGTTGTGCTGGCCTTCAGGATAGCCGAGGTAGCAGTCCTCGTCGTATTGGGCCGAGTAGCAGCAGTCCATGATCTTGTCGCCCGTCAGGTGCGTGCAAGCATAGCCGGACAGAACCTCTTGCTCGGTGTAGGGACCCCACATGCAGAAGTCGATGTCTCTGTTGGTGCCGTTGTTCGGGTCGTGGCCTTCCATGTGGATGATGAAAGGACCAGCGGAGTGTATCCTCATGTGGTAGAACGAAGGATTGTAGGAGTTGTAGATGCAGCCGTCGTCCATGTTCTCTTCCTGGGCCTGCTGGCTCGTGCTGGCGGCCTCGAATTCGATCATGTCGGAGGTGCAGAACGGCAGCGAATTGATGCACTGGTCGTTCTCCACCCTGGCGTGGCTGAGGGCGACATCCATGGTGATGGACAGGAAGTTCGCCGAACCGACGCCGCTCTTCCACTCGTTGACCATCTGGTAGATATCCACCTTGGACATCAAGGAGAAGTTGTAGGCGGCATCCTCATAGAAGCTCTCGAACTCACCCATGAAGTTGTCCATCTCGTAGGCAGCGTTGAGGACGAACTGGCCGTACTCGTTTTCAGCTGTCAGCGTGAAGCGGTTGTCATTGACGATGTTGTAGAGCAGGTAGGCTCTGAAGTCGACATTGTCGATGCCCATGAAGTTCATCCAGATGCCGTCTTCGGCATACTGTCTGTAGACTTCCTGGCTGTGGTACAGGGCAAGACCGTTCTCGCCACCCTTGGCACCGGCGGTCAGCTCAAAGTCGTCGACGTTGAGGATGAACTGGTCGGTGCAGTTGAAGTGACGGATGGCGATGTACTTCTGGCCAGCGAAGGCGCTCAAGTCAACCGAGTAGTTGTACCAGTTGCCTTGGGCACGGACACCGTTACGGCCGGCGCTCATCACGTTGCCGCCGCTCTTGGCGGTCATCGTCCACTCGTTGACCATCGTCCAGTCGCTCGTGCCGTTGTCGGAGACGAACACACCGAAGTGGTCGGCAGGATAGCTGGCATCCTGGGCGCAGGCCCAGAAGCTGAAGGTGGAGCCTGCAACGAGGTTCACCTGAGGCGTGACGAGGTAGTTGTCGGGCGTCAGGGCTTGGCCGGGCTGGTTGATCCAGGAACCGGAGATCACGAAGGCGTCGGAGCTGTTGTGGCCGTTACCGGTCAGGTCGACACCGGCGTTGTGGTAGTTACCAGGATTCATGCTCGAGACCCAGGTGTAGCCGTCGCCATCAGCATCGATGGTGGTCCAGCCGGCAGGCATGCCTTCGTCGCAGTTCTCGCTGAACGTGCTGGCTTCGCCGCCGCCGTTGTTAGGATCATTGGGATCGAACCACTGGTTGTGGCCGTGGTCGAACACCCACTCGATGTGGTTGCCTTCGGCCAGGGTGGCGCCAGTCACCTCATCGACAGGACCCCAGTTGTCACAAGGCTCATACTGCCAAATGACAGCTTCGCTCCACGGGCTTTGGCCGGTGCTGTAGATGGTGGCAACTTTCACCTTGTAGTATTCGCCGTCGAGGAGCATCGGCTGGCCCGACCACGGGTCAACGGTGCTCAGCTGGCAGAACGGCTGGTCGGCAGGCGTGTTGTGGTTGAAGATAGGCTCGTCGTCAAGGCTGGTGCACATGATCTTGTAGCCTTCGAGGTGACGCTCTTCAGCGCGAGGGGCACCTTCCGGAATCGGGTAGTCTTCCCAAGTCTCGGGTTCCCACATGGCCCAACCGGTGCGGCTCACATAGATGTTCTTCACACCGTAGATGATCTCGGTCAGCACATAGCGGAGGTCTCTGTGGCCCCAGATGGACTCTTCGACCTGGAGGAGTTCGTAACCGGGCAGATACACCGTCACGAGGTAGTCACCCTTACGGAAAGGAGTGATTTCCTGGTAGCCAGTGCCATCGAGCGTGATGGACGGCTGCGGATGGTTGAACTGCTCACCCTCGTTGAGGTTGGTGAAGCTCACGACGCAACCCTCCGGGCTGTCGGCGCTGTTGCACACGACGTTGACGGTGATGTCGGTCTGCATGTCCTTGTCGATGCACGGGCCGCACTGGTCGGACCACATGATCTCGCTTTCACGCTCCTCGAACGGATAGTCGATACGCGGGTTGTTCGGGTTGTCGGCCTGGTTGCCGGAGTACACGGCGCTCACGCCATACTTGTAGACACCAACGGGC
>CAJOIS010000009.1 GCA_905234645.1 uncultured Bacteroidales bacterium | reverse complement strand
TTCTTTTTGCGGAACCTTTCGTGAACTAGGCGGGAGTCGAACCCACAACCGCCTGATCCGTAGTCAGGGACTCTATCCAATTGAGCTACTAGTCCAGTCCTTTAAGACGCTGCAAAATTACAGCTTTTTTCGTATACGCAAGCAAAAAATCAGGAAAAATTTTGTTGTTTTTTACAATTCTTTGACAATCAATTGAATAATTTTCTTCCTAAACGAGCGATTTCCGCACGTTACTGTGACGTCAATCGCTTTTTTGCTATCTTTGCGCCATCGTTAACCAACATTTTAAACTATGAGATTATTACTGATTAGCAATTCGACCAATTTCGGTGAGAATTATCTGGCTTGGGCCACGACCCAAATTGAGCTTTTCTGCTTGCAGAACCATATCAACAAGGATTCACGCATCATCTTCATCCCGTTTGCTGGCGTTAACATCGGCGGCATGGTGTACCCCGACAGCTATGATGCCTATGAGGCTAAGGTGAAGAACGTTTTCCGCACCAAGTTCGGACTGGAGAACTTCACCTCTGTGCACCATTTCGACGACAAGGTGAAGGCCGTCAATGAGGCGGACTGCATCGTCGTGGGTGGCGGCAACACTTTCCACCTCGTGGCCGAGATGCACCGCTATGGCCTGATGGATGCCATCCGCAATCGCGCCCTTGCTGGTGTGCCTTATATGGGATGGAGTGCAGGCTCCAACGTGGCCTGCCCGACGCTGTGCACCACCAACGACATGCCTATCGTGCAACCTGCATCGTTCAAGTGCCTCAACCTGGTGCCGTTCCAAATCAATCCGCACTACCTCGACCCGCACCCCGAAATCGACAAGATGATCAAGCACGGTGGTGAGACGCGTCAGGACCGTATCAATGAGTATCTCGCTGTTAACCAAGACATTATCGTGGTTGGACTGCGTGAGGCCACTGCCCTTTGGGTGACAGACGGACAGATGCTATTGAAAGGCGGGAAGAAGATGATCGTGATGCGTTACGGCAAGGAGTCGGTGGAGATTGAGCCGAATTCCGATGTCACCTTCCTCTTGGGAGAGCACAATGCTTAAAAAGGCATAAATACTCGCTTTTCTGCCATGTCATACGGACTAGCCTCCTATGTCATTCCCGCATGGCCATGTGCGAAAGGCTGGAATCTATAGGAGGCGGCTCAAGAAGCAAAGACTTTAGCTAACGGCTTCAACAGCTATAGATCCCATGCCTTTGCCCGCCAGCCTGCGTAGGGATGACATACCTGTTGAGGCCTGTCAAATAGTATTACTTCAAGAAAACATTTCGCGGTCTTCGAAGACCACGAGGCTGCGGTCAAGGTGGATTATTTTTCGTCCACCTTTTTCGCCTTTTATAAGGTAGATGTTAGCTTCGTCACCCAGGATGTCACGGAAGGCCTTCCTGATGCGCGAGAGGTTGGCATTCATGGTGGAGCCGATGAAGTCGGTGATGTTGTCGATGGCTTTCTTGAGGAGCTCCTCGTCGCCATAGGTCGAAATGCAGCGGTAAATCTTATAGAGCTCTGCCTTGTGGTCGTTGAGATAGTTCAGCGACATTCCCTCTTCATGTAATAGGAAGAAAATGTAAAGGGTCTTGCAGAGTGCCGGCATCTTGACCTCGGTGTTGTTGAGGTCGGTGAGGAAGATGTCGCCGTTTTGGCTGATATACAAACGACTCACATCGTGCAGTCCGTTGTATTTCAATAGGATGTCGAGGATAATCTTGTGGAATCCCGTGTAGTTCAACTCGTCTTTGGGCTTTTTCTCAGGTTGAAACGCCAGCTTCTGGATGAAGGCTTCCTCTTTAGCGTTGCTCACGGGAGGGGTGATCCTCATGATGTTGGCGTTGAGCTGTACGAAGCGTTCCAAGGTCTGCAGCGGTTGGCTCCCTGTCTCGAGAATAAGGAAGTCCTGATAGGTGCCGGGCTTCATGTTGCCGATTTTGAGCAGAAACGACGGCTTGTTGATTTTCAGTCCGTTGGTGTTGAGGTAATTGAGGAAGATCTCTTTGGAGAGGAACACGCTGTCGAGTTGCGGGAGATGCGCGTCGATGTGGTCGAGTTGGTCTTCGGAGAGGGTTGGCTCGATGTAGCTGAGCGTGTTGCGGAAGGTTGTTTTCTTCTTTTTCAGGTCGCTGGCGACTTTGGGAAGGAAGAAGAACTCGCGTTGTGACTGGCGCAGCAGTCGGCAGATGGCCTCGAAGTCGCGGTTGATGCTGGCGTTGATTTTTTTGTCGTAAGCAGGCTCCACGTAAAGGACGGCATTACGGGTGTCGAAGCTGAGGTCGGGGATGGAGACGAAGGTGGCGTTGAGGCCTTGTGTCTCGGGTACGTCGATGCCGATGGACAACATAATTGAGGTCATAAGCAGTGACTCGGTGGGAGCCAGGGAGTCGTCGGAGAGGGAGAGTCTCTGGAACATCCTGAGGATGGCGTTTTTTTCAGAGGCACCTAGGCCTTTCAATACGGTGACGGCCTCCGAAAGGCTGATGTTGGTCGCTTTTTTCCGGCTGGTGAGCGTGATGTTGAAAAGGGCGTAAACCTGTTGCAGGAAGTCGATTTCGCCTTGGTTGACGATGCCGTCGCATTGAACAAGGTCGGAGAGCACTTTTGCCAACGCGGTTTTATGTTGTTCCTTGAATTTCATCGAGTTAGCTTCTCAATTTTTGGGTTGTAACCTTGCAACCTCTTCTCATTTGGGTACTAGAATGTATTTTTGCGCGTTTTTCTTTGCAAAAATAGTAAAAATTGAATTACGAGTAAAATTGAATGTGAATGGCAAGAGATTATAGGAATGGGCTGACGGATGCTGAAGTTGAGAGAAGTCGCCGCAAACATGGCGACAACGTGTTGACCCCGCCCGAGAAAGAGTCGCTTTGGAAACAGTTTTTGGAGAAGTTCTCCGACCCCATCATACGTATCCTGCTGATCGCCTTGTTGCTATCGGTGGCGGTTTCTTTATACCAGCTGTTTACGGATGCCGCAGGCCTGTCGGTGCTGTTGGAGCCCTTGGGGATTTTTGTGGCCGTGATGCTCGCCACGACGGTGGGCTTTTTCTTTGAGGTGAGTGCCAACAAGAAGTTCGACATCCTGAACCAAGCGGAGGACGAGAAGTTGGTCACGGTTTATCGCAATGGCTTGATTCACCGCATCGAACGCAAGGATGTCGTAGTGGGCGATTCCGTGGTGATTGAAACGGGCGATGAGATTCCTGCCGACGGCACGTTGAGGGAAGCCATCTCGCTGCGCGTGAACGAGTCGGACCTGACAGGCGAGCCTTCCTGCAGCAAGACTACGGATAAGGCGGAGTTCAAGCAAGATGCCACTTATCCTTCCAACTATGTCTGTCGTGGCAGCTCGGTGATGGAAGGCCACGGCGTCTTTGTGGTCGAGAAGGTGGGCGACGCCACGGAATGGGGCAAGGTGTATCGCGGCGCACAGATCGACAATAAGATAAAGACGCCTTTGAACGAGCAGCTCGACAGGCTTGGCAAAGGCATCACCATCGCCAGTTATGTCATCGCCGATCTCATCGTGGTGCTGCGCCTGCTGATGTATTTCATCTATCCCGAAGGGCCTTTTGTCTGGATGGATTTCGCACGATATTTTCTCAACACGCTGATGATTGCCGTCACCTTGATTGTAGTGGCCGTTCCTGAGGGCTTGCCCATGAGTGTCACGCTGAGTCTGGCATTGAGCATGAAGAGGATGCTGGAGACCAACAACTTGGTGCGCAAGATGCATGCCTGTGAGACAATGGGAGCCGCCACGGTGATTTGTTCTGACAAGACGGGCACGCTCACCAAAAACCGCATGAGCCTGGGCGACTGCCATATCTATGGATTGCCCCAAGGTTGTCCCGACGACTCTTTTGTGGGACAACTGATGGCGGAAGGCATCGCTGTCAACTCGACGGCGTTTCTGGATTATAGCGACCAGCAAAAGGTGAAAGTGATTGGAAATCCCACCGAAGGCGCCTTGCTGCTTTGGCTTTTTGACAATAACGTGGACTTTGTCAGGATACGCGACAACGCGGAGATTGTCAAGCAATTGCCGTTTACGACGAAGTACAAATACATGGCTACAGTGCTCAAGACGGGGACTCCCGGGAAATATGTGTTGCATGTGAAAGGAGCTCCAGAGATCCTGATTAAGCGCTGTGCGACGGTGAGGAAGTTGGATGGAGAGGCTGGCATATACTGGGTGCGCGACGAAGTGGAGAACAAACTATTGGAGTATCAAAACAAGGCCATGCGCACCTTGGGATTTGCCTATAAGTACATTTCTGAAAACGATCTGAGGACTGTCTTTGCCGATGGCAAGCTTCAAGTGGATGACATGTGTTTCCTCGGCGTTGTCGGCATCATCGATCCCATCCGCGACGATGTGACCGACTCGGTGAAGGATTGTCTCGATGCCGGCATCAGCATCAAGATTGTGACGGGTGACACGCCGGGCACGGCAAGGGAGATTGGCCGTCAGGTGGGGCTTTGGACCGATGATGATGACCCCGAGCGACAGATGATCACGGGCAAGGAGTTCAACCTGATGACGGACGAGGAGCTGCGTGAGCGTGTCGCCGATCTCAAGATCATGTCGCGCGCGCGCCCCTCTGACAAGGAACGCCTTGTGCGCTTGCTTCAGGAAAGGGGAGAGGTGGTCGCCGTGACTGGCGACGGTACCAACGACGCCCCCGCCTTGAACAAGGCCCAGATTGGCCTTTCGATGGGCGATGGCACCTCGGTGGCCAAGGAAGCCAGTGACATCACCATCCTCGATAACTCATTCAAGAGCATCGCCCGTGCTGTGATGTGGGGTCGCTCGCTTTACCTCAACATCCAGCGTTTCATCCTGTTCCAGATGACCATCAACGTGGCGGCCTGTCTCATCGTGTTGCTGGGTGCCGTCATGGGCACCGAATCGCCGCTCACCGTGACGCAGATGCTGTGGATCAACCTTATCATGGATACCTTCGCTGCCATGGCGTTGGCTTCGTTGCCGCCAGACCACAGCGTCTTGAAGGACAAACCGCGTTCGCGCGATGCCTTCATCATCACAAAAGACATGATTGCTCGCATCTTTGGCGTGGGATTAGTCTTTGTGGCGGTGCTATTTGGCTTCATCCAATACTTCATGCATTATGGTGTGGAGTCCATGGCCGAGTTCTCCTTTTCCGATTATTGTGCCAGCTATTTCTGTTTCAATCATGTGGGCGGCCACTTTACGCCTAAAGAGCTTTCGTTGCTCTTCACTATTTTCGTCTTTATGCAGTTCTGGAACATCTTCAATGCCAAGGCCTATCATACTGGTCAGTCGGCGCTGAAGGGATTCCTCAACAAGGACGTGCGTCGGGGCTTTGGAGTCACGTTGCTGATTATCTTCCTTGGCCAGATCCTGATTGTCACTTTCGGTGGAGAGATGTTCAACGTGATTTCTTTGACACTCGGAGATTGGGTGAGGATCATCGTCGGCACGTCCTTGATTTTGTGGCTGGGCGAAATAGAAAGACTGGTGGGTAGACTGAAAAAGTCCAAAAAGAATTGAAAGTCTTGTATTTGTGATTTAAAAAGTCTTATCTTTGCCGCTCCAAAACAAATAGGAGTAAGAAATGAATAAACGCTTGATTATTATTGCTTTATGTGGAATGATGGGCATGCTTTTCGCTTCATGTTCCCGTCCTTCCATCGTTGGAACCTGGGTTGAACCTGCCGTTGAAGGTAGTCTTCTCGGTGATGTGGGCTTCACTTTGCTCGAAAATGGCGAGGTGGTTTCCATCAATACGGGCTTCAGAGAGTATACGAGCTGGGAGAAGGTCGGCGACAAGCTGATCCTCAACGGTACGACCAACGGCTCCGCTCCAACCAGTTTTGCTGACACCAACAACATCATTTCTCTCACGGAGAATGAACTTGTGATTGGCCAAGACGGTTATTCAGTGACCTACCAAAGAAGATAAGTTTTATTAAATTATTATAAATCAAATTTTTTATGAAGAAATTAGCTGTCATCGCATTCGGCGGAAACGCCCTGTTGAGAGGCGGTCAGAAAGGAACCTACAAGGAGCAGATGGAGAATGTCACCGAGACTTGCCACTCGCTGCTTCCTTTCCTGAAAAACGATTATAACCTGGTCATCGGCCATGGCAATGGCCCTCAGGTGGGTAATGTCATGTTGCAGCATGAGGCTGGCCATCATCAATTTGGTGTGCCGGGCATGCCTATCGATTTCTGCGTGGCTGAGACCCAAGGTCTCATCGGTTTCATGATCGAGATGGGGCTGGGCAAGACTTTTGCCAAGGAAGGCCTGAAGCGTAATGTGGTCACCCTGGTGACCCAAGTCGTTGTCGACAAGAACGACCCGATGTTCCAGAACCCGACCAAACCCGTTGGTCCCTACTATAGCAAGGAAGAGGCTGAGAAATACGCCCAAGAAACGGGTGCCATCTATAAGGAAGACCCCAAGGGCCGTGGTTGGCGTAAGGTGGTGGCTTCGCCGAAGCCCATCGCCATCCAGAATGTGGACCTCGTGAAGCAACTTGCCGAACAAGGCAACATCGTCATCACTGTTGGAGGTGGCGGCATTCCCGTCATCGAGAAGGCCGACGGTAGCCTGGGCGGTGTTGAGGCCGTCATCGACAAGGACTTGGCTTCCGCCATGACCGCTGTCAACATCGGTGCCGATGAGTTCTACATCCTTACCGATGTGCCAAAGGTTTACATCAACTTCCGCAAGGAGAACGAACAGGCTTTGGATACCATCACGGTGGCTGAGGCTAAGAAGCATTTGGCTGACGGTCAATTCACCGAAGGCAGCATGGCTCCCAAGGTACGTGCCGCCATCTTGTTTGTCGAGGCCACTGGCCATGAGGCTATCATTACCGAGGCCACGAAGCTGGGCGACCCGACTTGCGGGACGCGCATTGTGTCTTAATCGGAATAGGCCACGCTCCAAGCGTAGGATTTTTCACGACAAATGTGTGTCTCTAGACGGTAACCATTGCCGTCGAGGGCCCGATGCAAGTCCGTGCTGATGCCTGTACCACGCAGCTTCAGCACGGCTTCTTTTTGTGTCCAAAGTGAGGTGAAGGCGATGTTGGGGTCTTGGGCAGATTGTATGATGGCTAATTCATCGTCGTTCATCGTGTGGCGTATCAACGCGTCGTTGGCATGACGAAAGCTCTCGATGTCGATGCCGATAGGGGAGTTGTCCACCGCCACAACGATGCCGTTTTTGCAATGGCTGAGGTTGAAATGGACATTGGGATGATGGACCAAAAAAGGCTTACCATATTCGTTGTGCCTCATTTCCATGTCGATGATTCCCAATGGATCAAGCAACTCCTTGAGCATCAGCCACGACTTGAGGCAGGTGAATTGCCCAAAGAGGTGCTTGTAGCATAAAGCTTCCTTACGTCGTTGCTCGTCCACCAAGGACAGCATCCTTTGCACCTCGGCTTCGGTAACTAGGCTCATATTGTCAAAAAGGGAAACCATTGGAGATGAATTACACCGCAAAAGTAAACATTCTTGGAAAAACAGGGGAACGGAGCCTTTCTTTTCATTGAAAAAATATCCTATTTGGTTATTAAAATTACCTTTCGATTATATAAAATTTCGGTTTTATCCAAATTATTCCTATTTTCGCCCCGATTAATCGTTGGATATGGAAAAAAACACCAACAAAGGGAAAACCGTTCAGGCGTATCCTGACATCCCGCCCCGTACTTTCGACCTCTTGCCGAGGTTCGTTGAGAAGTATGGCAAGAAAAAGACCATGTTTGCCTGTAAGGTGGACGGCGAATGGAAGAAATACAAGGCAAGGGAGTTTGTGAAAATGACGGATGTCGTCAGCCAGGGACTGATGGGTCTTGGCGTGGCAAAAGGCGACCGTGTGGCGGTGATCTCCAACAATTGTCCTCAGTGGAATATGGTTGACTTTGCCGTGCAGCAGATCGGTGCCATTTTGGTGCCCATCTATCCTACGGTACGCCAAAGCGACTATGAATATATCATCAACCATGCCGAGCCAAAGATTATCTTTGTGGAAGGAGCCTTGCTGCTGAACAAGGTCAAAGGTGTCCTTGACAAGATGGCCGAGAAACCTAAGGTATTTGTGTTCAACCAAGTAACCGGCCAGCTGACTCTTCGTGGCCTGATGGTCTCGGTGAAGATCGACAAGAAGAGCCTTGCCGCCTTGCAGTCGCGTAAGGAGTCGGTTTCTACTCATGATGTGGCCACTATCATCTATACGTCTGGCACCCTTGGCACTCCTAAGGGCGTGATGCTGACGCATTACAATCTGATGAGTTGTGTGGCCTACTATGGTCCGCACTATCCCGTGCCGAGCTCGCATAAAGTGGTGAGTTTCCTGCCTTTGTCGCATATATATGAGCGCTCGGTGCTGTTCACCCACCTCTATCTGGGCAACTCGACCTATTATGTGGAGAATTTCGGCACCATCATGCGAGATATCGCCGACGTGAAGCCCGAGCATTTCACCACGGTGCCGCGTGTCATCGAAAAGGTGTATAACGGCATCGTCCGCAAGGGCGACAAGCTGAAGGGGATGAAGAAACGCATCTTCTATTGGGCCTTCCAGCTGGCGGAGCGTTATGACGAGACAGAGAAGAAGAACAACAGAGCCTATCGTATCAAATTGTACTGGGCGAATAGGTTGGTTTTCAAGGAAGTGAGAAAGGCTTTCGGAGGCCGATTGGAATTCATCATTTCGGGTGGTGCCAGCTTGCAACCGCGTCTCGTGCGCCTTTTTGCTGCTATGAATATCCCGATTATTGAAGGGTATGGCCTTACGGAGACTTCACCTGTGATTTGCACCAACAGCATCGCTTTGGGCATCATCAAGGCGGGTACTGTGGGCGTGCCTTGCGGTAGCGTGCAGTTCAAGATCGAGCCGGAGACGGGCGAAATCCTTGTGAAAGGCTCTGCAGTGATGAAAGGCTATTACAAGAACGAGGAACAGACCAAGTTGGCCATCGACGAGGATGGCTACTTCCATACTGGTGATATCGGCGAGTTTGACGAGGAGGGTCTGCTGAAGATCACGGGCCGCATGAAGGAAATCTTCAAGGACTCAATGGGTAAGTACATTTCGCCGGCATTGATTGAAGGCAAGTTCACCGAGTCGCCACTCATCAGCATGATGATGGTGGTAGGCGAGAACCAAAAGTTTGCTGCCGCTTTGATTGTGCCGAACTTCGAAAACCTGAAGACCTGGTGTGAGGAGAACCATGTCGAATTTGTCTCCAATGCCGAGGCCATCAAGGAAAAGAAGGTGATTGACCGCTATCGCATGGAGGTGGAATCCTACAACAAGTTCTTCGGTGACTTCGAGAAGGTGAAACGCTTTGAGTTGGTCGACCGCGAATGGACCATCGAGGAAGGCGAAATCACGCCGAGCTTGAAACTGCGCCGTAAGATTGTCGCTGAACATTACCAAGACTTGATCGACAGCATGTTCGCTGAATAAGGTTTTTTCTTAACTTTGCAGCAATTATCTATGCGCAATTATGGAAAACCTACCCGCTCTATTTTCTGACCTTGCTTTAATACTGGTTACTGCCGGTATTACCACCGTGATTTTCAAGTGGTTGAAGCAACCTGTCGTCTTGGGATACATCATCGCGGGTTTCCTTATCGGTCCGAATTTCGAGTGGTTTCCCGTCATCAGTGACCATACAAGCGTGGAGACCTGGAGCGAGATTGGTATGGTGTTCATGCTCTTTGGCATCGGCTTGGAATTCAGTTTTAAGAAGTTAAAGAAGGTAGGAGGGACGGTTGGCATTACGGCCTTGACCGAGTTGGTGACAATGTGCGTGGTAGGCTTCCTGTTAGGCAAGCTGCTAGGTTGGTCGCAGATGGACAGCGTCTTCCTGGGTGCCATGCTTTCCATATCATCCACGACGATTATCGCAAAGGCATTTGACGACATGAAGCTGCATCGTGAGAAATTCAGTGGTAATGTCATTGGTGAGCTGGTGGTGGAAGACCTTGAGGCCGTTCTGTTGATGGTTATCCTGTCTACATTGGCGGTGAGCAAGACCTTCGATGGCGTGCAGTTGGTTACTAGTATGTTGAAGCTGGGCTTCTTCTTGCTGATATGGTTTATCGGTGGCATCTTCTTGGTACCTACGGTGTTGCGTTGGGCACGCAAGTTCATGTCGGAGGAGACGCTGACGGTGTTCTCCGTCGGCTTGTGCTTTATGATGGTCGTACTTGCCAACCTAGCGGGATTCTCGTCGGCTTTAGGCGCCTTTATCATGGGTTCCATTCTAGCTGAGACCCTTGAGGCTGAGATGATACACAAGGTCACAACGCCTATTAAGAACCTGTTTGGCGCGGTGTTCTTCGTCTCGGTGGGTATGTTGGTCGACCCGAAGATATTGGTGGAGTATTGGTGGCAGATCCTGGTGATTACCGCTGTGTTGCTCCTCTTCAAGCCTTTGAGCAATGTGGTGGGACGATTGATAGCCGGTTTGGGACTGAAACAGGCCATGCAAGGCGGTTTCTGCTTCAGTCAGATTGGAGAGTTTTCTTTCATCATTGCCTCGCTTGGCTTGAGCTACGGTGTCATTGACGAGTTCTTATATCCCATCATCGTCTCGGTATCCATCATCACGACCTTCCTTACGCCGTATGCCATTAAGGCGGCGGTGCCGACCTACAACCTTGTGAATCGTAGTTTTCCTGAGCGTTGGCTGAACCATTTGGAGAACAAGGACCGTGGCATTAAGGTGAAGAGCGGCAAGAAGGTGAGCATGGCCAGCTTTGTAGGACGGCAGTTCAAGTATATTGTCATATACATCGCCATTGTCATCGCTTTGACCTTCCTCTGTTTCTGGGCAGGCGCCATCATTATGATCTATATACCTGGCTTGTGGGGGAATGCCATCGCTGCGGCTATCACGTTGGCGTTGGTGTCGCCTTTCCTGTGGGCTATTGGCTTTAGGCATACCTTGGTGAAGACGACACAGAAGCTGATGGAGCATAGCCGGTTCAACAAGACGCTGATCCTCACGATTTTCATCTTGCGCTTTATTATCGTGTGGGTGGTGGCCACTTTGGTGTTGCGCCATTTCTTCAACGCCGCGTTCTGGTTGCATCTTGGTGTGCATGCGCCTTATTTCCGAATTTTCAATGTTTGTATGGGCTTGGTCTACACCATTATGCTACGTGTGTTGAGCCCTGCGATGAAATTTTACAAACGCATAGAGGGGCGTTTTTTGGACAACCTCAACAAGCGCCAACAGGTGCAGGTGTTTGAAATCCCTGAGATATTACAAGAAAACTGCCATCTGCAGAAGATGACGCTGAGTCCGGATAGTGTATATTCTGGCAAGCTCATCAGGGAGACTGACTTCCGCGACAACTATAACGTGAGTGTGGTGAGTGTGGAGCGTGGCAAGCAGATCTTTGAGTTGCCGAAGTCGGATTTCCAGATGTTCCCTTACGACAAGATCACCTTTGTTGGGCACGAGGACCATCTGCGGCTGTTGTTGCCTAGGGTGGAAGCCTTCGATGACGCCTTAATTCAAGAACACGAAGAAAGTGAGGTGGACCTTTACAAGGTAGAGGTGGAGCACGACAGCCCGCTGATCAATGTTGCCTTGAAGGATTCCGGTTTTGCCGATAAATACGATGCTATGGTCATTGCCCTTGAACGGGACGGACATTTCATCCTCAACCCGTCGGCACGCATTACCTTCCAGCCTGGTGATTTGGTGTGGTTTGTGGCACAAAAAGACAAGGCTGAATATCTGATGCAACTGCGCGCTGCCGATTTGAAAACTGAAAATGTGCATAAATGAATAGAGTGGGCAGACATGTGGGGCTGCCCCAACAACTCTCAACTCTAAACTTTCAACTCTAAACCAATGATTGTTTGCATAGCCGAAAAGCCAAGCGTCGCCCGTGACATTGCTAAGGTGCTGGGTGCCAACACCTCCCATGAAGGTTACATGGAGGGTAACGGCTATCAGGTCACTTGGACATTCGGCCATTTATGTACTTTGAAGGAGCCGCACGACTACACCAACCAGTGGAAGGCCTGGGCCTTGAGCCGCTTGCCCATGATTCCGCCACGGTTTGGCATCAAACTCATCGCTGACAAAGGCGTGGAGAAACAATTCAAGACTATAGAATCCTTATTCCAGAAGGCAGACGAAATCATTAACTGCGGCGATGCCGGACAAGAAGGCGAGCTCATCCAGCGTTGGGTGATGCAAAAAGCCGCCGTGCATTGTCCCGTGAAACGTCTTTGGATATCCTCACTGACCGAGGAATCCATTAAGGAAGGCTTCAAGACTTTGAAAGACCAGACAGAGTATCAGTCGCTATACGAAGCGGGACTCTCACGTGCCATTGGGGATTGGCTATTGGGCATGAACGCCACGAGGCTCTATACCTTGAAATATGGTCAAAACCGACAGGTGCTGTCTATCGGTAGAGTACAGACGCCGACCTTGGCGCTGATTGTCAACCGTTATCACGAAATCGTGAACTTCAAACCTGAGGCTTATTGGGTGCTGTCCACCATTTATCGTGATACGGTTTTCACTGCCACTAAAGGCAAATATGGTTCCGTGGAAGATGGCCAGAAGGACTTGCAGAGTGTGGAGGGGAAAGAGTTCACCGTGACCGACATCACCACCAAGAAGGGCACGGAAGCGCCTCCGAGGCTCTACGATTTGACTTCGTTGCAGGTTGAGTGCAACAAGAAGTACAACCTGTCGGCCGACCAGACCCTGCAGACCATCCAGAGCCTTTACGAGAAGAAATACACCACCTATCCGCGTGTGGATACCACATATTTGAGTGACGATATTTATCCTAAGTGTCCAGATATTTTGGCAAAGCTGACCAACTACGCCGAATACACGGCGCCTTTGGCAGGCAAGAAACTGCCCAAGAGCAAGAAGGTGTTCGATAACAGCAAGGTCACCGACCACCATGCCATCATCCCCACGGGTGTGGTTCCGCAGGGCCTGTCATTTGCCGAGCAGCAGGTCTATGATGAGGTGTGCCGCCATTTCATCGCTGTGTTCTATCCCGACTGTCAGTTTGCCACGACCACCGTTTTGGGCAAGGTGGAGGAGGTGGAGTTCAAGACCTCGGGCAAGCAGATCCTGGTGCCGGGTTGGCGTGAAGTCATCAAGCCCGTGAAGCAGGAAGAGGAGAAGAAGGAAGGGCAGGAGGACGAGGAGAAGACCTTGCCCCTCTTCGAGAAGGGCGAGCATGGGCCGCACAAGCCACAGTTAGCCGAGAAGTGGACCACGCCGCCAAAGCCTTACACCGAGGCCACTTTGTTGCGTGCCATGGAGACTGCGGGAAAACTGGTTGATGACGAATCCTTGCGCGAGGTGATGAAAGAGAACGGCATTGGGCGCCCTTCAACACGTGCTGCCATTATCGAGACGCTGTTCAAGCGTAACTATATAAGAAAGGTACGCAAGAGCCTGGAGCCCACGCCTACGGGCATCGAGCTCATCGGCCTTATCCATGAAGATTTGTTGAAGAGCGCCGAACTGACGGGCATCTGGGAGAAGAAGCTCCGTGAAATCGAGCAACACAAATACGAGGCGCGGCAGTTCTTGGATGAGCTGAAGCAGATGGTGACGGAGATTGTCAATACGGTGATGCTCGACAATAGCAATCGGCGTGTTACGACTGTGGTGGAGCAACCGAAAAAGGCAGTATCGAAGAAAAAGGCTGCACCTAAAGCTAAGAAAGCTTCGGAAGGCATAGATCCCAGCCGTCCCGCTGGTCCACGCAGGGATGACATGCCTTCCCAAACAAATCTTGATGCCATCATCGGCCAACCATGTCCGCTCTGCGGCAAGGGTCATATTATCAAAGGAAAGACCGCCTACGGCTGTTCCGAGTGGCGAAATGGCTGCGGGTGGCGGAAGGCGCTTTGACATGCTTTGCGTCCAAAAAGTTTGGCTATAACCTCAAAAAAATCGAGTTATAACCAAGAATTTGTGATGAAAAAACTTTGATTTCATTGTCTATTTCACTTTTTTTTTGTTTCTTTGCCCGTCTTTATCCGTAAACCCGACTTGGGCGAGCGGGTGGGGATGACATAATGAGAAGGCGTTTGCTGACGCTTGTTTTTGGTTTCATTGAACCTGAGAAACTCAATAAGCACAATCAAAGACAATGCAGTGTAGATGCCGCGTGGAGGTATATTACTTCCCGTTTAGTGTGCAGAGGACGTTTGTCCTCGTGCACACTCTTTCGGGAGTTTTAATATATCCAAGGGCGTGGGTGTCAATTCTGTTTGTTTATTGTGCAGGTTTCTCAGGACCTAATGGAACAAACGAGCAGAAGCACAGATACCCCGCTTTTCTTTTTATATGTATAGAAAAAAGTGAAAATGTTACATTCCGGGTTTGGGTATTTGACGGAAAAAAAGATGAGGTTATCCAAAAAGATGAAAACATTAAGTAAACTCGGAATGGCTATGCTGGCCATGCTTGCTCTTGCTGGATGCAGGAGCAACAAACAAGCAACTAATTCGGAAATTGAACGACTCAACCAGGAAACCGAGCTGATTCAAGCAAGACAACGTAACGAGGATGCCAAAGCACAAGCTGAACAAGCCCAAAGGCAACGTGAGGCCAATGCTGCTGTTGGAGAAGAAATCGCACAAAGGCAGGCAGCCCGTGCAGCCGAAGCTACTGAGATGCCTTGCCAAATGTACGATGACGACGAGTGGTTCTATGCCACTGCAATGCGTCAAGTCAAAGCTAATTCCATCAACACTGCCGTTACTGCAACACTTCGTGCTGCCCAACAACAAATGCGTCAAAAACTATCTGCTCAATACAGGGCCGTCACACGCGATTATTTCGACCAGATGGACACCGAGGAAGGCAGCTATGAAAGGTCGCACATTGAAAGTGCAGGAGACCTTGTTGTCCGTGCTATGATAAATGAGACATACGAAGTTTGTCGTAAGACCACGGATCCGGATGAAAATGGTAACATGATAATGTATATGACCATTAAGGCGAGCAAAAAGAAGTTCATTGACAATGCGGTAAAAGAGTTGACAGAGGACAAGGAATTGGAAGTGCGTTTCAACGAAAAGCAATTCCGCGACAGTGCCTTTAAAGTGTTTGAGGAGTCAAACAACAAAGAATACAACGAATTCAAAGAAAACCAACAATAATAAATTAGAATTACCATGAGAACTGTAAAAATTTTCGTGATGTCGTTTCTGATGATTGTTAGCGTACAATCTCTATATGCACAAAACAATAGAAGTGGCAGAAATGACAGAATGAGAGAACGCGAAAGCGACCTTCGCGTAACTGAAGAAACGACCATCCAACCTTGCATGCGTTATGATGATGACGAATACTTTGCGGGAAGTGGTTATACAAGAGTAAAGGTCGGAGGTGATGGTGTGGGCGAACGTGACTTTACTCTCGTCATCAACAAGCTTCTGAACAGTGTCAGGCAACAAGTAAAACAAAAAATCGGGGGGAAATACAAGGCTGTTGTTCGTGACTATTTTGACCAAATGGACTATGGCGACAAGACTTCGGCAGCATCCCATATTGAAAGTGCAGGCGAAGAAGTCATAGACAGGTTCTTGGGTGATACTGAAGAGGATTGCCGTACCTTTGGCGAAATTGATGATGCGGGATACCAAATCATCTACATTGGCATTTTGGTAAAAAAATCAGACTTGGTCGATGCTCTTTTGAATGGCATAGAGGAAAATGACGATGTGCCTGCCGACATCAGACAACAAGTACGACAGAACGAAAAGGCATTTCGCGACGCGGCTTTCAAAATCTTCGAACAAGGGTCAGAATAAATAGAAAAATAGCCAAGACCATGAAATTTTCGAAAAAGCTATTCTATATGGCAATGTGCATTACCTGCACATTGCCATTATCCGTGAAAGGCCAAAACAAGCCGAACTGGGCTACATCCACTTACCATGAGGATTTGGATAAATCCTATTTGGAAGTCGTTGTCGAAAGCGGTAGTAACAAAGACGACATCATCTACAAAGCCCAAAACGAGATAAAACGTCGCCGGAAGCTGAAAGTTGGCGAAGAAAACGCTTGGATAAAGTCAGGTTATGTCGCTTCCTATTGGGAAAACACGAACAACGGCTTGACGGGTTATTTCTTATACCAAACCCCTAACAACCCAAGATACCAGATTTCTGACATAGAAAGGGTGACTTCCACAAACCAATATCCATTTTCCGCCCGTGTGTTTGTCCCAGGTTGGATGCAGTTTTACAAAGGGCAGAAAATCAAAGCTTCGACAATCATCGCCAGCGAAATTCTTTGTATCGGTGGCTTCGCTTTTGCTCAAACGAAGAAAAACTATTATGCAGCCATGATTGGTTCTACAAATAATGCCACTTTAAAACAGCGTTATGCGGCCAGTGCCAACACCTATAACTATGTGAGTTATGGGTTTCTAGCTGGTGCCATAGGCATATATGCGTGGAATATTATTGACGGATTGGTGGCGCGAGGCACCCCATACGTCTCAGTTGATGGGAAGATGCTCAGTTTCGTTCCATACGCCACCCCTGAATCAGCAGGATTGGCTTTAACCATGAGTTTTTGACAAACTAACAACAAGTTATACAACAATGAAAAAAATACTCCTATTAATAATGGCATTGATAGCAATGGCCACATCGTGCGAACCTGTGACTTACGATACATTCTGTACCATCTCTGGCACGGTCATCGACTTAGACACGGGCGATCCCGTCCAACAGGCTACGGTGACCTTAAGCCCAAGTGGTTACAACACTTATACTGGAAGTGATGGCTATTTCGAATTCCTTGACCTTGATGCACAACAGTATACAATAACGGTGCAGAAAACGGGGTATGTCACCAACCGCAAAACAATTAGCACAGTTGCTGGCAGTGTAAAGGAAATCAAGTTGACTTTGCAGAAGAAAATTTGATTAAGTGACTAATGCCAAATTGTAAACTCATGAAAAAGACGCTCATATTCTTTGGCTTGCTTATGCTCGTTTTGCCAATGAAAGCCCAAGACTATCAAGACTACAAAAACAGGCAAAAGCAGGAACTGGAACGTTATAAGGATTCGGTGAAGCAAGACTATGATGACTATCGCCGTCAAGCTAACGAGGAATATGCCCGGTTTATGCGCGAGCAGTGGGAAGCTTTTCAACTATTGAAAGGAGAACCAGTTCCAGAACTTCCTGAACCACCTCGTCCGTTCGAGTATAATAGAGATACGCCAATACCCAATCTCCCCAATCCTGTTCCATATAAACCCATCCCGACGCCAAAGCCATCGCCCATTCGACCCATAAAACACCCCGATGTGCCAAAACCATCACCCATTCCGTCATCTGCGAAATATGAATTCGCTTGCTATGGTACGTCTTGCGTGGTGAGTTTGGACAAGAGCTTGAAATTCAAGCTAAAAGATGCTTCACAGACGGCTGTTGCTGATGCCTGGTTGCATCTTTCCTCTCCTAAAAGCGATGCACTGATTAGAGATTGCCTTGGTTTACAAAAGGAGTTGTCCTTGGGCGATTGGGCTTATTACTGCCTGTTGCGTGACCTTTCCGAGAGCTTTCTTGGCAAAGCCACGGACGAGGCCATGCTGATGCAGGTTTATCTATTGGCTCAATCCGGCTATAAGGTAAGGATTGGAAACAAAAATGGTCATTTGGTCGCCCTCTTGCCTTTTGATGGAGTCATCTATGAACGCTGTTTTATCACGCATCAAGGTGAGCGGCTGTATATTCTTGGCACGAATGAAACCGGAGGAACCTATGTGTTCAATAAGGCGTTTTCTGACAATGAAAGAGTAATGTCGTTAAGAATGCCTTGCCCACCCAAGTTTGCTTATAAACCAACGGCGGGTAAAGAATTTAAGTCGAAGCGTTATCCCGAAATTTCTGTTACGCTTTCACCAAACAAGAACCTTATGGACTTTTATCAAGGCTATCCAAAATGTGTATGGACTAATTATAGTTGGACGGGCCTTAGCGAAGAGGTGAAAGCAAAGCTGTATCCGATGCTTCGCAAGGGCATTGCTGGGAAGAGTCAGATTGAGGCTGCGAATTGCATCATAAACTTCGTGCAGACGGCATTAGAATACAAAACCGACCAGGAACAATTCGGTTATGAGCGTCCTCTGTTTGCTGACGAATCGTTCTTCTATCCGTTTTGTGATTGCGAAGACCGTTCCATTTTGTTCTCAATCCTCATCCACGACTTGCTCGGTTTGGATGTGGTATTGTTGAGTTATCCTGGTCATTTGGCCACGGCTGTTAGTTATACTGAGGAATTGAATGGCTATTACTTCGAGTATGAAGGCAAGCGTTATTACATCAGCGACCCGACTTATATCGGTGCCAATGTGGGTATGTGTATGCCCCAATACATCAACACAAGCCCTGAAGTTTACAAATTGTAATTCATAAATCATTGATTGTATAATATTTAAATAGATATGATATGAAAAAGCAACGCTTATTTAAACTTGCGGCATTACTGGTTGTATGCTGCGTGATAGTTGGATGTGGAAAAGAAGATGACCCTTCAGGCGGGACTGGAACGGGATCTATTTGTGGTACAGTCACAGACTTTGCTACAGGCGAGCCTGTGAGGAATGCCAATGTACAGTTGCGCCCAAGCGGTGAGACTACGTTGACGGGCTATGATGGAATGTATGAGTTCTCGGACATTCAGGACGGGAATTATTCCATCATCGTTTCAAAGGCGGAATATACAGACCTGATAGATGATTATATCATCGAGGTCAAGAACGGACGGCGGATGCGGCGGGATGTGCAGATTGAGAAACTGCCAGTGGAATTGAGAGTGTTGGATGCTGATGGGAATGACATCTCCAGCTTGGATTTTGGTGCAGAACAAGATGTGACAAGCCGGACATTCAGCATTTTCAATGACAGCCCACAAAGGTTGACGTGGTGGGTCGAAGAAAACTGTAATTGGATTGTTGAGGTGAAATCCATGTTGACCAATAATCAATCGGGTGAACTTGAGTCGGGTAAGCAAGAACCGATAAAAGTTACGATTAACCGTTCACTTCTTGGAAACGGCTTGAAAACCTACATTCTGAACATCAATTCCAGTAACGGGAGCAAGGAACTTTGTATTACAGCTGGTGAAGAAGTTGGGATGCCTTCAGTTACTACCCAACAGATTAGTAACGTTACTTCTAGTTCGGTAACATTTAATGGGACGATTGTTAATCCGGGATTACCCTCATATACTGAGAGAGGCTTTGTGTATTCTACGAGAGCGCAACCGACTCTTGAAAACAATATGGGAAAAATCACATCGGCAGTTAACAGCCAAGCGTCGTTTTCGGCCACTGTTTATGGTCTTAATTCCAATGTAACCTATTATGTTAGGGCATATGCTATTAATACACTTGGCCCAGCTTACGGCAATGATGTGACATTTAATACTAATGGCGTTCCAACGTCATTGACAACCTCGGCTGTTACAAATATAAGTACTAATTCCGCAATGTTAAATGGAACAATTAATGTGGCAGGAAGCCCAAACTATACTGAAAAGGGATTCTGTTATAGAAAAAATGGCGAACCGAGCATCTCGGACAATAAAAAAATAGTGTCAGGGAGTGGTACGGGTGCTTATTCGGCCAATATTAGTGGTTTGGAATACCAAACCACCTATTATGTAAAAGCATACGCCATCCAAAACGGCCAACCAGTATATGGCAATACTGTAAACTTCTCTACCTCATGGACAACGGTACAAATCAATACTTCTGCTGTGACGGGTGTGGAGGCTAATAGTGCGACATTCAATGGGGTTATAAGGAATGCTGGTTCACCAGCCTATACCGAAAGAGGTTTTTGTTACGATGATTGGTCAAGTACGCCTACCATCAGTAACCATAAAATCGTTGTTAGTGGGGTAGGTGTAACGGGGAACTTTAACAAGAGTGTTACTGGCCTCAATGGCGGAACTCGTTATTATGTACGGGCATATGCCATTCAAAATAGCGAGGTCATTTACGGGGAAACGGTGAGCTTTACCACAGTTGAGCTTCCTATGGTTTATACAAATGAGGTCACAGATTTAACAGCCTCAGAGTGGCCGGTTACATGGAGTGTGACATTTAATGGATATGTGGCCTCTGCTGGGTCTCCGGCTTATGTTGAACGTGGCTTTTGTTATAATACATATAGTGATCCAACTTATTTAAATAATAAAGTGGTCGTGTCTGGTAGTGGCTCGGGGAATTATTCAAAAACTGTGACTGGTTTATCGGATAGCAAGACCTATTATGTTAGGGCTTATGTGAAGACGGCTTCAGGGCAATATGTCTATGGACAAAATGTGAGTTTTTATACCTATTCTTGGAAAAAGAAAGGGAATGAATAGAATAGTTAATAATCTAAAATTGTTCATATTATGAAAACCAATCATTTTATCAAATTTGCAGCAGTATTAATGGTATGCTGTATGTTCTTCGGCTGCACGCCTGAAGAAGAAATTGAAAAACTTGGAACCATCTATGGTACTGTAACCGACTTCTCATCGGGAGACCCTGTCGCCAATGCCAATGTGCGCCTCAACCCACGAGGTGAAACCATGCTAACGGGTTCAGATGGCACCTTCCAGTTCAATGATTTGCCTACTGGATCATACTCATTGTCGTTCTCCAAAAACGGTTATGTGGATTTGGATGATGATTATGTGATTAATATTGATAAAGGCAATAGTGTGCAACGTTCCGTCCAAATGCAAAAACAATCCTCCTCGTTGCAAATTGTTGACAATAATGGGAATGTGATTGCCATGCTGGATTTTGGCGCAGATGAGGATGTGACACAAAAGACCTTCAACATCTTTAATAACGGTAACATTACGTTAGACTTCACCATTACCAAAACCGCCAACTGGATTGATGATGTCATTCCTTCAGAAGGAACGGTGGCTATCGGCGACACCAAGCCGATTACGGTGATTATCAACAGGGCTTCGTTGGGAAGCGGTGAAAACAAATCGACCCTGATTGTCACAACACCGAGTGCTGGAGCTGTTGAAGTTGTTGTGAAAGCAACGGTTCCGTTCACAGCCACAGTGGTGACAGGCGAAGTGGAAGAGGTGACCAATAACAGTGCGAAATGTAATGGTGATGTCACCGATAATGGCGGAGTGACAGTGATTGAAAAGGGCATTTGTTTCGCGAGAACTGAAAACCCGACCATTGACGACCAGCGTGTCAGTGCAGGCCCTGGTGTTGGTGCTTTCTCTTGTACTTTGACGGGCTTGACGCAGAATAAAACTTATTATGTGCGAGCATACGCTATTAACAGCGTGGGCACCTCATACGGCTTGCAGAGGAGCTTCACTACTAAGAGCGCACCAACCGTTGCCACATTAGATGTAATCAATATTACTGAAAACAGCGCCACTTGTAGTGGCAATGTGTCCTCTCAAGGCGGTTCCACGGTTACCGAAAGAGGCGTTTGCTATGGTTTGGCTCCAAATCCCACTATCAACAATAGTATAGTAACAAGTGGCACAGGTACAGGTTCGTTCACTTGTGAGTTGGAGAATCTGACCAAGAACACTAAGTATTATGTGAAGGCATACGCCATAAATTCGTACGGTGTTGCGTATGGTGAGGAAAAATCTTTCACTACAAATGCGTTTCCTACTTTCCAATATGGAGGTTATACTTATTATGTGGCTCCTGATCCAGGGAATTATATGGAATGGAGTGCTGCAAGTTCCTATTGCAATAATCTATCATTAGAAGGAATGACGGGATGGAAAATGCCCACACGTGATGAATTGGTACAAATGTATGCTGAAAGGAATTCAATTGGAGGGTTTAATACTCTATCTGACTCTTCTCCTTATTCTTATTATTATAGTGGTTATTGGTCTAGTACCGTTTCTAATTCTAATAATTCTTATCATTATTTTGTTTATTTCTATAATGGAAGTGTGCTGGATAACAGTGCCGTAACTTATCCTTCGAAATGTAGAGCTCGCGTTCGTCCAATAAAAAAGAAAACGAACTAAACCATGAAAAGGGCTGTGTGAGAGCTGCCTTCTTCTCCCTAATTAATTATAAGCCATCCTCTGCAATTCTTGGGCTTGCGGAGGATAATGTTTTAAATAATTGCATTGTTTCTTTCAAATGCAGCTTGATTTTAGTGTTTTGGCAATGCTTTTTCAAAGCAAGCAAAAAAACTGATTATGCAAGAAAGAGAACGAAATTTTCCTATCATCCAGGTGCTGTATCCTGGATTGATGTTGTATTATGTATTTACATTGACGGAAACCATATTCCCTATGGTTAGAAAGGTCTTCCAAATGGATCTTTCATCGGATGCGTTAATAGTAGGGCTGAGTGTCCTGTTTTGGCTTTCCATGTTAATACAAGTGGTTTTGGCTTATTCGAGGGGCGTCGTGTTGTACCAGAAATCCTACCCTACAAAAGCACTGGTTTCTGATTGCATTGATATAGTATTTGTTGTGTACGTCAGTACGATTGTTGTTGAATTAGTGGGAAGTGGTGGGTTTGATATATTAAAGCTCAATACTTTACACTTAACGATTCCATTCTTTTTCGTATCAATAAACCAAATGTGGTGGTTTAAAATAATGAATCAAAAGGATGTCCCTGCCAAGTTCAGGATGTGCTTCTTGTTTTTTACTATGTTGGTCTTGACGGTATTGGGCTTGTTCGACGAAGGGCAAATCGGTGTCTATATGGGAACGATATTATGTGTGCTTGTTTGTATGGTATTTCGAGTCATTAATCAAGCACCTCAATGGTTTTGGCATTTGTTGAAAAAGGAATCAAAAATTCGTCGGAGAATAAAAGGAAGGTCGTCCTCTAAATCCGAAAAGACCAGATGCGTTGAAACGAAAAGAAAAACGAGAACATACCTGCAAAGCCGTAAGAGCAGGGAAAATGATCAAGTATGATACTCTGGGATACAACACCAATAATGAAATGTGCCGCCGAGGTTTCTGCCAAAGCAGAACAGATAGATGCTGCGATAAATTGGGACGAGTTACCTACTGAGAAGAAAGATGCCTTGAAGGAGGCAAAAGGGGATTTATTATGCAGAATATCTTGGGCCAAACTTCAAGCAGAGGGCGGCGGCCACGTTGGTCATTATGTTGACATTGAAGGAAACATTGACAAACTGTGCGAGGCTCAGAAAGCATATCTGAATATGGTTCGGATAATCTTCCCCTGTCAGGAAGTTCAGAATACAAAACTCTTCGACATCCTGTACGATGAGGAATGGTAAAGAGAAGAGGCAGAAAGACAAAAACAAATCGAAATACAGAAACGTTTAGAGAAAGAAGCATTGGATAAGCGTTATAAGTGTTGCAAAAACGGGCATTGCTATGGTAATATGGCTTTTTCTTGCCCTTGGTGCGGGGAAACAGATGTGTTGGAGAGAGTGGATGAAAATACCCTTATTGAAAGCATAGACTTGTATGTTGGCCATCTATATGGGAGATGGGTTTTGACGACAGACCCGAATGTCGAAGGTAGAGGCCAAAGTATTAGAAAAATCACAGTTGATAAGGTCGGTAAATACAAACTGTATTACCACTTGGATGGGCAAAACCCCAATCCGTTTTGCAATAACAACATCAAATTGGGCGTGGGAGAACGTATTATGAAAGGTAGCCGTTTGGTGGAATTGTGTGATAAGTTGATAGACGGTGGTTTGAATAAACTGTTGTTATAACTTAACCAATTTGCCATCAGACAAATCCGCAATGAAGGGGATTACGATTTTAATAAAACACAAGGCAAGACCTGCGAAGCCGTAAGAGCAGGAATAGAATTTTTCCACATGTCATACATTATGGATAAGCAAAGCGACCTTAATAATGTTGTTGATAAACAATCAGAAGTAAATACCATGGATAAAATAGAAATATCAGATGGTCTCAAAAGAGAAAACCGATAGTTCACGGAATTCTATCTCGGTTTGAGTGAAATGGAAAAAGAAAAATTTAGAGGAGGCGATACTCCCAGGACATCAGAAGAAGAAAAAGCCTACTGGGAGGAATTCGAACGCAGAAAAAAGGAGCAATACGAGCTATTAAAGAAAATCCCAAACGACCAGCATCATAGTGTGGGATTTGATTTGCCGACAGCAGCGGAGGCTTTTGAACATTTCCGTGGGATGTTGGAAGAATTATGGGATTATGGCGACATGTGCAACGGACATTGTCTTCATACCTGGGATGACGGAGGCAGAAAACTTTACCGATGCCGTAATTGTGGGGGATTAATACTAGTTCAGGAAAGCGAATATCATGGCGAGGAAAACGATGATCACTATACCGATTATTTCCCTGTTGACTCAGTACAAGAGGCTGAACGATTGAATGAACTTTACGGGGGCTGGGCTATTGAAAAGGAATGGAACGGAAAGAAGGTGTTTGTCTCCAATGGACATGTAACGCCTTATTTCCGCTAATGTGGTTGAATGAAATACTAATCTGATGAAAAAGCAAATCTTCTATATCGACATGGATAACGTGCTGGTGGATTTTACTACCGCTTTTCCATATCTTTCCAATGAAACCATGAAAGAATACGAAGGCCATTTGGATGATGTGCCTGGCATCTTTTCTTTGATGAAGCCCATGAAAGGCGCAATCGAAGCCTACCGCTATCTGGCTGAACATTTCGATGTATATATTCTCTCTACGGCACCTTGGAACAATCCTTCAGCATGGGCGGATAAGCTTGTGTGGGTGAAGCAGTATTTAGGGGATGTTGCCTATAAAAGGCTTATTCTCACACATCACAAAGACCTAAACAAAGGAGATTACCTAATTGATGACCGCATGAAAAATGGTGCTTCTGAATTTCAAGGGAAACTCATACAATTTGGTAGTGAGCAATTCCCTGATTGGGATGCCATAGTGGAGTATTTCAAAGAATCAAGATGAAGGCCAAGAAACCCATGAAGGTTATCTTCCTTGATTTCGACGGTGTAATGGACACAGCCTACTATGGTCACATCCTCGGGAAAGAAGATCTTCCCTGCCACGATGAGTTCGGGGCTGTCTTTGACACAAATTGCGTTGGGTATCTGAAGGAAATCATAGAAAAGACGGGAGCCGACATAGTGGTAACGTCTTCGTGGAAGTCTTTGATGACTTACAGGGACATACTCAACATGTGGAAACAAAGAGGCTTGCCTGGCTACGTGATTGATGCGACTCCTTCGTTATCAGGATGCAGGCATCGAGGCGATGAAATAGATGCTTGGCTAAAGGAATGCAAGGAGGATTGCCAATACGTCATCCTTGACGATATTGACGAAAGCAATTTCAACGAGCATCAGCTGTCCAGGTTGATTGTTGTCAATCCTTATCATGGTCTTGATAAGGAGGCCGCTGAAAGAGCGATAGAATTGCTTCAATCAGTTGGTGAGAATAATTGCATTATGACCACCTGCTGATTCGACTTGCCAGCTTTTTGCCTTTCTTGGTGGCCATCTTTTCAGGGCGTGGAATGATGTCAACCCTACCAAGGTCTAAGCGGTCGGCATCGAAACAGGCATCTATGGTGGGATTGCCTGTGCGGTGGGCGCTGTTTTTAAGGAAAAGGTTTCATTGTTTCCGAATTTGTGTATTTTTGCAGCTATAAAAACAAACGATATGGGCGTAACATACGACAACGAGAAGCAAATGTTCGTGTTTGACTTTGAACACGACGGGAAAGAAGACATCGTCAAACTGACGGGCAACGGCTATCAGGTTGAAGCATTTGGAAAGTGCTTCTACTATGGCTATGAGTTCTCCGATCAGGTGGATAGCAATGTCCGTAGTGCGTTCATCAAGTTTGTGAAGTTTAACGATGCCTTGCAGGACAGCCCTGATTTGACGCAATTCATCAAAAAGGCTGTGGATAACCTCAATAGGAAGATCAATCTTTATGATTACAATCTTGTTGTAATGCCGGAATCATCAAGCAAGGTGAATCGGTACATGCTTCGCTATATCTATCGTTTCGCTCAACCGACATTAAGGAAGATGGAACTGGTAAAGGCTTTGCCGTCGAGCATCTCCTTTGATATGGACGCCTATCAGGAACAGTATCTCGACGATGTGTTGGAAGACGGACGTCCACGTTATACCGAGGCGCAAAAGGAAGAGGCCAAAAAGTCCATCAATAAGATGCTTGATCTAATTCATCAGAAAGACTATTTCACCATCGCCAAGGATGTGAAGAAAAGCCGTTTCCGCCCCTATATGATGGACTTCCTGAAATTTGCTAATGAAGCCGACGAAAAGCTTTGTGCCTCCATCTGTCAGCAGAATGTGCTGATTATCGATGATGTGACCACCAGCGGCTCAACCCTGAACGAAATCCTGAGAACACTTCGTATCCTCAACGAAGACAACGAAATCACTATCTTTAGCCTTATAGGCAGAAAAGACTTGATGGCTGAAGCTGTTTAGTTTATTTTGGATGTCTGATATGAAGCGCTCGTTGTCAGTCATAGTTCTGCTGTCGCTTGTGTTGGCCGCTTGCTCGCCCAAGCATAGTCACGACGTGGATTTCTATTACTGGAAGTCGAAGTGCGCGATAGGGGAGACGGAGTGTGAGTATTTCAACAGGTTAGAGAGCAAGCGCTTGTTTGTCAGACTCTTTGATGTAGCCATGGAAAACGGTGTTGCCGTCCCTGTGGGGCCCATACAAGGGTTTAGCAAAGACATGCTGCCGAGCGATAGCACCAGAGTGGTTCCTGTGGTGTTCATCACCAATGAGACATTTTATAATTGTACAGACGAAAAAGCCATCACACAACTGGTTTCCAATGTCATGAACGGCATAGAACATTATATGGGCAAAGCCAATGTCGCCTATGATGAAATACAAATCGACTGCGATTGGACGGAGCGTACCAAAATGGCATACTTCCGTTTCCTCGAGATACTGGCTGAGAAGTCGCAACTTGACATCAGTTGTACGTTGCGATTGCATCAAATCCGCGACTGCGAAAAGACCGGCGTGCCGCCCGTCATCAGAGGCAGCCTGATGTGCTATGCCACCTCCAGCCCCATGGAAGGCATGACGCGTAACTCTATCCTCGACATGGAACTACTGAAGGCTTATACTGTCAACATCAACGACTACCCGCTTGACTTCGATGTCATCCTTCCCATCTATTCTTGGGGCATCGTCACCAACCACCTGGGGCAGGTGAAGCTTGTCAACGGGCTCACCGAGGCCGATCTTCAAACACCGATGTTCGAGAAACAAGACGACAACCTCTATCTTGTGAAGGAGGACGGATTTGTACAAGGCCTTTATGTCAACAGCGGCTTCACCATTAAGATCGAGGCCATCACTCCAGAGCTGCTTGCCGAGGCGAAACAATACCTTGACCGCCAAATCGACCGCGACTTCCCGTGGGTCTATTTCCATCTGAGCCAAGGCTTTCTCAACCGATTCACCATTGAAATTCTAAAATGAACCATCATGAATATGCGTAAAAAACTCTTACTTGTTGCCGTCATGCTGACGGCGTTGTGTGGCAAGTCATTTGCCTGCGGCTGGGATGAAGGGGATTGGTATTACTACAATCTCTTCAACCAGGAAATCATGAGCGATGAGCGTTATCGGCCCTTCCTGCTGGTCTATGGCAGTCGCTATTACACCAACGACACACTTCGGAATGGCAACATCGAGGAGTGGCGTCAGTATCTGGGGCTGAGCTATGAAGATACCCAATATCTGGTTTTCAAGGCATCGCGCGAGGACCTTCAGAACCTCTCCAAAGGCAAGGCAGTGTTGGACGGCAACATGTCTTTTGCCACGGCCAGTTTCATGAAGAAGCACAAACAGGCCTTGCTCTATCTGGCCTATGCCAAGTATCTGGAACCTTACATGCGCATTATCCCCGGCGAGTCGGCAGACTTCTATTGGGATCTGCCCGAGTATGAGTACAACGCCGGTGACCTGGATTACGACAAGGTGAAGAGCGTGCTTACCAGGAGTTGGAATGCCGAGAGCGACAAGGAACTGAAACTGCGCTACGGCTATCAGCTGGTGCGACTGGCACATTACACCCGTCGCTACCAAGAAGCCGTACAACTCTTCGACCAATATGTGGAGCCGCTGAAGATGCGCACCGAGATGTATTACTACGCCCTGTGCCAGAAGGCGGGTGCCCTGCGTGGCTTGGGTGAGACCGTGGAGGCCAACCGTGAGTTCATCCAGGTGTTCGCCAACTCGTACGACCTGAAGACCTTGGCTTACACCTCGTTGACCCTAGGTTGGGACAATGACATTGACTTCGCCGACTTCGTTGCTGGTGCCGCCGACAACAATGAACGCAACGACATCTTCTTCATGATGGGATATAGCGACTTCAACAACCCCGTCAACGAAATCGAGAAGATCGTGGCCACTGACCCCGACGCCATACAAGCCAAGGTGCTGATGGTGCGTGCCGTCAACATGATCGAGCGTCGCATGCTCCCTTCAGAGCCCAATTGGGAGCAAGAGGGCAACAACTCGCTCTACCCCTTTCTGAGTCCGACCGACACGGAAAGCCGCGACTTCTTCAACCAAGCTCTGCGACTCAGCGACACGCAGCGTGACAAGGCCTCCGACAAGAACTTTTGGAACCTTGCTTCGTCATATCTGCATTTTTTGAACAAGGACTTCGACCTGGCTGGCAGGTGCCTCGACAACGTGCAGTCAACCAAGGACGATTATTTAGACATGGTGAACCACCTTGGAGCCTATCTCGATATCTGTCGTCAGCCGAAAATCAATGCTGATGTTGAGTATTATCTCTTCGACAACTACGCGGAACTGATCAAAGGTGAAGAGAATTATAACTACAACTATGCGTATAACACCTTCGTCGGCTTGGTGCTTGCCAACCGCTATGCCTTGCAAGGCGAAAGGGCCAAGTCGTACCTGACGCTCCATCACATTGTACAAATTACGGACGAGCCCACCGAGGCACTGGTCGACGACGTCCAGGCCTTTCTTAATAAGAAGAAGAAAACGTCGTTGGAGTGCTACCTCGCCGACAACAGCACGCTTGAGGTGGCTAATCCCAACAATTACCTCTCTTATATAAAGGGTGTGCTGCGTCTCACCGAGGGCGACCTCAAGTCAGCTAAGAGCCTCTTTGAGAAGCAGACCCGTCTCCAAGTGTCGCCTCTCATCTTCGGCCATAACATCGTGGTGTATTTTAGCGGTGATGAAGAAGAGATCATGCATGGTGAGTACATCGACGACTTCCCCTTCATCCACGACAACATGAGCGAACTTGATGTGACCGACGCTCTCATTCAGCTCCAGAAACTTGGCGAAAAGAAAGGCGACGAGGCTGCCAAGGCCAACTATCTGATTGCCAACTTCTTCTATAACGTGAGCCGGACGGGCTACTATCGCCATTACCTGCGTTTCGACGATAACAATGGTTTCAGCTATTGGAAGTTCGGTCCTGATGCCAAGGCGTATAAAAACACGTTGGAGCTTTCGAACGCCTATCTGGAGAAGGCCAGAAAGACGGCCACCGATAGGGAATTGCTGGCGCATATCATTTTTGCCCAAGCCAAGAACGCCCAACAATTGGAGGAGCAGAATGCCTCGTATTGGACCTACAAGATGGTTGTTCCCCACGAGCAATTCAATGAGTTTGACCAATATGCCGGCACAATTTACCACAGCGTGGTGTCATCCAACTGTATATATTACAGGGATTACCATAATTGATTTACGAATGCATTATCAAAAACGGGCTACGAGGTTTCTCGCAGCCCGTTTCTTTTGCCTTTAATATCCAACTTTTACTCGATCTCCAGCGTCTTCTTGCAAATCTCGATCTCGCCTGGGTCGCCTGTGTACTTGCCGAGGTCGTCGCTGAGCTTGACCACTTTTTTCCAGTTACGCTTCTCGGTGATCTTGGCGGCTGTGAGTTTCACTACGATGTTCATAGCCTTCACGTTGTCGACGTCGCAGGTGAGGTGGGTGCCGATGCCGAACGAGTCTTGCATGCGGCCGGCGACCGCCTCGTGGATGGCGATGGCTTCGTCCACATTCAGGCCGTTGCTGAAGATGATGGACTTCTGAGCCGGGTCGATGCCGAGTTCCTTGTATTTCTCGATGATTTCCTCTAAGGCTTCAAAGTTGTCGCCGCTGTCGACGCGCAAGCCGTCAAACAACTTGGCGTGCAATTGGGTGAAGTTTTGGAAGAAGGCCTTGCGCGTGTAGGTGTCGTATAGGAATACACCTAGACTGCCAGCGTAGACTTCCTGCCAATAGTCCATGGCGAGGTAGTTGGCTTCGTTGTAGCCGTAGAGCGAGCAGGTCTCGATGAACTGGTGGCTCATGGTGCCAATGGGGGTGAGGTCGTATTTCATGGCCAACAACACGTTGGAGGTACCCACGAAACAGGTCTTGGTGAACTGCTTCTGGGCTTCGATGAAGCTGCGGATGACGAGGTCTTGGTGCTCGAATGAGAAACGACGACGCGTGCCGAAGTCGCTGAACTTGACGCCGTTGCCGATGAGACGGATGCCCTTGGCGTATGACTTTTGGTATTCTTTCTCGGCGTCGTAAGTCTCAAACTCGCCTTTCAGCTCGTGCATGAGCTCGGAAACAGTAGCCAGGATGGGCATCTCCCAGAAAACGGTACGCCACAATAGGCCTGTCACGGTGATATGCAGATGGCCTTCCTCGTCTTGGCTCACTTCGACCTCGGAGGGACGCATGTGGAAGCCCTTCAGGAAGGTGAAGAACCAAAGCGGGAAATAGTAGCATTTCCGTTTCATGAAACGGACCTCTTCGTCAGTGATCTTGATGTTGCCATAGAGGTCGAACTGTTCCCTCAGTTTCTCGGCGAAGCCTTGGGGATAGACCGTGTTGTTGCGGTCTACAAAGGTGTATTGCCCCATGGCGCGCGGGAATTTTTGCAGATAGGCGTAGCACACACTGAAGGTGTAGAGGTCGTTGTCTAATAGGCTGGTGATGATTTGTCTCATGGTTTGTTTTTATTTGGGCTATTTGCTATTAGCAATTAGCTGTTAGCTTGTTGGCTGCCAAGCTAATAGCTAAAAGCTAACAGCCATTTATAACTTACTTATAATACTTCTTACTTTATCCGATATATACTTCACCGAGTTAGTCGTATTCTCCAGCACCTGCACCAAGTCCTTGCGCTTGATGATCTCGGTGAGGCTGTAGTTTTGTTGGAACAGCTTGCTGATGTAATTGCCGTAGAGTACGTCGCTTTCGTTTTCCAAGGTCTTGATCTCTTGGCAGAGACGCGTGATTTCTTTGCGTTTGTCGTACATCTCAGGCATGTCGCGGATGATGCCGCTGAGGTTTTCTGCGGCAAACATGATATTCTCCGCCATCCTAGTGAGGTCTTCGTCCACGGCGAGGAAACGGCGGGTGAGGACGATGTTGGCAGAGTCGTCGATGCGGTCGAGGAAGGTGTCCATCATCTCGGCAAGTTCGTGCACGTCTTCGCGGTCGAAGGGGGTGAGCACGGTAGAGAAGAGTTGGCTGTAGAAGTCGCGCAGTACATCGTCGCCGTCGGTCTCGCAGGCTTTAATTTCCTTTCTGAGGTTTTCCAAGCGTTCCAGGTCGGTTTCCACAAGCATCTGTCTCAAGAGCTTGGATGCTTTTTCTATGTATTCTGCCTGCTTCTGGTAGAGCGGGTAGAACTTCTTCTCCTTTGGAACGAAAAACTGGAAAAAACTGTTGAGGCTCATAATCAGATGGGTAAGAGGTGGAACAAAAGGTTAAGCACGCCGCCGATAACCAACGGCACGGGGATGGTGAGGATCCACGACAAGACAATGCGTTTGGCGGTGACCCATTTCACCGACTTCATACCGTCGGTGAGGCCCACACCGATGACGCCGCCAGTGATGGTGTGTGTCGTGCTGACAGGGATGCCGAGGAACGAGGTGGCGATGAGGGTGGTGGCACCAGCAAACTCAGCCGAGAAGCCACGCACGGGCGTGATCTTGGCCAAGCCGCCGCCCATGGTCTTGATGACGTTTTTGCCGCCAATCAAGATGCCCAACGACATGATGATATAGCATACGACGGCAAGGGTGTCGGGGATGTGGAAGGCCTGGCTGCTGTCGTAGAAGTTGCTGATGAACTCACGCATCTCGGGGCTGACGCCTTGCGTGGTGAACACGCTGGCCATCAGCACGGCGATGATACCCATGGTCTTGGGCGCGTCGTTGGAGCCGTGACCCACGCAGAAGGCCGCCGTAGAGAAGTGCTGCAGCACCTTGAAGATCTTGTCGACGCGTTTGCGGGGGCTGTTCTTGAAGATCCTCAAGAAGATGCACTCGAGGAAGAAACCCAGGAACAGGCCGAGGAGCGGCGACAACACGATGAAGGCCAAGGTGATGAGGATAGGTGTCATGTGGAGTACCGAGCTGCCGTTGACGAACCATGCCGCACCGATGATGCCACCGATGAGGGCGTGCGAGGTCGAGATGGGCATGCCGTTCTTGGTGCAGACCCATACCCAGATGGCGGCGCCGACGAGGGCCGACAGGATGAGGTAGGGGTCAATGACGCTTTGTTCGGCGAAGTTGGCCATGGTGTTACCCACGGCAAATTGTTGGTTGAGAATCAACCGGATGAAAATGAATGCCATGAACTCCCAGAACGAGGCCCAGAGGATGGCCTGAAATGGCGTCATCACCTTGGTGGCGATGATGGTTGAGATGGAGTTGGCCGCGTCGTTCATGCCATTCAGGAAGGTGAAGACGAAGGCAAGGACGATGGAGAGGATAATGGCTATGGTCAGGAGGTTCATCACGATTCTTTTATGATAAGACTTTTGACGGTGCTTGTCACCTCCTTTGCACGGTCGGTAGTGTCTTCCACGACCTGCGCTATCTCTTTGTATTTCAGCAGCTCGATCTCGTCCTTCTCGTTCTCGAAGAGGTAGGAGATGTAGTCGCCATAGATGTCGTCGACGGCGTGCTCGATGAGAGTGACCTTTTGACACAAGTCGCTGAGTTGCTGATGGTTCTTCCCGAGGTCGTCGAGCAGGCCAAACACCTGCATGATGATGGTGGCGTCCTCGTGGATGTTGTCCACAATCTCCTTGATCTGCTTGTCGATTTTCTTGGGGTTGTACATCAGTATGGTCTTCGCCGAGTGGTTAATGAAGTCAAGGAATTTGTCGAGGTCCATGGCCAGGGCGTTCATGTCCTCGCGGTCGAAGGGCGTGACGAAAGCGCCGTTCAGTTCGATGTAAAACTCGCGCAGTAGCTCGTCGCCAGTGGTTTCCTGTTTCTTGATCATGCGGGTGAGCAGCTTGCGTTCTTCGGGATCGTCGCTCTTGACGAGTTCCTTGAGGTATTTTGCAGCAACCTGTGCCGTTTCTGCCTGCTTGACGTAAGTGGGGAAGAAGTGCTTCTCGCGGCTGCTTCCTCTGGTGAAAAGGTTGTTTAGTGCCATTTCCTAAATGGGTTTGAAATCGTATAATTTGGGGGCAAATTTAGAAAAATATGGAATTGGAAACACAAATTCTCTTATTTTTGCATCGTCATCGGCCAAAGCCAATGGCAGACATAATGGAAAGACGTTGAACTGACGTTTGCCAACAAAAGAAAATGACTACACTATGAGAAAAGTAAGTTTGCTATTATCGTTACTGTTGGCAGCCTTTATATCGTCAATGGCGCAAGAATCAGTTACCCTAACCTTCACCGCGAACACGCAAAACGGTCTTTACTGCCCCTTTGATGCAGTGAATGTCTCCAATGTTACACGAGGTTGGACGGAGACGTTGGCTTATCCTGATACTGTATTGGTAATGAACTCAATAGACGGCATCAACGAGCAGAATGGAATGGCCTGTCATTTAGGCGAAGCCTATCCTAATCCGTTCACCGATGAGACCCAAATGTCATTAGAAATGTCAGAAGCTGGAGATGTCCTCATCCAAGTTGTTCGTGTCGATGGCACAATTGTGGCGACACACAGGAACCGCTTAGAGGCAGGCTTACATAGTGTAAGAGTTCGTCTAAGCAATCCAAGCATGGCTTTACTGGCTGTGACCACGGCACAAGGACGCCAAGTATTGCGTTTGATAAGTGCTGGCAACGGTAGCTGTGATGCAGTTACAGTAGAGACACTTTCCGCAGGATTCAAGCCTGATAATCAGTCTATGCGTAGTGATGCAACAGGTGAATTCCAACCTGGCGACATGATGCGGTATACAGCTGTGCTGTTTGACGGTGCCAATACTATTTACAGTAATACGATCACCCAGCAACAATATGATAGCCAGGATATGACGCTTTACTTTGATTTGACGCCTCCTATTGGAGCAATCAACAGCCTTTTCTCGGTTAGCGAAACGCAACAAGTATATATTTCACAAGGAAACTTACAATATCAAGCATCTACCGATACTTGGCGTTTTGCTACTAATCAATGGGATTATATTGGAGAGAATAATAGCAATATTTCTGAAACGAATAACGGATGGATCGATCTTTATGGCTGGGGAACAAGTGGTTACAATCATGGTGCGTTTCATTATCAGCCTTGGAGCATAGAAAGAGACTATTGGGGGTATTTTGCATATGGGGACTCTATTTACAATTTAAGCGATCAAACGGGCAAAGCTGATTGGGGATACAATTCTATTTCAAATGGAGGTGAGGTTAATAACAATTGGCGCACACTTAATTCGGAAGAATGGCAGTACGTATTCAACATGCGTCTAACCGACTCGGGAATACGCTTCGCGGGTGCGAAGATTGACAATATAAAAGGTGTGGTTCTTTTGCCTGACAATTGGGATCCCTCATTATACACATTGAATGGCATCAATGATTGTATTTATGACAGTAACATAATTATGGAAGAAGAATGGATTGCCGTTTTCGAGCCTAATGGAGCTATCTTTTTACCTTCTGCGGGTTGCCGAATGTTCAACTCTGTTTACCAAGATGGAAATACTGGGTATTATTGGTCGGCTTCATCGTACAATGCGATGGGAATTCGTTGTTTGTCAATTTCCAACTATGTTTTAGATGCAGACAATCATATGGATCGCAGTGATGGTCTGTCCGTACGCCTTGTCCATAATCTTAAATAAGTCATTGTTTAAAGGGGTCGGTTTCTAAAAACAATCGTTAAAAGTCCGATGGCTGTCGAATCCAAACGAACCAATCCTTACACCAGCATAATGGAAAACGCCTCAGAATAGGGGATGAGTTGGTTGCCGTTTCGGTAGTGTTTCCAAGCGTCTTCCTCGTGGCTTCTGTCAATCACCTCCTGGGTGTTCATGGTATGGATCTTGGCGAAAACCGCTTCAAGCGTTTTAAGCTCTTGCTCTTCAAAGACCGTGGTGTCGCATGATTTGCAGCTCAAGCGCGTGCTTTCCATGTCGTGTGCCACCACGATTTCTTTGCTGATGCCCTCAATGTTGTCATAGACCGTGTCGTAATGAACGGGGACGGGACCGTATTGTATGGCTTGATACTGAAGCCCACTGATGCTCTGGCCATGCTTTTTGTAGTGCAAAAAGTCGGCGTAAAACATTTCCTTATTGAGCTTTGTGGGAAACAAGCCGTCCTCTTTGCAAACGAAATACTTCACCATCTCGGACACCTTTTCGACGTTCAGCTGGCCGAAGCCATTGTAGATGGAACGGCGGATGTCGCGATAGATGAGCCTTTTTTGCACCTCGTTTTCAGGTCTCACCTCTGAGGTCATAATCGATTGCAGCAATATGTTGTATTCCCCATCGTCAAATTCGGCACGGCTGTCTTCTAACAAATGCAGCATGAACTCTCGGCTCATGGCTGCCGAAATCAACTTGCCGTTGGATTCCGAAGGCATCTGTCCCTTTTCGTATTGTGCATACTGGTTGATGCCAAACCCCATAATCTTGCTGATTTGCTGGTAATTGAGGCCATAACGCAACCTAATGTCCTTGATTTCCTCCGGGAAGGGTATGCCGTGGTTTACACGATATTGGGAATATAGCTCATTGAACATCAGTTCGTCTTGTTCCGTGGTCGTAAAACGCTCGCCGGTGTCTTCGCAGACATAATAGCGCACGTGTACCGAAAACCGTTCTTTCCGGAATTCGTGTTCTTCCACAGTGCTGACTTCTTTGACTTTGCCTCCTGTGAAAGGACTTTTTATTTCAACATACTTTTCCATTTTTACTCCTCCTTGAATGCATAATTGATAGGATGTTCCGCGATGTGGAACGAAATGCAAATGGTTCGGCTGCTAGGCTGACCTAAAGCGATTTTGATGTATAGCTCAGTTCCTTCCATGTCTCTACCGAACACCCACATTTCGTCGAAATTATCAGTGGGCAAGGTCTCAACATAATCGTTCGTTTGCAGTTGGCGCACAATCTCGTCACGAGCTTTAGGGGTGATGCCCAACGCTTTAAGGGCTTCTTCGTTCTTCTCCCTGTCCAGGTAGAAAATGCCCCACACATCGAACTTGATGCCAAATTGGGCAAGGAACTGCTCAACCTCTTGCTTCGTCTTAATCATCCTGTTTCCGTTTAATCACATTGCAAAAATACGATTATTTTTGAGAACAAAACATCTTTTAGTGAAAAATTATGAAAAATTCCCACTTTATAGTGTGCTTTGCTACAGAAAACAGACGGTCGAACCGACGAATGTTGTTGTATATAGAGTTGCCTGTAGAGACGTCGATTCATCGCGTCTCGAAAAGGCAAGACAAACAACCATTATTTCGCCGCCACCCCGCAAAGATGGAATAAAACTCTCGCGCCGACATTCCCGTCCCAATCTCCGCCGTCTGGAGCAGGCGAGACCTCGCAGAGGTCGAAGCCGATGATGTCCTTGCCCGCCTCGCGGATGCGATTGAGCAGATACATTAGTTCTTCATATTCAAGGCCTCCTGGCACGGGGGTGCCTGTGTTGGGGCAGAGTTTCGGGTCGAGGGAGTCGATGTCGATGGAGAGGTAGACCTTCTCGGGCAAGGCGGCAATCATCTCGTCCACGAGGTCTTTCCATCTGCCACCTTCGTAGATGCGGCGGCGGTAGTCGCGGTCGAAGAACACCTTGATGCGGTTGGGCTGGCTCTCGGCCAAGGCCTTCTCCTGATGGCAGTAGTCGCGGATGCCGACTTGCACTAGCTTCTTCACGTTGTCGAACTTCAGCGTGTTGTAGAAGATGGAGGCATGTGAGTATTTAAAGCCTTCAAAGGCCTCGCGCAGGTCGCAGTGGGCGTCGGCATGCAGGATGCCGTATTCTACACCTTTTTGGTTGAGATATTGGTGGTAGGCGAGGGGACAGCTGTGGTCGCCACCCAAAAGACCCACGACCTTACCTTGTGCCTTCCAATAGGCGATGCGCTCGCGTAGCCAGGCGTTTTTCTTTTCCGTGGCGGCTTCGATGCGGGCATAAAGCTTGGCATATTTCTCTGGTTCGTCGTCGATGGTGCCCTCATACAGTGCGTTGATGATGTTCTCGCTCAAAGGCGCCATCTTGTCGTGCAGTTCGCGTAGTTCCTTCGGGAATTCGTCCATCCAGATGCCTTTCTGCCAGAGGTCGGGGTAGTCGTGGTGGCAGAGGTCGACCTGTAGGGAGGCCTCCATGATGGTGGCGGGGCCGTCGACGGTGCCGCGGTTGTAGCTCGTGGTGAGTTCCCACTCCACGGGGATGATGATGATTTGCGCCTCTTCGGCGGTGCAGGGCAGGCCGTAGATGCCGGAGTCGGCCACGGCGGCCGCATTGGGGTCAAAGGTGTTTTCCATTGTTGATTAATTTGGCCTCAAAAATAGTGAAAAAACCAATTTAATTTCTACTTTTGCGCCCAAAATCATTCGAGATGGACCTTTTTTCCTGCCTTTCGCCTTTTGTCTTTTGCAGCTTTGCCTCGGGCAGCAGCGGCAATTGCTATTATGTGGGCAAGCAGGACGAAGGTGTCTTGGTCGATGTGGGTATCCCATCGCAGCAGATTGTGAAATGCTTGGCACAGAATGATTTGTCGCCGACGAGCATCAAGGCCATCCTCGTCACCCACGACCATATCGACCACGTGAAAGGCATGGAAGTGTTTACAAAGAACTTCCCCATACCGATCTATGCCCATTCGGATTGCTTGCAAGGCATCGCCGAAGGCAAGATTACCAACCATGTGGATACGGCTTTGTTCCATGAGATAGAGACGATGCAACCCTTTGAGATCAGTGGCATCACGATAGAGGCATTCCCCGTGATGCACGATGGGCGAGGAGCTGTGGGCTATCATTTTAATTATGAGGGGCATACATTGACCATCGCCACCGATATCGGGATGCTTGACAAGGTGGTGAAGGAGCAGATCCGTCGTGCCGACAACATTGTCATCGAGTCGAACTACGATGTGGAAATGCTGGAAAACGGTTCGTATCCTTACATCCTCAAGCAGCGTATCTCCGGGCCGTTCGGCCATTTAAGCAATAAGGAGTCGGCGCGTTTCATTGCCGAGATTTACCATCCAGGCATTAAAAGCATCATGCTATGCCATCTCAGTGAGAACAATAACACGCCTGAATGCGCCATAAGCCGTCTTTATGAGCAGTTTCGCATGAAACACGTGCATCCCGATCCGAACACTTCCATTTTCCCCTTACCGCGCCATAAATGCACGGGATTCCTGTATTTGTAGAATCCACAAAATTCCACATTATTTATAAAAATGTGGAAAATTCCACAAAATTCCACAATTTTGTTATGCTGTGAAATTAGTTGTAATATGTTGATAATGAATAATTTATAAATTATTAATAAATTTAGGTATGAAATATGCTAAGAAAAATGACAAAGATTCAAACCTATGAAATCAAAGTTTTTGTTTGTGCCTCTTTCGGTGCTGCTGTTTGCGGTGGCTTCATGTGATGTGGAACGTTCGGAGAAGTACCAAACCCTTCTCGCTGAGCGTGACTCCCTTTATACCGAGGCCGTTGCAGCCAAAGGCGGCTTCGACCAGGCTTTGAATACTATCAACGAGATTGAGAATGCCCTTGAATCGGTGCGCGCCCAAGAAAACATCATCATGATGGAGAATATGGAAGGCAACACCAACAGGGCTGTTTCGGAAATCAACGCTATCCAGCAGACTTTGCAGGAGAACCGTAATAAGATCGATAAGCTTGAGAAACAACTTGCTGAGCAGGGTGCCACGTCTAAGGCCTTGAACCAAACCGTGAGCCGCTTGAAGAAGCAGCTGGAAGAGAAGGACGTGTTCATCAATAACCTGAGGGAGGAGCTGCAGCAAAGTCGCCAAGAAATTGCCAACCTGAACGAACAGGTTTCCAATCTTAATGAGGATATCGATGCTTTGAATTCCAACCTTGACGTGATGAGTGTTCAGAATGCGGCACAGCAGGCCACCATCGAAAGCCAGGACGCCATGTTGAATACCGTTTGGGTGTGCATCGCACCTCAAGATGTGCTTGTGGAGAAAGGCGTTGTCAGCAAGGGAGGTCTATTTCAGTCCAGTGAGATTTCAAAACAGGGCTTCGATAAAAGCCAGTTTGTGCAAGGCAACAAGCGCGACTTGGAGATTATCCCCTTGAACACCAAGAAGCCTAAAATCATGACCAACCATCCGGAAAACAGTTACCAAGTCAACGAAGAGGAAAGCGGCGCCAAGGTGCTGCAGATCCTCGACAAGGAAGCTTTCTGGAGTATGTCGAATTATTTGGTAGTTTCCATCAAATAAAATCCGTTTCTAACGGAACTGCTCGTTTTCAATTTTTTTTAAATTGCCTCACATTTCCCCAATGTGAGGCTTTTTTTTGTGTGTAATTTTGTGGAATCAACGGAATTTTGTTACTTTTGCGACATGAAATGTAGAATTCTAGTTGTGGAAGACGATGCCTCCTTCGGCATGATGATTCAGACCTGGCTGAAGAAGAACGGTTATGAGGCCGTGTTGGCATCGCGATACGAACAGGCGAAGGTCGAGATTTCCAATGGGGACTTCGGCTTGATCCTGACCGATTTGCGTCTGCCCGATGGCGACGGCATCATTTTGATGACATGGGTGCGTGAGAAGCTGAAGAGCAAGGTGCCGATCATTGTGATGACGGGCTATGCCGAGGTGCAGACCGCCGTGTCGGCAATGAAACTTGGTGCTTTCGACTACCTCAAGAAACCCATCAACCCGAGCGTTTTGGAGGAGAAGATCGCTGCCGCCTTGGAGTCGACCGACGAAGAGGCTACTGAGCCTTTCATTCCCGGCAACAAGCAATGGGTGAGAGGTGAAAGCCCTGCCATGCAAAGACTCTACAAACATGTGGAATTGGTGGCGCCGACCAAGTTCTCGGTGCTGATTCTCGGAGAGAGTGGCACCGGCAAGGAATACATTGCCCGCATGATACACGACTTGAGCCAATACAAGGATGGCCCCTTCATCCCCGTGGATTGTGGAAGCCTTTCCAAGGAACTGGCGCCCAGCGAGTTGTTCGGTCATCTGAAAGGCTCGTTCACCTCTGCCATCGCCGACAAGAAGGGGGTCTTTGAGCAAGCCAAAGGCGGCACTGTGTTCCTCGACGAGGTGGGCAACCTGCCTTATGAGGTGCAGATGCAGCTGTTGCGTGCCTTGCAGGAACAAAAAGTGAGGCCTGTTGGCTCGGCTACCGACATCCACGTGGATGTGCGTATATTGGCGGCCACCAACGAGAATCTAGAGCAAGCCATCGAGGAAGGGCGTTTCCGTCAGGATCTGTTTCATAGGATCAACGAGTTCGCCATCGAGGTGCCGCCGTTGCGCGACCGCTTGGAGGACTTCGACGAGTTGACGTCGTTCTTCATCCGTCAGGCCAACGAGGAGTTGGGAAAGAACGTGAAAGGCATCTCAGTTGACGCCTTGCAACGTATGAAGGAACAGCGTTGGAACGGCAACTTGCGCGAGCTACGTAACGTGTTGCGCCGTTGCGTGCTCTTCGCCGAGGGTGAGAACATCGAGATGGACGACCTGCCAGTGTTTAGCGCGCCCAATAAGAAGACCGTCATCGCCACAGACGAGGACGACTGGGCCTTGCGTCCGGAACACGAGAAGGAACAGATCGAGGCCGCCTTGCAGAAGGCGAGAGGCAACAAGACTGTGGCCGCCAAACTCCTGCAGATCGACCGCAAGACCTTATATAATAAGATGCATCTTTACGGAATAGAACTCTAATTAATACAATTCTACTATGAAAAACATCTCTCTGATTGTCTGTGGAGCAATAGTGATGCTTCTCGGCTTGAACTCGCATGCACAACTGCCTTATGAAAAGGACTACATGTATGAAGTCGGAACTTTTGGAAAAACCGGAACCATTAAGGAGTTCGTTTCCTACATGCTCGCCGAACCTGAGGACGAGGTGAGTGGTCCTATGAGCGAAGCTTGGAATCTTTATCTCCAGAACAAGCCTTTGCCTGAAGGCGCTACTATTCTTCTAGACGAGAAGAACGGTTATTTCAGGTATGACATGGAGTACGTTGAAGAATTCGACGCCGAAGAGGCCGCCGAAATCTTTCGTAACACCATTTTTGTGGAGATGGTAGTGTGGAATTGTGCAGATGGCAAGCATAAGGTGTTCGCTGAGAACACGGGCGGTACCGTCAATGGCGTGCCACATGACGAGTGGGAGTATGATGGGATCATCTTCTATTTATACGACAAAACCTCGCATAAGTTGGTTACTATTCCTGATGCCATGGATTTTGAGGAAGTGTCCAGCTTGACACCGTCCAAGGGATATGAGTTTGACGGTGAAGAATGGTACTATGCCAACGACCATGTAACCGGCAAGAGATTACAGATGAATGCGGCGGAATTTAGCCAATGGTTCGAAGATCGTCCTGTGGTGGAGCTGTCGTTACCCCGTACGGGCAAAAACATCAAAGCAACGGTGTATTCTGTCAAGGGAAAAGAGGAGAGAGAGTTCGTCTGGGATGGTTATCGCTTCCATCTTGCCAAATAATCAGCAGATTCCGTATTTTTCGGCTAGCAAGTCCATCAATTCGTCGGTTTGTGCCATGAATTGACGGGCGTCTTCCTTCCATTTACGGTAGTGTTTTTCTTTCTTTTCTTTGCCGCGCAACTCGTTCATCCTGGAGAGGAAGGCGGTGTCGCGTTCCAATTGCTTGAACATGGGAAGCATCTTGTGGCAAAGACTCTGCATTTCAACGAAATCCGACTTTTCAATTAAAGTGTTCATTAAAACCAAATCGTCGGCTGTCGATTGTACGAAAGCGGTGAGAATGTCGGTCATGGCCTCCTTGTCGTTGCCCATCATTTCACTGAATCCAGGGAAGTCTGGGAAGGCAGTTTCGCCCGCATCATCGCTTAAAGCAACACTTCCGAACATAGATTCCAACTGTTTCATATTGAATGGCTTCTGTAGGAAGCCATCAAAACCTTCTTTCTTGGCCATCTCGTTGGTGTATTCCATTCGGGCCGTCATCAGGATGACGGGCTTTGAAGCATCAGCCTCCTTAAAAAGATGTAGGATGTCGTTGCCAGTCACAGCACCCATTTCGCGGTCAGTCAGAATGTAGTCGTAATCAGTAACTTGTGCAATGGCGCCTTCGATATCGCTTTTGGAACGACAGGCAATGGCTTGATGCCCCAGCCGGTGCAACATGGTGTCGATGACGGAGAGCAATGTGTTGTCATCGTCGATAACTAAAATATTGAGCGATTTATTGTTGTCTTTATTTACTTCATCTTTTTCTTTAAGTTCATTGTCCACTTCTCCGACAGGAATCCTGACCTCAAAATGGGTGCCTTTTCCTACTTCTGAATCGATGTGGATCTCACCGCCAAGCAAATCGACAAGACCTTTGACAACCGACATGCCATAACCGCTGCCTTCGGCGAACTGGTTGTAGGTTTCGATGCGGACGAAGGGCTTGAACACCTCTTCCAGCTTATCCTGCGGAATGCCCATGCCTGTGTCGGTGATGTCGAACACTACCAAGTTACGTCCCATCCTCGCCTTGAAGGTGACGCTGCCTTCGAGGGTGTATTTAATGCCGTTGGAAATCAAGTTGCTAAGTATCTGCTTGATTTTCAGTCTGTCGGATAGGATGGTACAGCTGTTTTCAACGCTAGGCTCATAGATGAATTGCAGGTTCTTGTGGCGGGCAATGGACTCAAACATCTCTGCTGTTTCATCGCAGAGTTGCCTGAAATTGAAGGCTTCATTGCTGACTTGCAGCTTGCCTTGTTCAAGGCTCGAATACTCCAACAGGTTGTTCAATAGGTTGAGGATATGGTCGGCGGACTGCTGTATTGAGTTGATTTCCTTTTCGTTACCTGTCTTGTCCATGAGTTCCACATTGCCAAGGATGGAGCTCAGTGGGGTCTTGATGTCGTGCGATACCGAGAGCAGCAGTTTATGGCGGCTTTCCATGATTTCCTCGGTCTTCCTTTTGGCCTCTTCAGCCGCACGGCGTGCCCTGTATCCTTTGTTTACATCGCTGATAATCAGTATGATGAAAATGATGATAAGGCCTAGTGTGACGGCGCCGATAAGGATGGAATAATGGGTGTTTTCATCGATGATTTTTTCGCTTTTCTCGATTTCGCTGATGGTGGAGTTAAGGATTTCCTGGTTGAGGCGTATCAGCAGGGAGGAAATCTGTTCCGAGAGTTGGTTGTCGGCCTGGACCAGCTCCTGTGTCTTTTTCTCGTATTCCTTGATTTTGTCCCAATACTCCTTCTTGGCCTTGTCAGAGAGCACGCGCAGATCGGCGAGGATGGTGAGGGAGTCGGGGCGCTGCCGCTGGATGTGAAGCGTGTCGGAGCGTTCGATGGAGATGTGGACGAGGCTGTCTTCCACCGTCTCATTCGGTTTGAACACCTTGCCCACGCGTTTCCAGAAGCCTTTCTTTTCTGCGGCCCTTGGAACACGGACGATGGTGTCTTTCGAAACCGTGGTGACCACAATCTCATCTTCTAGGTGCGGTTCCGGTGGGATGTAACCGTCGATGGTGCGGTCGAATTCAGCCAACGGGTTGAAATCGTGAAATTGTTTTGACAGCTCATTGCTGATTTTGCCTTTGCTTCTGATGAGATTGCTTATCTCATTCACGAGCATTTTGTTGTCATCGCTGATTTCAAATGCCATAAGCGAGTCGGTTTGCACCTTGATGGCATCGCGATAGGTGTTGAATTCCTTCCTGTATCTGGCTTGTTCGGTAAAGGCGTATAGGTTGGCGGCATTCTGGGCTGCATGCACATTCTTGGTGAATTGGTTGACCCAGTTGAGGGCGTCATGCTGCTCGTTGATGTTGGAACGTTGGTTCTCTATGCTGTTGCGCAGGTTGGAGATATAATAGAACAAAGCCGCGCAAAGGGCCATGACGAAGAGGTATGTGAGTACCACCTTCCAGCTAGTCCTGCTTCCGCTCGGGTATTCGTTTCTGCTTTTCTTCGCCATGATGCCGCAAAAATAAAACTTTTTCCTAAATTTGCCACCAATTAAAACACCATTGACCTATGAATAAAAAGAAACTGCTGTTGATGTTCGCTTTGTTGGCGATAGTCTTGTTTCTCGTCCTCCGCAACCAGTCTGAGGATCAGCCTAAACCCGTTGAAACCCAATCCGTTGAAGGAGCAACGGAAATTGCCATCCTTTCTGTCAACGACATGCACGCCAGCATCGACCAATTCCCCAAGTTTGCCGCTTTGGTCGACAGCTTGAGAGCCGTCTATCCCGACTTGCTTCTGCTTTCCGCGGGTGACAACCGCACGGGCAATCCCATCAACGACCAATACGATCCGGTCAACTATCCCATAATCGAGTTGATGAACCGCACAGGTTTTGACATGAGTGCTGTTGGCAACCATGAGTTTGACTCGAATATTGCCGGCTTACAGGGCGACATCAAGCGTGCCCATTTCCCGTTCCTGTGTGCCAATGTCGTCGTTCCTGTAACGGTCGACCTTGATGTCAATCCGTTTGTCACCATCGAGCGTCAGGGCGTGAAGATGGCGGTGGTTGGCATGCTTGAGGTGGGCCACGACGGCATCCCGAGCGCACATCCCAATAATGTGGCCAAGGTGAGTTTCAGGCGTCCTGGAGAGGTTGTGCCAGAGTACAAATACCTAAGAAACCAAAATGATGTGGTGATCATGCTTTCGCATTGCGGCTACGAGGACGACATGGAACTGGCTCAATCCAATCCTTGGCTTGATGTCATCATAGGCGGACATACACACACCTTAGTAGAAAATCCTTCCGAGACCAATGGTGTGTTGATCACGCAGTCGGGCTCGCACCTGAAATATGCCACTTTGGTGAAGCTGACAGTGAAAGACCATAAGGTGGTAAGGAAGGAAGCTATCGTATTGGATGTCAACAAGGTGTGGAAGGTGAATCCCGAAATCCAGAAACTGGTGAGCGAATTTAACGACACGCCGGCGTTGAACCAGCCTATCGCCACGGCATTGACCAAGTTTGAGAATCAGGAAGAGTTAGGTAGCATGATAGCCGATGCCATACGTGAAGTCAGTGGTGCCGACTTCGCCTTCCAGAACCCGGGTGGTGTGCGAGCCAACCATCTTAAGAAAGGCCCCATCACGGTGAAGGATGTCTATTCCATTGACCCGTTCAACAACGAAGTGGTTGTGTATCAGATGACAGGTGAGCAGTTGAAGAAGTTCATCCTTAACTCCTACAGGAAAAACGGTGGAAATCCATCATTTGTGTCGGGTATGACCTATACGGTGGGTGACGATGGCAGGAATGTTTGGATCAATATGGAGGGCGACAACTTCTCGACGAAGAAGACATATAAGGTGGCCTTTAACAGCTTTATGGCTTCCACCGTTATCATTGAGAGTGTTGACGAGGGTAGGAGCACCTTCATGACATCGGAGGAAATGCTGATAGAATTCCTAAAACGACATAAGACCATTGATTATCAATGTGTTGCGAGAACAAAATAAAATTGTGTTTGCACGGATGAAAGAGTTTTTGTAATTTTGCCGCTCCAAAATCACCAGATTTGAAATCGAAAAAGATGAAAAAAGCGTTATTGATTTTTGCAATTGCCTTATTGTTAGTAGGTTGCAGCCACAAGAAAGAAGTCAAACTGATTCCAACCGAGAACTTCAACAAGGAAGTGGATGGAAAACAAGTGTCGTTATATACCTTGCACAATGGTTTCCTGACGATGCAGGTCACCAACTACGGTGGTCGTGTTGTCGCCTTGTGGATGCCCGACAGACGTGGCAGTTTTGAAGACATCGTCTTGGGTTATGATCATATCGACAAATATCTGAACAACAATGGTGAGCGCTATCTTGGCGCTGTGGTGGGCCGTTGCGCCAACCGCATTTCCAATGGCACCTTTACTTTGAACGGCGTTGAATACCAGTTGACGAAAAACGATGGTGAGAACACGCTTCACGGCGGCCTCATCGGTGCCGACAAGCGCGTGTGGGACGTGGTTTCCACTAACGACAGCGTGATTCAGATGCACACCGTGTTTGCCGACGGTGAGGATGGTTTCCCCGGCAACCTCGAGGTGACGATGAGCTATACTTTGACGCACGACAACCAGTTTGTCATCCGCTATTCCGCCACCACTGACGCCCCGACCTTGTGTAACTTTTCACACCATTCCTTCTTCAACCTGAAGGGTGAGGGCAATGGCACCATCATTGATCACGAGCTTCAGATCAACTCGCGCTACATGACCACCATTGACGAACACATCGTTCCGACAGGTAAGTTCTCTGGCGTGAAAGAGACCCCGTTTGATTTCCGTGAGAAGCATCGTATCGGCGACAACATCGCTGCCGACGACGAGCAGCTGAAGAACGCCAAGGGTTACGACCACAACTGGATTATGGATAAGACAAGCCCGAAGGAATATGCTTGGAATGCCACGCTGACGGAGCCTGAAAGCGGTCGTGAGCTGCAGGTTTGGAGCGACCAGGTGGGCTTGCAGTTTTATAGCGGCAACTTTTTCGACGGCAAGGGAATTGGCAAGTGCGGCAAGCCTTTGAACATGCGTGAAGGTCTGGCACTCGAAACCCAGTATTTCCCGGATGCCATCAACCACAGCACATTGGCTCCCAAGCCGGTTTTGAATCCTGGCGACACGTATCACCAACTCTGTATCTACAAGTTCTCCGTGTTGCCTAAGGAGAAGAAGAAATGATTTTTCATAAAAGATATAGCCTCGTGTCTTCGGATGCGAGGCTTTTTTTATTTTTGCAATATCAAAACTAAGAAATATGCTGAAATTCAAATGCCCGCTGCTGGCGGTTACCGACATGGAAAAGGCAATCACTTTCTATGAAGAGGTGATTGGCGACCGTGTCGTGATGGACTTTGGTGAGGACGTGCAATTCTCTGGTGGTTTCGCCCTGCAAGAGATGAAGAAATGGAAGGAGATGATCCATACGGACAATGTCCGCAGGAAGTCAAATGACGCAGAGCTGTATTTCGAGGAGAAGGACTTCGACAAATTCCTTGAATACCTGAAGGAATTCCCTGAGATCCAATATGTCCATCCTGTAGAGGAGGCGCCTTGGGGACAGCGTGTCGTCCGCTTCTATGACCCGGACTTTCATATCATCGAAGTCGGTGAGCCCATGGATGCCGTCATCATGAGGTTGTTCGAGTCGGGCATGACGGTGGAGCAGGTCTCGGAGAAGTCGCAGTATCCCATTGAATACGTCAAGCGTTTCGCCAAATGAATTACCTGTCGGTCAATTCCATCTCCAAGTCGTACGGCATCAAGACGCTGTTTGCCGATGTCACCTTTGGCATTGAAAAGGGCGACAAGACGGCATTGATTGCCACCAACGGCTCGGGCAAGTCGACGATGCTGAAGATCTTGGTGGGGCAGGAGTCGCCTGATTCCGGGACGATTACCTACGCCAACGACATTAAAATCGGCTACCTGGAGCAGTTGCCCGTGTATCCTGCGGGGACTCGGATTTCGGATTTGTTGGCCGACCTCAACGAAGAACAACATCTTAAGGCACGGCAGTATCTGACCCGCTTCGCCTTGGATAACCTTGAGCAGAGTGTCGATGAACTTTCGGGCGGACAAGTAAAACGCTTGGCCTTGGCCTTGGTGTTGTTGCATGAGCCGGATTTCCTCATCCTTGACGAGCCCACCAACCACCTCGACGTGGAGATGGTGGAGTGGCTGGAGAAATTCCTCACCCAGTCGAGCATGACGCTGCTCATGGTGACGCACGACCGCTATTTCCTTGACAGGGTATGCAACAAGATATTTGAGCTCTATCAAGGTGTAATGTACACCCACAATGGCAACTTCGACTATTATGTGGAGAAGAGTCGCGAGCGCGAGGAGGTGAAACGTGCCACTGCGGAACGCAACAGCCAGCTGCTGAAATACGAGTTGGAATGGATGCGCAGGATGCCGCAAGCTCGCACCACCAAGTCGAAGAGTCGCATCGATGCCTTCTATGATCTGAAAGAAAGGTCCAAGTATCAGGAGCAGGACGAACGTCTTGAGTTTGGCCTGCAGATGCAACGCTTGGGCGGCAAGATTTTGGAACTCAGCAATGTGTCGAAGTCGTTTGGTGACTTAACTGTTCTTAAAGACTTCGATTATGTCTTCAAACGTGGCGAGCGCATTGGCTTGATTGGTAAGAATGGCGTTGGCAAGTCCACCTTCTTGAATATCATCACGGGTGCCTTGCAGCCTGACCGTGGACGTGTAAAGACTGGCGAGACCGTGACCTACGGCTACTACCGTCAGGAAGGCATACAGTTCGACGAAAGCAAGACCGTCATCAGCACAGTGCGCGATATTGCTGAGGTGATGACCTACGGCAAGGACAAAGTTTATACCGCTGACCAGTTGTTGGCGCATTTCAACTTTCCATATAAGATGCACCGCCAGCCTGTGGCATTGCTCAGCGGTGGTGAGAAGAGAAGGCTCTATCTGTTGACTATTTTGGTGCAGAACCCCAATTTCCTTATCCTTGACGAGCCTACCAATGACTTGGACCTCTTGACCTTGCAGAAGCTTGAAGACTTCCTGCAAGGCTATAAAGGCTGTCTCCTTGTGGTTTCACACGACCGTTTCTTCATGGATGAGGTCGTTGATCAACTCTTTGTCTTCCAGGGTGATGGCATGGTGAAAGGCTTCATGGGCAACTATAGTCATTATAAAGACTATTTGGATGCAAAAGTCAAAGAGGAGCGGAAGGAAAAATCGACGCAGAAGAAGGAAGAACCACGCCCCGTGAAACAACGTGAGAAGGTGAAGCGTTCCTTTAAGGAACAACGTGAATACGAGACCTTGACGCAGGAGATGGCCGACCTTGAAGCTGAAAAACAAATGTTGACCGAAGCCTTGAACAGAGAGACGGACTATCAGAAACTGCAAGAAATGGGCAACCGCTTGCAGGAAATCAAGGACCTCCTTGACGAAAAAGAGTTGCGTTGGCTTGAATTGGACGAAATCGGAGGATAAACCCTGAGGTCCCTGAGCCTGAGGTCCCTGAGCTTGTCAAAGGGTCGAAAGGCCGAAGAACTGAAATAATCGTTACATCTTATCCATTTCCGAATCATCCTCAATCCTCAGATTGTCGATGATGAACTTTTGACGTTCCATGGTGTTCTTGCCCATGTAGTATTCCAGTAGTTCCTTGATGCCGAAGTCATAGCGTAAGATGACGGGCTCCAAGCGCATGTTGGGACCAATGAAGCCCCGAAATTCATCAGGGGAGATTTCGCCCAAACCTTTGAATCGTGTGATTTCAGCCTGCTTGCCACATTTTTCTTTTGCGGCAATGCGTTCCTCGTCGTTGTAACAGTAGTATGTCTCCTTCTTGTTGCGGACGCGGAACAGCGGCGTTTGCAAGATATAAACATGGCCGTTGCGCACCAGGTCGGGGTAGAACTGCAAGAAGAAGGTGAGCAACAGCAGGCGGATGTGCATACCATCCACATCAGCATCAGTGGCAATCACAATGTTGTTGTAGCGCAGGTTCTCGATGTCCTCGTCGATGTTCAATGCGGCTTGCAGCAGGTTGAACTCCTCATTCTCGTAGCACACTTTCTTGGTCATGCCTAAGCAGTTGAGCGGCTTACCACGCAGGCTGAACACGGCCTGGGTCTGCACGTCGCGGCTCTTGGTGATGCTTCCCGATGCGGAGTCACCCTCGGTGATGAAGATGGTACTTTCGAGGCGCTTCTCGTTGGTCGTGTTGAGGTGGATGCGGCAGTCGCGGAGCTTGCGGTTGTTCAGGCTGACTTTCTTCGCACTCTCGCGGGCGGCTTTCTTGATACCAGCAATCTCCTTGCGTTCCTTTTCGTTGGCTTGGATCTTCGCCTGCAAAACACTAACCGTTTCGGGGTTCTTGTGCAGGTAATTGTCCAAATGGCGTTTCAGGATGTCGAAAACATAGGTCTTCAAGACGGGGCTGTCGTTGCTACCGTCGGGGTTGTTGGGGGCGAGGTGGGTGGAGCCGAGCTTGGTCTTCGTTTGGGCCTCAAAGACGGGCTCCTGAATTCTCACGCACAAGGCGCATACCAAACCCTGGCGGATGTCGGCAGGCTCGTATTCCTTTTGGTAAAACTCGCGCACCACGCGGGCATAGCCCTCGCGGAAGGCAGACTGGTGTGTGCCGCCCTCGGTGGTATGCTGTCCGTTGACGAAGGAATAGAAGTAGTCGCTCGACTGTCCGTTGACATGCGTGAAAGCGGCCTCGAAGTCGCCGTCCTTGATATGGATGATGGGGTAGAGACCTTCGCCTTCCATGTTGTTCTGCAAAAGGTCAAGGAGGCCGTTCTTGGAATAATAGCGCTTGTCGTTGTATATCAGACTTAAGCCACGGTTAAGGTAGGCGTAGTTCCAGATGCGCTTCTCTATGTATTCATCAACGTAGTGGTAGTTGCCGAATAATGCGGAGTCAGGAATGAACTCGGTTAAAGTGCCAGTGTCACCGTCGGAGGGGATGATGCCCGTGTCGCTGACCATTTTGCCTTGGGCGAACTCCACGATACGCGTCTTGCCCTCGCGGATAGCCTGCACCTTGAAATAGGACGAGAGCGCGTTGACGGCCTTGGTACCGACACCGTTCAAACCAACGGACTTCTGGAACACCTTGCTGTCGTATTTGGCACCGGTGTTGAGTTGCGAGACGGCTTCTTTCAACTTACCCAACGGGATACCGCGGCCATAGTCTCGGATGCTGACTTTCTTCTCCGCCTTGTTGACGGTCACCTCGATTTTTCTGCCGAAGCCGGAGGTAAACTCGTCGATGGAGTTGTCAATCACCTCTTTGATAAGCACATAGATGCCGTCGTCCTGCGAGGCACCGTCACCGAGTTTGCCGATATACATGCCCGGGCGGCGACGGATGTGCTCCATGTCCTCAAGGTGCACGATGCTGTCGTCGTTATAGTTTTCAGTGGTTGGAATGGGGTCTTCGTTGGGGTTGAAGATGTCGTCGTCGTTGATTTCGCTCATAAAAATCTTATTTCTGCAAAGGTACGAAAAAAATTAAAACAACTGCTTGATTTCGGTGGTAGCCCACACCAAGTCGTCTTTGGTAATCACAAGCTGTCTCAGTTTACTTCCCGTCAGGCGATGGAACACAATCCATTGGTAAACGAACAATGCCGTGTAGGTCAGTGTGGTGGTGATGGCTGCACCACGAATGCCCAACCGTGGAATCAAAATGAATGCTGAAACCAAGGTGACAGAAAGCCCGATGAGGGAGGCGTAGAGGTTGTATTTCGGCTTGCCTGTGCCGGAGAAATAGTTGGCCAGAACGGTGTGCGCGGAGAAAAACACAATGCCTGGCGCCATCAAAAGGATGACAGGGCGAATATCGGCAAATTCACCTGAAAAAACCCATTCAAAGAAGGATGTCGGAAGCAGGCAAATCACCAACAGAGCAGTGAAGGTCAACAGAACTGCGAGCTTCATGAAACGCAAGGTGAGCAATGCGGCGCGTTGCGCTTTTTCGGTGTTGCTCAAAGCGGAAAACTCCACCAAGCCGATACTCTGTCCCACGATGTTCACACCTTCCGTGACCTGTGTTCCCGAGGCATACACGCCGATGGATTTGTCGTCGCAGTGCGTGTTCAACAGATAGAGGCTCAAACGTTTGTTCAGCGTACTGACCAATGTGGAGAGTTGCAAGAATGCCCCGTAATGTAGCATTTCTTTCAAGCTGTCTTTCAAGGGTTCACGTTCCTCATGTTTCAGGTTGGGTAGCAGCAGAATCCAGCCAATGACCAAGGCGAGGCTATAACCGCAAAGTTGTGAGTAGAGCAGGGCTTTGGCCGTCCTCAAATTCAAGGCGAAGATGAACACTGCCATCATGGAGACTTGGGTAAGTATCTGGATGAGAAACAGCCAGTTATATGTTGCAACTTTCTCTTTTCCAAGGGCATGGTTGAGGTTGAACTCGTGCAGGCTGTAGACAAAGGTCATCAACAGGACGAGCCAAGCATAGCCTTCAGGGACGATGTAATGGTAAAATGTAGGGAAGAAGGAGAATACTTGGAACAGCAGCAGGTAAAGCAGCATGACGGCACCAATCCAACCGTAAGAAATCGACATCAGCGTGTTAAGTTTCTTGCGTGGTGTGAAATACACCAGTCCACTGCCGGCGATAAGCTCGATGCCAATCAACAAAAAGGTAATATCGGTCTGCGCGATGAAGGCCGTGCCCCATTCCACGGCACCGAGAAACTTGGTGCCCATGATGAGGGTGGCCAACTGCGTCAGCACATTGACCACCCTAGCTGCTCCTGTTCCAAGTAACTTCTTGAACATCAGTCTACAGGAATGTCCTTATTGACGTTCTTCGAACCCACAAGGGCGTAGAAGAGGATGTATGCGGCGCAGAACAGCACGACAACGTAGCTGGTCATGTAGCTGCCCGTCCAGTCGGCGACGAGGCCTTGCAAACCCACCATGATGGCGAAGCCGAATACCATGGTCATGAAGGCACCCGAAGCGATGGCGGTGTACTTGCCCAAGCCTTCCGTGGCGAGGTTGAAGATGGCGCCCCACATCACCGAAGTGCACAGGCCTACAAGGATGAAGGCGAAGATGCCGACGGGCACTTCAGCCCAGATGAGCTTCAGGTTAGCCCAGTCGATGCCAGGCACATTGACCTGCCAAGTGGTCGGGGCAAACATGCCGAACAACACCAAAGCGATGGCTGCAATGGAAACCGTTGTCACCATGGCTTTCGATGACACCTTGCCGCCGATGGCGCCACCGATGAAACGACCAACAAGCATCATCAGCCAATAGACGGCCACGATGAGGCCAGCGATGGTGCCGCTCATGCCAAGACCTGGCGTAGCCGCAGTGGGCTCGGAGGTCAAATACTGCAGGATATAGGTTGGTGTACCCACTTCGATGCCACCATAGAGGAAGATGGCCAAGATGCCGAGCTTGAAGTGACGGAACGAGAAGGCGCTGTATTTGTCCTTCACTTCCGACTTCACCTCAACGGGTTGTTGTGGCTCTTCAATCTTGGTGAAGAGGATGACGATGAAGCCGATGACAAAGATGGCCAATGCTATCAACAGGGCAGGGGTGGCATCGGAAATTTTGGCCTTGGTAGCCTCGCCGATAAGGGCGCCCATGAGGATGTAGACCGCCACGGCAGCGGCCGAGTTGAAAACGCCACCGATTTGGATGAGTTGGTTGCCTTTGTTGCCGCCACCACCGAGGAGGTTCAGCATCGGGTTGACGACAGTATTCAACATGCACATGCAGAAGCCGGCGATGAAAGCACCGATGAGGTAGACGCCAAAGCCTAGCCTACCGCTGGCCCACTGCACGAGGATACCGACGATACCTACCGCAAGGGCTATCAACGCGGTCTTCTTATAGCCGAACTTCTTGATGAGCATGCCAGAGGGAATACCCATGACGAGATAGGCGATAAAGTTACCGTAGTTGCCGATTTGCGACAGAAAGTTGCTAGCACCGAATTGGTTCTTCACGATGACGGCCATAGGTGAACAGAGGTTGGTCACGAAGGCAATCATGGCGAATAGGGCAATCATCACGATGATGGCGCCCCATTGTTTAGTTTTTGTACTCATTATTTTGGATTTAAAGATTTAAAATTCAAAGATTTAAAAATTATATGGTTGAGAATTTGAAGATGATGGTTTCGCTGTATTCTTCTCCAGCACGCAGGAAGGTGTTGGGGAAGTTAGGCTTGTTGGGTGAGTCGGGGAGACCTTGGCACTCCAAGGCGACACCTGAATAGTCTTCGTAGATATGGCCGTTTTTGCCTTTGGGACAACCCGAGAGCCAGTTGCCGGTGTAGACCTGCACGCCAGGCTGGGTGGTGTAGATCTTCACCATGCGCCCCACGCCCTCGTGTGAGAGCTCGGCGGCCAACGAGAGCTTGTCCTTTTCCACGCCGTCGATGACCCAGCAGCTGTCGTAGCCCTTGCCATTAATGAGGTCAGGGAAGGCTTCCTTGATGTCACGACCAATCGGCTTGGCTTGAGTGAAGTCCATCGGGGTGTCAGTTACGGGGGCCATCTCACCAGTGGTAATCAGCTCGTTAGTGGCGGGCAGAAAACGCGAGGCATTCAAATGCAGCTTGTGGTCGAGGATATCGCCGTTGCCTTCGCCTTTCAGGTTGAAATAGGTGTGGTTGGTCAGGTTGATGATGGTCTTGTCAGACGAATAGGCGCAGAAGCGGATGTTCAGCTCGTTTTCGTCGTTGAGGGTGTAGTACACCTTGGTCACCAGCTCTGCGGGATAGCCCGCCTCGCCGTCGGCCGAGAGGTAGGTGAACACTATGTTCTCACCATTGATGCGGCTGGCCCATTTCTGGTTGGCGAAGCCGATGCTGCCGCCGTGGAGGTGGTGCTTGCCGTCGCCCGTGTTCAGCTCAAGTTGATATTCCTTATCGTCCATCGTAAAGCGACCGTTGGCGATGCGGTTGGCGAAACGACCTGGCGTCTTGCCCGCGCAGGGACCGTCACCATAGTAGTCGGTGGCGTTGGGATAGCCCAGCACGATGTCGTCCATGTGGCCGTTGCGGTCGGGTGTGACGATGCTCACGATGCCCGCACCGATGTCGCTCAGCTGCACCTTAATGCCATTGGCGTTGGTCAGGGTGTAGAGCTTGATGTCTTTATTGTCAGGGGTTTTGCCCCAGGTTTTTACTTCTATGTTCATAGTTTATTATTTTGACACGGGACACGGGACTGCGGGACGCGGGACAAAACCACCGTCTCGCGTCTCGTGTCTCGAAGTCTCGTGTCCAATAATACTTACCATAAATTATTCGGATACACGCCCTTTTCAATCAACTCGCGGATTTTGCGCATTACGTCGGGCTTGTCTTCCTTGTAGGTGACGCCGAACCATGAGGCGTTGCTCGACAGCACTCTCAGTTTCGCTGTGCCGTCGTTGATGCTTTGGTTGACCATCAGCGGGATGAAGAACTCGGCCTTGATGTTGGTCTGGGCAGGACCTTTCAGGAACTCGACGAAGCCCTTCTCAGAATACTCGAAGAAGTCAGGCGTGAAGCCGAAGAAGTTCATGGAAACGAGCGAGTCCATATCCAACGGATGGCTGCCCGTCTCGTCGGTGTAGGCCGCGCCGCCGTCTTCGGTGTGACCGATGGCCGTGCGCTCGACGATGGTTTGCAAATGTCCTTCCGCATCGGCGGTGCAGATGCCGCGTGAGACCGTGCCGAAGTCCGACATGGTGTTGCGCAGCTTGTAGGCCACCATGCTGTAGGCGCCCGTCTTGCCTTCACATTCCATGAGATACTTGGCCAGCACCTCGTAGGCTTCCTTGCCATAGAAGTCATCGGCGTTGATGGCGGCAAAAGGCTCGTGGATCACGTCCTTGGCCATCAGAACGGCGTGGCAGGTGCCCCAGGGTTTCACGCGACCTTCGGGGACGCTGAAGCCCTCCGGCAGCTTGTCGAGGGATTGGTAGACATATTCAACGGGGATGCCGTATGAACGCCTCGGCGAAGTCCTCGCGGATGACGAAGACCACCTTGCCGAAGCCGGCGCGCTTGGCGTCGAAAATGGAATAGTCGAGAATGGCTTCGTTGTTCGGGCCGACGCCATCCATCTGCTTCAGGGCACCGTATCTGGAACCCATGCCTGCGGCTAATACTAATAGGGTTGGTTTCATTATGTTGAATTGTTTATTTGTTTAATCGTTTATTTGTAGGGGCAGACCTGCGTGTCTGCCCGTTGAATGGGCGGACACATGGGTCCGCCCCTACATTTTACAATTTCCTAGCGCCATCAGATATCACGACATCATAAATCTTTGGTTCATGTCCGAATTTGGCATTGAATTTCTCCTTTGCCGTGGTAATGAAGGCATCATAAAGGTTTTCCTTCACCAGGTTGATGGTGCAGCCACCGAAGCCGCCGCCCATCACGCGGGAACCGGTCACGCCAAATTCCTTGGCGATGTCGTTGAGGTAGTCCAGTTCCTCGCAGCTCACTTCGTAGAGCTTGCTCATGCCGTAGTGCGTACCGTACATGCGGTCACCGACGGTCTCATAGTCACCTCGCTCCAAGGCGTTGCACACGTCGAGGACGCGCTGCTTCTCACCGATGACATACTCCGCGCGCATGTAATCCTCGGCGGGGATTTCAACATCTATTTCATTGAGCATGGCCATAGTGGCGTCGCTCAGATACTTCACCTCGGGATGCTTCTTGGCGATGTGGGCGCAGGCGTTCTCGCAGGATTCACGGCGGCGGTTGTATGCAGAGGATGCCAGTTCGTGTTTCACGACGGTGTCCAACAACACCACCTTGTAGCCCTTGGGGTTGAAGGGGAAATACTCGAACTCCATCGTGGCGCAGTTGAGGCGCATCAGGTGGCCCGCCTTGCCGAAGAGCGAGGCGAACTGGTCCATGATGCCACACTTCACGCCGCAGTAGTTGTGCTCGGTGGATTGACCGATACGGGCCAACTCGAACTTGTCGATGTTGAGGTTCAGCAAGTCGTTGAGGGCGAAGGCAAAGGTGCTCTCCAAGGCGGCCGACGACGACATGCCCGCACCGAGCGGCACGTTGCCGAAGAAGGCGGTGTCGAAGCCTGCGACCTTATAGCCGCGCTTCTGGATCTCGCGGCACACGCCGAAGATATAGCGTGCCCATGGCTCGTTGGGTTTGTCCTCTTCGTTGAGGCCGAACTCGCTATAGGCATCATAGTCAGCGGAGTAGGCACGGACCTTGTCGGTGCCGTTGAGGCGGATGCAGGCGTAGATGCCTTTGTCGATGGCGCCGGGGAAGACATAGCCACCATTGTAGTCGGTATGCTCTCCAATCAGGTTGACGCGTCCGGGCGAGGTATATAGAACGCCCTCGTTATCAAAGCGTTGTTTGAAAACGGATTTCAATTCTTCAATGGTCATAGATGCAAAATGTTTGTTCAATTTGGGCGCAAATTACTAAAAAAATCGGTTGTAAGGGTTGAATTTTTCTATTTTTGTGGAAAATTTGATGCTTATGCGTAAAGCGGCAACTTATATTGTTTTGGCAAGCCTGGCTTTGGCCTCCTGCGCCCATCGTCCTGAGCCAAGCCAACCTGTTCCGACACCCCAACAGTTGGAATGGCAACAGCTTGAAACCTATGCCTTTATCCATTTCGGTCTGAATACCTTCAATGATATGGAATGGGGCTTTGGCAACACGCCATCCTATACTTTCAATCCCACAAATCTGGACTGCGAGCAATGGGTTTTGACTTTGAAAGCCGCTGGCATGAAAGGCGTGATCCTCACCGCGAAGCACCACGACGGTTTCTGCCTCTGGCCGACCGAGACAACGGACTATTGTATTAGGAACACCCATTACAAAAAAGGGGAAGGAGATTTGGTCAAGGAACTGGCGGAGGTTTGCAAGAAGCACGGACTGAAGTTTGGGCTGTATCTCTCGCCTTGGGACCGCAATTGTGCCGAGTATGGTTACCAAGGCTATGTCGACATCTATCACCGTCAGATTGAGGAACTTGTGAGTAATTATGGACCTTTGTTCGAGTTCTGGTTTGATGGCGCTAACGGCGGCACGGGCTGGTATGGCGGTGCCGATGACATTCGTTCCATCATCGCGGAGAAGTATTACAATTACGAGAAAGCAAGGGACATTGTGTGGAAATACTGTCCCGAGGCGAGTATTTTCGGCGGCACGGTGCCTACGCTGCGTTGGATTGGCAACGAAGAAGGCAAGGCTGGTGCCACGCAATGGTGTATGTACAAAACTGATTTTGAATCGCTTAACGACACTAAGGCTTTGCAACAAGGCTATCGTGATGGCGAGGCATGGCTGCCCGCCGAGGTGGATGTCTCCATTCGTCCGGGTTGGTTCTACCATGCCAGCGAAGACAGCCTGGTGAAAACCGTGGATCAACTGATGGATTTGTATTACCAGAGTGTAGGCCATAATGCCAACCTGCTGCTCAATTTCCCTGTGAATCAAGAGGGTAGGATCCCGAGCATCGATTCGGCCAATGCCGTGCAATGGCATCAGAAGCTGCAAAAGGAATTTGCCGACAACTTGTTGAAAGGTTGCAAGGTATCAGCTAGCAACACCCGTTCATGGCGGTTCGGACCGAAGCACGTGTTGAATGAGGACTACACCAAATACTGGGCGACGGAAGACGGCGTCCATCAAGCCGAACTTATCTTCGATTTTCCGAAAACTACCGCTTTTAACCGCTTTCTTTTACAAGAGTATATTCCTTTGGGACAGAATGTTGATGCATTTTATTTGGATTATTACTTTAATGGTAAATGGTTACCCATCGAAGTGAACGAGCCAACGACCACCGTCGGTTACAAGCGACTTGTTCGTTTCCAGTCGGTTAAGGCTGATAAATTAAGAATCAGGTTTAAAGTCTTTAAGGGTACTTTGTGCATTAATAAAGTAGGGGCTTATTTGGCAGAAACAACCGAACTTGCGCCCTAACTGTCATTGCGGGCTTGACCCGCAATCTCCAATGCGAGAGGGTTTCGTCTCCGCATTTGGGAGATGGCGGATCCTTGTCCGCCATGACGGTAAAAGAGAAAGAGTGCCAAAACGGTCTCAAGTCAATTAATAAAAGAATTGCTATTATTATGATAGAACATCATCCATTAGAGCCATTTCTTCCCTCAAATGCAAGAGTCTTATTCCTTGGCAGTTTCCCTCCGCCGAAGAAGCGTTGGTGTATGGACTTTTTCTACCCCAATTTCATCAACGACCACTGGCGCATCGAGGGCGAGATCTGGTTTGGCGATCGCAACCATTTCGTTGATACAGAGCATAAATGCTTCAAAAAGGATGAAATCGTGGCTTTCCTCAACGAGAAAGGCATCGCCTTCTTCGACACCGCCATGGCGGTCAAGCGGCTGAAAGACAATGCCTCGGATGCCTTCTTGGAAATCGTCGAGCACACCGACATTCGGGCCTTGCTTGCCCAAATGCCGCAATGCCATGCCATCGCCACGACGGGCGAGAAGGCCACCACGGAAGTGTGCAGTTATTTCAACGTCGATACGATCCCTTCGCCCAACACGAAAGTGGCTCTTGAAGATGGTTTAACACTGTATCGATTACCCTCATCTTCAAGAGCCTATCCTTTGTCATTTGACAAAAAAGTTGAAGCTTATAAACGGATGTTTGAGGCGGTATTTGGCGCCTAATTACCTTGTCATCAAGGCGTCAATCGCGGGCAGAATTTCACCCGACTTGCCTTCGAGATAGATGTCAGTGATGTAGTTCGTATAAGTCGAAGGCTCCATGTTGATTTCGATGATCTTCGCGCCGTTGCGTTTGGCGATGCCGGGAATCATATTGGCCGGACTGACCTGTCCCGAAGTGCCGATGATGACAAAGGCGTCACAGTTTTCGGCGGCACGCACCGAGCCGTAGTAAGCGTCCTCAGGGATACCTTCGCCGAAGAAGATGAAGTCGGGCTTCATCAGTCCACCGCATTGGGCGCAACGGGGCGGTTCCTCGGTGAGTGTCAGGCTCTTGGCATCGACCTTGTGGCAGCATTTCGTGCAGACGAAGCGCGACATATTGCCGTGAAACTCATACACCACAGTGTTGCCTGCCACGGTGTGCAGGTCGTCGATGTTCTGGGTGATGACGCTGCTCAGGCGGCCTTCCTTCTCCCATTTGGCCAAAATGAGATGTCCAGGATTGGGTTTGATGTCCTTGTTGCTGAAGAAGTTATAGAACACCTCGCGGATGATCTTCCACGACTCCTTGGTATGGCGGTAGTAGAAGTCGATGTCGAGTGAGTTGGGGTCGTACTGGTTCCAGATGCCGCCCTCGCCACGGAAAGGCGGGATACCGCTCTCAGCCGAGGTGCCTGCACCAGTGAAACCCACGATGTTCTTCGCCTTCGACAGGATCTCAGCGGCTTGCTTGATTTTTTCTTCGTTATTCATAGCGTTTTTTCTTTGATGTTTTTCTGGTGCAAAGTTATACAAATAATCTTGTAGGATAAGCTGAAATTTTGTATATTTGCAGAGTAAATAAAGAATTCAGAATACTATGACACAAAAGCAAGCCATACAACTATTTGAAGAGAAGCGAGTTCGTACCTCATGGGATACTGATAAGGAAAAATGGTGGTTTTCCATCGTTGATGTGGTTTCCGTACTGACAGACAGCGACTACCAAACTGCGCGAAAGTATTGGAAAGTGCTGAAGGGTAGACTGATAAAAGAAGGTTTTGAAGTGGTAACAAATTGTTACCAGTTGAAATTCCAAGCTCCAGATGGTAAAATGCGCCTTACCGATGTCGCTGATACAGAGCAACTTTTTCGTCTTATACAATCCATTCCATCACCGAAAGCAGAGCCTGTTAAGCAGTGGATGGCGCAGGTGGCAGCCAAACGTATCGATCAGATGCAAGATCCTGAATTGTCCTTTGAGCAGGCCGTGGCTGATTATCGCAGGCTGGGCTATTCGGAGGCATGGATTAACCAGCGCATGAGGTCGATAGAAGTGAGGAAACACCTGACCGACGAGTGGAAACGGGCAGGATTGGAGGAGGGGCAGCAGTTTGCCTCGCTCACCGACATCATCTATCGTCAATGGAGCGGTCTCTCTGCCAAGGAATACAAGCAACTGAAGGGCTTGAAGAAAGAGAATCTGCGCGACAACATGACCGACCTTGAGATTGCCATCAATATGCTTGCGGAGGCCACCACGACACAAATCTCAAAGAATGAAAACCCGAAAGGCATGGCTGAAAGTGCCGGTATCGCCCGACGCGGTGGTGCTGTGGCCAACGACGCACGCAAGGCCGTTGAAAAAGAAACTGGCCAGCCAGTGGTCTCAACCATGAACGCCAAACAGATTGCACAGGGAGAAGGCGAATTGTTTTTGGAGAGCGAGGAGGAATGAAAAAGTTGTATATTTGCGGATGAAATCATTTGAAAACAAAAAACTGAGTTGTAATTAAAATATTGAAATACAAAAAGATATAAATTAACTAACATAATAATTTAGCGTTTGCTATTTGTTTGAGTAACACTGAAACGTAGGAAATTTCAAGATTACACCGAAAACAGATTGTAAACACCCACAGCGTGGGCGTTTTGTCTGTGTAATTCGGTTTCCTACGACCGCAGTGTTAGGGCAAAATTGCCCACGCACTGTGTTCGTAGGAGACAGATTGCCAAACGCAAAATCATATCGCGTATGGCAAAGGCAGTCAAACAGCACGGAAGGGTATATACGCCCGATTATATTGTCAAAACCATCCTTGATTTTGGCGATTATAACAATCCCAATATTTTACAGAAACATGTCATTGACAACAGTTGTGGCGATGGAGCATTTCTCTCAGAAATTGTGAGAAGATATTGCTCTTTGTTTCTCTCACAGAAACGGGATTTGTCTGAATTAAAACTGGAATTGGAAACTTATGTTCATGGCATTGAATTGGATGCCGTTGAATGTAATGCTTGCATCCAAAACCTCAACGAAGTCGCAGTAGGATACGGAATACAAGGCGTACAATGGAATATCCTGAACGCAGATACGCTGACCGTTGAGCGCTTCAACGGCAAAATGGATTATGTGTTTGGTAATCCGCCTTATGTGCGAGTGCATAATCTTGACGACAGTTACAAGGCTGTAAAGAAGTTCAAGTTCGCCGAGGGAGGTATGACAGATCTGTTTATCGTCTTTTTTGAAATCGGTTTCAATATGTTGGCAAAAGACGGCTTGATGTGTTTAATTACACCAAGTTCGTGGCTAGGTAGTTTGGCTGGAATCAATCTTAGAAACTATGTCATTCTTCACCAAAACTTGTCAGGAGTCATTGATTTGGGACATTTTCAGCCGTTTGACGCCACCACATACACTCTTATTTCACGGTTTAGTAAGACAAAGACATTCGACAGTATCGAATACTGTGTGTTTGATGAAACGGAAAGAAGGGCAGTGTTACAAGACGAATTGTCTTATGCTGATATTCAAATTGGGAAGAACTTCTATTTCTCTAAAAAAGAAAGCCTTGCGTTGCTCAAAAATGTGAAAACCACATACGGTTATCCGTATGTTTCGGTCAAAAACGGCTTTGCAACCCTTGCTGATAAGGTGTTTATTGGCGACTTTGATTTTACAGGAGGAACTATTGATATTTTGAAAGCATCGACTGGCAAATGGAGAAGGTGCATCTATCCATATGATGAAAAAGGGAAACCAGTTCCTTTGGAGGTCTTTAAACAAAACGAACAAGCATATTGTCATTTGCTTGACAACAAAGACAAACTGTCAAAGAGAGACATTGAAGAGGATAAGTATTGGTATCTTTTTGGTCGCACTCAAGCATTGAAGGATGTTTCAAAGGAAAAGTATGCCATCAACACAATTCTCAAAGACCTAAGCAGCATAAAACTAGAGCCAGTCGCGAAAGGAAAAGGCTTATACAGCGGCCTTTACATTCTGACCGAAATTGAATTTGATACAATCAAGCAACTGATTCATTCAGAAGAATTTATGAATTACATAAAACTTCTGAAAAATTACAAGAGTGGAGGCTATTACACATTCGCCTCAAAGGATTTAGAACAATATTTAAACTATAAACTGACGGAAAAATATGGACAATCAAGAATTTCTAAAGGTAGTCGGGAACTCTTTTAAGAAGTTCCTTGAAACGGGGTCGCGGAGCAATGAAAAGTTGAAGATTCTTCACGGTGCAATCGCAAAAGACCTGAAAGAACGGTTGGGTGACGGCTATTCAATTTGCTCTTTGGGCATAGGAAAAGGCAAGGAGATGAAGTTGGATGGTCGCTACATTGACAAGGTCGTTGACATCACAATTCTACGTCACGGACAGCCTTTGGCGGGAATTGGAGTCAAGTTTGTCATGCAGAACTATTCCCAAAACTCAAACAATTATTTTGAGAACATGCTGGGCGAAACGGCAAACATCCGATGCGCTAACATTCCTTATTTCCAAATATTCATCATACCCGACAAATTGCCTTATTACAACAAGGATGGTTGGCTCCAAAAGTGGGAGGAGTTTACCATCCATAACGCGATTAAATACTTGACATTATCGGAAGACAACATCCAAACTTCCATTCACACGCCGACGAAGACTTTGTTGTTCGTGGTGCATCTTCCTGATGTTGAAGAACCAATAACCGATAGGCAAATAAAATCCTCCTGGCTAATGATAATCGTCCCAGTAATTCAATAAGTAATACGCCAAATAACCAAACGAAATCGCGCCAAATAACCAAACAGAATCGCGCCAAATAACCAAATAATTTGAAATAATTCTTTCATTTTAAAGAAAATAGCCTATTTTTGCAGCCTGATACAAAATGAATGTTATATGGCAGAGAACAGCATTGGATACAGAAAGAGAATTGCCGATAGGCTTTTAGAGGAAAAGTTGGATGCTATGGGAGCCGTTCTGATAGAAGGGCCGAAAGCTTGTGGCAAGACGACAACGGCTGAGCAGCAAGCCAAAAGTATCCTTTATATGGATGATCCTGCAACGATGGCTCAGAACCTGCAATTGGCAGAAACCAACATAAAGCGGTTGCTTCAAGGCGACACACCAAGACTGATTGACGAATGGCAGATTGCCCCTCAGTTGTGGGATGCTGTTCGTTTTGAGACAGACCATAGAAAAGATGACGGCCTTTTTATGCTGACTGGTTCTGCTGTTCCTGCCGATGACTCGAAAATCCATCATACGGGAGCAGGGCGTTTTGCATGGCTTACGATGCGCCCCATGTCGCTATGGGAGTCTGGAGAATCGTCAGGCGATGTCAGTCTTGGCGAACTCTTTTCTCATCTAGAGAAGGTGGATGGCACCAATTCTCTGGTGATGGAGGATGTCGCTTTTGCCATTTGTCGTGGAGGATGGCCCAAGTCGTTGAACAAGAAGACGGCCAAGGCGGCACTTAGTCAAGTTAAAGAGTATTTCGAAGCCATCACTCGTTCTGATATTTCAAGGGTTGATGGGGTGGCGAGAGACCAACATCGGGCAAAGCGGCTGATGCGTTCTTATGCACGGCTTCAAGGTGCTATGGCGGGTGTTCCCACTATCGTTGCAGATATGAAAACTAACGAGCCAGAAGGGATGAGCGATGAAACTGTTGCATCTTACATAAAGGCTCTGAAAAAAATCTTTGTCATCGAGGACATGCCCGCGTGGAATCCCAATCTACGTTCAAAGACAGCAATACGAACTAGTGACACTCGCTATTTCGTTGATCCCTCCATTGCCATTGCTGCATTGGGCTTGGGACCTAACGATTTGCTGAATGATTTGGAAACAATGGGTCTGCTCTTTGAGACGCTATGCGTAAGGGATTTGCGTGTATATGCTGATGCCAACGAGGGCGATGTGTTTCATTATCGTGACAAGAATGGTCTCGAATGTGATGCCGTCGTTCATTTGAGGAATGGCAGTTATGGTCTGATAGAGATAAAACTTGGCGGTGAGACTCTCATTGAAGAAGGAGCTTCCAATCTGAATTCCTTGGCCGATATGATTGACACAACAAAAATGAAGAAACCGTCATTCAAGATGGTGCTAACGGCTGTCGGACAATATGCATATTTGAGGACTGACGGCGTGATGGTAGTCCCGATAGGATGCTTGAAAAATTAGGAAGATTCAAGGTTCTTTTGGCGTTTCACGCAAATATTCAATCGTACAGTTCAATGAATTCGTATGAGTTCCCCATAGCATCAAGGAACTTTATAAAATCCTCCTGACTAATGATAATCGTCCCAGTGTTGTCATTGGGGTGGAAGCTTAATCGGGGGGCGTTCTGGAGGTTCTTGTCGATGAAGAGGTGGACGTGGTGCTCTGCGTCGTTGACGAGGCCGAAAGGGGAGACGCTGCCCGGTTTCAGGCCGAGGTATTTCTCCATCCTCGCCTCCGAGGCGAAGGTCAGCTTGCCTTGGTGTAGGCGCTGCTCCAAGTCGTGGATGTCCATCTGGTGCATGCACTCGAAGACGACCAGGTAATGCTTGTTGCCCTTGTGGTTCCTGAAAAACAGGTTCTTGCAGTGCGTGGCTTCGAACTTGCCCCAGTAGGCCAGCGACTCCTCGATGGAACCCAACGGCGGGTGAAACTTGATGTCGAACTCGATGCCGAGACCGATCAGCGTATCGACGACCTTCTGCTGCCGCTCGCTTAAAGGATGGTTTATTTCGGTTGATTTCATGGTTTCAGTTTGTTTTTCAGTGCTTTACCCGTGTACGACGCCTTGCACTTCACCAAGTCCTCGGGCGTGCCTTCAAAGACGATCTCGCCGCCCTTGTTGCCGCTCTCGGGACCCAGGTCGATGACCCAGTCCGCCGACTTGATGACCTCCATGTTGTGCTCGATGATGATAACGCTGTGGCCGTTGGCAATCAAGGCGTTGAACGACTCCAACAACTTGTTCACATCGTGGAAATGCAAGCCCGTGGTAGGCTCGTCGAAGATGAAGAGGGTGGGCTTCTCGACTTGTCCCTTGACAAGGAAGGTGGCCAACTTCACACGCTGCGCCTCGCCGCCAGAGAGCGAACTTGCCGACTGCCCGAGCATCAGGTAGCCCAGCCCAACATCCCGCAAGGGCTTCAACCGTGAGAGGATGCGTTTCACGACGGCGGTGTCGCGCTCCGAGGAGCCTTCGAAGAAATCGATGGCCTCATCGATGCTCATGTTCAAGATGTCGGAGACGTTCTTGCCGTCGTATTTGATCTCCAACACCTCTTCCTTGAAGCGTGTGCCGTGACAGGCCTCGCAAGGCAGATAGACGTCGGCCATGAACTGCATCTCGATCTTCACGACGCCCTCGCCCTCACATTCCTCGCAGCGGCCGCCCGGCACGTTGAACGAGAAGAAGGCGGGCTTCACGCCACGCAGCTTTGCCAGCTTCTGCTCCGAGAACAACTGCCTGATCTCGTCGTAGGCCTTCATATAAGTCGCTGGGTTGGAGCGTGATGACTTGCCGATGGGGTTCTGGTCGATGAACTCCACAGCTTGGATGAGGCCGAGGTCGCCTTCCAAAGCGCCGAAGCTGCCGCAGCGCTCCACAGCCTCGCCGAGATGGCGTTTCATGGCGGGCCAGAGCACGTCCTTCACCAAGGTGGACTTGCCCGAGCCGCTCACGCCCGTGATGACGGTCATCGTGTTGAGCGGGAAGCGCACAGTGAGGTTTTTGAGGTTGTTTTGCGAGGCACCTTTTATTATTATACGGGTGGGCACGGGGATGCTCATCTTGCCCGTGAGGTATTGCGTGGTGAGGCTCTTCTCGCAGTGGACGAGGTCCTTGATCTCGCCCTCAAACACGACCTCGCCGCCAAAGGCACCCGCCATCGGCCCGATGTCGATGATGTAGTCGGCGCTGCGGATGATCTCCTCGTCATGTTCCACCACGATGACGGTGTTGCCGATGTCGCGCAGGCGTTTTAGCACCTTGATGAGTTGCTCGGTGTCGCGGGAATGTAGGCCGATGCTGGGCTCGTCCAAGATATAGGTGGAGCCGACCAGGCTGCTGCCCAACGATGTCGCGAGGTTGATGCGCTGCGACTCGCCGCCCGAAAGCGTGTTGGAGAGACGGTTCAGGGTCAGGTAACCCAAGCCCACCTCGATGATGAAGTCCAGGCGGTTGTTGATTTCCACGAGCAGGCGAGAGGCGATCTTGCTGTCGGTCTCGTCGAGTTTGAGGTGGTCGAAGAAGGCCTTCAGCTCGTCCAAGGGCATCAGCACGAGGTCAGTGATGCTCTTGCCGCCCACTTTCACATATTGCGCTTGTCGGCGCAGGCGTGTGCCGTGGCATTCGGGGCAGACCGTCTTGCCGCGGTAGCGCGACAGCATCACGCGGTATTGTATCTTATAGGACTGTGTCTCAACATAGTTGAAGAAGTCCACGATGCCTTCGAAGTACTGGTTGCCGGTCCAGAGGAGGCTCACCTGTTCGTCGGTGAGCTCGTAGAACGGCTTGAAGATGGGGATTCCCACCTTGTCGGCCACGCGGATGAGGGCGTCTTTCCACTCGCTCATCTTCTCGCCACGCCAGCAGGCGATGGCGTTCTCGTAGATGGACAGGCTCTTGTTGGGCACCACCAGGTCGGGGTCGATGCCGATGACGCTGCCGAAGCCTTGACAGGTGGGGCAGGCGCCGTAGGGGTTGTTGAAGGCGAACATATTGGCCGTAGGTGGCTCGAAGGTGATGCCATCGGCCTCGAAACGCGATGAGAAGTCGGCTTCCTTGCGCTCGCCGTCGAGTTCGCTGATCACCTGACAGGTCTCCTTGCCCTCGTAGAAGGCGGTCTGCACCGAGTCGGAGATGCGCCCTATGGCGTCGTCCATGCTCTCGTTGTGACCTTGATGCGGTCGATGAGCAGCTTCACCTTCTTCTCGCTGACCTTTTTCTTCTGGTCGAGGAAATCCTCGATTTTGATGATCTCGCCGTTATATAATATACGGTAGAAACCCTGCTGCATAAGGATGTTGAGGTGCTCTTCGAGGCTGCGGCCTTCGGGCAGGTGAAGCGGCGCGACGATGTAGGCCGTAGGATATGGTTCACCACATCCATCACCTGGTGTTTCTTGACCAGCTTGCCCGAGGCGGGGGAGTAGGTCTTGCCGATGCGGGCGTAGAGGAGTTTCAGGTATTCGTAGATCTCAGTGCTGGTGCCCACGGTGGAGCGTGGGTTGTGCGAGTTCACCTTCTGCTCAATGGCGATGGCGGGCGAGAGGCCCGTGATGCTCTCCACGTCTGGCTTGTTGAGGCGGCCCATGAACTGCCGTGCGTAGGAGCTCAAGCTCTCCACATAGCGGCGTTGCCCTTCGGCATAAAGCGTGTCGAACGCCAAGGACGACTTGCCCGATCCCGACAGGCCCGTGATGACCACCAGCTTGTTTTTAGGGATCCGCAAACTAATGCCTTTCAGGTTGTTGACCTTGGCGTTTCGGATGGTGATATAGGAGGTTGTTTGCTCTTTCAAGGTTCGGAAAATTTGAACCTGCAAAGGTACGTTTTTTTCATATACTGACCACGCCTGCGAAATGACCTATCAAGTCAAAACTTCGCAGAATAATCATTTTAATTGAAGTATTCGTTTAAAAAACTGTAAGAATATCGAACAATTCGTTTAAAAAAGTGTAATGATTTGAAAATATTCGTTTGAAAAAGTGTAAGAAAATGGAATTATTCGTTGGAAAAAGTGTATTTTTGCCCCATAAAATGGTAAAACCACTGCTATGCTGAAACGAAAAATTGAGAATACACTGCTTCAATGGAAGGAAGAAAAACAACACAACCCACTTGTTATCAAGGGAATCCGACAATGTGGAAAGACTTTTATTGTCCAACAGTTTGCGCAGACGCATTATGATCATGTCGTATATATCAACTTTCTTCTTGAACCAGATAAGGCAACCGCATTTCAAGGAGTCAAAAAGGTGGATGCTATCCTGATGAACCTTTCCACTTTGATGCCCGAGGCTAAATTTGTTCCTGGAAAAACTTGTATTATTTTGGATGAAATCCAGGATTGTCCTGATGCCCGAACATCGCTGAAGTCATTCAAGTTGGATGGCCGATACGATGTTATCGCCACAGGTTCGCTCTTAGGCGTCAAAGGCTATGGGGAACGAAAACGAAAGAAAAAGAATGAGCATCTTGGGAAAAACTCTATTCCAGTGGGCTATGAAACCATCGTAACCATGTATCCGTTAGACTTTGAGGAGTTCCTGTGGGCGAATGGTATCAGTCAAGAAGCTATTGTGGCGGTCCGCAAATGCTATCAGGAAGAGAAGCCTGTTCCAGAAGGCATACATTATGCTTTCAAGCAGTTGTTTTATCGTTACATCATTGTTGGAGGATTGCCCGCTGCCGTCAATTGTTTTTTTGAGACCAATCATATAGGGGAAGTCGCCAAGGTTTATGATTCCATCATCGACGAGTACAAAGATGATATGGTAAAATATGCCGATGATGAGGACAAGCCACATATCCGTGAGTGTTTTGAGTCCATTCCTGCCCAGTTGGCAAAAGAAAACAAGAAATTCCAGTATTCCATGGTCAGGAAAGGAGGTCGGGCTTCGCAATTTGCCGGAAGCTTGCAATGGTTGGAAGATGCCGGAATCATTCACCGCTGCTACAATACTACACAGCCCGAATTGCCTCTGAACGGGAACGCCAAAAGCGATGTGTTCAAGGTTTATCTTACCGACATTGGAATTTTGATGGCCATGTTGGATTTCGGAACCCGTGCCGACGTGCTGCAAGGCCGGCTGTTTGGCTATAAAGGGGCTATCTTCGAAGGGATTATGGCAGATTTTCTGCACAAAAAAGGCCAGAACCTCTATTATTATCACAAAGACAGCGGCCTTGAATTGGACTTTTTGATTCGCCAAAAAGGGGAATGTGTCCCTTGTGAAGTGAAGTCGACGACCAACAAAGCCAAAAGTATTCGCACAGTTTTGGAGAAGCCCGAGAAATACCACATCCATCAAGCCATCAAATTCGGCGACTACAATGTGGGTAGAGAGGGACAGCTTCTGACGCTCCCTTTATATATGGGTTTCCTGCTGGAATTCGATGACACTGAAGATGTGGACTGGCCGCAATTGGATATCAATGCAGTGAACCGAATGGCGGCTCGTCAACTGTCAGCCGAATAGTCTGTTGATTAACGTGGAAGATTAGGTTATTCTGACGATAGATTCACAATTTGTGGATCGTGAATATACAGATGTAAATATTTGATAATTAGCAATATGGAATTGTCCACATTATTAAGAATACAATATGTTTCCGATCTTCATTTGGAATTTCCACAGAACAGGTCTTGGATAGAAGAGCATCCATTGGAAGTGACCGGAGACATCTTGCTCATCGCCGGCGACACAGCCTATCTTGACACACCCAAATCTGGGCAGTATACATATTCCCGTTATTCTTTTTGGGATTGGGCGGCCGAACATTATAAGCAAGTCATTGTCTGCTTCGGCAACCATGATTTCTACGGTTATTATGACCTCGCCAATATGCCGGACGGCTATTGCAAAGAGATCCGTCCCAACATCCATGCATACTATAACGCTGTGGTTCATCTTGATAATGTCGACATCATAGTCTCCACGCTTTGGTCGTACATTGAACCCTGTTATTCCTATATCACCGAACATGGAGTGAGCGATTTCTATCGGATAAAATATGAGGGGCATCGACTCAATTCGTACAATTTCAACCAAGAGCATGAGAAGTGTCTGCGATTTATAAAACAGGCGGTTGCTGAAAGCAAGGCAACAAAGAAGATTGTGCTTACCCACCATGTGCCGACCCAACGCTGCACAGCAGAAGAGTTTCGAGGTAGTGAAATCAACGGCGCCTTTACGGTGGAGTTAGGCGACTATATCGCAGATTCTGGAATTGACTACTGGATCTACGGCCACTCGCATCGCAACATCGACGCGCAGATAGGGAAAACCAAAATCACCTCCAACCAGTTAGGATATGTCTCGTACGGAGAACACATTGCTAATGGATTTGACCCGAAGAAGAATTTGGTTGTGTAGGTTTTGGAAAAACATAAATCACTCACAAATATTTGCAAAATTTGTGAGCCTTTGCGGATTTCAAAATGAAACCGTTGAAAATTTAAAATCTTGCGAATCCGATAGTTATTTTTGCGGAATCTAAACTTAAGTACTATGTTAGACACAATCACTTTTGATCAGCTTCCGCAAGCTGTCTCCAAGATTTTGGATGAATTGGCGGAAATCAAATCCATGTGCAAAGACATCCTTGAGATGGGTGTCAACAAAGATCCTTACCTTACTATTGAGGAATTCTGCGCTTACCATCCCGACCATCCATCGCATCAAACCGTCCGTCGTTGGAAACGTCTCGGTTACATCCCTTTCTACAAGGACGACGAAACCCGTCGCGTGAAGTTCAAGAAATCGGAAATTGACGCTTGGATAGCATCGACCCGCCACATGACACGTGCAGAACTCAATGCAATTCGTGAGGCTAAAATCCTAGCTCAACGCAATCAAATAATTCGAGGAGGTTTAGATGATGACTATGATGATTAGGATCTGAACAGACAATGGTATTTGAATTTATTGGCTCATTAAACGGCTTTCCGTTATGGGCCATTTTTATATTTCGTTGTAGAATTCGTTGCATTTTTGCTGAACTCGTTGCAAAAACAACAATCATGAATTTATGTAAGTAATTATTTTTCAACCGATTGCATTCGTTTCAAACAAATAGACGTTGCAAAACTCGTTGCGTTATTTACAAAATTCGTTGCATTTTTAATTGCAATCAAGAAGCAAAAGGAGACACTTTCTGTCTACTTTTGCATCGCGATTGACAAAATGTTTGCACAAAATTTGGCACCCAATTCGTAAAAAATGTGAATATGGAGGAAAAAATCTAGCAAGAAAATGAAATAAACGAAAGTAAAATTATTGCCCTCCCACGAAAAAAATTCTCATTTTTTCTTGCTTTTTCCAAAAAAGCCGTATCTTTGCGGTGTAATTATTCACTAACCAATCCATAGGACGCTATCGAAAGATCTATACCCTTTATTAACAAGCACTTACGTTGAGTGCACAAAGAAAGGGGGACCCGATGTCCAACATAGTGAAAAGCGACAAAGAACTGATTGAACGCTACCAGGATGGCGACGTTCATAGTTTTGAATTATTGATTGGTAGATACCAGAAACAAGTTTATTCCTACATACTCACGCTTGTGAAAGACAAGCAGTTGGCTGACGATGTCTTTCAGGACACTTTCGTCAAGGTCATCCAGACCGTCAGCAGTTCGCCATGCGCATCGCGCACAACCTCGTCATCGACCACTTCCGCAAGGAGAACCGCATCCCCACGGTGGAGTCGTCGAGCGAGGACTACAACTACATCGACAACGTGCCGATTACCGACGCCTCGGTGGAGCAGGGCATGATTGTGGATCAGGTGCACTCCGACCTCCACAGGATGATCGCCTTCCTGCCCGACGAGCAGCGCGAAGTGCTTCGTATGCGCATCTTCGACGACATGAGCTTCAAGGACATCGCCGACATCACCAACGTGAGCATCAACACCGCCTTGGGCCGCATGCGCTACGCCTTGATCAACTTGCGCAAGATGATGGTGGCCAATAATATGACGCTGACGTATTAGTCGGCTTCTGGCCGTTGGCTTCTGGCTTCTGGCAGCTTCACATTGATGGGAGTCCCCCATTTATATGAAGTTGCCAATAGCCAACAGCCAGAGGCCAATAGCAAAATAAACTTTTTTTTTCACGGCAAAATAATAATCCCCAATTGTCTGCGTTATTAGGTCAAAAGTCAAACCTAAAACACGCCTATGACAAATAGTTACACCTCTTACCCCTCATCCGTGTTGGTATCACAAATCAAGGAGGTTTTCCGTAGGGAGAGCGAGCAACAGCAACCCAGCCGCAACGTATTGCGCTACCTGTTCGACTACGCCGCCGCCTACGAGTCGATGAACACCGGGCTGATGGGTCAAGTTGCTTTCATGAACAACTGACCGGAACGGAACAAAGAATCGAAAAAGTCGCTGAATTATCGGCGACTTTTTCTTTTGTTAGATTATGGTTCTTTTTCCAAAAATGTGTATTTTTGCAGCAAAGAAAAACACTTATGAGCAAGTCAATCATAGACAAGATTAATTACATCGTGGCTCTGATAACAGAGTTTGCCACGGCGCACCAAATCTCCACACAGCAGGCCTATCGGTATCTTCAGCAATACAAAGGCCTCGATTTTGTGGATGAGTTCTATGATGTGGAACACACCTTTTCCTTTGAGAACACGGTAGAGGACTTGACTGCGTATTGCAAACGGATGGGAGGGACTTTGGCATGATTCTCTATCATGGCACAAACGCAGTCATCGAAAACATCGACCTTTCCCAAAGTCGTGTTGGGAAGGATTTTGGGTTGGGGTTTTACCTTACTCCCGACGAGCAAGTGGCACACCGCCAGGCAGATCGCAAATTTGAGCAGTTCGGGGAAGGCGAAGTGATTGTCTATAAGTATTTTGTGGATGATGATGCATTGACAAAGGCCAACACTCTTCGTTTTGACGGTTATACGCTTGACTGGGCTCGTTTTGTGTTGAACAATCGTAAGAATCGCACTCGGATTCAAGCACACGACTATGACATCGTAATTGGTCCCATTGCCGATGATGTGGTTGGCTATCAAATCCGTCGTGTGGAGGAAGGCATCATTTCCGAGGAACAATTTTTGGAAGAGATTAAGTATCATACGGTTACGATACAGTATTTATTTGCCACCCAAAAGGCAATCAATTTGTTGCAGAAGATATGAACGGGAAAGAAACATTCATGGTTGAAACATTGACCCGCGAATTGATTGCGCGGTTGATGGAAGAGCGTTCACTCACCATGCGCGAGGCCATGGATATTGTCTATAATTCAAAGACATACAACGCCATCAATAATCTGGATACTGGTCTTTATTTCCAAAGCCCTGCTTATGTTTATGATGTTTTGGAGGAGGAGATAGACGGAAAAAACTTGCCAAAGTAATTGGTGTAGGTGACAACAATCCGAAAGGCTGGCGGCAGGAACCGCTTTGGCAGTGATTTGTGGCAAAAATTCACCAATAGCAACTTTTTTTTGCATTTAATGTAACTTTTTCGCTTTTTCTCCGTATTACCATAAATCATACAAACATTATCCGATATGAAAAAGAGTTTTTATAGTTTAGTTTTAGTGCTTATTCTCTGCGTTTCAAGTATTTCTTGCTCACAATCCAATTCCAAACCAATGGAAAAAGCCGCTCCGTGTTTTGAGAACTTGAAAAAGGTTTCCGATTCGGACAACGGCAAATTGTGGGGCAAAGCATTATATGGTCCGACGATGTTTGTTGATGTGCAAACGCGGAATCTCGTTGCCAATCAGCAAAACAAGGAGAATTCATTTGAGCAAAAAGGAAACTTGTTTTTCGGGCAACTTCCAGAGGACATCATAATTGCCAATACAGCAATAAATTATTGCGGTGAAATTTGGACTTGTGTGATATGGGATGGCGACCGAGATTTGCTGACCAATACGCATCTTTTGATTCATGAGAGTTGGCATCGCATTCAAGAGAAAATCGGTTTGCCCGCTTGCGGGTCTTTCAATCAGCATCTTGATGAAGCGGAGGGTGAACTGTTGCTGAAACTCGAGTTGAGCATTTTGAAGACATTGCTGCAAGACGATTCCAAAGACCTTTCAGAGGGTTTGCGCGATGCCATGACGGTACGTAAAATGCGCCAAACCATGTTCCCCAATGGAAATGAGAACCAATTTGAGTGCCACGAAGGCATGGCGGAATATACGGCTTTCAAACTTTTGCCTTTGAACGATGATAATGAGGCAATTAGGAAAGGTTTGGTTGCTGCTGCCATCATGAAAGGAATGGATAACACTGGCTTTAGTAACTCATTCGCTTATCTTTCCGGACCCGCTTACGGACTTCTATTGGATGATTTGGCTCCTGAATGGAGAAAAAGTATTTGTTCAGGCCAGACCATCCCCGATCTAATCTCAACGGTGACTATAGTTCCAGATACGGTTGATGATACTGAAATAGAAAGAATATCAGAATGTTACAATGTAAAAGAATATCTTGACAAAGAAAGAATTCGCCTCGAAGCGCGTGACAAAAAAGATGCTGCATTGAGGGCTGTTTTTTCAGAATCCAAATGGCTGGTAATTCCCAATAACAATGTCAATTTTGGCTTCGACCCGAATGAGCGTTTGGTTGCATACGACAGCATTGGAGTCATCTACAAGACCATGCAATTAAAAGGTGATTTTGGCACCATCGACGTTAAAAACGGCATCATTAGAGCCAATAATTGGTCATACTTCATCATACCTTATTCCGAAAACCATTGTGATGCGAAAATCTCATTGAATCCTGGATATGTCATTGAGCCTGTGGATGATAGGAGTTTCACGATTGTGAAAAAGTGATTAGTTTTTCTGTGGGTTCAACAACTCACATAGGAATAAATATTGGAAAAGCCGCTGAATGTTCAGCGGCTTTTTCTTTTTATGCAATCCGCTGTAACTATTACGCTTATCCACCTCTTTAAAAAATAAATAATTAATTATTTGGAAAGTGCGCGGAAACGCAGTAAATTTGCACGCTTTATAAGAATCATCAATTTTAAATTTCAAAACATAACAAATTATGAACAAGCAGATTACATTAGAGCAGGCCGTCGAGAGAGTTCACGACGGCATGACGATTATGTTTGGCGGCTTCCTCGGTGTTGGAAGCGCCACGCAAATCATTGACGCTATTGTTGCAAAAGGCGTTAAAGACCTCACTATCATTGCCAACGACACGGCCTACGATGAAGTGGCCCACGGCAAACTGGTCAGCAACCATCAGGTGAAGAAAGCCATCGTGTCGCACACCGGCACAAACAAGCAGACCGCCATCCAGAAGAACGAAGGCACCCTTATCGTGGAATACGTTCCCCAAGGCACCCTCGCAGAGCGCATCCGCGCCTACGGTGCAGGTCTCGGTGGCGTTTTGACTCCCACGGGTCTTGGCACCATCATGGCCGATGGCAAGCAAATCGTGAACGTGGACGGCAAGGACTACCTCCTTGAGAAGCCCTTGAAGGCCGACATCGCTTTCCTGCGCGCCAACATCGTCGACGAGTTCGGCAACATGGTGTTCCTGGGCACGACCAACAACTTCAACCCGCTGATGGCCACCGCCGCCGACTATGTCGTCGTCGAAGCTGAAAAGCTGGTGAAGGTCGGCGAGATCAAGCCCGAGTGCGTGCATGCCTCTGGTATTTATGTCGATGCTATTTATGTGGAAAAATAATTGATAACTGGTTGTCTGGATTGCTTCGCTCCTCGCAATGACGCAAAGCGACAACTGAACAACTGAATAACTAACAACTGAACAACTAACAAATATGGAATACAGAACAAAGATCAGACTGCGCATGAGCGCAAAGGATGCCCACTACGGTGGCAATTTGGTTGACGGCGCCCACATGGTTCACCTCTTTGGTGACGTGGCTACCGAACTTTTGATTATGCGCGACGGCGACGAGGGCCTCTTCTGCGCATACGACATGATTGAATTCAAGGCCCCTGTCTATGCAGGCGACTTCATCGAAGCCGAAGGTTGGATCGACCGCGAAGGCAACACCTCGCGCCACATGATGTTTGAGGCCCGCAAGGTGGCCGTGGCTCGCCCCGACATTTCCCCGTCGGCCGCCGACGAACTGGATGAGCCCATCCTGGTTTGCCGTGCTTCAGGTACCTGCGTGACGCCGAAAGACTGCCAACGTAAAAAGTAAGATGTCTGGATTGCTTCGTTCCTCGCAATGACGCGAAGCGACGACAAGAAAAGTCCCGCGTCTCGAGTTCCGAAGTCCCGCGTCAAAAAATCTTGAAATAACAAATCTTGAAATCTAAACAATGGATAAACTGATCATCACTGCCGCCATCTGCGGCGCAGAAGTCACCAAGGAACAGAATCCCAATGTGCCTTATACCGTTGAGGAAATCGTGCGCGA
>CAJOIS010000008.1 GCA_905234645.1 uncultured Bacteroidales bacterium | reverse complement strand
GACCGCTTCCGACATCTGACGATTGACGTATGTCGAATAAACATTGTTTGAAAACCGGTCTGGCATGGTAAGGACATAAATCCTGTCGCTGTCCTTAAGCGCCTTGTTGTAGGTGAGGTCGTGGTGTACCTGCACGAGGATGATGTAGAGCGCGGCGAAGGCTGCCGTCAAGCCCAGGATGTTCAGGATGGAAGACACGAGGGAGGTCTTGCCTTTTTTGTATAGTCTCATAGTCTTGTTGTTTTTAGGTCACAAAACCTACAAAACCGCCAAAACCTTTTTTCTTGGTTGGAGGGGGAAAGCGGCCAACTGGCCCGCTTTCCGGCGGCAACCCGGTTGGGTGCCGCCACACGCTTTATTGTAGACCTAGATATTGTTTTGCAAGTTTTGTTGGTTTTGTGACGAAAATTTTGAAAGCTTACAGTTGCGACAACACCTCTTCCACAATCTTACCGTCGAACAGGTTGATGATGCGATCGGCATAGCCGGCGTCGCGCTGCGAGTGGGTCACCATGACGATGGTGGTGCCTTCTTTGTGGAGGTCGATGAGCAGGTCCATCACTTCCTTGCCGTTCTTCGAGTCGAGGTTACCTGTGGGCTCGTCGGCGAGGATGAGCTTGGGGTTGGCGACGACGGCGCGGGCGATGGCCACCCTTTGCTGCTGACCGCCCGACAGCTGCTGCGGGAAGTGCGAGGCGCGGTGCTTGATGGCCATGCGCGTCATGATGTCCTCGACGCGCTGCTTGCGCTCGGCGGCGGGGATGTTCATGTAGCGCAACGGCAGCTCGATGTTCTCAAACACGTTGAGTTCGTCAATGAGGTTGAAGCTCTGGAACACGAAGCCGATGTTGCCCTTGCGGAACTGGGTGCGGTCCTTCTCCTTGAGGTCGCCGACCTGATGGCCGAGGAGCTCGTAACGGCCCTCGGTGGGGTTGTCCAAGAGACCGAGGATGTTGAGCAAGGTGGACTTGCCGCAGCCCGAAGGCCCCATGATGGCGACAAACTCGCCGTCGTTGATTTCGAACGAAACGCCGTCCAAGGCCAGGGTTTCAATCTCTTCCGTGCGGAAGACTTTCCTAAGGTTTTCTACTTTGATCATTGCTTTACAGTTTTTAATGGTTTAACTTTATTTTGATTGATTTGTTGTTTCGTCAAAATACTAACACATCACTCTCCCCAAAGTTATCATACGACGAAGTAATCACCCTCTCCCCAGGCTCCAATCCCTCAATGACCTCATAATACTGCGGGTTCTGCCTACCAATGCGGATATCACGTCTCGTGGCCTTGGTGCCGTCGGGCGAGAGCACATAAATCCACTTGCCGCCCGTCTTCTGATAGAAAGCACCACGCGGGATGAGCACCGCCTCCACCGGCTGACCCAGTTGCAGGTTGAGGTAATAGGTCTGGCCGCTGCGGATGTTCTCGGGCTGCTGCTCCATAAACTTGAAGTCGGCCTTGAACTTGCCGTCGCGCACCTCGGGATACACCTTGCGGATCTGCGCCTGATAGCGCTCGCTCTGCCGCTCGAAGGTGGCCTCCAAGCCTGGCGTCACACGATCGATGTAATGCTCGTCGATTTGAGCCTCAATCTTGTAACTGTCAAGGTTGTTGATTTGTCCTATCTTCGAGCCTGCACCCACCGACTGCCCCAGCACGACATCCAAGAGACCCAACTCGCCGTCGATGGGTGCCTTGATGCTTGCGCTTACGAATCATCATCATGTTCACGCGCATGTTCTCGAGGCTCTCGCGCATCCTGTCGATTTCCACCGAGCGGTGAAGGCTGTCCTGTTTGGCACGGTTCTCCACCAGCCTCAGGCGGCTGCTCGAGAGTTCAAAGTCTTCTTCGGCTTTCAAGAAGTCCTCGCGGGCGATGAGACCGTCGTTGTAAAGTGCTTGCTGCGCCTCGTATGTGCGGCGGTTGCGTTGCACCTCCATCTGTAGCTGCAGCTTCTCTTGCTCCACGCTCAGCTTCTGTTGTTCCATCTGTATCATGGTGTTGCGCAGGATGTTCTCCTTCTCGGCAAGGTCGGCCTCCGAGGTAAGGATCTGCATGTCGAGGTTCTCGTTGCTCAGGATGACGATGACATCCCCCGCCTTGACGCGGCTGCCTTCCTCGGCCACAATCTGTTGCACCACGCCGCCTTCCAAGGGGCTGATTTGTATCGTCGTCATCGGCGCCACCTGTCCGCTGATGCGGATATAGTCGTTAAACTCGCCCGAAGTCACCGTCGCAATGCTGATGTTGTCAGCATCGATGCGCAGTTTCTTCGAGTCGTCCCTGAAGATAAGCCAAAGGATAAAGACGAGCAGCAACGCCGCGCCCCAAAACGGCAACGCCTTCTTGGTGAACGCCAACGCAATGCCTTTTTTCTTTTCGATTTTTCTATCCATTGAGTGTTCCATATTGTTGTTTGTTTAATTGTTTATTCGTTTGTTGAGTTTCCCCTTCGGGGAATGGAGTGCTTGTTTTATTTATATAGCGGCGGCAAAAACAAGTTACCTACCCGTAGCACCACAAGCCGCCGCAGTTAAAAACCAGATTTGACCTCCATTCCCCACAGGGGAAACTATACATATAGTTTCCATAAACTAATTATTCTTCAACGATTTCACCGGATTCATTCGGGCAACGCGGTTGCTGCTCATGACGACCACGGCGGTCACGATAAGCAAGACCACCACCACACCGATGATGAAATACAGCGGCGAGAGGCCGATGCGCATGGCAAACAGTTCGAGCCATTTCCCAGCGAGGAAATAGGCTATCGCCACGCCGAGCAACGCCGCAATCAAGGCCAGCTTCAGCACGTCCACCACAAACATTTTGATGATTTCGCCCGACACGGCGCCGTTCACTTTGCGGATGGCGACCTCCTTGCTGCGGCGGTTCGACTCGTCACGCACAAAGCCAATCAAACCCATCAAGGCGATGGCCAAGGCGAACAGCGCACCAATGGTGAAAGTGCGACGCATCTGGGACAGATACCCATACTCTTGCTTAACCGCCTCGGTGTACGACTGCACCTCGACGTTCTTCCTATCAGGCAAAAACTCCTCGATGACCGACTTCACCTTGGCGATGGCCTCGGGGTTGACCTCACGCACCTTCACCACCAAGGTATGAAAGACTTGATAGCGGTCGTCAGCATTCACGTCCCAGCAAAAACGGATGCTCGCCCTACGGTCCCTGCCCATCATGGAGCCAAGGATATAATCCTCATACACGCCACAAATGGTATAGACATCGTCGTCGCCATCACTGTGTTCCGAAATCAGTATGTCCTTGCCCACCGCGCCGTCGCTCCAGTCGGCATAAAGGTTCATCTCCTCCACGAAGCTGCGGCTCACGGCCACATCCTTTGGCTTCGAGGGTGCCCTGCCTTCCGTCAAACGGAAGCCCATGATGTCGAAGAAGCCCTCCGTAGCACCATATTGGTCGCACACGCCCATCAGATACTTCGACGGGTTGTCGGGCAGCATGATGTTGTTCCCCGACGAGGTGTTCAACGGGATGCAATAGGTCAGCTCAGCCGCCTCCACATCGGGAACCTGCCTAAGTCTCTCGACAATCAGCGCCAGGCTGGCCTTGTCAGCGCCTTTCAGGTGTGAAAACAGCAGCTGCTCGTATTCGTAGCCCATATCGGCGTTCAGCGCGGTGTTGTATTGCCTGTCGGCCACGATGACCATAGGCAACAGGATGGCGTTGATGCCGATTTGCACCATCAGCAGCGAGAGCTTCCAGCGCCGCTTGTTCTCCTTGTAACCACTGAAAGCCGTCGACACCGGAATCCTGACGAACATCATCGCGGGGATGAGTGCCGTGACGAGGAAGATGAAGGCGATGATGCCGACAAGCACCCATCGGGTCTGTGGCACCATGAGGCTCCCAACCGGCACGCCAAGGAGCGGTTCGATGACCCTGCTGAAAGCCCATATCAGCAAGGCGGCCAAGGCCAACGCCGCTATCAGGTTCAAGGCCGTCTCCTTGATGAGCATCCAATAGATGCTTCCCGAGCCAGCACCATAGCATTTCCTGACCCCCATCTCCTTCGAGCGACGCACCACATCCGAGATGGCCATCAGCAGGTAGTTGAGCACCGAGACCAAAAGCAGCAGAATAGCCACCACCGAGAGAATCATCATGGCGTTTTTGACCGATTGATCGTGACGGTGGAAGGTGGCAAAAGGCGTCAGCGTATACCAAATCTTTGAGCCGTCACGCTCCAACTCCTCCAAAGGCTGGTGAGCCTCCTGCATCTTGCGGATGGCGTCCTTCAAGTCATTGGGATCCACGTTGGGCGCCAGTTTGACAAAGCCACGGTAGCAGTCGTTGCCCAGCCAGTTGTTGTTGCTCCACTCTCCCAAGGCGGCGATGGTCGTCACGATGTCACATTGTATGCTGCCGTTTTTCGGGAAGTCCTCAAACACGCCCACCACCGTCAGCCTCACATCCGGCCCCCACACTTCGGTATAGATTTGTTTGCCAATGGCCTCGTTCACGCCGCCCAGCTTCTCCGCAAAGCCACGGCTGACGGCAATGTCACCATTGTATTGTTGCAAGGCCTGCATCGGGTCGCCCGCAAGGAATTCCCTGCCGAAGAAGTCAAAGAAACTGGTGTCCACGACGAGACACTCACCTGTGAGGAGGTTGTCTTTCTCATCATAGATTTGCGCCCCGGAAAGCAGCTTGGAATAACGCGTTGCCGCTTCCACGCCTGGCACTTCCGACTTGAAGCCCGGAGCGATACCTCCCGAAGTGCCTATGTAGTCAGTGGGGTCGCCACCTTCCTGGAAGATGATGTTCTCGGTAATCCAATAGATACGGTCCACATCCTTGTAGAAACTATCGTAGGACAATTCGAAGCACACCTTGGCAATCAGCACGATGCCGATGGCGAGACCAATTCCGAGTGAGAGAATTTTGATGAGTTTGTCGGTAATCTTATTCATAGTTCAATTGGTTTACTGTTGAAGATACGGTATCCCTTTATAATAAGTTACAACGCTGGATTTAATAAAGTATTGAAGCCTGGCATTCAATTGTTCCGCCAACGCATTCAAATAATTGTTCGAAGCCGTCTGGTACTCGATGGACGAGATCAGTCCCTGCTCGAAGCGTTTGTTGTTGAGGGAGAAGGCTTCCTCTTGTAGGGTGGCGCGAGCCTCCGCCTGTTGCAGGGCATCGGCGGCGCCATCGCGGTCGGCCACGGCACGCAGCACCTCAGCCTCCACGTCGCGCAGCGACTGCTCGTATTCCGCCTGGGCACGGTCGTAGGCGTTCTTCCTTTTGGCGATGTTCGACCATTTGGAAAGATGGTCAAAGATGGGAAGGCTCAGCGAGAGCTGCACATATTCGCCGGCGTTGTTCTTCAACTGGTCGAGATACGGCGTTGTCACATAGCCTTCCATGCCCGGGTAGGTGAAGAAACTCGACGACCAGCCGCCATAAAGCGTGAGCCGAGGCAGCAACTGCCAGCGGGCGGTTTTCAAGGCAAGACGGGCGTTTTTCATCGTGCCTTCAGCCAAGAGCACCGTGGGCATGGTTTGTTTGGCATGGCTCACCAAATTCGCCACATCTTCCGCCTGGTCTGTAGGGCTGACGGTCCCCTTTTCAAAGGGGGTAGGGGGATTAGGCAGCCGCGAGACCGATGCATCAATCTTCAGCGGCTCATCCATAGGCCAAAGCATCACATCCTTCAAGGTGATGACGGCGTTGTTGAGGTTATTACGGCAGGTGGTCAACAAGTACTGCCTTTCTGCGAGGTCGCTCTGCACCTGCACCACATCGGCATGCGATTTCTGTCCCAGCTGTTCCTGCTTCGACACCAGTTGCAACGACTTCTCCGCTGTAGCCACCTGCCCTTGCAGAGCCTTCTCCAGTTCAGTGAAATAAAGCACATTGCAATAGGCCTCCATCGTGGCGAGGCAGATCTGGTCTACAGTCTGCTGCTCCTTGGTCAGGCCCATCTGCTGCGCCGTCTTGGTAATCTTCAAGTTGTTCACCGCCTGAAAGCCGTTGAAGAGCGTCAAACCCGCCGAGAGGCTATAGCCGTTGTGGAACGAAGTTGTCCTGATATAGGTGTTGGTCTCAGGGTCGATGCTGCGGCCGAAATTGGAGTAGGCGTAAGTGCTGCCATCTATCGAAGGCGTGAAAGCCGCAAGGATGGCATCGCGTCTGTCGATCTGCGCATCGCGGATGTCCGCCTGAGAGATACGCATCTTCGTGGAGTGCTCCACGGCATAGCGCATACAAGCTTTGAGGTCCATCGTGACAGTGTCCTGGGCCTTGACAGGACTCAAGGCCCCCAGGACCAACATCATTAAAATGAAAAAGGTATGTTTAGCTTTCATCATGCACATAATATAATGATGCACACGGGAGAGCATATCACGTGCCAAAAATATAAAGTATTAAATATCAATACTTTGAAAAATCAACCTTTTCAAAAGGTGTAAAAAAACTTTACAGTGAGTGTAAAGATTCTTTACACTTTGATGCTCAGAGTTCCTTGTTGGCCATCCCAGGGAAAGGCTTCGCAAACACCTTTGGGAAAGGCGTCTCAAACTCCATGTCCTTCTTCTTGATGGGGTGATGGAAACAGAGCTTGTAGGCATGAAGGCATAAGCGGCCTAAAGAGTTGTCATAGGCTCCTGAGTCTTCAGAATGGCCATATTTCGGGTCGCCCACCACGGGATGTCCAATGTCGGCCATGTGGACACGGATTTGATTTTTACGACCTGTCTCCAGCTGCAGTTCGACCAAGGAGTATCTTGGTGTGGAATACAAGGTCCTGTAGTAGGTCTCGGCGTATTTGCCACCATTGTCCACAGGGCTGGAATAGGTGATGAAGGCCTTATTGTCCTTCAGCCACGAGGCCACCATGCCTTCCTTCTTCTCCATGCAGCCGCTCACCACGGCCACATAACGGCGGTCGTAGACGGTGTTTTTCCAGTCTTCCTCAAACATCAATGCCACTTCCTTGCTTTTGGCAAAGAGCATCAGGCCGCTGGTGTCACGGTCGAGGCGATGTATGGTATGGGCACGGCAACGTTGTTGGGTGTAAATGAAGTAGTCGTTCAGGATACCTTGTGCCGTGTCTTTTTCCTTGGTGGGGCTGTTGGTGAGCAGGCCTTCCTTTTTGTCGATGACCAAGAGGTATTTGTCTTCGTAGACGATGCTCAGCCAAGGGTTACGGAAGCGTTCCTTGGCGGTGGGCTTGCCAATTTCCACTACCATACCAGGCTCAAGGGCGAAGTCGAATTGCGTGGTACGTTGTCCGTCGACAGAAACGACTTTGTTGGCCAACATACGCTTGACCTTGTTGCGGCTGATGCCATCCAACTTCTTCATCAGGAAATCCATCAGCTGTGATGGTTCAGATACCTTGAATTTCAGCGGGTTGCTTTTGGAATGCGGTGCTTTGTTGCTGTCTTTATTCATGGGTCATGGAGTTAATAGGGAAGAGGCTCGTCAGATGTGATGGAGGGGTAGGCAGTTAAGCTGTCGTCGTCGTTCATCTTGGAACTATAGACCTGAGGCTGGCTGTCAAATTGGTTGTTGGGACCTATGGTGGTGAAGCTGCTGTTGTCGAAGCCTTGTTCAAACTCTTCGAAACGAGCATATTGGCCGACAAATCTAAGCTCCACCTCACCGAGTTTGCCGTTACGGTGCTTGGCAATGTCGATGATGGAATAGCCCTTGGGCTTGTCTTCGGCATCGGCCCCATCCTTATAATATTCAGGACGATAGATGAACATCACCATGTCGGCGTCCTGCTCGATGGCACCCGACTCACGCAAGTCGGAGAGGATGGGCTTTTTGGATCCGGGACGTTGTTCCACGCTACGGCTCAGCTGCGAAAGTGCCAACACGGGGATTTCCAGCTCTTTAGCGAGACTCTTCAGCGAACGTGAGATGGTGCTGATTTCCTGCTCGCGGTTGAGGCCACGGTCGCCTTTGGCGGTCATAAGTTGCAGGTAGTCGATGAAGACCATCTGGATGTCGTGTTGCTGCTTCAAGCGACGGCATTTGGCACGCAACTCAAAGATGGAGAGCTGTGGTGTGTCGTCGATGAAAATGGGGGCATCGGTCAAAGGTGTGACCTTGGTGTTCAGCTGCTGCCACTCGTATTCGGCCAAGTCACCAGAGCGCAGCTTGTCGGCGGTGAGCGAAGTCTCGGTAGAAATCAGACGCGTGACCAACTGCACGGATGACATTTCCAATGAGAAGAAGGCGACGGGGCGGTTGAAATTGACGGCGGCATTGCGGGCCAAATTCAACGCGAAGGCGGTCTTACCCATGCTGGGACGTGCTGCCAAGATGATGAGGTCCGACTTCTGCCAGCCTTGTGTGATACGGTCGAGCTCGGTGTAGCCAGAAGGCACGCCGCGTAGCTTGTCATCGGCATTCTTGGCATTTTGGATTTCCTTGATGGCCTTGCTGACCAAGTCCTGCATTGAGTCGTAGCTGCGGCGCAGGTTGTTCTCGCTGATTTGGAAGAGGTTGTTCTCAGCCTTGTCGAGCAGGTCGAATACGTCGGTGGTGTCTTCGAAGGCATCATGGATCATGTCGGAAGAAATCAGAATCAGCTGGCGCTGGATGTGTTTCTGCATGATGATGCGGGCGTGGTATTCGATGTTGGCCGCCGAAACGACGCGATTGGTGAGCTTTGCAATGTAATAGGCACCGCCGACCATCTCCAACTCACCACTTTGTTTCAACTCGTTGGTGACGGTCATGATGTCGATGGGCTCCGACTTGCCGAACAGCGATTTAATGGCGGCGAAGATCTTCTGGTGCTTGTCGAGATAGAAGGCTTCGGGCGATAGGATGTCGATGACCTCGTTGACGGCTTCCTTTTCCAACATCAGGGCGCCAAGTACGACTTCTTCGAGGTCGGTGGCTTGGGGTGGGATGCGTCCTTGGTTGGCAAAGACTTGTTCAGGGGTCAGTATATTGCGTTTAGCAGTGTCGCCGAAAGGACGGCGCATAGTGGTATCGTTTGGCATAAAAAGGATTTTTTTTGCTCGTTTTAATTCCGTTAAGTTTTCGATTTAACTACGTTGAATCTTCGATTCGGTCGATCCGAATCTTGATTTCAGATGGCAAAATTACGGATTATTTTGCGACCCGATTTGAAGCGGTCAAGGAAGTTATCAACTACATGAAAAGCTGTTGATAAGTTTTCGCAACGATTTCATTTTCAGTAATTAAGTCTTCTCTTGCTTGTTGATAACCTAAGAGGTCGTTGCTGGTAGCTTCGAGTAGGATTCGGCTGTGTTCGAAGAGGTTAGCTTCACCAAAGAGCGCCGTTTCGAGGCGCTGTAAAGTCAGCCCGCGTTTGATGGCTGGATGGTAAAAATGGGCCTGTTGCAGCACCTCGAAAAGATTGAATATCTTATAACCCACGGTTTGGTTCTGGATGATCTCGTGACGGAGCAGGGTAGTGGTGAGGTTTTGTGGTGTAAAACAAACGATGAGTTCGTATTTTGAAAGCTTATCTATCAGTATATCAATGGCTTCTCTCCACTTGCTGTGATCCTCAAAACAGTCCCATACGAAACAATCATCACCAGCAGCCATAGATCCCATGCCGCCCGCTTGCCCACGCAGGGATGACATGGCTGCTGAGGGTTCGTATTCACCTTGCAACGCAAAAGCCAAAATCATCTCCTCGTAAGGCTTCGTGCCAAGGACGGTTCAAGAGCAAGTTGAGATAAGCAATCGATTTTGGCTTAGGTTGCGGTGCTAACGAGTAAAGCGTCTTGTAATCAATATAATACGAATTGGTCTCCAAAGCCTCTATCTGATGCGCTTCCTCGGAATCAGGCTCGATTTGCTGCAGCATCTTGGCGTTGGTATTCACACCGTTGAAATAGCACTGGAACAATGCTTCGTCATCCATCGCCGTGGTGAAGAGGAAACTGTTCTTTGGTATGAGTTTCCAACAATGGCCCTGAAAATCACAAGGGTAGGGATCGTGGCATTGCGTCCCGATATTGACGACAGGAGAATGTGGCAAGGCGACCACGGTCTTCAAGCGTTCCACATCTTCTGCGACAAACTTCTCTCTTTCAACGACATATTCCATCACCGACTCCATTTTGAACAGCTGTTGCACATCGACGGGACCGTCCTTTACGTAATCGCCGTTAAGGTACATGAGACGGAAATCGCTGAGCGGTACTCCGCAACCGTGCAGCACATAGTATTGTAGTGCGGCATCATTGTAATAGGTGTCGCTGAGCCGAAGGGAACTCTTTACTTCCACGGCTAGCCATTTGTCGCCATCGCGGACGAGTATATCCAGCATAATGAGCGTGTCATTATACTGAAAAACAGCCTCATACATCACGTTGACCTCTGGGTTGTTGAGGTTTCCCATCGTCTCCTGCGCTTTCTTGGGGAATTGTGAAGGCGAGTTTGGCGACATGTCGATGCCGCCAGGAAACACCTCGTGCGCCAATACGCCAACGTCGGTGCCGCGTTGGAACTTGGCCCTTTGCTCAATGCTGAGTTTGTCGCGCAGGTAGGGATGCTTTTTCTGCATGTACAGCGCCTTTTCGCACTGCAAGCCCTTGATATACGTGGATTTGGAGAGGATGTGCATGATCAGTTGGTGTAGTCCACGCAATCTTCGGGGATGAGTGGCTGGTAGTTGTAGCGGCGCATGAGTTGGGCAATGGCTAACACGTCTTTCTGACAATAGGTCTTGATACGCTCTATGTCATTCTCTTGCCAGTACACACGGCCCACTTCGCTGCCGTTGATGTCGTCCTTCGGGGTGGGAATGTCCAAGATGGCGCAGAGCAAGTCCAAAGAGGTGAAAGTCTTGTAGTCGCCGAACTTCCAGAGTTCCATGGTGTCGATGAAGTTGGTCTCCCATGGTTTCTTTCCTGCAACTTGCAGGATTTTAGGGATTTGTATGCCGTTGATCATCATGCGGCGGGCGATGTAGGGGAAGTCGAATTCCTTGCCGTTGTGGGCGCAGAGTTGGGCGCAAGGGGAGTCGTAGTGCTTGTTCAGCATGTCGGCAAAGTCGGTAAGCAAGGCCTTCTCATCGTGGCTGTAGAATGACTTCAGACGGAAACGGTCGCCGTTGAAGAAACCCACCGAGATGCAGACAATTTTGCCAAATTCTGCATAAATGGCGGCTCGTTCGTAAAGCGATTTGGGTGAGGCCTCCTCGTCGCCTTTGCCAATCTGTTCTGCCTTGTGAGCCCATAGTTTCTGCATGCGTTCGTCTAATTCGTCAAATGTTTTCTTTTGCGAGACGGTCTCGATGTCGAGGAATAGAATTTTGGAGAAATCTATCATATCAGTTGTCAGTTTTTAGTTGTTCAGTTGTCAGTTACTATGGCTTATGGCCTATAGCCTATGGCTCGCTTCACCCAAAGGTCATTATTGAGCTTTTGGCCTGAGTGAGCCATAGGCCATCAGCTATAGGCCATAGTTTGATATTTTGAGTTTTTTTTTGTCATCTTATCTCTTGAAAATCATCATATTTCCTTGTCGCCTCAATCGCCTCGATTTTCATATCCACAATATATGAATAAGGTGTGCCTTCGCCGCAGAGGAGGGTGAATTGGTCGAGATCTGTTTCTTCGCCTTCGGCCACGATGTGTACACTGCCATCGGCACGGTCATTCTCCACATATCCCACCACGTTGCATTGCAATCCGTAGCGGTGCACATAACGCCGAAAACCGACATTGAACACGCGACCGTAGATCCTTATGTCGTAGGCTTTTGTCATAGGGCGAACTTGATTTCAGGCACCTGCTTAAGGGCATCGTAAACGGCGTTCATCTGCTCCTGGCTGTCGAGGTCGATGTTGTAAGTATAGGTGATGTAGCTGCCTTTGGCACTGGCTCGGGCACTGACGAAGCTGTGCACCGTGCGACACTCGCTGAACACGCGGCTAATGTTGGCCTTGCTTTCCTCGATGGGGATGATGGCAGCCACGATGACCTTGATGTCGAAGTTCTGCGGGAAGATGAGTTTCTCTTTGTTTTCGTTCATGTCGGGGTTTCTTTAATGAGCAAAATTACGAATTTTCACCGAAGGAGACAAGGAATTGTTCCGTTTTTGCTATTTTTGCTGAAAATAAAATGGTTATGGCAAAGAAACTCAATAGAATCGAATTCACCCTTCGCGAAGGCGAAGATTTCATTCCCCTGATTTCGTTACTTAAGGCATGCGACGTGGTATATTCCGGTGCCGAGGCCCAAGAGGTCGTCACAGCAGGCATGGTGCTCCGCAACGGCGAAGTAGAAACCCGCAAGCGGGCCAAGATAACCGCTGGGGAAGTGATTGTTTTTGAGAATTATGAAATCCTTGTCGAGGGGTGGGATTGATGTACTTTTGAGAATTTTGTAGCAGAAATTTGAGAATTTTGTAGCAGAGATTTGAGAATTTTGTAATCAACTTTTGAGAATTTTGTATATCTTTGCAGCCGAAATATCAAGTGATTATGTTCAAAAGACCTCAGTTCTCAATACTCCAATCGCGCATAGAAGAGCCTCGTCGCTTTATTCAGGTGCTGGCGGGACCACGACAGGTGGGTAAGTCTACCTTGGTTAAGCAGGTGTTGCAGGAATCTTCCATGCCTTATCTGTTTTTTACCGCCGACAATGTGAAGCCAGAAAACACCGCATGGATTAACGAGTCATGGGCTGCTGCGCGTTCCCGTATGCAAATGCTCCAAGCTCCCGAATTTTTGTTGGTCATCGATGAAGTACACAAAATCGATCAATGGAGCGAAGCCGTCAAGAAAGAATGGGACGCGGATTCGTTTAACGATGTTCCGTTGAAGGTGGTGTTGTTAGGCTCTTCGCGGCTTTTGTTGAAAGACGGTTTGACCGAGACCCTCGCAGGCCGTTTCGAGTTGATACGCATGGCGCATTGGAGCCTTGCCGAGATGCGTGAAGCCTTTGGCTTTGATGTCAACCAGTATATTTACTATGGTGGTTATCCTGGCGGAGCTCCTTTGATTAAAGACCATCGGAGATGGAGGCACTACATCTTGGACAGCATTGTTGCGCCTGCCATTGAGCGTGACGTGCTTTCGACCAAGACGGTGTATAAGCCTGTTTTGATGCGACAGCTTTTCGACCTTGGCTGTGCCTATTCAGGCAAGGAACTTTCCCTCAACAAAATGCTGGGTCAGTTGCAGGATGCGGGCAATGTGACCACACTCGCCAATTATCTAAATACCCTGGACGAGGCTATGCTATTGTGCGGAATGCAAAAGTATGCCAAAGACACGGCAAGGAAGTATAATTCCGTGCCCAAACTGATGGTTTACAACACGGCATTGCTCTCGGTGCAATCTGGAATGAAGTTCGAGGTGGCCTTCACAAATCCAAGGGAATGGGGGCGTTGGGTGGAATCGACCGTTGGTGCATTCCTTCTCAACCAAGCGGATGAGTTAGGCTTCAAGATGTATTATTGGCGTGAGCGTGACGACGAGGTGGATTTCATTCTGGAATACAATCGGAAGTGTATGGCCATCGAGGTCAAGAGCGGACGCAAAACCAACAACAAAGGCTTGTCATTGTTTAAAGAGAAGTTCCAGCCTAAGTTATCATTTGTTGTAGGCAGTGGTGGCATTCCCGTTGAGGATTTCTTAACAGGGAATTTGGAGCGATTGCTGGAATCGATGTAGACGATTCACAAAGTTATGTAGTGTATTCCGGCAGCGAAGCCTAGGAGGTCGTTTTAGCGGGCATGGTGCTCCGCAACGGCGAGGTGGAGACCCGCAAGCGGGCCAAGATTACCGCTGGCGAGATTATCGTTTTCGAGGATTATGAGATCCTTGTAGAAGGATGGGATGGGAGGAATAAAACAAAAGAAACGTAGCTATGGCTGCGTTTCTTTTAGGTTAATAGAGACGGTGCAAGCACCGTCTCTACAAGGTTTAGATTAAAATTTGCACACCAAATTCCTGTCGCCATAAGCATCATCGATGCGGGTGACGTGCGGGAAGTACTTGTCTTGGACGTCGCTCTTCATCGGGAAACCGGCCTCTTCACGGGTGAAGGGGAAGTTCCACTCGTTGGCCATCAGCATCTCGGCGGTGTAAGGCGCGTGCGAGATGATGTTGTTGCCCTTTTCGGCCTTGCCGTCTTCGATGTCCTTAATCTCCTTGCGGATTTGAATCATGGCTTCAACGAAGCGGTCGAGCTCGGCGATGGGCTCGCTCTCAGTGGGCTCCACCATCAAGGTCTCGTGCACCGGGAAGGCCACGGTAGGGGCGTGGAAGCCGAAGTCCATCAGACGCTTGGCAATGTCGATGGCAGCCACACCAACAGTCTTATTAATGCCGTTGATGTCGAGGATCATCTCGTGGGCCACATGGCCGTGGTTGCCGGTATACAGAATCGGGTAGTAGTCTTGCAAACGTTCCTTCAGGTAGTTGGCATTCATGATAGCACCCATAGTAGCTTTCTTCAGGCCTTCACCGCCCAGCATCTTGATGTAGCAGTAGGTGATGGTGAGGATCTGTGCGCTACCGAACGGAGCGGCTGAAACGGCGCCTTCCTGCTTGTCGCCACCGCAGTGGAACAGGATGTGCGAAGGCAGGTAGGGCTTCAGGTGCTCAGCCACGCCGATGGGGCCTACGCCAGGACCGCCACCGCCGTGCGGGATGGCGAAGGTCTTGTGCAGGTTGAGGTGGCAGACGTCGGCACCGATGTAGCCGGGGCTGGTCAGACCGACCTGGGCGTTCATGTTGGCGCCGTCCATGTAGACCTGTCCGCCGTTGTCGTGGACGATCTTCACGAGGGTGCGGATGCCGTCCTCATAGATGCCGTGGGTCGAGGGATAGGTGACCATGAAGGCCGCCAGATTGTCCTTATATTGCTCGGCTTTGGCCTTGGCGTCGTCGAGGTTGATGTTGCCGTGCTCGTCGCAGGCAACCACCACAACTTGCATGCCAGCCATGGCGGCAGAAGCGGGGTTGGTGCCGTGGGCTGAGGCGGGGATCAGGCAGATGTTGCGGTGACCCTGACCGTTGGCCTCTTGGTAACGGCGGATGGTGAGCAGACCGGCATATTCGCCGCTGGCACCCGAGTTAGGCATCTCGCAGAGGTCTTTCTCCATCTCGTTGATGAGTTCGAGATAGCCTTCCACTTGGTCGGCGGGGACGAAGGGGTGGATGTTGCCGAACTCAGGCCAGCTGAGGGCATACATCGAGGTGGCGGGGTTCAGCTTCATTGTGCAGCTTCCCAGCGGGATCATGCAACGGTTGAGGCTGAGATCGCGGTTCTCGAGCTTCTTCATGTAACGCATCATGTCGGTCTCGCTGCGGTACTTGAAGAACATCGGGGCCTGCATGAACTTGGAGGTACGTTGCATCTCGGTCGGGATGCCGCTGAACTTCTGGCAGTTCGGGTCGCAGACCAGTTCTTCATGTTGTTTGCCGAGGGCTTCGGCGACGACTTGACCGATCTCGTTGATGTCTTCGCGAGCGGTGGTCTCATCAAGGCTGATGCCGAAGTGTTGCTTGTCGATGATGCGGAAGTTCATGCCGTGTTTCTCGGCGGCTTCCTTCACCTTGCAGGTGCAGGCGCCTTCAGGCAGTTCGAACAACAGCGTGTCGAAGAAGTGCTTGTTGAGTTGCTTCACGCCGAGCTTGGCCAGTTCGGAGCTCAGCTTGCCGGCGAGGCAGTTGATATGGTGGGCAATCTCAATCAAGCCCTCCGGGCCATGATACAGGGCGTAGAAGCCCGACATGATGGCCAGCAAAGCCTGTGCCGTGCAGATGTTCGACGTGGCGCGTTCGCGCTTGATGTGCTGCTCACGGGTCTGCAGAGCCAGACGGTAGGCGGGATTGCCGAGGGCGTCGATGCTGATGCCGATGATACGGCCGGGCATCTCACGCTTGTAGGCCTCGGTGGTGGCGAAGTAACCGGCATGAGGGCCGCCAAATCCCATCGGCAGACCGACCCAAGACCACGTCGGCACCCCATTCGCCGGGAGGCGTGATGAGGGTGAGGCTGAGCAGGTCGGCGGCGACGGCCACTTGCATGCCTTTGGCTTTCCAATCGGCGACCTTGGCGCGGTTGTCAGCGATTTCACCGAATTGGTTGGGGCACTGCAGCAGGACGCCGAAGTATTCTTCACTGCAATCGAACTTGTTGACGTCGTCCACCACGACCTCGATGCCTTGGAAGTGGGCGCGGGTCTTGATGACTTCGATGCTCTGCGGGAACACGTCGTTGGCGACGAAGAATTTCTTCACGCCGGCCTTCACTTGAGCGCGGCTACGGGCGTGCCAGAACATCAGCATGGCCTCGGCAGCGGCGGTGCCTTCGTCAAGCAAGCTGGCGTTGGCCAGCGGCATGGCGGTGAGGTCGCTGATGACGGTCTGGAAGTTCAGCAGGGCTTCGAGACGGCCTTGCGAAATCTCAGCCTGATAAGGAGTATAAGAGGTGTACCAGCCCGGGTTCTCAAGGATGTTGCGCATGATGACGCCAGGGGTGATGGTGTTGTAGTAACCCAAGCCGATGTAGGTGCGGAACTGCTTGTTCTTGGCACCGATGGCCTTGAGGTGGCTGATGACTTCGTATTCGCTCATGCCCTCGCCGATGTTGAGCGGTTTCGGCAGACGGATCTCGGGAGCGATGATTTCGTCGACAAGTTGTTCTTGCGATTTCACGCCGATGACCTTAAGCATCTTTTCAGCATCCGATGCGGTGGGGCCGTTGTGGCGTTTGATGAAGTTGTTTCTGATCATATACGATTCGATTTGAGAATTATAAATTATTGTTATTCAATTTCTTTAATTTTGTTCTTCAAGTCGTTAACGGTGTTGATGGACTCCAACTCTGTGACTGGTATTTTTTGCAGTTTTCCTGTCCATGTCTTGAAGGCACTTGAATTCTGCAATATGGTATAACGCAGGTAATCGTATTCATCGCCTTCCACCTTGCCCTTGTTGTCTTTGAACAAGGTATCATAAGAGTCCATTAAGATTGTGCGTTGATGTATCAAAGTCCAGAATGCTTGCTTGAACTGCACGTTGGGGTCTTCGGTGACGGGTTGTGAGGGTTCTTCTTCCTGGATTTCAGTCACTTCGGGCTCTGTTACGGCAGGAAGGGTCTGCGCAACACTTGGATTTTCTTGGGCTCCCGTCTCAGTTGCAGTAGAGTCGATAGCAGCAGAAGGTTCCAACTCTTGGGCTTGAACTGCGCTTGCCGGTTCATTGGCCGGACGATTGGGTTTTGGACTGGGATCCTTAAACACCCCAGCGGCCAGAATGGCGATGATGGCAATAACCGCGATGATGGCAAAAGCCAGGATGAATTTCCACAGCTGTGACATCATCTTTTGGTTGAACGACTCTTTCTCATAGATTGCGATGAGTTTGCCGTCGTATATTTGGTTGCTGGCATCGGGGTCAAAACGGAAGCCTTTGAAGACATAACCATGGGGAGGGATGATATACTCTTGGACATCACGACCGTCCTCGAAAACCGAGTAGGGACAGCCGTCCATTTTCTTTCCTTTCCCAGGGTCGATACTGAATCGCCTTTCCTTGAAATCAGCCATTTCCTTTCGTGTTCATGGGGTTAGTTCAAGACCTTGTTCATCGTGATGAAGTCGGGATAGGCGAGCTGTTGACCGTTGATATTGATGTAAGGCTTCACCTGCAATCCGACATTGACAGGGTCGCTGGTGGCGCCAGCCAACTTAAAGGCGAGGTTCATGATGGCCTCTGCTGACTCGCCACTGAACAATTGGAAGAGGTCTGTTGTGATGGGGATGGTGACAACGCTGCTGCCGTTGGCGGGCACGTTAATGGCATTGTTCATCGTGGTGCTGATGACCTGCTTGCCATTCAAGCTTAAGATGTAGTCCATCTTGGACATGGCGGCAGCGATGGTGTTGGGATTCGTGACGTCGACGTTGACATTAAAACTCACGGGGAGTTCCCTTCTCATAAGAGCGTTGGCAAGATTAAGCAACTGCGCCGCATTCAGGTCGGTCTTCGTCATGCCTTTGGTAAGGTTGATGCCGAGCATTTGGATTTGGTTGACACTGTTGAAATTAAAGGTGCAGTTGGCGAAGTTGGCCATTTGTGCCACTTGGTTCAATACCTCGCATGAGGTCAGTCCCATCATGACGAATAGGATTAACAAGGTTCTCTTAATCTTTGACATATTCTTAAATTTTTGATTTTCAATATAATAAAAAGTAAAAATAAACAGAGGAATGCCTCCAATCACTCGTTTTCTTCAAAACTGCAATAATACAAAAAAAGTCGGACATGTTGCCCGACTTTTTGGAAATATTTTTCTGTTTTTATTCCTCTCCACGACGTGAGGCGCGTTTGCGTTCCAGCTCGTCGAGGATGATCTTGCGCAGACGCAGACTCTTGGGCGTGACCTCAAGGTACTCGTCGTCGCGGATGTACTCCATGTATTCCTCCAACGAGAAACGTACGGGCGGGATGAGACGGATAGCCTCGTCGCTGCCAGAGGCACGCACGTTGGTGAGGTGCTTGGTCTTGCAGACGTTGATGACGATGTCGTTGCTACGCGTGTTCTCGCCGATGACCTCGCCGGCATAGACATCTTCGTTCGGGTTGACGAAGAAGATACCACGATCTTGCAGTTTCCAGATGGCGTAGGGGATGGCTTGACCAGTTTCCATCGAGATCAAGGCACCCGTGTTGCGCTGCGGCATCTCGCCCTTCCAAGGCTCGTAGTCCTTGAAACGGTGCGAGACGATGGCTTCACCTTCGGTGACGGTCAACAGCACGTTTCTGAGTCCGATAAGTCCGCGTGCGGGTATGTCGAAATCGAGGCACATGCGGTCGCCCTTGGGTTCCATCTGGGTCATCTCACCCTTGCGGGCGCTGACCTGCTCGATGACACGGCCCGAGAAGTCTTCTGGCACCAAGACGGTGAGGGCCTCGATAGGCTCGCATTTCACGTCGTCGATGTATTTTAGGATGACCTTGGGTTGACCGAGTTGGAACTCGTAGCCCTCACGGCGCATGGTCTCAACGAGGATGCTGAGGTGCAGGATGCCACGACCGTAGACCATCAAAGAATCAGGCGAGTCGGTATCTTCCACCTTCAAGGCGAGGTTTTTCTCAGTTTCCTTGTAGAGGCGTTCGCGCAGGTGGCGCGAGGTGACGTATTTGCCTTCCTTGCCGAAGAAAGGCGAATTGTTGATGGTGAACAGCATGCTCATCGTGGGCTCGTCCACGTGGATAGGCGGCAATGCCTCGGGGTTTTCGTAGTCGGCCACGGTGTCGCCGATCTCGAAGTCGTCGATGCCCATCAGCGCGATGATGTCGCCGGCCTCGACGGGCTTCTTAGTGCGTTCCTTGCCCAGACCTTCAAAGGTGTAGAGCTCCTTGATGGTGCTGCGGGTGACGGAGCCGTCACGTTTCACCAATGAGACATTCATGCCGGCCTGCAGGACGCCGCGTTTCAAACGGCCCACGGCGATACGGCCCACGTATGAGCTGTAGTCCAACGAGGTGATGAGCATCTGAGGCGTGCCTTCCTCGAACTTCGCGGGCGGGATGGTGTCGATAATGACATCCAGAAGGTAGGAGACGTTGTCGGTGACATTCTCCCAGTGGTCCGACATCCAGCCTTGTTTCGACGAGCCATAGACGGTGGGGAAGTCGAGCTGTTCTTCGGTGGCGCCGAGATTGAACATCAGGTCGAAGACGGCCTCTTGCACTTCGTCGGGACGGCAGTTGGGCTTGTCCACCTTGTTGATGACTACGATGGGCTTCAAGCCGAGTTCGATGGCCTTTTGCAGCACGAAACGGGTCTGCGGCATGGGGCCTTCAAAGGCGTCGACGAGCAACAGCACGCCGTCGGCCATGTTGAGCACGCGCTCCACCTCACCGCCAAAGTCGGCGTGGCCTGGGGTGTCTATGATGTTGATTTTCACGTCCTTGTAGCGCACCGAGACATTCTTCGAAAGGATGGTGATGCCGCGTTCGCGCTCGAGGTCGTTGTTGTCCAAAATGAGTTGGCCGGGAGCCTCGTCCGATTCCTTGAACAGTTGAGATTGGTAAAGAATACGGTCTACGAGAGTGGTTTTGCCGTGGTCAACGTGGGCAATAATTGCTATATTTCTGATATTCTGCATTTTAGTAAAAATTTTCTTAAAAATTCAAGCCGCAAAATTACAAAAAAGCAACGATAGCTTGATTATTTCATCCAGAAAAACTCTTCCTTAGCCACAATTGGCTTGAAATAATCGTCGATGATACCTTGCTCGACGAGCTCTTTCGGTGTGCCTTGGCATAAAGGTTGGTGCGGCGCCATTACCCAAAGTTGGTCGGAGTGGCGGAGCAATAGGTCGAGGTCGTGGCTGCTGAAGAGGATGGTCTTATGCTGCTCTCGCGAGAGCTTGTGCATGATGTTGACCAGCTCGATTTTGCTCGGATAGTCGAGGAAGGCGGCGGGCTCGTCCATGAAGATGATGGGCGTATCCTGCACTAAAGCCTTGGCAATCATCACTTTTTGCTTCTCGCCGTCGCTCAACGAGACAAAATTGCGGTTGGTGAGGTGGCCAATACCAACGGTTTGTAGGCTGTCGTAGATGATTTGCTCGTCTTCATCTTTCAGGCGTGCCAAGAGGCCGAGTTGGGGATAGCGTCCGGCTGCTACGATGTCGAAAACCTTCAAGAAAAGGTCGTCAGGTTTCTCGGTAAGCACGAGGCTGAAGAGCGAGCTGCGTTCGGAGGGTTGGTAGTCGCGCAAGTCCTTCCCAAACAGCTTGACCTCACCGCTGATGGGCTTGATGCTGGCCGATAGCGTCTTGAACAGCGTCGTCTTGCCCGAGCCGTTGGGTCCCGCCAAAGCTACGATGTCGCCCTCGCAGAGGCTGACGTTGACCTCGGGGAGCAACGGCTGGCCTTTGTAGCCGATCAATAGGTTATATGTGTGCAGTACCTCGTTCATTTCAGGACTTTTTGACGGCGGAAAATGACCCACAGCACGATAGGCGCACCGATGAGGGCCGTGACCGAGTTGATGGGTAGGTTGCCTTCGAACGAGGGCAGACGTGCGATGAGGTTGCAGAACAAGGCCAGGTCCATGCCGATGAAAGCCGTGGCGGGGATGAGCAGCTTGTGGTCGCTGCTCTTGAAGAGGAAGCGCGCGATGTGCGGCACAGCCAAACCCAGGAAAGCGATGGGACCGCAGAAGGCCGTGATAAGGGCGGTGAGGAAACCCGAGGCTAAGATGATGAGCATGCTGCTGCGCCTGATGTTGACGCCAAGGTTCTCGGCATAACGTTCACCAAGCAACAAGAGATTCAAAGTTTTGAACAACAGGAATGAACCAATGGTGCCTGCCACGACGGCAACAGCAAAGAAAGGCAACTGGGCCTTGCTCACATTGGAGAAGCTACCCATTCCCCAGATGACGAAGGAATGCAGTCCTTCTTTTTGGCTGAAGAACTTCAAAATGTCCGTGACCGAGCCGGCGATGTAGGCAATCATGATGCCTACCAGCACTAGGCTGACCATGCTGCGCAGCCTCGAACTCAGGGCAAGGATGAGCAGCAGTACCGCGAAGGCACCCACGAAGGCCGCCACGGTGACACCGAAGGTGGACCATAGCGAAAGCGTATTGACAGATAGACCCGTTGCCGTGCCCAACAAAATAACCAAGGCTACACCAAGGCTCGAGCCGCTGCTGATGCCTAACAGGGAAGGGTCGGCGAGGGGGTTACGGAATAGCGTCTGCATCAGAAGGCCTGAGATGGATAAGCCTATGCCTGCCAGCAAGGCAGTGATGGCTTGCGGCAGACGGTAGTCCAATATGATGGCGCGGTAGGTGGCGTCGTCACTGCCGAAGACGGCCGCCCAAATCTCCTTCATCGGGATGGACACCGAGCCGAAGCACAGGTTCATCACGAAAAGCAAGAGCCCGACCGCTACGATTCCGATGGAGATCAGTAGGATAGGGGCTTTATGGCGGCGTTCTATGTCAGGGCTGGTGGGAGTCATCGGGAGTCTTTATTTCAGCGCTTCTTGTATTGCTTTCAGCACCATCGCTTCCATGGTATTATAGGTATCTGGGTTGGGGTGGCAGCCGTCCTCACTAAACGATGTGGGGAAGGCATTGTCCTTGTCTGCGAGGGCGGAGTGGTAGTCCACGTATTTGATGCCGTTGGCTTCGGCGTAGGCTTTTAGATTTTTGTTGATATCAACGATGGTTTGGGCAGCGTCCTTGATTTCAGGTCTCCACACAAAGGCTGCACAGGGTGTGATGGAGCTGATAATAGGGATGATGCCATGGGCTTGAGCCAGTTCGCACATCGAGATCACGTTGTTGACTACCTGGTCCGGTTCGACCCAATAATCGTTGTGTGCCACGTCGTTGGTGCCCGCCATGATGACCACCGCTTTGGGATGGAGGTCAATGACATCCGTCTTGAAACGCACCAGCATATGGGCCGAGGTCTGGCCACCGATACCCCTGCCGAGGTAGTTATGGGCCGTGAAGAACTCAGGATGGAAATAGGCCCAGTTCTCGGTGATGGAGTTGCCCATAAACACCACTTCCGGAAATGCTTCTTCAGCAATAATCCGTTCGTTGTCAGCTTTGTAGTCGTTGAAACGGAACCAGTCTTGTGAATAGCCTGAAAACCACATGGCTAATAGAATGATGATGAATGCTGTTTTTTTCATGAGGGTGAAAATTTGGGGCAAAAATATGGAAAATCAGAATGCAAATAGGGAAGAGATTAAATCATTTTTGGAGGTTGGAAAAAATCATCATCCTGCCAATTGGCGGCGTTGCTTTCGATATAATATGCGATGTTTTGCAACGATGCATCGTCGCGGATGATGTGTTCGTAATAATTGCGTTGCCATAATTTCCGTTCGAACGGTGTCCAACCCAATTCGTTTACCCCACGGATATATTCGTTAGTGGACATGGTTTTGAACCATCGCACCACCATCGACAACGGTGACCCCGTATGTGTCCCAATTCCGTGTCTTGTAGGGGCGGACCCGCGTGTCCGCCCTCCGAAATTATTTGTACGTTTTCATTACCCGCGTGTCCGCCCTCCGAAATTATTTGTACGTTTTCATTACCCGCGTGTGCGCCCTCATTAATATGATCATCACCGTTTTCAACAGGGCGGACACATGGGTCCGCCCCTACGGCCGACGCACCATGCAATCCCACGTTTTCCCAAATGCAATGGAAATGGTTGGGCATGATTGCCATTTCGTGGCATACAATGTCGGGGAATTTTTCTTGCGTTTTGTGATACCATTTTTCCACCATGTGACCGGCGTCGTTCAAAACCATTTCATTGTTTTTGATTTCGCCGAACAGGCATTCGCGGTTTTGCACACACATGGTAACGAAATACAATCCTTCCGAGGCGTAATCGTAACCTGGCAAGCGAATGGAACGGCGGTGGTGGATGTCTGGATTGTAGGGGGACATGGTCTATTGTTGCTTTGGGACAAAGATAAGAAAAATTCTGTCGCATTTCTGCGATGTATTCTTTTTTGTATATTTGCAACTGTTTCAATAAATATGATAGGTATTTAGAGCTGCTAATTCTGCAATAAAACAAACTACAATATGAAAACAAGATCGAAATCTTATCAGACTGCGGCCAAAACTATGTATGCAGCAATGAGCATCCTCTCCAAGAATGGAGGTAGTATGGCTATCCGTGATCTTACGGTAGAAATCGAAAAAACGGTTGAACTGTCCGATTGGGAGAGAGAAGTTCTTGAGAATACGGGTAATATACGGTGGCAAAGTATTATGTACTTTTCTTCTGTAGACTATGTAAAAGCTGGTTATCTTGTAAAAAAGAAAGGGCATTGGACTATTACTCCCGAAGGGGAGAAGGTATTAAAACTAGGAGCTGAAAAGATGCATGATGAAGCAGAACAACAATATCGTGCGTGGAACGCCTCAAAAGAGGGCAAGCGTGATATGCCTGCCAGTGTTTCAGAGGAGACTTCAGATTCTGTTAAGGAAACCATTATAGAACTTGAAAACCTCGAAGAACATGCTAACAATGGCATTCGAGATTATATACGTAGCAAGAATCCTTACGAATTCCAAGACATGGTGGCTGCTCTCCTCAAGGCGATGGGTTATTATATCCAGTCGGTGGCGCCGAAGGGGAAGGATGGTGGTGTGGATGTGGTCGCCTATGTTGATCCGTTGGGAGCCCAGACCCCTCGTATCAAGGTGCAGGTCAAACACAGACCAGAAGCGGTCATCGGCGCTTCCGATATTCGTGCCTTGTTGGGCATTCTTCGTTCAGGTGACATTGCCCTCTTTGTCACCTCGGGAACCTATTCACCCGATGCGAAGAATACAGCGGCCAGTTCCCGTGAATTTATTCGCCTGATAGACGGCGACGAATTCATCGAGATGTGGCAGAATTATTACGACAAAATGAGCGATGACGACAAAAACATGTTGCCGTTGAAACGGATCTCGTTTTTGGGAAACAACGAATGAATATTAATCGAGAATAATGTAGGGGCGCACCCATGTGTGCGCCCTTTTTAATTGTGCGTGTCCGTTATATAGGGCGCACACGCAGGTGCGCCCCTACACGGCGCAATCCGACATTGTATGATGACGGAATCGATTGTCGATTTATGTTCGAATTGTAGGGGCGGACCCATGTGTCCGCCCATTTGATATGTGCGTATCCGTTATTCAGGGCGTACACGCGGGTGCGCCCCTACAAATACGATTCGTTATTGTTATTTAATAATTGTCGAAATGAAAAATCGGATAAATGGGAATAAACGATTATTCCACCATAATCTTCAAAATCTCCACATCCGTCTCTTTCATTCCCAAACGGCCGAGGCAGCCGATGTGGTCGATGGTCTCTTCGACGTCCTTGCCGATGATGCCGTCGCCACCGAGGAGGTTACAGCCCTGTTTGCTCATCTCGTAGCCGAGGATGCCTGCCTCCACAGAGAGGGCGATCTTGCCGGCACAAGAAGGCTTGGCGCCGTCGCAGACGATGCCGGCGGCCATGCCGAGTGCATTTTCAAGGGTGTGCTCGATGATGTTCAAAGGCTCGTTGAGGAGGTAGGCGATGCCGCAGCCCGAGGCACAGCCGGCGCTGACGGCGCCGCAGTAAGCCGAGAGCCTACCGATGCCGGTCTTCTGGTGGATGGCGACGAGGTTGGAGAGCGCCAAGGCACGTATCGTGCGTTCCTCATCGATGCCGTATTCCTCGGCGTAGGCGAGGATGGGCAGGCTGACCGTCATGCCTTGGTTGCCGCTGCCCGAGTTGATGATGACGGGCATCTCGCATCCGCTCATGCGGGCGTCGGAACCCGCTGCCGCCCAGGCACGGGCTTTGATGCGCACATCCGTTCCAAAGCTCATAATGGTGCTGCCGATGTTGGCACCCCAGTTGTTCTTCAGGCCTTCCTGCGAGATGGCCTTGTTGCATTCAATTTGCGGCTTGATGATGGGCTTGAGGTCTTCGATGTCCACCGTGTTGGCGAAGTCGTAGATGTCCTTCATACTGAGGCAACTGCGGTCGGTGAGCTTGGTGGCGCCCGTCTCGGCATAGCCTGAGTCGAACAGCACCTCGCCATCCTTTTCCATCTTCACAATGTTGGTGTGAAAACCCGCAATGCGGACGCTGGAAGAGTGCTCTTCATTATATAAGGTGACCGTCACGTCGAGTTGCGCGATGACATTCAACGGCACGATGGTCATTAGTGTGGTGTCGAGGAAGTCGGCGATGGCCTTTTTCTGCTCTGGCGTGACCTCGGCTATGACCTCAAGGGCTTTCTTGGGGTTGCCGGCAACGATACCCGCTGCCACGGAGGCCTTTAGGCCTTTCATGCCCTTGGTGTTGGGCACGATGACACTTTTCACGTTTTTGATGATGTTGCCGCTGGCTTTGATTTCAACGCGTTTCGGCATGGTGCCCAAAATTTCGTGGGCTTTGGCGGCAGCGTATGCCAGACAAATCGGCTCGGTGCAGCCCATGGCAGGTACAAGTTCTTCCTTCAAGATGCTCAGATAGGCATCGTACAGACAGTCGCTTTTTTCCATCGCAGGTTTTAATTTTCGGCAAAAATACAAAAAAAGTCCTTTTTCGTTTGTTTGGATAAAAATAATGCCTAACTTTGCCCAAATTATAGACACTTAAACTAAATGTGGAATAAAAATTACAAGTATGAACAACGACAATTTCGAAGCCTCATTGAAGGCATGGAATGAAAATGAAAAAGCCGCCAACGAGCTCATCAACATCGTCGGCAGACTTTGGTACGACAAGTCAGTCGAGCTGATTATGCTCCGCTCATTGTTGGTCAACCGTGGTTCGGGTAAGATCCTGAACAAGCACCTCCGTGCCGCAAATGTGTTGGGCAAGCCTGTCCGCGTGCAAGATTCGCTGCTTATCGCAAAGGCACTTCTTGCTGAGAACCTTGCCCCCGCCCGTATTGACCTCGGTCGTCTCAACTCGGAGTGGACGGATGAAAAAGAAAAGTATAACAACAATGTGACTGCATTTGTTCGCGACAAACTCAGCTATATCATCGATGCCAACCCGCGCAGCAGCAAGGTGCAGGATGTCATCCTTTACGGTTTCGGTCGTATCGGTCGTATCCTCTGTCGTGAGATGACGGAGATGGCGGGTAGGGGAGATGCTCTCCGCGTACGTGCCATCGTCACACGCAAGAACTCACCTGAGGACATCGCTAAGCGTATCAACCTGTTCCGTACGGACTCGGTACACCGCTACTTCCATGGTGTGTGCACGCCTATCGAAGGCGAGAACGCCATGATGGTCAACGGCCAGAAGATACTCTTCCTTGAATCCAAGAACCCCGAGGATCTCGACTACACGCAATATGGCATCAACGATGCTTTGTTGATCGACAACACGGGTGCCTTCCGTGACCGTGAGTCATTGGCCCGCCACCTACAGGCAAAGGGTGTGGCCAAGGTGTTGCTTACCGCTCCTGGCAAGGGTGACATCCCGAATGTGGTCTATGGCGTCAATCAAGATACGCTCGACCTTGACAACGAGACTATCTTCTCGGCAGCCAGCTGCACCACTAATGCCATCGTGCCTGGCCTTGAAGTTATGCTGAAGAACTTCGGCATCGTGAAGGGCCACATCGAGACCATCCACAGCTACACCAATGACCAGAACCTGCTGGACAACTACCACAAGAAAGAGCGTCGTGGTCGTTCGGCCCCGTTGAACATGGTCATCACCGAGACGGGTGCCGGCAAGGCTGCTGCCAAGGCCATCCCTGAACTGAAGGGCAAGCTGACGAGCAATGCCGTGCGTGTGCCTACACCTGATGTCTCCTTGGCGGTCCTCGCCCTCGACCTTGAGCGCGAGACCACTGTCGAAGAAGTGAACGAAGCCTTCCGCAAGGCCTGCTTGGAGGGCAACCTCATCGAGCAGATCCGCTTCAGCAACAACACCGAATTCGTCTCGAGTGACGGCATCGGCGACAGCTGCGCCTGTATCTTCGACGCTCCTGCCACTAAGGTCAGCGAAGACGGCAAGACCGTAATCCTGTATCTGTGGTACGACAATGAGTTCGGCTACAGCAACCAGGTGGTCCGCCTCGCCCGCCACATCGGCCAGGTGAAGAGTTATAGGTATTACTAATTACTTGGTTTACAACACTTTAATTAGTATTCGTCGAAAAAAGTGTCCTGCGGGACACTTTTTTTTGTATTTTTGCCGCCTTATACGAAAACTAAAGCATAATGAACAATAAAAACACTTTAATTGGTTTCATTCTCATCGCTGCCATCCTCTTTGGCTGGATGTACTTTATGAGTCCGTCAAAGGAACAAATCGCTGAGCAACAGCGTATTCAGGATTCTATCCGTCGGGCGCGCATGGAGCAGATGGCGGCAGATTCTTTGCGACAGGCAGAACTGCAAGCCGAAGCCCAACTGGCATCTCTGCAAGCCGACACAGCTCAATTGGCAGGCCTCGATTCCTTGGGTTTGGCTCAGTTGCAGCAAAACGCCCTTCGCGACAAATACGGCATTTTCGCCGTCGCCTCGGAAGGTGCCGAACAGACGTGGACCATCGAGAACAAGCTTCAGAAGCTGACTTTCACCAGCAAGGGTGGTTTCTTGAAGAACGTGGAGCTGAAAGATTACAAGACCTACGACTCGCTGCCGCTGATTTCTTTCGATCCTGAGACGGCGAAATTTGACTTGTCGTTTTTCGCCCAAAACCGCATCGTCAACACCTCGCAGTTCTATTTCCAACCCTATATGAATGGTCAGCCTTATGCAGGTGGTGACATGATGGTGGCAGAAGGGGATAGCATTGTGTTTGCCATGCGTATGCCTACCTCGGAGGCGGATAAGTATTTGGAGTATGTCTACACCATCCGTTACGACAACTACATGATGGACTTCGACATACGCACGGTGGGACTGAAGGATGTGATTGCCTCCAATGCCGATTACATGAGCCTGGATTGGGAAGTCGACCTCCTGAAACAGGAAAAGAGCACCGACCGCTTCGCTGGTGAGTCGGTATACTACAAGTCGCTGACCGACAAGGATGTGGATCATCTCAACGAACAGAAGGATAGCGAACAGGTTGTCAACAACAAGCTGAAATGGGTGTCATTCAAACAGCGTTTCTTCTGCAATGTGATTGTGGCCAAGGAGGAGTTCGAGAACGCCAAGATGGCAACGAAGACACGCAATTCCGACAATCCTCGTTACTTCAAGTCGATGTCGGCCAATATCGAAGTGCCATACGACATCACTGCCGAGACCAACGTCATCCCAATGCAGTTGTATTTCGGCCCCAACCATTTCAAGACCTTGCGCAGCTATGGCATTGGTTTGCAGGACCAGATCAACTTGGGTAACTTCTTCCTGATCCGATGGATCAACTATGGCGTCATCGCTGTGTTCAACTGGCTGAGCAGCTACGGCTGGAACTATGGCATTGTCATTCTGATTCTGACCATTCTCATCAAGACCTTGCTCTTCCCCTTGGCGTTCAAGTCTTACAAGTCGTCGGCCATCACCCGCGTGTTGAAGCCTGAGATGCAAGCTATCAATGAGAAATACCCCAAGGAGGAGGACGCCATGAAGAAACAACAGGCGGTGCTGAACTTGCAGAAGCAAGCCGGCGTGAGCCCCGCTTCGGGCTGTCTGCCTGCCTTGCTGCAGTTCCCCATCCTTATCGCCATCTTCCGTTTCTTCCCCGCCAGTATCGAATTACGTCAGCAGCCTTTCCTTTGGGCCGACGACCTCTCGACTTACGATAGCATCATCGAGTTCCCGAAATTCCTCGGCATGGACCACCTCAGCTTGTTCACCCTTCTGATGACCATCACGACTTTCATATATACCTATGTGAACAACAAGCAGATGGACTATTCGAGCAACCCGCAGATGAAGCCCATGAAATGGATGATGTACCTCATGCCTATCATGTTCTTCGGAATCTTCAACAACTATTCTTCGGGCTTGAGCTATTACTACATGCTGGTCAACATCATCACCTTCATCCAGATGTTCATCTTCCGTAAGATGATCAACGAGGACAAGGTCCGCGCCACCATCGAGGCCAACAAGAAGAAGCCGCAGAAGAAATCTAACTTCATGAAGCGTCTCGAAGAGGCCCAGAAGCAACAGGCCAAGCTGCAGCAACAACAAAAGAAACGTTGAGGCTTATGGCTGAAAGGCAGTCGGCTATTAGCCATTAGCTGTTAGCCCTGGAGCTACAAAAGCTAATAGCTAACAGCCGAACGAACTGCCAGAGGCCAAAGGCCAGAAGCCAGAAGCCAATGTCAAAAAGACTTGAAAATGGAAAACAAACTTGAAATATTCCTGAAAGCTATCCTTGAGTCGCGCAAGGTGTGGCTGCTTGAGGCCAAAGAAGGCTTCTTTGCTATGTTGGAAGACAATGATGGGGAATCTTATGTGCCGCTTTGGGAGTCTGAGGAACTGGCAAAGAAGGCCGCCCAAGGCGATTGGGAGGGCTATACCGTGACCGACATGGGCTTCTCGGAGCTGGGCCACTGGCTGAAAGAGTTGGCTGCCGATGAAATCGACATCGCCATCTCGCCTATGGCTGACGGTGAGATTACGGCGATACCTTCATATAAGTTCAGGAACTGGCTGAAGCCGTACGACGACCATTCCTACAAGGAAAAGGACGACGAAGACGAGGATGATTTCGACTACGGCGAGGGATGGGAGCAACCTTGGTCTTAGTTTAGAGTTTAGAGTTTAGAGTCAGTTGAGAGTTGATAATTGACAATTGACAATTGACAATTGATAGTTGTTCGGTTAGGAGTTAGGAGTTGGTTTGCGTCCCGTAGTCTCGCAGTCTCGTAGTAAAAAAAACGAATAACAAATGAAAAGCAAGCTGTTTGGTGTGTTGTTACTGATTGAGGCGGCGGCGCTTTTGCTGACGTCGGCGGTGGCATTGTACTATCAGCGTGTGGCAGGGGAGACCGATGCCCGTTGCTTTCTTTTGACGGCGGGTTTGACAGGTGCCGTGGGCTTGTTGCTTTACAGCTTCGGTAAGATGAACAAGCACGGTAATATGCAAATCCGCGACACCTTCATGGTGGTGGCCTTGTCATGGATGCTGTTCTCCCTCTTTGGGATGCTGCCTTTCCTCATGTACGGCACCGTCGACAATGTCACGGACGCCTTCTTTGAGACCATGTCGGGCTTCTCGACGACGGGTGCCACCGTCCTCAATAACATCGACCAGCAGCCGCATGGCATCCTGTTTTGGCGCAGCCTGATGCAGTGGATGGGTGGCTTGGGTGTCGTGGTGTTCACATTGGCATTTCTCCCATCGGTGGCCAAGGGCTCGAAAAAGGTATCGCTCTTCGCTGCCGAGGCACCGGGTTTAAGCGTGGAAAAGCTGGCTCCAACCATGGGCGCTACCTCGCGTCTGCTGTGGATTATCTATATCTTCTTGACGCTGTTGTGTGCCCTGGCCTATTATCTGGGCCCCATGGATCGGTTTGACGCTGTGTGCCATGCCCTTACGACGATTGGTACCGGCGGCTTCAGCACGCATCAGGCCAGCATAGGTTACTACCATTCGACTTATCTCGAGTGGATCTGCACCTTGTTCATGCTGCTTTCGGGTGTCAACTTCGCGATGTACCACTTCCTGTTTAACCGCCGTTTCGACGTGATTCGGCGTAATGAGGAACTGCGCTGGTACTTGATTGCCACCTTGGTTTTCATTTTGATTTTTGTAGGCCGTTTTTACTTTGCACCGCATTTCAGGACCATTACCGAAGATCAGCTGGCCTCGCATCCCCAGACCTGGTGGGAACGCATCCGCATTTCGGCTTTCCATGTGGTAGCCTTGCTGTCGAACACGGGCTTCCAAAGCAGCAACTGCGACTACGACACATGGGGCAGGCTCTTCCTCATCCCAACCGTGTTGCTGATGGTGGTGGGCGGCTGTGCAGGCTCCACTAGTGGTGGTATTAAGATGGTGCGCGTCATCGTGTTGTTCAAGTATATCAAGAAGACCGTCAATGAGCTGATACACTCCTCGAGCATGTACACCGTCAAGATTTCGGGCCAGATCGTCGAAGACCTCAGTTTGAAGCGTGTCATGTCGTTTTTCTCGCTGTTCCTCATCGTCTTCATGCTCAATGTGGTGGGTCTTTCGGCTGCAGGTATGAGCCTTGAGGAGGGCGCCATCTCGTTCCTGACTTGTTTCAGCAACTACGGTCCAGGCACGGGCATCACGGGGCCGAGCGGCACCTTTGCCAACATCCCCGTCGCCGCTAAGTGGCTGCTTTCCTTCGACATGATGGTAGGTCGTCTGGAAATCTTCACGATTTTGCTGCTGTTCACCCGTAGCTTCTGGAGGGCGAAATAAGCGTAATTATCCTACCGCAATTCAGCCATTGAAGAGGATGGCATATATGGCAAAGCATGCGATAAGGAGAATAATCCCTAGAATTATGTAATACAACACCAACGCCAATATGCTTCTCCAAGCGGTTTTGGCGATGCTGAACCCCAGCATCCGTCGGAAGCAGGCGGTAAAGGCCACAATGGTGACAAAGGGGATAAAGATAAGCATGGTATCCTCGGCATCCTTCGAAAAGAGAAACACCAGGCTGGTCAGACATCGGTAGAGGACCACCATGACCATCGAATAGGCGATGGCGACCATATACTCGGCCCTGTAATAGCGTTTTCTGTTGTTTTTACCGTACCATGCCCTGGTGGCGAAAAGGAAAAGGGGAATCGTCAGCATGGTGACGGTAGTGTAGTGGGTGTAGTATATCTTGAATCCTTGACCGACTAACCTTTGTATCTCATTGAAGCGTGAAAATGCCATTTGGGTTTTCTCGTCCATATCGGAGCTGGCCGTTATTTCGGATTCCCTAATCTCTTGCTCCATTGCTTGGATATTGCCTTGACTGCCTGTGAAAGTGAACAGCAGGATATAGACCGTGAGGGCGAAAAACAGCATCGGGAAGGGGGAGAAGTAGCTTCTGCGCTTGCCGTTGAGGATTTCGACAATCATCGCCCCCGGGCGGCTAAAGAGGTTCTTGAGCGTGAACCAGAGTCCGCCGTCCTTGCTTGTGAAAGCCGCGATGAGGTTCTCGATGATGAAACGCATCGTGAAGCGCCCTGTGTCGGCTTTCTGTCCGCACTCGGGGCAGAAATTGCCTTCGAACTCGGTGCCGCAGTTGAGGCATTTGGTGGTGTTGTGTTCGGGTTGGGTTTCGGGTTGTATATCGGTCTGAGACTCAGTCTGTATTTCGTCGATTTGCGCTATATTCTGTATTTCGTTTTCCATAACAGTCGGGTTTTTCGAGGCAAAGGTAGGGAAAATAACGATTGTTTTTGGCTGTAAATGATTGTGTTTGTAGAAAAAATTGTATATTTGTAAAATTAATCATTTTGAATTCTTTCCCCAATGGAAACCTCTCATAATCAAATAGTCTCTTTTATTTGGTCGATAGCCGACGATGTGCTGCGCGATGTGTTTTTGCGTGGCCAATACCGTGATGTGATTTTGCCCATGGTGGTGTTGCGCCGTTTGGATGCCTTGCTTGAGCCTACCAAGGAAGAAGTGGAACAGGAAATCAAGGAAAGTGGGTTGGAGAATCTGGACGAAGGCGTGCTGAAAGACATCACTGGCTTGAGTTTCTTCAATACCAGCAAATGGACGCTGAACCGACTGAAATCACAGGCTTCGGACAACAACGACATCCTTTACGATAATTTCATAGAATACCTTAACGGCTTCAGCGAGAACGTGCGCGATGTGTTGAAGAACTTCGAGTATTACAACAAGGCACGCAAACTGGCCGATAACGATAGGCTCTTGTCCATCATCGAGAAAATCACTGACCCGCGCATTAACCTGACGGACAAGGAGGTGAAAGACCCCGATGGCATCATGCTGCCCGCCATGACCAACATCGGCATGGGCACTGTGTTTGAGGAGTTGCTGCGTCGTTTCAACGAGGAGAACAACGAGGAAGCTGGCGAGCACTTTACGCCCCGCGATGCCATCTCGTTATTGGCCCACCTTGTTTTTGAACCCGTGAAGGACAACCTTCCCAAGATTATCTCATTGTACGACCCGGCATGTGGCTCTGGTGGAATGTTGACGGAAAGTCGCGAATACCTTATGGATATTGGCGTTAGGAGTGCGGCCATACAACTGTCGGGAACCGAAATCAACCCGGAGACCTACGCCATTTGCAAGTCCGACTTGATTATCAAGGGCGTCGACCCGGGTGGGATGCACTTGGGCAACACCATCACCGACAACGCCTTTTCCGACAAGTCGTTTGGCTACATGATCACCAATCCGCCATACGGCAAGTCATGGAAGACCGACAAGGAAAAAATTTACCACGAGAAGACGCTGCTCGATCACCGTTTTGAACTGCTGTTGACCAATTTCGCCGGCGAAGAAGAGGTGCTTGACAGCACACCACGCACTTCCGACGGACAACTGCTGTTTATGCTTGAAGAGGTCGACAAGATGAAGCCTTTGGAATTCCAGCCCCAAGGCAGCCGCGTGGCTTCCATCCACAACGGGTCGTCATTATTTACGGGCGACGCGGGCAGCGGCGAGAGCAACATCCGTCGCTATCTGATTGAGAATGACCTGGTGGATGCCATCATCCAATTGCCGAACAACATCTTCTATAACACAGGCATCACTACTTACGTTTGGCTGCTCACAAACAAAAAAGCTGAAAACCGCAAAGGCAAGGTGCAACTGATCGACGCATCGCAGGCCTTTGAGAAACTGAGGAAAAACCAAGGCTCGCGCAACTGCACCATCACGCCCGAACATCGTTCTACCATCCTGAAGACCTACATGGACTTCGTGGAAAAGGAAGCCGATGGCGACAAGGTGGCCTCCAAGATTTTCGACGGCGATGACTTCCGCTTCTACAATGTCACCATCGAGCGGCCGTTGCGCTTGAAGAGCCAGTTCAGTGCCCTGAAAATCGATGAGATGCTATACGACAACGGCGAACTCGAACTCTCGAAATGGCTGTACCAAACCTACGGCAATCAAGTGTTTGAAGGTTTGGACGCTGAAATCCCGAACATCAAGGAGTATTTGAACGACAACGAGATAAAGCTGACCGACAAGAAGCTGGCGAAACTCATCAGCGTCAAGGAATGGCAGGGCCGCCGCGACTTGATGGATGCGGCCAAGCAACTGATGCATGCCATCGGCACTGAAGTCTTCATGGACTACAACCTGTTTGTCGCCAAGATTGAGGCTGCGGCCAAGACATTGAAGTTGGACGTGAAAGGCAACAAGTTGAATGCCATCGCCCGAGCCATGTCGGTGACCGACCCCGAGGCTGCTCCTGTCGTCAAGAAGCAACACAAAGTGGGCAGCAAGGAGGTGGAGAAACTGCTGACCACCTTCGGTGTGGATGAGAAGCGTTTGGCGGACTATGGCTATTATCCTGGCGAGAAGGGTAGCTACATTTGCCAATATGTAGAATACGAAAGTGACAGCGACCTGCGCGACACGGAGAAGATTCCTGTGAAGGAAGACATCTATGCATATTTCCAGCGCGAGGTGTGTCCCTATGTGGCCGATGCGTGGATCAATCTGCCACCGACCAAGATAGGCTGCGAAATCTCGTTCAACAAGTATTTCTACAAGCCCGTGCCGTTGCGCACGCTTGAAGAGAACGAGCGCGACATCCTCGAACTCGACCGCCAGAGCCAAGGGTTTATCCAGTCATTGTTTAATCTGATGTAAGCCTTATGCAACGATACAATACATACAAGGACAGCGGCGTGAAATGGCTCGGAGAGATCCCAAGCCATTGGGAAATGATTAAATCCAAGTACTTATGGAAAGAGTCGTTTTCTATCTCGGAGAACGGAAATGAAGAATTATTGTCTGTTTCGCAATACGATGGCATTACCCCCGCAAAAGGCGATTCAAGAAGTGAGTCTTTGAAAGGATACAAAATTGTTTCGGAGAATGACCTCGTTATAAATATAATGCTTGCTTGGATGGGTGGTTTGGGAGTTTCAAAATATGATGGAATTGTCAGCCCAGCATATTGTGTTTATAAACTTACAAAAGATTCCAATCCTAAATATCTTCATTATCTGTACAAAACACCTCTTTATTTGGCGGAGTTTGCCAGACACTCATCGGGAGTGATACCTTCGAGATGGCGTATGTACACGGATGATTTTGGCCAAGTCGTTTCGTTGCTGCCGCCACGCAAAGAACAAGATGCGATTGTAGAATATCTTGATGAAAAAATGGCGAAGATAGACACCGCCATAGCGCAGCAGCAGAAGATGATCGACCTCTTGAACGAGCGCAAGCAAATCATCATCAACCGTGCCGTAACCAAAGGCCTCAACCCCAACGCGAAAATGAAAGACAGCGGCGTGGAATGGATTGGAGAGGTGCCGGAGGGGTGGGAAGTGAGGAGATTGAAACACCTGCTAAAAGCTAGTTTAATGTATGGCGCAAATGAAAGTGCAGAAAGCGAAGATGAATCGTATCCAAGATATATCAGGATTACAGATATTGATGAAGATGGTAAATTAAGACCTGACACTTTTCGTTCTTTGCCACCAAAAAAGGCGGAACCCTATTTGTTGAAGAAAGGAGAATTGTTGTTTGCGAGAAGTGGTGCGACGGCAGGAAAGACATATCTTTTTAATGAAGATATTAAAGCCTGCTTTGCTGGCTACCTAATTAAAGCCAGTTTGAAAGAACCCCTTTTACCTGAATATTTGGATTATTATACCAAGTCAGGAATTTACGATAATTGGAAAAAGAGCATTTTTATTCAGGCCACAATTCCAAATATTGGTGCTGAAAAATATGCAAATCTTCAAATCACATTACCTTCGATAAAGGAACAGAAAGACATCGTAAAGCATCTTGATGTAGAGACAGGCAAAATAAACCAAGTTGTTAGGAATTGTAAAAATCAAATCTCCCTTCTTCAGGAGCGGAAGCAGATCATCATCAATGAAGTGGTGACGGGAAAGGTGAAGGTGGTATGAGCGGTGAACCAAAAATATTTCATGGTGAATGGTGGGTGCCAGCACAGTCGAATCCTCGCAATCAACTTTTTCTGACTATCCCTGTCGGGCACGAGAAGCGTCATGTGGGTACTTTGACTTATTGCGAAGACGGAGAATCTACGTTGGAGCTATATCATATCCCAAGTGATTTTCATGCAATGTTGGATGGTTATAACAATGTTATGTGGGGTGTGACAGCTAACGGAGCGGTTTTCTCTTTATTTAACGTGGTGATGGAGAAAGAGTTCAAGGGCGATTTCACGAAAACCAAGTTTATTGTTGGGTTGATTTTAGTTGGAGAACATTTGATTTCGATGAGAAAACCTCACTATGACAAATGTATTGTGCAATTCCCTTACTTAAGAAATTGGGCTTTTCGTGATAATTTGATTGATACAAGAAACGGGAATACCCACAGCCATGTTCTTGTAGATCCAGGAGCTGATAATCGTTTGATCGAATCGCAAGTTGAGGATGGCATGAAATGGGTGTTACGAGATAAGTTCTACCAAAACCGCACGTCCTATGACTTGAATATCACCCAAACAACTGAGTTGTTGATAGAATCCACAAAACCCGTTTCAATAGAGGGATTTCTAAATCATATCGGGGAGTTTTGTCAGTTCTTGTCCATAGCTTTATATGGTGAACAAAATCCAAATAAGATAAGGTTTGCCAATAAAGCGAAAAATGTAGAAATGATGCTGCTTTATGAGGTGGATAAGTCCGTTGATCCATTAAATAGCAAATTGATAAAATTTGAAAAGTTAAAAGACAAAGTGCCAACTATGCTTAAGTTATGGCATGAGTGTTATGACAAAATTGCACCAATCAGTAGCTATTTGATAGAATCTCTTCAAAAGAAGAAGACGTTTAATGTCCCTGATTTCTTAATTATTGCTCAGGCTCTTGACGGTTTTCACAAGCGTTTTGTCAATAAGAAAAACGGTAAGGATCATAGGAAATACGAAAAACAGATAGAGATACTCTTGAAACAATTCAAAGATGTTGAAATGGTTCAAAAGTGCAATATCGATCCCAAAGTACTGTGTGATACCCGCAATAAATACTCTCACCTCTATCCAGATGACGAGAAATCATTAGCTGTTGACGGTGATGAATTGTATTGGCTTACGGAAAAGTGCAAGATACTGTTGGCATGCTGCATCCTTAGCATGATGGACTTGTCAAATGAAGAGATTAATTTGTGTTGTGAGGATTCACCAATTAGTAAGATGATAGAAACTCATTTGTTTGGATTTGAATAATCGTTAGAAAAGGAGGGAAGAATATGAAATTCATCACTTCAACACATTTGAAGCAGTGGGCAGATACAAAAGAATGCCAACAATTGTTACCAGAACTTGTTAGACGATTGATTGAGACTTCTGTGACAAGTGTTGATAGGTTGTCGTTCCCGTCAGGGGATGCGGTAAGTGTTCATGGATGGGACGGCATTGTGTCATGTAATGAAGGCATAGATGTTGTTCCAGAGGGCATTTCGTTATGGGAGTGCGGTGCGACAAAGGATAAGCAAGGAAAAATCAATCATGATTTTGGCGTTAGAGAAAATGATCCTTTGGGCTATGATAAAAGTATCTCTACGTTTGTGTTAGTTACTCCGAGAATATGGGAAGGTGCTGATGAATGGATGCGAGACCATCAAAATGGATGGAAGAAAGTCATTGTCTATACTGCGGTTGAATTGGAGCGATGGATAGAGAATAGGCCACCTGTTGGAATGTGGTTAGCCGAGAAATTGAGAATTCTGCCATCAGGCGGTTATATGCTTCCTGAAACATATTGGAACAGATGGGCACAGGGTAAGAAACTGGCTTTGCCATATGAAATAATCTTGCCTGGAAGGGAAGATGTTAGTAAACAAGTTGTGGATACTTGTAAGGTGGCTGGTTCGCTGGTTCTTAATGCGCTTACTCAAAGTGAAGGAGTAGCATTTGCGATAGCCAGCATTTTGACTAATGAAAACGCGGAAAAGCTAAAGGCAAGAATTGTTGTTGTAACAGAAAAGAATGCATACGAAGACTTGGTGGAGCATTATGACAATCTTGCTCTTTTGACTACGGTTACAGAAAGTCTTAATTATACAACAAATCGTGGGCATTCTGTTATTGTCGCATCAACGCCAGCTGACCAGATAAAAGATGCTGTTACTTTGCCCATTATTGAAAAAGAGGGGTTCGTCAAAGCGTTGGTAAAGATTGGAATTGATGATGCAAAGGCAAGGGTAATTGCACAAGATACGGCCCGCGACATCAATGTGTTTAGAAGAAGGGAAAAGATAGAATTAGACAAACCTAACTGGGCTGATCCAAACACGCTTGCTGAACTGCTCCCAGCTTTTCTTGTTGGAAAATGGTTAGCTAACATAGAAGGAGACAAAACGGTATTGGCGGCTTTATCGGGTATGGATTATGACCAATACGAATTAAAACTAAAAGCGTTATTATTGGAAGAAGAGACGCCTTTGATTCACATTGGAAATATGTGGCGTATTCGCTCACCCTTTGAATCGATAGAATATGCCAAAGCCATGTTGACAACATCAATTCTGGACAAGTTTAGGGATGTTTGTCATTGTTTAATTCAAGATGATGACCCAGAAGCCGTTGACAGAGCTAATACTGGCGATTTTCAATTCAGGCAATTCGAACAAAAGTATTCCAAAACCATTAAAGAGGGTGTTTATCAAAGCCTTTGTTTGTTGTCAATAGTTGATGATTCTAACGACAAAAAACTTACATTTGGGGTTGATGAAACAGTAAAAGAATTGTTAAAAGGTTGGAATTTGTCAAGGTTCTTGTCGAATAAGCATTATTTGACTGAATTGGCAGAGGCTTCTCCAAAAGAATTCCTTAGTTTTTTGGAACAATTGCCTAAGGACATTCTTGATGTGGTTTTTACTCCTCGACAGCCAGAGCATTCATTATTTGGATGGGAGATTTCGTATACGGAAGTCCTGCTTTCACTTGAGATGCTTGCTTGGGATGTGGATTATCTTAACCGTGTTACAAATCTTCTATTTCAGTATTCGGAGTATAAGAATGAAAGCAATTTCGATAACAAACCAGTTAATTCCTTGTATAACATCTTTCGTGTATTTATGCCACAGACTTATGCCTCGTATAAAGAACGAATGACAATTCTGAATGCATACGCGTCAAAATATCAAAGCATTGTTTATGAGATTTGTAAGAAGATATGTGAATCTTTATCTGGATGTGTGTTAGATACAAATCATCATTATAGATGGAGATTGTTTGGCGAGTTAAACTCATCAAAAAACGTCGATCGAATGTCCCTTGAACAATTGAAAAATGTAGTGGCACTTATGTTACAGCGTTGTGACTATTCGACCGAAGCAATCAAGGATTTAATAACATTATCTACTCAAGTGAGTATGGGTGATGTTAGAATGTTGATATTGGGAACGGTACGTGAGCATTTGGCGGGGTCAGATGACGTTCAAGTCGTTGTGGATGTGTTGAGGAAAGACATCAACCATCATTTGTCATATCCTGATACTGATTGGTCGTTAAGCGAAATGGAATTGAAACCTTATCAAGCCTTGCTTGACGAGATAGGACCAAAAGACATTATGCATAAAAACGCATGGCTGTTTGAGGATTTTTATGTGCAATTGCCTCTTGAAGGTGATTGGGATTATGACAAAGAAGTTCAAAGATTGAGAGAAGCTCGTATTAAGGTGGTTGTGGAAATAATTGATTCGATGGGGCGTGACAGCATTTGGGAACTCCTCAAAATCGTGAAATGTCCTGAACGTGTTTCGGAAAGCCTTGTTTCAGTTTTTGGTGACAGCCTTTTAGATGAGGTTTGTCAAAAATATCAGGCTGATGAATTAAGCGAGAGTTTTACGAGGTCCTTCCTGAATGTTTTATGCTATAATGACATAGCAAAATACCAAGAATTGGCGGCACAGATTATTGCAAAGAATGCTGATTTGACAATAGTTTTATATGCGCCAAGATATGTTGAAGGATTGGCAAAAATCGCAGCAGATCGTGGTGAAGAAACCAAACGCCTCTATTGGGAATCTGTTAATGTTGGCTTAGTTAAAGATGATGTTGACAACGTTGTTCGTGAATTGATGAAGGCAAACAGATTTTCACAGGCACTGACTACCATGTACTTTTCTCGCGAATCGCTTCAAATGGATGATTTAGAGATTGTTAAAATACTCTATTCTTATCTTATGAAAAGTGCATCGGCAAAGTCTCAATTAGACACACATTATATTGTGTCATTTTTGAAAGATTTGGACAAATCAGAAGACCCGGAAGTAATAAGGATTTTGGTGTATGTCGAGTTTCTTTTGTATAGGGTTTTGGAACATGAGCGGATGAATATGTCCAATACACGATTTGTAAAAGAATTGTCACGTAATCCCGAATTGATGATACAGCTTGTGGAGTTGGCTTATGTTCCTGATGATGGAATAGTGGAGCAATTGGAAGGCGTTGCTGCTACAAACAGAAAAACATTAGGTGAGTGCGCTATTCATATTATGTTGTTTGGTCGAAATCTGGTTTCATTTATAGATGACAAGGGGACACTGAATGAACAATTTATGAATCAATACATTGACCAATTGTATAAGTTGGCAAAAGAAAGGAAAAGGCTAAAGGTTATTGATTCTGTGGTTGGCAGTATTTTGGGCGACATTCCAAGGGATGATAATTATCCGCCCAAAGCATTATGCGAGATAGTTGAACGATTGGGTAGTGATAAAGTTGACCTACATATTAGAATTAGATTAAATAGCCGAGGAATGCATTTTTGTGGGGGAGGAGGAAATCAAGAACGTGCTATGGTATCAGAGTTAGAGAAGTATAAAGAAAAGACGAAACTGTTATATCCAAGAATGACCAGAATATTTGAAGATTTGATTAATGAGAATAGAAGAATGGCGGTGCAGATGGACAATGAATCACGTATTGATGATTTAGAGTATTAGTTGTGATAAAATACAATGCTAGAGCGTAGTAAATGAAAAAATACTATTTTTGCAAATTCGAGTGATAAAACTGAATAGTTATGAAATTGAAAATCTCAAATCTCGGCCCTATTGATTCGATGGTAATTGATATGTCGAAACCATTTATCCTTTTTGCTGGCGACAATGGAACGGGGAAAACCTATGCGGCGACTTATCTTTACACCTTGATTTCCATGATTTCTGTATATATTGATTCACTAGGGTTGCATGTATTACAAAGATTTGAAAATAATATTGAGGGGGAATTGAATGCTGATGAATTATATGATTCATTAGATACATTTCTTAAGAATCGACAGAATGATATTCTATCGTATATGAATTTGAATATCCAGAAAGATTCGTTCAAATGTGAAATTGTTACTACAAAAGAAGAATGGAGAGAGGAATTGTTGAAAAGGGCTGTGTCATTATGGTCCGATGAGGTTGTAAAAAAATCAAATTCTTTGAATTATCATATTGAATTGCGAGGGGTAGGTGGAAGTGAACTGCAGGTTATGCAATCTTTCTTGATAACAGCTTTGTATTTTGATGGTATAATTCTTGCCAAAATGTTTACTGCTGAACGTAGCGGCATCTATACTTTCAGCAAGGAATTGTCAGTGGGAAGACTTAGAAATCCTGAAGAGCGGCTTAATGTTCGATATCCTAGACCTATTGCAGATGGATTGGCAGATGCAGCCGATTTGACGAGTAAAAATAGAATTACCTTTGACGATGGTGCTTTTGCTGCTGAGATTGAACGGATGATTTTGCATGGCAATCTAACTGTTTCGGATGAAGGCGAGATTTCATACCATGTTTCAGAAGATACCGAGCTCGGCTTCAATGAGTCCTCGTCAGCAATCAAAACACTAGCACCGCTGGTGTTTTATTTGCGCTATTCAGCAGGACAATTCAACCTCTTGTTTGTAGATGAGCCCGAACTGAATCTTCATCCGAAGAATCAGATTCTTTTGGCCAAAGTTTTCGTCAAGATGATTAATGCGGGTCTGCGTTTGGTTATCAGCACCCATAGTGACTATATCATTCGTGAAATCAACAATATGATTATGGCTGATGGGTTGAACAAGGCTGGTGACAAGATTTTTACAAACAAGGGGTATGATGAAAGCCTTTGTTTGTCACAAGACAAGTTTGCTCCTTATCTGTTCCAAAAGAGCGAAAATGGCAAAGTGAAAGTGGAACCGCTTGAAGTGGATAGGTATGGATTCAACATGCCTTCCATTGACGAGGCCATCAATAGCCAAAACGATGTGACGAACACCTTCTATGAAGTTTTGAAGTACGACCACCCAAATAACTGAGTTATGCAATACATAGATTATTTTGAGTGGATTCTTAACTCAGACTTCTTGCAAAAAGGGGATGACGCATTGACAATGGTTGAGCCTTTCGATTTGTTACATGAAGAGCAACGGGTGGACATTAAAAATGATACTCGGTCTATTTTGGATATGAAACTTTATTGTTTCAATACCGCGGACAAAAATGTGAATAATCTCTTCCCTTTTTTCAATCAGAGAAGTGTTGAGCCTAAGGCACCAGAAGGATTAAACCGTTTTTGTGACTATATATTGCTAGTACAGCACATTAAAGGATTGTTTGTGTTCTTTCTAGAAATGAAGCGTGGTGATACTGATGGTGCAGATAAACAAATAGAGGCATCATGTACTTTTTTTGATTTCATTTTGCAATCGGCGGAGCGTATAAGAGAGGAAAATGGACTTCCAGATTTTGATTCGAATAAAGTTCAGTTTCGTAGAATTATCATCAAAGAAGAGAGAAGTAATAAGAGAATGACCAAGGACAATGAAGTGGAAAACTTTGATTTGGAGGCCGTGAATCTTCACAAATGCCATTCTGAATTTCGTCCTGTTGCTTATTGCAGATGAATTTGAAGCTAATGATGAACTTATCCAAAACCAACGAACAAGCCTTCGAGGCACTGATAGAGAAAGCCCTAGTGGGCAGCACCCACGAGGAACGCACGGCGAGCGGGCAGAACGACGTGGAAGCCCAGTCGCCCAACGCGCAACAATACTATTGGGGCCTGCCCAAGGACATGGACAAGAAACTGGCCATCGACCTGCGGCGGCTGTGGGCTTTTCTTGAGAGCACACAAAACGATGTGCTGAAAGAATACAAAGGCAAGGACCTGAAAACCGAACTGCCTAAGCGCATCTCGAAGGACATCGAGACCTTCGGCATCATCAAGGTGCTGCGCGAAGGCGTGGATGTGGACAACATCCATCTTTCGCTGTTCTACCCCAAACCCTCGGCTGCCGACAGCGAGACCTCAAAGCTGAAATATGCCCAAAACCAGTTCTCGCTCACCCGCCAGCAGACGTTCTCGGTCGCCAACCCAGGTCTGGAAATCGACATGGTACTGTTCGTCAACGGTTTGCCTATCTTCACCTTCGAGCTTAAGAACCCTTGGACACACCAAACCGCCAAATACGACGGGCAAAAGCAATACAAGTCCACGGAACGCAACCCCAAAGAGACCTTGCTCAACTTCGGCCGTTGCCTCGCCCATTTCACCATGGACAAGGACGAGGTGTTTTTCACCACACGTCTCAACCTCGACAAGACCTATTTCATGCCTTTCAACAAGGGTCTGCCCAACGGCCAGGGCGCAGGCAATCCCATGAACGCCGAAGGTAGCTACAAGACCTCGTATATGTGGGAACAAATCCTGCAAAAGGACACCGTGGCCGACATCATCATGAACTACGTCTGCTTCGACTACGACGAGGCCAAGACCCAGAAGAAGGTGCCGCACATCATGAAGAACGCCAAGAAGCTGATCTTTCCGCGCTACCATCAACTGGATGTGGTAAGCAAGTTGGTCAACGATGTGGCGGAAATGGGAGTGGGGAAGACCTACCTCATCGAGCATTCTGCCGGTTCGGGCAAGTCCAACTCGCTCACTTGGCTGGCCTACAAACTCATCAAGACTTGCCCTAATACAATGGAGGCAGTGAGAGCCAAAGCCGTGGATGCGCCTTTGTTCAACTCCGTCATCGTGGTCACCGACCGCCGCCTGCTCGACAAGCAGATCTCCGACAACATCAAGATGTTCGGGCAAAGCGCCAAAATCGTGGCCCATGCCGACACCTCGAAGGATTTGAAGGAAGCCATTGAGAACAACAAACGTATCATCATCACCACGATACAGAAGTTTCCCTTTATCTGCGACGCTATCAGCGACGTGAGCGACCATAACTTTGCCGTCATCATCGACGAGGCGCATAGCTCGCAGAGCGGCATCGCCGCCGACAAGCTCAACGCCACGGTGCAAAAAGATGCCGACACCGACGGCAGCGACACCGACGCCTTGCTGGAGAAACTGATGAAAGACCGCAAGATGAGCACCAACTGCTCCTATTTCGCCTTCACGGCCACGCCGAAGAGGGAGACATTGGAGCGTTTTGGCAGCGAGGATGCCGAAGGCAAGTTCCATCCTTACCATCTCTACAGCATGAAACAAGCCATCGAGGAAGGCTTCATCCTCGACGTGCTGACCAACTACACCACCTATCGTAGCTATTACGAACTCACCAAGAGCATCGAAGACAATCCGGAATACAACAACGAGCGGGCGCAGAAGAAGTTGCGTGGGGCCGTGGAACGCGACCCGAAGACCATAGCGGCCAAGGCCGACGTGATGCTGACCCATTTCGACGCCAAGGTGTTCCGCAGCCACAAGCTGAAAGGCAAGGCCAAGGCCATGGTGGTGACCAAGGACATTGAATGCGCCATCAAGTATTATCAGGCATTGAATCGGATTGTGGCGGACAAAGAGCTGCCCTACAAGATTCTGATTGCCTTCAGTGGAGAGAAACGCCTTCAGCATCAAGAGGCCTCTATCTATCCCATCACGGAGAACCTGTATGGCTCAATCGCCGCCGAAGATAGCGGGACTGCTTGGTCTGACTATACCGAAGCGGGCATGAATGGCTTCCCCGATAGTCAGACGGCCGAGAAATTCGACTCTGATGATTACCGCATTTTGGTGGTGGCCAACAAATACCTGACCGGCTTCGACCAACCCAAGCTCTGCGCCATGTATGTCGACAAGCCTTTGGCTGGCGTGTTGGCCGTGCAGGCCCTTTCGCGTCTCAACCGTTCCGCTCCCGACTTGGGCAAGTTGAGTGAAGACCTGTTTATCCTTGACTTCTACAACACCCAAGACGACATCAAGGAAGCCTTTGACCCGTTCTACACCTCCACGACTTTGTCGGAAGCCACGGATGTCAATATCCTGCATGAGTTGAAGAACACTTTGCTCTCGTTTGGCGTATTCGACATGGATGAGGTTGACGCATTCATCGGTTTGTACATCCATGGCGCCACTGCCGACCAATGGGCACCCATCATTGATGCTGCCGCCGACCGTTTCAACTTTGAGATCGATTGGCCCGAAAACGGCAAGGCTGATTTCAAGATGAAGTGCAAGCAGTTTGTGAAGATCTATTCTAGGGTGGCAGCCATCATGCCTTTCGAGATGAAGGACTGGGAAAAGCTCTTCTGGTTCTTGCGTTATCTCATTCCGGGCCTACACATCGCAGGCCCTGACATCGACAACTTGAAAGACTTGTTGGATTCGGTGGATCTGAACACCTACGGACTGCGCCGCACCGCCTTGAACGAGGCCATCACCTTGGATGCCGGTGAGACCACTATCGACCCACTGAAGCCAACGATGGTCAACGCAGGCTCGGAGGAGGAAGTCAAAGACCCCTTGGACGTGATCCTTCAAGAGTTCAACAACCGTTGGTTCAACGGCTGGGAGGCCACCCCCGACGACCAGAAGATGAAATTGGTCAGCGTCGCACAAGCTGTAGCCGCCGATGAGGATTACCAGACCTTGGTGGTGGGCAATCCCGACCAGCAGGCCGTTGATGATCTTATGATAACCATCATCGACAAGATCATGAGAAAGAAACGCAAAGGCGACAACTCGTTGTACAAGGAATATCAACAAAACGAAGGCTTTAAGGCCGACTTCCGAAGTGTCATCACCAGGATGTTGGGCGACTTGGATTATTTGCAAGCGCAATAAATAATATCGCCGCCATAGATGCCCGCCATCGCACAAGCCCACGTCGGCATGACATGGCAGCCGAGAACCTCCTGCCCAGATACAAGGCACATAGAAGGCACATAGAAGGCATATAGAAGGCATATAGAAGGCGCGGCCAATCCGCAGGCATAGATCCCATGCCACCACACGGGCCAGCGCAGGAAATCGAAGATTGGCTTCGCCGAAATCGAAGATTAGCTTCGCTGAATCAGAGATTTCAACGTAGTTAATGCTTAGCATTTCATCGATACGAAGTGAGATAATGACATGCCTGCTAGCGGCCAATTAAACAACGACTGTTGCAAAGACCCCTAAAGCTTGATTGTCATTTTGTCGTAAATTCAATCCTTAATCCCTTGATTTAGTGACATTTTGTCACAAATTATGCCTTTTTTTCAAAGCTATGAATTTGGTTGGGAATTTGATGAACCAGAACCCGAGTCTGCGAGACGTCTTATGTCCCCCGTCCCTCAGTCCCATAGTCAAAACGAAAGAAAGGAGAACCTAAAATATGAACATCAACCAATTCACAATCAAATCACAGGAAGCCATTGGGAAGGCTCAAGAGATAGCGCAAAGCCACCAGAGCCAGACCGTGGAGAACTACCACCTGCTGAAGGGTATGATTTTGAGCGACGACTATCTGGTGCCCAACCTGATGAAGAAGCTGGGCGTCAACCTATCGCGACTCAATGATACCCTCGATCAGGTCATCAACAGCCAACCGCGTAGCAGCGGCTCCGAATTGTATTATTCCTCCGAGGTCAGCAAGACCTTCAACGACGCCATCTCAATGGCCAAGAAGATGGGCGACGAATATGTCTCCATTGAGCACCTGTTGCTGGCTGTCTTCGAAAGCAACGGCATGACCTCGCAACTGATGAAAGATCAAGGTATCCGTAAGGATGAACTCGAAAAAGCCATCACGCAGTTCCGTAAGGGCAAGAAGGTCGACTCGCAAGATGCCGAGCAGAACTACGACAGCCTGAACCGTTTCGCAAAGAACTTGAACGAACTGGCCCAGCAAGGTAAGCTCGACCCGGTCATCGGCCGTGACGAGGAGATCCGTCGTGTGTTGCAGATCTTGAGCCGACGCACCAAGAACAACCCTATCTTAATAGGTGAGCCTGGCGTGGGTAAGACCGCCATCGTGGAGGGTCTGGCCCAGCGTATCGTCAACCGCGACGTGCCGGAGAACCTGAAGAGTAAGACCGTGTTCAGTTTGGACATGGGTGCTTTGCTGGCTGGCGCCAAATACAAGGGCGAGTTTGAGGAACGTCTGAAAAACGTCGTCAAGGAAGTGGTCGACAGCGATGGCGAGGTCATCCTGTTCATCGATGAGATCCACACCTTGGTTGGTGCGGGCGGCGGCGAAGGCGCCATGGATGCGGCCAACATCCTGAAGCCGGCCCTGTCGCGTGGCGAACTGCGTGCCATCGGTGCCACCACTTTGAAGGAATACCAGCAGTATTTCGAGAAGGACAAGGCACTGGAGCGTCGTTTCCAGAAGGTCATGGTCGACGAGCCTGACGAGGCCTCTGCCATCAGTATCCTCCGTGGCTTGAAGGAACGTTATGAGACCCACCACCACATCCGTATCTTGGACGAGGCCATCATCGCTGCCGTGCAGCTGTCGGTGCGTTACATCTCCGACCGTTTCCTGCCCGACAAGGCCATCGACTTGATCGATGAAGCCGCTTCGCGTCTGAGGTTGCAAATCGACTCGGTGCCTGAAGAGCTTGAGGACGTCGAACGTGCCATTCGCCAGTTGGAGATTGAGCGCGAGGCCATCAAGCGCGAGAACGACACCAAGAAGGTGGAGGAGATAGGGAAGGAGCTGGCCGAACTCAACGACAAGCGCACTGCCATCAAGGCCAAGTGGGAGACTGAGCGTAACTATGTGGAACTGATCCAAAAGGAAAAGAACAACATAGAAACCTACAAGCACCAGGCTGAGGTGGCCGAGCGTGACGGCGACTATGGCCGTGTGGCAGAGCTGCGTTACGGCAAGATCCGCGAGGCCGAGGCCGCCATAGCGAAGGCCAAAGCCGATTTGCTTGAAGCGCAAGGCGACCACCCGTTGGTGGACGAGGAAGTCGGCTCTGACGACGTGGCTGAAATCGTCTCGCGTTGGACGGGCATCCCAGTCAACAAAATGATGCAAAGCGAGCGCGAGAAGTTGCTGCACCTTGAGGATGAGCTGCACAAGCGTGTGGTGGGTCAAGACGAGGCCATCACCGCCGTCAGCGATGCCATCAGGCGTAGCCGTGCGGGCTTGCAGGATGCCAAACGTCCTATCGGTTCCTTCATCTTCATGGGTACCACGGGCGTGGGTAAGACCGAGTTGGCCAAGGCTTTGGCTGAGTTTCTGTTCGACGACGAGAACGCCATGGTGCGTATCGACATGTCGGAGTACCAGGAGCGTCACACGGTGTCGCGACTCATCGGAGCGCCTCCAGGATATGTGGGCTACGAAGAGAGCGGCCAGCTGACCGAAGCCGTAAGGCGTAAGCCGTATTCTGTCATCCTGCTGGATGAAATCGAGAAGGCACACCCCGATGTGTTCAACATCCTACTGCAGGTACTTGACGACGGCCGTCTGACCGACAACAAGGGCCGTACGGTGGACTTCAAGAACACCATCGTCATTATGACCTCCAACATCGGCGCCAACGTCATCCAGGACAATTTCGCCCATCTGACCGACAATAACGCCGAGGAAGTCTTCGAGAAGACCCGTAATGAGGTGATGGAGCAGCTGAAGCAGTTCATGCGGCCTGAGTTCCTGAACCGTGTCGACGACATCATCATGTTCAAGCCTTTGGACGAGAGCCAGATTGCCGACATCGTGAGGATGCAGTTCCGTAGCGTGCAGAAAACGTTGGCTGCCAACGATATTAAGATCGACATCACTGATGCCGCCGTCGACTTCATCGCAAAGCAGAGCTACAACCCGCAGTACGGTGCGCGTCCCGTGAAGCGTATGATGCAGCGTGAGTTGCTCAACTCGCTCTCGAAGATGATCCTGGCCGAGTCGGTGGATAAGACGAAGACCATCATCGTCGATGTGGGTGACAATAACCTGATTTTCAGGAACTAAAAAAATGGGAGCCATTCGGCTCCCATTTTTTTTAGTCTTTTTTCGCATTCAACATCACAATGGCAAACAGCATCACAAAAGCCGCAACCCACTGTACTGGCGAATACTTAGTGCCGTTGACGAAGTAATCTAGTACCACTGCGGTGATGGGGTACATAAGCTCAAGGAAGGTGGACAGTGAGGCCTTCACGTGACGCAGGCCGTAGTAATACAAGAAGATGGCTCCCGAACCCGTGGTCACGCCGATGAGGGCGATGAAGAGCCAGTTGCGCGGCGTGACTTGCGAGAAGTCGCCGATGTGGCCTGCGAACAACACGATGACCAGCATGATCAGCGTGGTGAAGCCATAGCGGAAGAAGGTGGAACTGACAAAGGAATAGTTGCCCAAGATCTTCTTGGAAAACACCGTGGAGCTGCCGAAAGAGAAAGCGGCCAACAGCGATAGCAAGGCTGCATAAATCGTAGTGATGCCTTCGGTACTGAAGTCGGGCAGCGACCAGCCGAAGGTAAGGAAATAACCTCCAACGAGGGCGACGCAAGCCCATAGTGCGAAATGCCTTTTGATCTTCTCTTTCAGGATGATGCGTGCCAAAATGACGGCAAATACGGGCTGCAGCTTTTGGAGCAGCACCACGACGGAAAGGTTGTTGAAATGCAGCAAAAACAGCGACTTGACGATGGCCAAGGTGCCCAAGGCACCGCCGAACAAGGCGATGAGGATGAAATAAATCAGGTCGGAGCGCGTCATGGTCTTCAGATGACGGTATTCCCGAAAGAAGAACACGTTCATCAGCAGGAAGGGGAAAAGGTGGATGACGAAGACCACGAATGCCGTGTTGAGGTTGTAGAGCTGAGGCGTCAATAGGATGCCGTCCACACCCCACAGCATGGCGGAAAGGGCTACTGCCAAAGCCCCGATGAGTTTTGTATTTTGTCGGTTTTCTTTCATTTCAGTAATTTGTCATTGGCGATGGCCTCTTTCTCCCAGCGCACGCACATGATGATGGAGTTGACGAGATAAACGGCATACATCATCGTAATGGGGAAGTTGCCTGCCTTGATATACATGAAGATGCTGACGCAGTTGATGGCGATCCAAAGCCACCACTGTTCGCTGAACATCCTGACCATCAGTATCATGGCCACGACCTGCATCACGGCCTTGGCCGAGTCGGCGAAGGGAGCGATGTCGTTGGTGAAATGCTTCATCAGCAGTCCGAAGCCCACGGTGCCGACCACGATGATGGCGAGACTAATGAGACGTGCTTTGTTCGACATGTGTATTTTCATCACCTCGTGGGTTTCGTGGTTCATGTTTCTCGACCAGGTGAAGAAACCGATGAACTGCATGACGAAGTTGTAGACAGTCACGACAAAGTCGGCATATAGTCTGGAAATCAAGGTGATGTATATCATCAGGCAGCAATGGATAAAGCCGAAGAGGTAGTTGGAGAGTTTGCCCTTGCCACCCAGCACTACGTTGATGATACCGCAGGCTGCCGCCACGATGTGAATCCAATAGAACTGGTCGGTCTTGTCGTATTTGAACAGGATGGACATCACCGTGATGATGACGCTCACCGTCACCAGCCAAATAATGTCGAAAGGCTTCCATCCCGATAGTTCTTCGTGTATTAAGTCTTTGAATTTCTTCATTTTATTGCTGCTTTATGGTGTTGACTATTTCTCTCACCGCCTTGAACCCGTCTAGTATTGGGAACATCGGGAAGGTGTGGAACATGCCTTGATATTCATGGAATTGTCCGACTTTTCCCGCTTTCTCGTAGACTTCTTTAAGGAAAAGGTCATCGGGCTGTAGGATTTCGTCTGAGCCATAATAGACATGGAGATTGTCCACGCCTCTGAAGTCACCGAAGACAGGGCTGACCCAAGGGTGTTTGTTAGAAAGGCTGCCTTGCCAGATGGCGTTGAGGGCGATGACACGGTCAAGTTGAAGCATGTTGTCTTTGTCCTGTAAGGCACGCATTTCCTTTTCCTTGGTGTGGCTGAGGTCGACACAGGGCGAAAGAAGGGTAGTGGTCGCTGGTTTCCGCCAGCCGTTTTTGTGGGCCTCTTGCGCTAAAACTAAGCACAAGCATGCGCCAGCCGAGTCGCCGACAAGATGGATTTCGTCGTATTGCTTGGATTCAGAGATGCGCTGATAGTACTCCAATAGCGTTTTCACGGAATATTCACAGTCATATTCCGGCGACTTGGGATAGACAGGCAATAAGGCATCACAATGCGTGCGCAGGCAGAGGTCGTGCAGGAAGCGCCAGTGGAAGAACACAGGCGGGTAGATAAAGGCGCCGCCATGGAGGTAAAGGATGAGTTTGTATGAGCCTTCGTTGTGGCTGAAAACTTGCATCTCGAATCCCGTAGAGGCTTGATATTTCTCGTTCTCCGTGAAATAGCCTCTGAAATACCGAGGCACCTTGACAGGGCGACGGTTCTCACGGCGGCAATGCTCCAACTCGGCGTCCACCTCCTCGGGGGTGGCGTCGCGCAACGACTTGAACATCATCTTCAAATAGCGCTCCGTGAAAACTTTTCCTGCATTCATATCTCGATACTTTCAACTCTCAACTTTCAACTGACTCTAAACTCTCAACTCTAAACTCTCAACTAACGCTTTTGGTAAATTTTAAGGTCAAACATTTCGGCAGCCGCGATGACATGGTCGAAGATGTCGCTTTGGATCTCTTCGTAATTGACCCATTGCTTGTCATTGCTGAAGGCGTAGATTTGAAGCGGTACGCCGAACTCAGTGGGCTGCAGCTGCCGCACCATCATGGTGAGGTTGTGGTTCAACTTCGGGTTGTTATGGATATAAGCCTTGATATAGGCGCGGAAAATGCCGATGTTGGTCTGTTGGCGGCCATTCATAATCTCCGATGTGTCGATGTTGTTGGCCTTGTTGTATTCTGTGATGTCGGCCTCGCGCTGAATGATATAATCTTTCACCAAGGAATAATGCTTGTATTTCTCCAACATCTCAGGCGTGCAGTAACGTATCGTGTTCACGTCGATGTTGATGGTGCGAGCGATGCGGCGTCCTCCCGATTCCGACATGCCGCGCCAATTGGTGAAAGGTGCCGAAACCATAGTGTAGGTTGGGATGGTGGTAATGGTGTTGTCCCAGTTTTGCACCTTGACGGTGGTCAGGTTGATTTCCTGCACGACACCATCGGCGGGTCCGGTCACAATCCAGTCGCCAATGCGGAGCATGTCGTTGATGGATAGTTGGATGCTGCCCACAAAACCCTTAATGGAGTCCTGGAAGATAAGCATAAGCACGGCAGAGATGGTGCCCAAACCTATGATGATGCTGCTAAGGCTCTTGCCCAAAAGGAAGGTGGTGATGAGTAGCACACACACGGCAATCAACAGCCCTTTGATGACTTGTACAAGCCCTTCGATAGGCTTCAACTTTGACATCTCGAACGAGTTGTAGAGCTCGTGGGCGGTGTTCACCAAGGCTAACAGAATGGACGTATAAACCGTGATTTCATAGATCTTTGTAATCTTGACGATAACGGCGGCAGCGCCAGGGAAGTCAGGCAGGGTGTCCTTAATGTAGAACCTGATGAGGATGGCCGGGATGAGCAGGCAGATGCGCACAAACACCTTGTTTTTGATGAGTAAGTCGTCATATTTCGATGGCGTCTTTTTGATGAGCACATGGATGCTTTTGCTGACGATGAAGCGCGCCAATAAACAGAGCAGAATGCCTAATAGCAATAGAGTGACCAAAGCGAGACCTTCTGCAATGGCTAGTGACATGGCTTTCCCAAGATGCATGCTCTCGCCAATGCCGTTGAGTATGCCTATGTATTTTTCAATCATATCCCGCTGATTTTGGTTTTCGTATATCCTTTTTGAAGCAAGATGCCGAGCACCTTCTCACGGAATTCGCCTTGCAGCAGTATCTCCCCATCCTTGACGCTGCCGCCAACGCCGCAGGCCGATTTCAGTTCCTTGCCCAAGACGGCCAAGTCGAAGTCGGAGCCTTGAAAACCCGTGATAAGGGTCACTTTTTTTCCGGCACGTTGTTTCTTGTCGAGCATCACACGTAGGTTTTGCTTGGCGGGCTCTAGAGTCACGGCTTCCTTTTCGCCGTATTCGAAGACGAAGTCGGGATTGGTGGAATAAACGGTGCCGTTGTTGTCACTTTTGTGTTTCATGGATGGTGTCGCGCTTAATGATAGTGTCGGTTGGGATGATATATAACTCGTTGTTAATCATTCTGTTGTTGTATACCTGCAAAAAACGGTACAACTTGTCGAACACGTCGGGGCACTGGAGCCGGTCGATGAGGTTGTCGCTCAACAGCGAGTCGTTGATGGGTTTGAAAATGCCGAAGGGATTCTCACCATCGGACTGTACGAGATAGGTGCCGTCACAATACTGGTAGGTAAGGTTGTAATAACTGGCGAAAGCGGGCTCGCTGAGCGTGTCGAACAGGTTGCGTCCGAAGGAAAACAGCGTGTCGTTGACCTCAAGTACGGAGAGGATGGAAGGCCCAAGGTCGATTTGCTGGGCGATCTCATCGCAATGTAGAGGCTTGATTTTGCTTGGATAATAGAAAGCGATGGGAATGGAGTACATGCCCCAGACATTGCCGTATTCTGGCTGGAAGTGCTCGCTGTTGGAATAGTCGGCCGTGATGACGAACAAGGTGTGGTCGAACCAGGCCGTTTGTGAAGCAGCATCGAAGAAATCTTTCATTGCGCAGTCGACATAATGGACGGTCTTTTCGAAACCAGTCCAATAATAGCTCTCCTCGGGCAATTTAAAGTCTTTTGGGACCCTGTAGGGATAGCGTGACGACAACGTGTAGATGGCAGTGGCAAACGGTTCGTGGATGCGACTCATGGTTTGGACGGCGTATTTCAGGAAAGGCCCGTCATAGATGCCCCATTGTCCATCGTAGTCGCTGTCGTCGCCATATTCTATGCGCCCGAAGTATTTGCTGAAACCGGCACGGCGCGAGAATTCGTCAAAGCCTTGTACGCCATTTCTGCCGCCATGCATGAAAACGGTGGTGTAGCCATGCCGTTGCAGGTGTTGGCAGAAAGCGTCAAAGTCGTTGTCGGCGTATGGCGACCTCACGAAGTCGTTCTCCATCATTGCGGGGATGCCGGCCAAGATGGAGGGCAATACTTCGAGGCTTCTCCTGCTGTTCGACATGCCGTTGAAGGTAAGGCTTTGGCCGAGGATGGAATCGAGGAACGGGGTGAGTTGGTAATGACGGTCATGGCTATAATAGCCTAGCATTTCCTGTCCCATGCTTTTCAGGATGATGATGACCACATTGCTCGGGATGGTGTCGACATTCAAGGTGTCGCTTTCGATGAAACGATTGGTGGTCAGGTCTTTATGAATGGGGGAGAAGCCGCTCTGGTATTCTCCAGTACGTTCTTTCAACTCGGTCTCGTGTGTGGTAATGAGGCAGAAAGGCGTGTTAAGCAGAATGGGAGCGTTTTGTGGGTCAGTGTATCGCATGGCCGTTTCAATGGTGATAGGCTTGGCTTGGATGCCTCCACGAACAGCAACAATAGTAAGCAAAGCCATGACTACCAAACTGATGGCTTGTCGGAGATGCCAACGGGGCTGTTCCTTCTTTTCTGGCGCGGAAAGCCTTGTGTTTTGTGCCACGACGCTGATAATCAGCACAAATAGTATGAAGATAACCGACAGGTACCAATAGTCGAAGAAGACTTGTCGGACCATGCCAAACGACACCTCGTCGGACTGGCTTAGCAGCTTGATGAAATCCACAGTGAGGTGCTTGCCGAAGAAATGGAAACAGACGATGTCTAGGAAATTCAACAAGATGGCGACGGCATTGGCGACGATATAAACAATGTCAACAAAGCCTTGAAGCCCTTTGTTGTAGATGATGCGTGATGGGAAACAACAGTAAAGGATGTTCAAAAGGTTGATGCCAAAGACGATGGGCAGGTCAAATCGCATCCCATAGAAATAAAGCGCCAAGGCTTGCCTGATGTTGAGCTGGTGGAATAGCTGGATATTGAACAAATAGAGCATCCAACGGCTGATGCTGAGCGCCAATAAGGTGGCGAGCAGCCTATATACCAGCAGCATGTATGGCCTCGAAAGCCATTCATGGATTTTCTCTTTGGGAGTCTTGCGGCGCATTATTTGTTCCTTTATCGTTGCAAAAATAGAGAAAAAAGGTGTATCTTTGCGAAATATTCCACCAATTAGAAACCAGAAACTATGAAACCCCGTTCCTCCTTGGCGTTGCTGCTATCCTTTCTCGCCGTGAGTCTCATGGCGCAAGAACAGTTTCCAAAGTATGGGAGCCCTCTTGACATTCCTATCTATCTCTCTGCCACTTTCGGCGAGTTGCGTCCCAATCACCTTCATGCCGGTCTAGATATCAAGACCCAGGGAGTAGAGGGGAAGAAGGTCTATGCTGTGGCCGATGGCTACATCAGCCGCATCGGCGTGTCACCATACGGCTATGGTAATGTGTTGTATATCACGCATTACGATGGCTATACCTCTGTGTATGCACACCTGCAACGTTTCTCAGGCGAGATTGCGAGGTATGTGAAGCAGTACCAATACAAGCACAAAAAATTCACTTCGCAGATTTATCCTGAACCCGACAAGTTTCCCATCAAGAAGGGCGATTTGATTGCCTATTCGGGCAACTCGGGTGGCTCGGGCGGACCACACTTGCATTTCGAGATCCGTCACACGGTGAGTGAAAAGCCTGTCAACCCGATGTATTTCGGCTATAAGATTGAAGACAATGTGCGGCCGCTCATCCAAGGTGTTGCGGTCTATCCTCTGGGCGAGGAGTCGACGCTGGAAGGCGGCATCAAGCCGATGTATTTCTCAGTGACGGGTGGTGAGAAAGGACTATATAGGATAAAAGACAGGGAATTCGTCCACGCAAACGGCGAAATCTCGTTTGGCATCAGTACTTACGACCAAGTAGGCACGTCCACCAACAAGAATGGCCCTTATCTTTATGAGCTTTATCTCGATGATAGGCTGGCTTTCCAAGTGGAGGCTGACAGTTTCTCCTATAGCGAGCCGCGTTATGTGAACAGTCTCTTGGACTATCGCCATTACAAGCAGAAAAAGACAAGCTATGTTCGCACAGAGACCGACCCGTTCAACAAACTGCATATGATTGAAGTTAGGGATGGCAAGATTTTGGTGGAAGAGGGCGACACGGTGAATGTGTGCTTCAAGATTTCTGACTATGCGGGAAACAGCTCGCGAATCAAGTTCAAACTTGTAGGCACGGCTCCCGTGGAGGTGGAACGCCCGATGCACCGTCGCAGCGAGTATCTCGTGAAGGCCGATGGTACGCTCAACAGTAGCATCACGATAGAGGATTTCAATGTTTCGATGGAGAGAGGCACCCTCTTCCGCGATGAATGGATTCAAACCGGACAACGTGATGAGAAAGGCTGCTGCTCACGCATTTATCGTTTCGGAAACGAAGAGATGACCACTTTCAAGCAATTCACTATCCGTATCCGCCCCAATGAGGAATGGGCCGATCATCCCAAGAAATATATTGCCTATATTGACAATAGTGGCAAGGTGTCGTCGCTTGGCGGCAAGATGAAGAACGGTTTTATGGAGGTGGAGACGCGTTCCATGGGCGAATTTACCATCAAAATCGACTCGGTGGCACCTTCTGTCAAAGCATCCAACTTTAAGGACGGCCAAACGGTGAGCACGCTCAAGTCACTGCGATTCAAGATCTCGGACGACATGACAGGCATCGAGACCTATGACATCTATTTGGATGACGTTTGGGTGTTAGGCCAGTATGATGCCAAGAATGCCTTGCTCTATTACGAAATCGATGAAAAGATGAAGAAAGGCACCAACAACGTGAAGGTCGTGGTGACCGACGGGGTTGGCAACAAAAAGACCTTGAACTTGAAGGTGGTGTATTAATTCCCCACAAACTGATAGGCTCCCATGTCGGGCGCACCTACCCGTGAGACGCCATCCAAATCGTGTGGCACCTCGTTGCCAATCAGCGGGTTGCCTGTTCCGATGGCGGGCGATGCAATGCTGTCGATGTGGCAGTCAGGCGTCATCGGGTCGGCAAAGAACGGGTCGAGGTTAAAGAGGCAGTGGTTGAAACCCTCCATGTTGGCGTTGTATGTCTCCGACTTGATCAGACAGTGGTCGAAAACATAGATGGAGTCGGCACCTGGACCGAAAGTGGCTTTGAACTCGTCTTTTTGTTTGCCGTAGATGATGCAATTGTCCATCTCCATGCTGAAGGGACAATAGAAGATTTCGTTGTTGGCATCTGTGGCGCAGTTGGCCACCGAAACGGCATTTTCATTGTTATTGTGTTCGTTGGCGTTCCAATAGTTGGCGATGGTGCCGTGCATAAAGTGGTAGTAGCCGCCCAAAGCCCAGAAGTTGGCATAGCCGCAGTTGGCGATGACAAAGTTCTTGGCCTCGACAGGGTATAGGATGGAAAACAATCCGTAGCCGCTCTGGTTTTCGATGATGGTGTTGTCAATGAAAAGGGCGCAGTCCGTGGCTTTCACGGTGGGTTGGCAGTTGAGGCCGATGGTGCCGTTGCGGATGATGGCGTAGCTGATGCGGTGGTCGGCACCGGCGCGACCGTCCATCATCAATATCTGTTCCCATTGCCCGGGCGTGTGGTCGTAATAGGACTCCAAGCGGTCGCCTTGAACGATGACGGGCTCCTCTTCAGTGCCTTCGATGAGGAGTTGGCCGTCGCTCCACGAGAGGATGCCGCCACCCTGATGGCAATAGATGTGTGTGCCTTCCTTGATTTTTAGGGTTCCATACGAGTTGATGAGCGCATAGCCATAGATGACATAGGGTTTTTCATTAGTCCAAACCGTGGTATGCAGGCTATCCGCGACGATATGATAGGGATAGGGCTCGCCGCCGATGTATACGACCCTGTCGGCCACGATATAGTTGGCATTCTGTCCCCACGCCAACAACTTGACAATCTGTGTGTTGCCGTTGGTGATGAATTCCAGTTCGTCTTCCACCACGAAAGGTGTGTTGAGGTCGTTGGGGTTGATGGTGACGCGCAGGAAAGAGAACAGGCTGTCTTCTGCCGGGATGACCTTGTCGTAGATCTCGGTGGCGCTTTCTCCGTCAAGATTGAGGCGGAAAGGGGAGGCATCGCCTTGAACAAGACGTATAGAGCTGATTCTCAGGTCGTCACTATTGTTGTTATAGATCCTCAGTTCGTGTGTGGCCGAACCCAATGAGGTGAAAACCGTGTCAAATAAAACGGTATCCGCAGAAAAGGTAAGCTTCAGGTTGGAATCCGTATTGATTTGGTTGTTTTTCCGGCAGGAAGAGGCAACCAATAGCAAAAGGGTGATTATGAATAGGATATGTCGATTTCTCATGGTGCAATTTGAAAAAGCAAAAGTAAACTATTTTTGGATACGAGCGGAATAGGTTTTTATTGTATTTTTGCGGAAAAATAAGAAAAATGAGACGATTTGGAATTATTGTGGCTATTGGTTTGATGCTTTTTGGCTTTACGGGCAAGGCTTCTGCGCAGTGGCTTCCCGACGTGCCCAATATGAAAGGGAAGTTCACTTATGGCGGTGATTTCGATTTCGGGATGTACGGGCGTTATCTGAATTTTGCCATTGCGCCTCAAGTGGGTTACCGTATCTTCAGCCCATGGGAAGTTGGCGTGCGTGGCGTATACAACTTGTATTGCTATTTCGATTCCACCTATGGCAATTCATTTTGCCATTATTTCGGCGTTGCACCTTATACTAACTTTCAGTTTTACAAGGGCTTGTTTGTCCATGCGGAGTATGAGAACCTGTACGGGCTTGAACGTTATAACCACGAGACCTATGGCGGAGAGTGGTATAGGAGTATCTTCGTCGGAGGCGGGTACCGCACGTATTCCGAAGGTGGCAGCTATTATTATTTGATGCTGCTTTACAACCTCAGCTATGGCAACTCACCTGTCGCGACGGGCGGACTATATCCTTATGTCTCGCCGCTGGTGTTGCGTGTCGGCTTCTGCTTTTAATACCTTTCCATGCGTTCCAATTCGCGTTTCGAGTCTTTTGTTTTCAAGGATTCGCGCTTGTCGTAGTAGTGCTTGCCTCGCGCCAAGGCAATGTCGAGCTTGGCCAGGCCGTTCTCGTTGATGAACAGCACGACGGGCACGATGGTGAAGCCTTTTTCTTGCACCTTGTTCTTCAGTTTGCGGAGTTCGCGGGCGTTGAGTAGTAGCTTGCGGTCGCGCTTCGGGTCGTGGTTGTTGTAGGTGCCTTGGGCGTATTCGGCGATGTGCATCCCTATGACAAACAGCTCGTTGCCTTTGAAGCTGCAATACGAATCCGCCAGGCTCGCCTTGCCGCTACGGATAGATTTGATCTCCGTTCCTGTCAGCACAATACCCGCCGTCAGCGTCTCCACGAGGAAATACTCGAACGTGGCGCGCTTGTTCTTTATCTTGATGTTGTTATTTGCTGTCTTTTTATCCATTGCGGCTGCAAAATTACAAAAATCTTGCCGATTTTTCATATTTTTGCCCCCATGAACACGATAGGACATCTTTTCAGGCTCACCACCTTCGGCGAGTCGCACGGCACGGCCATTGGCGGTGTCATCGACGGCTGCCCCTCGCAGTTGAAGTTGGATTTTGACTTCATTGAAAGCGAACTGCGTAGGCGCAAGACGGCGCAAAATGCCACCGCTTCGCAGCGTAAGGAATCCGATAAAATTGAGTGGCTCTCAGGCTTGCTCGATGGTGTTACCTTGGGTTCTCCAATCGCTTTCATGGTGCGCAATGAAGATTGTAAGCCGGAGGATTACGAAGCAATAAAAGACGTTTATCGTCCTTCCCACGCTGATTTTACCTACGAACAGAAATACGGCATCCGCGACTGGCGCGGCGGTGGCAGGGCGTCGGCAAGAACGACCTTGCCCATCGTGGTGGCAGGGGCCATTGCCAAGCAGATCCTTAAAGAAAAAGACATCGCCATATCATCTGAGATAACTGCTATGGGCGATGCAGACCAAGCCCGAAAAGACGACGATACGGTAGGTGGCATCGTGGAATGCCGTATTACGGGCGTGCCAGCAGGTTTAGGCGAGCCGATGTTCAACAAGTTCTCTGCTGAATTAGCTCACGCCATGTTTAGCTTGCCTGCCGTGAAAGGCTTTGAGGTCGGCGACGGTTTCGCTTTGGCGAAGATGAAAGGCTCTGAGGTCAACGACACCTTTATTAATAAAATGGACGCGGGACTAAGAGACGCGAGACGCGAGACAAGTCCCGAGTCCCGAGTCAATATTACTACTTTGACCAACCACTCTGGCGGCATCCAAGGCGGTATTACCAATGGAAACGATGTCGTTTTCCGTGTGGCTATCAAGCCGATACCGAGTATAGCTAAGCCGCAACAAACCGTGAACAGGGCAGGAGAACCTTGTGAAATTACCATCGAAGGACGGCATGATGTGTGCGCCTTGCCGAGGGCATTGGTGCTCGTGGAGGCTCTGGCGGCCTTGGTGACGGTGGATGAGATGATGATGTTACAAATATAGTGTTTGTTGCAAAGGGTGTTGTAATAACATGGTTCAGATTTCTAATAAATCTTTGCATAGAGAGAGGGCTTCTGTGGCGTATTTTTGTAGATCATCATCAATTACTTTTCTTTTTAAAGAACAATCTTTATATGCCGCCATTTTATCTTGATAATATTGGTTGTTATATCTGTCCCATCTAATAATTTCAAAATATAGTAAGTGAACTAGACTTATATATCTTTGTCTACCTTTAATACTAAGATTCTCAATAATACTATGGTTTTTTGAAACTTTATTATATATGTATTCTAAACAATGAAATAATCATTACGATTAGGTTTTGTTTGATACAATGTAAACAGAATTGTTCCTAGTTCAAGCCTTAGGTGTTCGTCATCGGTATATTGTTTTACAAAGTCCAATATGTTTTTTCCGCCTGTTTTTATCTCATTTACTATGCTGAGTATTTTATTGATTTCAGTATCTCTAAAATGACAATTGATCCATTCTCTATTTAGAGGTTCTTTTAGAAGGAAAACACTTAACTTTTCCTTGTCTATGGTTTCATCTTTTAAGAATTGTCGAACGTCAATCTCAAGACAATTTACATTCGATTCTTTAATGTAACGGGTTTTGCATTCATCTACCGCATGAGTGTAACGAATCTCTATCCACAGCTTTTGCTCGTTTCCTTTGCTGTCAGTATAAATTCCAATTACATCAGGCTTTCTGCCACCAATAATAACTTCAGATTGGACTGAGTCAAATTTAACTATTTCAGATGTGAAAAATAAGCTCCCCTTTTTGTATTCCGGAATGCATACCGACTTATTATCCACAATAATCTTTTTACAAAGCAAATGTAATTGAGATTCAAAAGCACCAAGGCAATTCTTTTTGGATTTATGTCTAAAATAAGGTGTCCTAACTATGCCTTTGCATGCTTCTAAAGGTTCGTTGCATAATTCATATGGACAAATACAATTACAATTTAAACCTCTTTCAACTTCGTTAATTGACACTAACCTATTAAGAATAATGCTTTTGCCGAATGTTAGTTTGTGTTTGCCCATGTTTTGTTTCTTGTTTTTTTTAGATGCTAGTTATCAAATCTCAAATAACAAACTAATAAGCAAAAAAGCCCACCATCCCTGATAAAACTATCAGCAATATCGGATTCGCCTTGAAGAAATACGAGGCCACGAACGCCAGCACACAGATGATGACGCTGATGTTGTATTGTCCGCGCCCGAAGTCGGGGAAGTTCTGAAGGTTCATCATCGAAAGTCCGGCAGCGAAAATGAGTCCCGCGATGGCGGGCTTCAGACCTTTCAAGGTGTTTTCCATCAAGGCATTGCTTCTCTTACTCATGAACAACTTGATGATGAGATACACCATGATGATGGAAGGCAGGCAGAGCGCAAAGGAGGCCAGCAACGAGCCGCCGAAGCCACCTGCGGTATAGCCTACATAGGTCGCCAAGTTGATGGAGATGGGGCCTGGCGTCATCTGCGAGATGGCCACCATATCGGCAAACTCGGTGGTCGTCATCCAGGCGTAATGGTCTACCACCTCATGCTGGATGAGCGAAAGCATGGCATAGCCGCCACCGAAACCTAGCACGCCAATCTTTACGAAAACCCAAAGCAGTTGAAGGTAAATCATCGCTTTACCTCCTTTCCTTTGGCTTTTTTGTTGACAATCAATGCGTAGATTAGACTTCCTGCAATGGCGGCAAGGATGACATAGGCGGGAGAAATCTTGCACCACCAAATCAGAAACACCGTGGCGATGGGGATGATGGCGGTCTTCCAGGTCACTTTGGCGGATTTGATCATGCGCAGGGAAGGAGCGAGGATGAGGGCCACCACGCAGGGACGGATGCCCTTGAAGATGCGCTCCACCACGGGTTGGTCGCGGTACTCGCGGAAGATGGTGGCCAACAGCAGGATGATGGTGATGGACGGGATGATGGCGCCCAGCATGGCGGCAAAGGCCCCCTTGGTACCCGCCACACGATGCCCGACATACAAGGCCGTGTTGACGGCAAACACACCCGGCAACGACTGAACCACGGCAATCATGTCCCAAAACTCATCCGTGGGAATCCACTTCTTCTGGTCGACGACGGCCTTCTCCACCATCGACAGCATGGCATAACCGCCACCTAGGGTGAAAGCCCCGATTTTGAAGAAGGTCAGGAATAGTTGCAGTGGCTTTTTCATGCTGCAAAATTACAGGTTTTCACTCAATGATTGAAAAATACATTATCTTTGCGGTCAGATTTAATAAAATTATTGCATTATGATACTTACAACCACACCGACCATTGAAGGTCGCACTATCACAGAATACAAAGGTGTTGTGTTTGGAGAAGTGATTTCTGGAGTGAATTTTATCAAAGATTTTAAGGCCAGTCTCCGCGATATTGTTGGCGGACGTTCAGGCTCATACGAAGGAGAGCTCATTAATGCTCGTACCCAAGCTCTGAAAGAGTTGGAAGAACGGGCACGTCAAATGAATGCAGATGCTGTGGTTGGCATCGATTTGGATTATGAGGTGTTAGGCCAAAACGGTTCGATGCTGATGGTCTCCGCATCGGGTACTGCTGTTAAGCTGCAATGAGTCGATAATCAAATTTTAGTATTATGCTTTTAGATGTTTCCGTAATGACCTTTGACCGGCCGGAAGCCTGGCAATGGTTGGTGCAATTCTGCATTTTGGCGACGGCACTGCTGGTGGGTAATGTGCTACGAACCAAGGTGCCTTTCCTGAACAAAAGCCTGCTGCCCTCAGCCTTGTTAGGCGGCTTGTTGTTGTTGATTTTCAAGGCGATACCTGGTTGCGAAAACATCATCAACAAGCCGATGATGGAAATTGTGACCTATCATGCCTTAGGTTTGGGCTTTGTAGCCTTAGCGTTGAAAAACAACAAGATAGAGTCGAAGTCCACGCCGATGAAGGTGATCGAGACGGGCGCTTTGACGGCCTCCACCTATGTCATCCAAGGCATAGTGGGTTTGATCGTCTCCATCGTTTTCTTCCTTGTCGGCAAAAAGCTGTTCTATGCCGCAGGCCTTCTGTTACCTATGGGTTTCGGCCAGGGACCGGGACAGGCCTTGAACTTTGGCAAGATTTTCACGGGCTGGGCCTCCCAACAGGGCATTGATTTCCCAGGTGCTGACTTTGGCCTCTCCATTGCTGCGACGGGCTTCATCGTGGGTAGCGTGGTGGGTGTCGTTTATATGAACATCCTAAGGAGAAAGGGCATCCTGTCGAGAAAGAAAATTGCCGAGGCACAGGTGAACAAGCTGGAAGACTATGAAGGAGAGGGCGAAATCCCTGATGCCGAGTCCATCGACAAACTCTCTGTGCAGATCTGCATGGTGTTGTTTGTTTATTTCCTTGTGTATTTATTCACCAATTGGATCCAAGGCCTGGAACTGGGTAATTTCGGCGAAAACACGCTGAAACCCATGCTTTGGGGCTTCAACTTCCTAATCGGTACGTTGTTCGGTGTTCTTTTTAAGACGATTTTGAACCGCTTCAAAAAGGCTAGAATCGTGAAGCGAGAGTACATCAACAACTATATGCTCAACCGTATCAGTGGCTTCTGCTTCGACATCATGATTGTGGCAGGCACCGCAGCTATCAATTTCGAGGAGTTTGGCAAGTTCGTCCTGCCTTTCATCATCATCATCACCTTGGGCACCATCGCCACCTTCTTCTATGTGCTGGCCATCAGCAAGCACTTGTATCCCAACTACAAGTATGAAGGCTTTTTCTCGATGTTCGGCATGCTGACGGGTACAGCCAGCAATGGCATGATTCTGTTGCGTGAAATCGACCCGAAGTTTGAGACCCCTGCCGCCAACAACCTCGTCTTGCAGGCCTTGGCTGCCATCGTCTTGGGGTTCCCAGTGCTGCTGCTGATGGGCGTTGCGCCACAGAGTATGCAATCCGCATGGATTACCTTGGGCATCCTGGTCGTTTTCTGGGCCGCGCTCACGGTCTTTATGCTGCGGACGAAGATCTTCAAGCGGAAGAAAAAGTAATGCGAAGTTTTAGACATCTTGTTCTATTAATCGCGCTGGTGGCGCTGACGGTAGGCTGTGTAAAAAACCGCGCCCCGCAGTATCAACCGCAGGCGAGCGACACGCTTTACACTGCTGAGGCCGCCATGAGGGTGTATGCATACGAGCCGGAGCGGGCGCTGACCTTCATCGACTCGGCCCTCTTCGTGGGTAATATCGATGAGGATGTCGCAAAACTGCTGCGGGCGAAGGTCTATAGCCAGTCACTGGTGGAGCAGCGGATGGATACGGCGCAGCAGATGCTGTTGGAGTTGCTGGAGAGCGACTACGCCAAGGACCTCCACAACCGCGAGGTGGTGCTCGACCTGCTGGGGACCATCGCACGAGACCAATATCAGATTGAGCGACAGCTCCATTGGGCCACCTTTAAGGTCGAATGTTGCCGCGAGCAGGGGCGCGAGACCGAAGCCCTGCGCACCGAGGCCGAGATAGGCTACCTCCTCGCCAACCTGGGCGAAGAGGAGAAAGGTCTCGCCAAGCTCAACGGCGTCATCGCCACCCTCGACGGACAACGCCATACCGACGAGATGGACGCCTGCATCATTGCCATCAAACGCAAGATCACCGTCCTCAGCCAACTCGGGCGCTACGAAGAGGTCATACCGCTCGCACAGCGTATCATCGCCATCGCCGATGACTACCGTGAGCATTATACCGAATACACCGACAACGCCTACCGTCTGCCTCACGAAGAGCAGCAGACCGAGCAATACTGTAACTTTTACACCGCTCAGGCACAGGCCTTTTTGTCCAGAGCTTACGCCCAACTGGACGATAAGGACAACGCCCGTCACTACCTGAGCCTCCTCGAGCAGAGCGACTACGGCGCAACGTTGGGCAGCCGCAAGATGGTTGCCCCCGTCTGGCGCCTGCTGGGCGAATACGACAAGATGCTCGCCACCTTCCAAGAGTTGGAGGAACAGATGGGCACCGACACCCTTAACGGCGACTTCGCCGAGATGCTCTACGGCTATGCCCAAGCTGCCCAAGCCGCTGGCGACTTCGCCGCCAGCTCAGCCTACTGGCAGCGCTATGCAAGGCTCAACACTTTGCTCAACAAGGAGTTGCTCGAGAGCCGGGCCTACGAATACGCCACCCGCTATCAACTGCAGGAGGAGCGTATGAACACCGAGCGTGAGCAAGCCAAAGCACAGAACAACAGGAACTTGGCCATAGCGGGATTTATCCTCGTCTTATTGGCCGTCGGATTCATCGTCTGGCTGCTCGTCCAGCATCGAGCCATCAACCGCAAGAACCGTGTGCTCGTTGAACAGATTGCCGAAGCGATGAAATACAAGAAAAAGAACGAGGAACTGGGCGAGAGGAACGAACCGTCGGGAGTGAGCGGAGTAGGGAAGGAGGCCAAGCTGGAGAGTGCCGACGGGCAGCTCTTTGTCATGCTGAGCGAGACCATCCGTCGCGAGCGGCTCTTCACCGACCCCAATTTTGGGCGTCAGACCCTCGTCGACCGTTTCCACCTCACCGAGCGCCGCATCGGCGCCGCCTTCGCGCATGCGGGCTCGTTGCCCGATTTCATCCGCGAACTGCGTGTGGAATATGCCTGCCAAATGCTTGTCGAACAACCCGAGAAGAGCATAGGCGACATTGCTGCCGCCTCGGGCTTCTCGAGCCTCTCCGTTTTCAGCCGCGAGTTCAAACGCAAACTGGAAGTCACCCCCACCTACTACCGCGAACAAATGGCCTCGAAAATTGACAGAAAGTCCTGATGAAGGTGCGGCTTTGAGGGTGCTTTCGTTTTGCAATTTGTATTTTCTAAGATTTTTCTGTTTTTCTTAACCACTGATTATCAGTTTGGTGAAATTATGTCTTTTGACAATTCGTGTCAAAGGGCTTGACAATACATTTTGCATATCGTGCCTATTAATGATTTAAGGTATATTTGCACAAATATATTTGCGATATGAGAAAAGTGATTATCACCATCAGCCGCGAATGCGGGACAGGAGGCAGGGATATCGCCTGCCGTTTGGGCGAAAAACTCGGCTTGCATGTTTACGACAAGACCATCTTTGAAGCCGTTTCGGAGAAATACCACCTTTCCAAACAAGAAATCGACCGTATCAAGGCCAAGAAACTCAACTTGTGGGACGACTTAAGCCAGTTCTGCCGCCAGTTCGACGTCAGCGGCAAGAGCTATCTGCCCGAGAGCCGTAAGACGACTTCTAGAGAACTGTACTATGCCGAGTCGGAAATCATGCGCAACCTGGCCGCGCAGGGCTCGTGCATCATCCTCGGCCGATGCGGCTTCAGCGTCTTCAAGGACAACCCTGATGCCGTGAAGATCTTCATCCACGCCGACCGCGACGTGCGCATCCGCCGTATTGTGGAGACTAAGAAGCTGGATGAGAAGGGTGCCGTCGAGTATATTGACGAGGTCGACAAAGCCCGCGAGAATTTCACCAAATACTTTGCCGGCAACTCGATCTACGACACCCGCAACTACGACTTCTCTATCAACGTGAGCCGTTTCACCGCCGAGGAGGTCGCCACCTTTCTGGCCGAGCACCTCCGCCGTAGAATGGAAATGGAATGAAATTGCAAAGGAGGAATAAATGTCTTGAACTATAAAAGAAAACCCAATCGACAATGAAGAAGCTTTTCATGGTGCTCGCTGCCACCATCTGCGGTTCTATGCTGATGATGTCGTGCAACAAAAACGACGATCCGTAGGAGGAATACACCGGCGTACCGCTCGTCATCCTCGACACCGACATCGGCTCGTCGACCGACGACCTCTTTGCCCTCGAGATGGGCTGCCGCTATGCTGGAACGCATCAAGACGTTTAATAAAATGAGTTTGCTTTGATTATGGACGCAAAAGATTATATCCAAAAACTTAGCCTCACACCCCATCCCGAAGGGGGGTGGTATCGTCAAGTGTATGGCAATGACGAAAACGGTGAAAAACAGATTTCCACCATCTATTATATGCTCTGCGATGTGGATTTCTCGGCCTTTCATCGGCTACACAACATGGTGGAAATTTGGTATTACCACGCCGGGGAACCGCTCGACATCTATGTCATTTCACCCGATGGCGAATTGACAGTACATCATCTGTCACCCGATGGCGAAATGCAGGTTGTCATTGAGCCTGAACAATGGTTCGCGGCAGAGTTGCCTGGCAAAACGGGATTCTCTCTCGTAGGCTGCGCCGTGGCTCCTGCTTTTACCTTTGGGAACTTCGAGTTGGCGAAGAAGGAGCTGTTACGTGATTTTCCACAACATAAGGCAATAATTGAAAGACTGAGTCATGTGTAGTCGCGCAACAGATCATCCTGCCTCATCGGTGAAGACTACTGAGCTGATACGTACCAGCCAGAGTTGGGACGGTGCCGAACTGCCCGACTACCTTCAGGGTCGCCCTGAAATAGTGGCAGTGAAATACGAAATCCCCGCTGGACAGAAACTGGGGTGGCACCATCATCCCGTGATGAATCACGGCATATTGGTGCAGGGCGAGCTGACCATCGTCAGCTTGGATGGCACAGAGAAAGTGGTGCATGAGGGTGAGGCTGTAGTCGAGATGGTCGGTACCATCCACCATGGTGAGAACCGCGGCACCAAGCCCGTCGTCCTCTATATGTTTTACCTCTCACAGGAGGGTCTGCCTATGTCTGTGCAACACCCTGAGATATAATTTCCACAAATTTATGGTAAGCGAAGTTGTAGTTTTCCAAGAAAATTTATCTTTGCAATTGAAAAACCAACACACTCAGTCCAATGAATGAAGTGCTTGCGCAGTACCGTGACCTGCTGCCGGTATACGAACAAATGGCGGAGATCATCCCGGAGAAGCTGAAGGGTTTCTTCGCTGAGGCGGGCATCATCGTGGCCGCCGTGGAACATCGCGTGAAGACGGAGAGCTCACTCGCAGGAAAGCTCCAACTGAAAGGAGACAAATATCATTGCATCTACGACATTACCGACCTGGTGGGCATCCGCGTGATCACTTTCTATAACGATGACGTGGACAAGGTGGCTTCCGTCTTGGAACGACTGTTCGAAATCGACTGGGAGAACTCTATCGACAAGCGTAAGGCTCATGAAATCGACAGCTTCGGCTATCTTTCCCTGCATTACATCTGCCGCATCCCCGAGTCGGCCTACACCAACCCGGAGCATCCAGAGCTGAACCTAATCCGTTTTGAGGTGCAGATGCGCACCGTCCTCCAACATGCCTGGGCCAACATGAACCACGACACGGGCTACAAGAGCGGAGTGGAGATTCCAAAAATATATAAGCGCAATCTGAGTCGCCTTGCGGGAATGCTGGAGCTGGTTGACGATGAGTTCAGCCGCATCCGTCAGGAGCTCACCGACTATCGCCGACAGGTACAGAACTTGGTGGCATCGGGTAACTTGGGCGAAGTGCCGCTCGACGGCGATGCCTTCAAGAGCTATCTCCAGATAGGGCCTTTCGACGCATTGATGCGCCAGATTGCTGCCATCAACCAGGCGGAAATCCAGCCCGTGGATCTGTCCAATTTCCTACCGTTATTCAAGGCGATGGGATTCCAGACCCTTGGCGATGTCGATAAGATGATAAAAGACTATTCCGATGCGGCTTATCAAATTGCCTGCTTCCAAATCGGCCTGACCGACATCGACATCCTTTCCTCATCCGTGGCACCTCAAAACCTCTGCACGGCCTATATCCTTAAAAAAGGTGGAGGCTGCCTTGGGTTGGTGTGGATGCTCGACACGTTGAACGGCCCCTCCGAAGTCAACAAAGCAATGGCCGAACTCCTGATGGAACAAACGAAAGACCTTCCTTTTATGAATCAATAAGCTATGGCAAACAAACCTTTGAATACAGAACTGTTGGACCACGCCATCATTTTCGCCGTCCACGCCCATGCGGGCACCGAACGTCGCGGAAAAGGCTATCCCTATATTGTCCACCCCATGGAAGCGATGGAGATTGTGGCCACCATGACCGCCGACCAAGAGTTGTTGGCCGCTGCCGCCCTTCACGACACAGTGGAGGATACCGAGGTGACCGTGGAGCAACTTAGGGCTGAGTTCAGCGAGCGCATCGCCTCTCTGGTGGCTGACGAAAGCGATGTGATGCCTGAAGGCATGACCGAAGAAGCCAGCTGGCACCAACGCAAGCAGGCTGCCATCGACCGCCTCGCAAAAGCCAGCCACGATGCCAAGATAGTGGCTTTGGGCGACAAGCTCTCCAACATGCGAGCCATCGCCCGAGACTATGCCGATATTGGCGATGCCCTCTGGAGCCGCTTTCACGCCAAAGACCCCAAAGACCACGAATGGCACTACCAGGGCTTGGCCGAAGCTCTCAGCGAGCTGAAGGGGACTGAGGCCTATCGAGAATTCGAATCGTTAATCAATCAAGTTTTCACAAAATGAAGGACAAAGAAAGAACCGAAAAGAAGGTGCAGAGTATGTCCACCCGCGTCGGCCTGCTGCTGGTGGTGGTGGCCATCATCACACTTGAGGCTACCGGCCTTATACAATATTACTATTCGCAGCGCGGCATCAAGCAGGAGGCTTCAATGAGGGCTCAGAGTGAACTGAGAAGCGCCGAAAACGAGATAATGGGTATTGTGGGTCAGGCCGAAAGTGCCGTCCGCAACAGCCTTTGGGTGGCCGAGTGGTGCATGGAGAACCCCGACAGTCTGGCACGCGTGCCGCAACGCATAGTGGCCAATAATCCTGTGGTGGTTGGCTCGACTATCGCCCTGAAGCCCGGCTACAGCGAGAAATACCCGCTTTGTGCTCCCTACGCCACCCGCAATCGCGAGACGGGCGAGATACAAACCCTCTCGCTGGCTACCGACGAATACGACTATCCTTCGCAGGAATGGTTCACTAAGCCGCTGGAGCTTCAGGACGGCTACTGGTCGGAGCCTTATTTCGACGAGGGCGGCGGCAATATGCTGATGACCACCTTCTCGATGCCCGTGACGGATAGCAACGGCGAGGTGGCTGCCGTCCTTACCGCCGACATATCGCTGGAATGGCTCACTGAACTGATGGGGAGCATCAAGGTCTATCCCAACGCCTTCAGCACGGTGGTGAGCCGCTGCGGACAGATTATGGTCTGTCCCCTCGAGACCTTGGTGATGAACAAAAACGTTGCCCAGTTTGCCGCCGGGTCGGCCGACTACGAAGTGCTGAATGACCTCAACGAAGCTATGCTTTCCGGCCAGGAGGGCGAGATGGCGGTGCGATACAAAGGGGAGGAGAACAGAATCTATTTCGCCCCGGTAGAGCGGACGGGATGGTCGCTTTCCATCGTGGTGCCTGAGAAAGAGATGTTCGCCGGCGTACGTCAGATTGGAGGGATTGTGGCCATACTCCAGCTGCTGGGCGTAATCATGATTGTCATCATTCTCCGTGTGACCGTCAAAAACCAAATGAAATATAAGGCACTCAATACCCAGAAAGAGCGGATGGGGAAAGAGCTGGAGATAGCCAAGGAAATCCAGATGTCAATGATACCCAAGATCTTCCCGCCCTATCCCGAGCGTAGCGACATCGACATCTATGCTTCCATCGTTCCGGCCAAGGAAGTGGGCGGCGACCTCTTCGATTTCTTCATTACCGACGAGAAACTATACTTCTGCATCGGCGACGTGAGTGGCAAGGGCGTTCCCGCTTCCTTGGTGATGGCAGTCACCCGCAGCCTTTTCCGTACGCTGGCCGTCCACGAGAAAAGTCCGGGACGTATTGTCGCGGCGATGAACGAGAGTATGTCGGATATGAACGAGAGCACGATGTTTGTCACCTTTTTCTGTGGTGTGCTCGATATGAAGAGCGGCCATCTGCGCTACT
>CAJOIS010000007.1 GCA_905234645.1 uncultured Bacteroidales bacterium | reverse complement strand
GTTTACATCCGTTATTTACAATTTCCGCCATAAAAGTACTATTTTATTCTCTTGTTTTTGCAGTACTCTCAATTGACGCTGCAAACATAGGATGACATAAGCGGAATAACTCTAAACTAAAAATCGGAACTGCCAATAGCAGTTCCGATTTTTTTTGTGGGAACTGTTGGACTCGAACCAACGACCCCCGCCTTGTAAGGGCGATGCTCTGAACCAACTGAGCTAAGCTCCCTCGCTTTTCAGGCCGCAAAAATAGGAAATTTTAGTTCGTCGCGGTCACTTTTTTCGCTTTTTTCGGTAACAATCCCTCAATTTTCCAACTTTTTATTATTTTTGTAACTCCAATAAATGGAGAACGACAAGTTGATATCATTATGAAAAAATTGAACCTCAACAAGTTAAAAAAATACCTTCCTATTCTCTTGTTGGCTCTTGCAGTCGTGTGCTGCAATTTGGCCATCGCCGATGTAGGCAACAACAACCGCTACAGCTCAGGCGGCAGTGACTTTGGTGGCGGTGACGGCGACTGGGGCGTGCTCATCGGCTATCTCCTTGGCCTCTTCATCGAAGACCCCAGCACAGGATTCATCGTCCTGCTCATCATCTTGGCTGTCATCTTCATCAAAAGGAGGAAACAGAAAAAGCAGGGGTCAAACCCAACTTATATTAATAGGAATGTGCAACAGCAAGCCGAAAACGACTTCACATTCGACAACAGCACCGTGGTGGCAGAAGAAATCCGCGCCATTGACCCCAACTTCTCGTCCGACAAGTTCATCGGCTTCGCCCGTGAGGTGTTCATGAAGATCCAGGAAGCCTGGACTTCCAAGGACTGGAAAGTCATCAGGCCCTTCGAAAGCGAGACCCTCTTCAACCAGCACAAGCAACAGCTGGACGAATACATCCGCCTGAAAAAGACCAACGTGGTGGAAAAGATTGCCATCAAGCACTGCTCGTTGCAAAGCTTCCAGCAGGACGGCGACAAGGAGGTACTCACCGTGTTGCTCAACGCCGTGATGCGCGACTATGTGATCGACGACGAGACCAAGAAGGTGCTGGAGAGCGACCCGAACCGCGATTGGTACATGGGATACGAGATGGTCTTTAACCGTAAAGCGGGCGTGAAGACCGAAGCGGGCAAGAAAGGCAACTCCATCACCAACTGCCCCAACTGCGGAGCCCCCACCGAGGTTACCTCTTCGGGACAATGCACCTACTGCGGCAGCGTCATCACCAATGGTGAGCACGATTGGGTGTTGACCGACATACATTCTAGAAGTTGAGAGTTTAGAGTTCATTAATCAACAATTTATAAACATTTAATTCTTATCACTATGGGACTTATTAAAGCAATAGCAGGCGCCGTTGGCAGCACAATGAAAGACCAATGGTTAGACCTAATCAAATGTGACAACATGGACATGGAAACCCTGATGGTGAAGCAAACCACCAAGTCGGGGCAGATCTCGAAGGGCAGCCGCATCCTTGTGGCTCCTGGCCAGGTGGCCGTCATCTACGACAGTGGTGCCGTTCTCGACGCCACCGCTGAAGAAGGCGTCTACACCTTCGACCAGTCGTCGTCACCGTCGTTCTTCGGCGGCCAGTTCGGCCCTGTCTTCAAGGAAATGTGGCAGCGTTTCACCTATGGTGGCACCCCCGCCAAGGAACAGGCCGTCTTCTTCTTCAACGCCAAGGAGATCTTAGACAACAAGTTCGGCACCGCCACTCCTATTCCGTTCCAGGATTGGTCACATGCCATCCCGAACCAGATGACAGGCTCGCTGAGCCCGATGGGCGTCAACGTGCGCTGCTATGGTAAATATACCTTCAGACTCGACGATGTGGGTATCTTCATGCGCAACCATGCCGGTACCGCCAACGTGGTGAAGAAGCAAGACATCACTGAACAGATGCGTAGCGAGGTTATCGCTTCCTTCCAGAACGTGCTGAACGAGATGGGTAACAGCAAGCACCGCGTGCCCGTCCTCGAACTGCCGAGCTACACCGACGAGATGAAGCAGGTGATGGACGAACGCGTGTTCGACGAGCCCATCCGTGCCCGTGGCGTGCGTCTGGTCAGCTTCACCGTGGAGTCCGTCTCTCTCGACGAAGCCAGCCAAGCCAAGATCGATCGTTACGAGTACAGCTCCAACTCGATGATGCAACAAGGTAAGATCATCGATGTCATGGGCGACGCTGCCAACAACCCCGGTGGTGCTGGCAATGCCTTCATCGGCCTCGGCATGATGAATGCCGGTACTGGCGGCATGACAGGCGGTGTAATGCAGAACGCATGGAACAACCAAGGCCAACAGCAATCCTACGACCCGTACAACCAAGGCGGTCAAGGCGGTCAGGCTGCTGCAGCTCCTCAAGGTGTTCCCTGCCCGAAATGCGGCACCCCCATCGTGGGCAAATTCTGCCCCGAATGCGGCACCCCTGCCCCAGCTCCTAAGGCAGCCATGAAATGCCCGAAGTGCGGCGCCGAAAGCAATGGCAAGTTCTGCCCCGAGTGCGGTACGCCTATGGTGGCAGTAGGCCCAAGAAAATGCCCGAAGTGCGGCGCTGACGTGACAGGCAAGTTCTGCCCTGAGTGCGGCACACCGATGGAATAATTCCATAAAAAATGTTGGGGCGCGCATAGCGTGCCCCAACATCTTGAGCGAATAACGGGGTTCGAACCCGCGACCCTCAGCTTGGGAAGCTGATGCTCTACCAACTGAGCTACATTCGCGTTTGCGGTGCAAAAGTACACATTTTTTTGATTACAAGACAAAAAAAGAAAAAATGCCTATTACAGAAAAAGAAGAAAAAATCATTCGCGACAGCTTTCATCCTAAGTCCTGGAACGATATAAAGACCCACAACTCCTGGTCAGTGTTCAAAATTATGGCTGAGTTTGTGGAAGGCATGGAAAAAATGTCGAAAATCGGACCTTGCGTGGCCATTTTTGGCTCGGCTCGCACCAAGCCTGGCGACAAATACTATGAGATGGCCGTTGAGATTGCAGAGAAGTTAGCCGACTTTGGCTTTGGCACCATCACGGGTGGTGGCCCCGGCATTATGGAAGCTGGCAATAAAGGTGCCTATCAGGGCGGTGCCACTAGCGTGGGACTAAACATCAACCTGCCTTTTGAACAGCACTTCAACCCCTACATCGACCACGACAAGAACATCAACTTCGACTATTTCTTCGTCCGCAAGACCATCTTTATGCGCTATGCCCAAGGCTACATCGCCATGCCCGGTGGCTTTGGCACCCTTGACGAACTCTCCGAGGCCATCACCCTCATCCAAACCAACAAGATGGTGGACTTCCCTATTGTCCTCGTCGGAAAGGACTATTGGAAGGGCCTCATCGACTGGTTCAAAAAGACCTTGCTCGCCAACAAGATGATCAAGGAAGAAGACTTCGACATTTTCCACGTTGTCGACACCGCCGACGACGCTGTGAAGATCATCAAGGAATTCTACAAGAAATATGCCATCAAGCCGAATTTCTAATGCATCGCTACATAGAGATTCCCATACAACTGCTTGATGTTGAAGGAGAAGGCTTCCATATCATGGTCAAAGGCTTGATTCATGGTAAGGAAGCCAACTTTTTGATAGACACAGGCGCCTCACGCTCCGTGTTTGATCCCAAGACCATCTCCTCTTTCATCGACAATCTTCAATTCGAGAAAAAAGAAGGGCTGACGGCTGGCGTGGGCAGCTCCGACCTGGAGAGCGCCACTTTCCGCATCGATGTATTTTCTTTAGGAGACATGGAAATCCATGATTACGAAGCCGTTGCTTTGGACTTGGAGAACATCCACGAGATGTACGACAAGCTAGGTCTGCCCCACATCGACGGCATCATTGGCGGCGACTTGTTAAGACGCCACAAAGCAATAATCAACTACAAGAACAAAAAGCTACGGCTGACGCCATAGGGGATCAATCCTTCTCCTCCCCTTCGCCTTCTTTCATCAGAATCTCCCCTTCCGGAGCTTCCTCTTTCACATACTTTGCGTCAAGACATAGCCTGAATCCACCGAAGGAATTCTTCAGGTCGGGCAAGCGCTTGCCTCGCCATGCCACTCGGCACGACGTCTTGGGCAACTGCCATGCCCCGCCACGAATACAATACATCTGTCCGTCCTTGCCAAGCGTGGCATTGCGTTCATTGTCGAAATAGCGATATCGGGAAGAACACCATTCCCACACGTTGCCTGACATATCGTAGATGCCCAGCTCGTTAGGAAGACGTTTCTTGACTTTTTTGACTTTCCCAGTGTTGCCATTATGCCAGGCCACGCGGTCGACGTCCTTGCCGCCGCTGTAGACAAAGCCTCGCGAATGTATGCCACCCCGAGCCGCATATTCCCACTCCTCTTCTGTAGGCAGGCGGAACTCCATCCCGGTGATGCTGTCGAGGCGTCTCAGAAACTCCTGCACCTCGTAGTAATTGACATTGGTCACGGGACGTTTGGGGCACTTCTTCACGCTGGGATTGTAACCCATCACAGCCACCCAAAGCTTCTGCGTCACCTCAGTCTGGCCGATATAGAAATCCTCATTGATCTTCACATAATGTACAGGCAGCTCGTCCGTTTGCGAGTAACGGTCATAGTTGAACTCAGCCGTGTCCATGTGTTGCGCTCCCATCCAAAAGCCGCCTTGCTCAACACACACCATATTGAAAGTCACCTTGTTGACGCGATAGGACGAAGGAGCTGGCAGCGTATCTTGTGCCAAAACCGAAAAAGGAACAAGCAGAAACATGCTCAACCAAAAGAGAAAAGTCTTCATCGTTATGTTATTTGGTCCACAAAAATAAGAAAAAACCACATTCATCATTCTGCATTCCGTATTCCGCATTCAAAATTCCATTATCTTTGCACAAAAATAAGAAAGATGACCAAGATACTCATCATCGACGACGAGGCTCCCATCCGTCGTGTGCTACGCGACATCCTCGAAAACGAAAACTATCAAGTGGACGATGCCTGCTCTGGCATGGAAGCCCTACAACATATCAAGGATCAAGATTATGACGCTATCTTCTGCGACATCAAGATGCCGGAAATGGATGGCATTGAGACCCTTGAAGCCATAAGAAAAGAGTCGGACGTGCCCGTCATCATGCTCTCGGGCCACGGCACCATAGAGACCGCCGTGGAAGCTATCAAGAAAGGTGCCTTCGACTTCATCCCCAAGCCGCCCGACCTGAACCGCTTGCTCATCACCTTGCGCAATGCCTTAGACAAAAAGACCTTGACTACGGAGAACAAGGTGCTCAAAAAAGCCGTGAAGATCCAAAACCAGATGATTGGCGAGTCAGCTCCGATGCTTGATGTAAAGGAAATGATTGCAAAAGTGGCGCCCACCAACGCACGCGTGCTCATCACCGGTGAGAACGGCACGGGCAAGGAACTCGTGGCAAGGCAATTGCATGAACTCAGCACCAGGAGCGGAGGTCCTTTCATAGAAGTAAATTGCGCCGCTATACCATCGGAATTAATTGAAAGCCAGTTGTTTGGACACGAAAAAGGCTCTTTCACTTCTGCCATCAAGCAGAAAAAAGGCGATTTCGAGTTGGCCGATGGCGGCACGCTCTTCCTGGACGAGATCGGCGACATGAGCCTCTCTGCCCAAGCCAAGGTGTTGAGGGCCTTGCAGGAAAACAAGATCGTGCGTGTAGGTGGCGAAAAGGAGATCCCTGTAAACGTGAGGATTTTGGCGGCCACTAACAAGAACCTGAAGAACGAGATAGAGAAAGGCAACTTCCGTGAAGACCTCTACCACCGCCTGAGCGTCATCGTCATCCAAGTGCCTCCGTTGCGTGAGCGAAAGGACGACATCCCACTGTTAGTGGAGAACTTTGTCGACATCATCGCTGCTGACATGGTCGAGCCCGAAGCTATGGAGGAGCTAAAGCAGTTCCAGTGGACAGGCAACATCCGCGAACTGCACAACATCGTGGAACGTCTCATCATCCTTTGCGGCAATGCCATCACCAAGGACGACGTGGTACGGTTTGGAAACCCACTGAAATAGTTAGGTCGTTGAGCCTGTCGAAATCGAAGATTCAACGAAGTTAAACGCCGGTTCACTCAGTTGGCCCTTCGACAAGCTCAGGGACCTTAGTTTTTTTCTCCTACCCCTTGCGGGGTAATGAAAATAGCTGTATTTTTGCCGCCCCAAGGGGATGTATGGTTTTGACAGCAAGACGAATTGTCATGTAAGCATGCCGAGCCTCGCAGTGACGCTCGTTAATCTTGACTGCAAAAGAATAATTGGCGAGAATAACTACGCTTTCGCTGCCTGGCTTAATCCGCTCACAAGGTGGGTGGACGAAACATCTCGCAGGTGGAGATTCCTGATTCCGGCCTGAGAACGAGGTGCTAATCAATTTCGGGATAGTCTTGTCGGCGCTCTGACGGCAGGGCGAAACTTAGGAGATAAGGTCGCGTTTAGGGCGTTCGTTCCCTTGCGCGGCACGAAAACCAACAGCGGAATAAGCATGTAGAAAGCCTGGGGGTTCCTTGTTTGGACGAGGGTTCGACTCCCTCCATCTCCACCAAACGGAAATAAGCCGTCGAGCATTTCGACGGCCTTTTTTGTGCCCATTTTTGAACTTTTTCCTATCTTTACTGCCTCAAAACACAAGCACCATGAAACATCTCTTCACCAGCCTATTGGCCCTTTTAGGACTGGCCACTGCATGCGGCCAACAGAATTTCGAGAACGCCGACGTGAATACCTTCGCCGAACGCACCACCGATTCCAACGTGGTCCTGCTCGACGTTAGGACTGAAAATGAATTCAACGAAGGACACATCGCGAATGCCCTAAACATCGACGTAAAACAAAACATTTTTTTGGAAAAAGCGAAAGTCTCCCTCCCCACCGACAAGACGATTGCCGTGTATTGCCGTAGCGGAGTGCGTTCGGTCTTGGCCGCCAACAAGCTGACCAAAGAAGGCTACACGGTGGTGAACCTGAAAGGCGGTATCTTGGCCTGGAAAGAGGCCGGAAAGCCTGTCGAAACCGAAACAGACACCTATGAAACAGACACCTTCACCACAAAAAGCGGCAAAAACGTCACCATTCACACCTTGGTACACGCCTCCATGCGCATCGAATACGACGGCAAGGAAATCCAAATTGACCCTGTGATGAAATTGGGCGACAAGACCATAGCCTATGCCTCCATGCCCCAAGCGGACTACATCTTCGTGACACATGAGCACTTCGACCACCTTGACACTGCGGCCATCAAGCAACTCACTGGCGACAACACCAAACTGATTACGAACCAAACATGCGCCGAAACGCTTGGTTACGGCCAAGTGATGGCCAACGGAGACACGCTGCTACTCGCAGACGACATCCTCGTTGAAGCCGTGCCAGCCTACAACACTTCCGAAGGGCACACACAGTTCCACCCAAAAGGGCGTGACAACGGCTTCATCCTCACTCTCGACGGGCTGAGAATCTACATCGCCGGCGACACTGAAGACATCCCCGAAATGGCCGACATCAAGGACATCGACATTGCCTTCCTCCCCTGCAACCAACCCTACACGATGACCGTTGAACAACTCGTCAATGCGGCTAGGATGGTGAAGCCTAAAGTATTATTCCCCTATCATTATGGCCAGACAGATGTGAGTGGCATCCCTGCCATGCTGGAAAACGACGGAATTGAGGTGAGAATTCGGCATTACGAATAAACCATCTGATGGCGATTTTTCGCGGTTTTTCGCCTCATTATGCCTTTTTTCACCCTAAAACGCCCCACCAACTGAATTTTTTCGTATCTTTGCAGATTAATTAAAACCCATCTGCAATGGCACTAGATAACGAAAAAATCATCGGTGAAGGCCTGACCTACGACGATGTCCTGTTGGTCCCTTCCTATAGCAATGTACTCCCTCGTGAGACGAGCCTGAAAACCAAGTTCTCACGCCATATCGACCTCAACATCCCCGTGGTCTCCGCCGGCATGGACACCGTGACGGAGAGTCGCATGGCCATCGCCATCGCCCAGGAAGGCGGCATCGGCGTGCTGCACAAGAACATGACCATCGGCAAGCAGGCCGCCGAGGTGCGCAAGGTGAAACGCGCCGAAAACGGCATGATCAGCGATCCGGTGACCATCCACGTCGACGCCACCGTGAAAGACGCCCTCAACCTGATGGGCGAATACCACATCGGCGGCATCCCCGTAGTCGACAGCTGCAACGTGCTCGTCGGCATCGTCACCAACCGTGACCTACGCTTCGAGCGCGGCCTCGACCGTCCCATCGCCGAGGTGATGACCAAAGAAAACCTCATCACCACCACCGAGGTGTCGTTTGAAAAGGCTGCCGACATCCTGCAAGAGCACAAGATCGAGAAACTTCCCGTGGTCGACAAGGACAACCACCTCGTCGGCCTCATCACCTATAAGGACATCATCAAGGTGAAGGCACGTCCCAACGCCTGCAAGGACTCCCGTGGTCGTCTGCGCGTGGCCGCTGCCGTAGGCATCGCCGCCAACACCCTCGAACGTGCCGCCGCCTTGGTCGACGCTGGCGTTGACGCTCTCGTCGTCGACACGGCCCATGGCCATTCGCAGGGCGTCATCGACATGGTGCGCAACCTGAAAGCCAACTACCCCGACATCGACATCGTGGCCGGTAACATCGCCACCGCCGAAGCTGCCAAGGCTCTGGCCGAGGCTGGTGCCGACGCCATCAAGGTGGGTATCGGCCCCGGCTCCATCTGCACCACTCGTGTGGTGGCAGGCATCGGCGTGCCACAACTCACCGCTGTGATGAACGTCTGCAAAGCCCTTGAAGGTACCGGTATCCCCGTCATCGCCGATGGCGGCATCCGCTACACGGGCGACATTGTGAAAGCCCTCGCCGCAGGTGCCTCTTCCATTATGGCAGGCTCGCTCTTCGCTGGCGTCGATGAATCTCCAGGCGACACCATCATCTACGAAGGCCGTAAGTTCAAGACCTACCGCGGAATGGGCTCATTGGAAGCCATGCAGCAAGGCTCGAAGGACCGTTACTTCCAGGACAACGTCGAAGATGTGAAGAAGCTCGTCCCCGAAGGCATCGCGGGCCGCGTGCCCTATAAAGGCACCCTCTCCGAGGTGGTTTACCAGATGGTCGGCGGCTTGCGCTCCGGCATGGGCTACACCGGCTCCCACACCATCGAGGACCTCAAGAAGGCCAAGTTCATCCGCATCACCAACTCGGGCATCCTAGAGAGCCACCCGCACGACGTGACCATCACGCAGGAAGCCCCGAACTATAGCAAGAGAAGTTGACATGAAAGCCTCTATCTCCTTTTCCGAGCTGCAGAACCTGATAACAGAAAAAGCCAGTCAAGCCATTTCTTTCTCCTACGTAGACCCAAAGACGGTGCGCGTGACCTACCCACTCAACTTGGGTTTCATCAAGAAAGACATCTCTGCCAACTTGATCATCAAGGAGCTGAAAGGTAGCGACCTGTTGCTTCAACTTGATGCCGGCTTCGGTTCCGACACCATGCTCAACACGGTGCTCGGCCTGCTGAAAGGCAAGATCCCGGCAAACCTCATCGAGAAACAACCCGACAGCTATTTGCTGCTCCATCTCGACCAGATCGAACAAGTGAAAGCTGTCTTCGAGAAGGTCAACATCAGCGACCTGCATGTGCTCAGCGAAGGCCTGGAAGTGGAAGGCGGATTGAAATAATAAGCGACAAAACACGTTATTGAAACAATTAGAAAACAAGGAATATCAGAAATGAAAAGAACTAGTTTTTTGAAAATGTTTGTGTTGGCATCATTCATCATGCCAGCCTTTTTTGCCAATGCCCAGTCTAAAATCGACAAGCAGGTGCTGATGACCATTGGCGACCAAGATATCACCGTGAAAGAGTTCTGCGATGTGTACTATAAGAACAACCTCAAGAGCGATGTCATCGAGAAGAAGTCCGTCGACGAATACCTCGACCTCTTCACGACCTTCCGCATGAAAGTGATGGAGGCTGAACGCCTTCAACTCGACACCAGCGCCAAGTTCCAGAAGGAATTGGCAGGCTACCGCAAACAACTGGCCAAGCCCTTCATGAGCAGCGACGACATCACCGAGGACCTCGTCCAGGAAGCCTACCAGCGCAAGCTGAAGGACATCCGCGCATCACACATCCTCATCCGCTGCGACAAGAACGCCTTGCCCTCCGATACGCTGAAGGCATACAACAAAGCCATGGAGATCCGCAAGAAGGCTTTGGCTAAGAATGCAGACTTTGCCGCCCTTGCCGACCAATATTCCGAAGATCCTTCTGCCAAAGGCATGAAAGCCACCGACCAAAACCCCGCCCGCCCAGGCAACCACGGCGATCTCGGCTATTTCTCCGTGTTCGACATGGTGTATCCCTTCGAAACAGGAGCCTATAACACTAAGGAAGGTGAAATCTCCATGCCCGTGCGCAGTGACTTCGGCTACCACCTCATCAAGGTGACTAGCGTTTCAGATGCTTTGGGCTCCATCCAAGCTGCACATATCTTCTTGCAATTGCCTGCCGATGCTTCCGAAGAAGACGAGGCCGCCATGAGGATGAAAGCCGACAACATCTACAAGGAACTGATGGCTAAAGACGGTAAAAACTGGAATGAGATGGTGAAACAATACACCGATGACAAAGGCACTGTCGCCCGTAACGGTGCATTGAGCACCTTCTCGGTTAGCCGCATCGTCCCCGAGTTCATCGAAGCATGTAAGTCTCTGGAGAAAGGACAAATTGCCAAGCCCATCCGTACCATGTACGGTTACCATATCATCAAGCTGTTGGATTATTCTGGTGTGGGTACTCTTGAACAAGAAAGAAAAGGCTTGACCGAACGCATTGAGAAGGACATGCGCTCCAAGAAGTCGGAAGAGGTGGTCCTCAAACAAGTGAAGAGCGAATACCACTTCAAGCAAAACGACAAGAACCTGGAAACTTTCATAGCCTCCGTCGACAGCACTATCCTTAGCGCCAACTATGAACCTGCCGCCAATGTCAACATGGGTGCCACCCTGTTCAGCTTAGACGGAAACCCCACCAAAGTCAGCGACTTCGTGACATACATCAAGGATAACATGTCGCCACAGCGTTATGTCACTCCTGCCACCTATGCTTACCAGCTGTACGAGAACTTCTCCAACGAAGTCGCCATGAATTATGCCGATGCCCACCTTGAAGACAAATACCCTGACTTTAAGGCTTTGGTACAGGAATACAGAGATGGCATCCTGCTCTTCGACCTCATGGATCGCGAGGTGTGGGACAAAGCCGTGAAAGACACCGTTGGTTTGCAAGAATTCCACGAGCGTAATGCCTCCAAATACATGTGGGGCGAACGCGTCTATGCCACCATCGTCACGGTGACACGTCAAGAATCACTGCCCAAGGTACAAGCCCTGCTCAATAGCGGCATTGAACTCGACAGTCTGAAAAACGCCATCCGAAACGACTCCATAGGTTATGCTTTCGTACGTAAAGGATACTACCAAAGAGGCGACAACCAATATGTCGACCAAACCGAATGGAAGGTGGGCGTGAGAAACGAAATCGCCTCCACTGTCGACCAGTCGACCAACATCGTCATCATCAGGGAACTGCGCGATCCCGAGCCCAAGACCCTCAAAGAAGCCCGTGGCCTCGTCACTTCCGACTATCAGGTGGAGCTTGAGCAACAATGGGTACAATCGCTGAAGGAACGCTATCCCGTGAAGATCAACGAGAAAGTGCTGGAAAAGGTCAGAAAAATGTATCAATGAAGAAAACAGGCGTTCTTATCGGTATCGCTTTCCTCCTGCTGCTCACGAGCTGCGACTACTTCCAAAAAAACTCAAAGGAAGTGGTGGTGGCCGAGTGCTACGGCAAGTACCTCTATGAGTCGGATCTGAAAGGCATCGTGCCCGAAGGGGCTTCCATCATGGACAGCATCCAATGCACCAGCACCTTCATTGACTCATGGGTCAGAAGGCAAGTGCTCATCCATCAGGCCGAGAACAACCTCGACAAAGAGGAACTCGACCTCAAAAAACAGCTGGACGAATACCGAAACTCGCTTGTCATCTATGCCTACGAAAGCCAACTCATCGACCAAAAGCTAGACACCGTCGTCAGCGAAGACGAGATCGCCGAATACTACGAACAAAACAAAGAGGATTTCCAACTCCGTAACACCATGGTACGTGTGGCTTATGTCATCCTCGATGAGGACAGCAAACAGAAAGCCACTTTCCAAAAGCTGCTGAGCGACCGTGACACGCTCCTGCTACAAAACATCGACGTGCTGGCCTCTTACTACGCCGTCAAGAGCTATCTCGACGTGGACCATTGGATGCGCCTCGATGAGCTGACCAACATTGTCCCGATTGAAATATTGAACGCAGAGAGCTTCCTGAAAAAGAAACAGTTCGTCTGCTTCGACATGAACGAATACACTTATATGGTGCGTTTTGTGGAATACCTGCTTGAAGAAAGCACCTCGCCTTTGGACATGGTGCACGACAACATCAAGAGCGTCATCCTGGCCCAACGCAAGCAAGCCCTGATCGAAAGGATGAGGGCGGCCATTTACGAAAAAGCGAAACGAGACCGTGCATTTGAAGTCTATGTGGGTTCTCCAACTTTATACAATAACGATCAACAATAAATACCATAATAATGAAAAGAAACTGGATTATCATAGTGCTTATGCTTCTGGCCTTGCCAACGTTGGCCCAAAACCGTCAGCCCCAGGTGATTGACAAGGTGGTGGCCGTGATCGGAAAGAACATCATCCTGCAGTCAGACATCGAGAACCAGTACATACAATACCGCATGCAAGGCATGGCCGAAGGCACCGGCAAAGAAGTGCGTGCCCGCATCTTGGAAGACCTTCTGCTTCAGAAGCTCATGCTCAACCAGGCCGAGATGGACAGTATCTCCGTGACCGACGAACAGGTGGAGACCCAGATGGACCAGCGTATCCGTTATTTTGTCAGCAGAATCGGCTCGCAAGAGAAGATGGAAGAGCAATTCGGCAAAAGCATGGCGGAGATTAAGGAAGAAGTTCGACAAGCCGTGAAAGACCAGATGCTACAAGAACAGGTTCAAGCTAAGATCATGCAGAATGTAGTGGTTACACCACAAGAGGTAAAGGAGTTTTTCAATGCTATCCCTAAAGACAGTCTGCCCGACATAGCTCCGAACTATGAGATTGTGCAAATCGTGAAACGACCGCCCGTCAGCATCGACGAGAAACTACAGGTGAAAGAACGCCTCTATCAAATCCGCAAGCGCATCCTCGACGGAGAAAGCAGCTTCGCCACCATGGCCATCCTTTATTCCGAAGACCCAGGCTCGGCACGTCAAGGCGGTGAACTCGGCTTTGCCGGCAAGGGCGTGTATGCCACCGAATTCGAAAACGTAGCGTTTAACCTCCACGACGGTGAGATCTCCGACGTGGTGGAGACCCAGTTCGGCTTCCACATCATCCAGCTCATCGAGCGTCGTGGCGAGACCGTCAACTGCCGTCACATCCTTCTCACCGCAAAAGTGCCCGTAGAAGCGCTTGAGAAAGCACAAAACCAGCTCGACTCTGTGGCGCAGCTCATCCGCAACGGCGACATAACCTTCGAAGCCGCCTGCAAGAAGTTCAGCGACGACGACTCGAAAAACAACGGTGGCTACCTCACCAACGCCAACACAGGAGGCAACTGGCTCAGCCTGCAAGACATGCAACAATTGGAAATCGAATATCCCGAATACAAGAACCTGTCATTCGTCGTCAGCCGCCTCGAAGTCGGCGAAGTGAGCGATCCCCTGCCCATGACAACCAATGAAAGCAATGACGCTTTCCGACTCATCATGGTCAAACAAAAAACAGAGGCCCATCAGGCCAACCTCAAGGACGATTACAGTCTCATCCAAAGCTGGGCCCTTGGTCAGAAACGCCAGGAAGCCATCGGCAAGTGGGTGACCAACAAGGCAGCCAAGGCCTACATCCGCCTCGACGACGCCTATAAAAACAATGATTTTTATTACGATTGGAATTTTCAATGACAAATTACGCTTCAGATGTCGACGGTGCCAAGGCACTGGTCGAGAGATATGAGACCCTCCGCAAGGAAATCAGCAAAGTCATCGTTGGACAGCATGACATCATCCACGACACCATCCTGTCCATCTTCTGCCAAGGCCATGTGCTGCTCGTCGGTGTGCCTGGCCTGGCCAAGACCTTATTGGTGAACACCATCGGCAAAGCCTTGGGATTGAGCTTCAGCCGCATCCAATTCACCCCCGACCTGATGCCTTCCGACATCGTAGGTACGGAGATCCTGGACGAATCACGACAATTCAAGTTCATCAAGGGCCCTGTCTTCGCCAATATCGTCCTTGCCGACGAAATCAACCGTACGCCGCCCAAGACGCAGGCTGCCTTGCTGGAGGCCATGCAGGAAAAGTGCATCACCGTGTCGGGCAAGACCTACAAGCTACAAGAGCCCTTCTTCGTGCTCGCCACACAAAACCCCATCGAGCAGGAAGGCACCTATCCCCTGCCCGAAGCCCAGCTGGACCGTTTCATGTTCAACCTCATGCTCGACTATCCTTCCTATGATGAGGAAATCGACATCGTAAAGAGCACCACAGCCGGCAATGTGACCGAAGTCAACGCCGTGCTGTCACCAGAAGAGATCTTGTATTTCCAGCAGTTGGTGCGCCGCGTGCCCGTGCCTGACAATGTATATGAATATGCAGTCAATCTGGTCGCCAAGACACGTCCCCACACCGAGAAAGCCCATGAATGGGCCAACCGTTACCTCAGCTGGGGTGCCGGTCCTCGTGCCTCGCAGTATCTCATCATCGGTGCCAAGGCCAACGCCCTATTGTCGGGCAAATACTCACCCGATATCGAAGATGTGCAACGCGTCGCCGTGCCCATTTTGCGGCACCGTATCATACGCAACTACACAGCCGAGGCTGAAGGCATCAGCATCGAAAACATCATTGATACATTGAAATAAACACATGCATAAAAACCGACCGCCTATAGATTCCCAAGGGAATGACATAGGCGGTCGGTTTTTAATATTATTCTTCATCAACAAGAAACACCGCCACCTGTCGGATACCACTGGCGCCGATGACCAGGGTCTGCTCGATGTCGGTGCTACGACTCGGCCCCGTGATAATGGTCAACTGCGAAGGCCTGCTCTTGGCGTATTTTCGTTTCATGGTCTGGAAAGCGGTGCGCAACCCAGGGACGATTTGTTCTGCGGTGGCATACACCAACAGAATATCGGGCAAGGCATAGGCCTCACGGCTGCACGTCAGCGCATCGGAGAGAACGATGCTTCCCGTTTGCGCCACTAGGCACTCGCAACCCGTCAGGCTGACGAGTTTCTGTTTGGGTTCACGCTCTTTGTCTTCTGTAAACGGGATGCCATATTTGCCTAACAGCTGCTTCATCTTAGGACTGGTGCACCACAACGGCTCCCAGCCGTTCTCGGGTGCCAACTGTCTGATGCACTCGGCAAACTCAGCCTCACTTTCCAGATAAATGAAGACGCCACCATGCTCCTTGAAATTCTGCACGAAGGTGATGGCCGTACCGTCTTCTTCCTTGATAGGCACCCAAGTCTCGGTACGTTGGTCGATATCCTTAAACAAGGCCTCCTGCCGCTCGATGAGGGCATTGCGCACCTTGGCGAGCATCTGCTCCTTAAAGGTGGTGTCAGTGTTTTCTCCTTTGTTGTCCCAAGCCATGGCGATTATGCGTTTTCGGGTTGGTTATCTGGTTGTGCTTCAGGTTCGCCTTCAGCCGCTTTCAAGGCAGCGTTCTTCAGCTTCTCGTCTTCCGAGTTACCCCAAGGGCGCTTGCCGAAGATACGTTCCAAATCCTCGCCAAAGATAACTTCCTCTTCAATGAGCTTGTTGGCGAGCTCCGACAAGCCATCGCGATGGTTGGTAAGGATGGAAATAGCCTCCTGATAAGCTTTTTCGATGAGTTTGCTCACCTCCTTGTCTATGGTTTCGGCAGTCTTTTCGCTATAGGGCTTCGTGAGGCTGTAATCCTGCTGTCCCGTTGAGTCATAGTAGCTGATATTGCCGATTTCCTCATCCAAGCCATAATAAGTCACCATGGCAAAGGCTTGCTTGGTCACCTTTTCGAGGTCAGACAAGGCTCCCGTTGAAATCTGGCCAAAGACCACCTGTTCGGCAGCACGACCACCCAAAGTGGCGATCATCTCGTGGTACATCTGCTCCTTGGTCGTGATCTGGCGTTCCTCAGGCAGATACCAGGCCGCACCGAGCGAGTTGCCACGCGGAACGATGGTCACCTTCACCAAGGGGTGCGCATATTGCAACAGCCAGCTCGTTGTGGCGTGGCCTGCCTCGTGGAAGGCGATGACCTTCTTTTCCTCGGGCGTAATGATCTTATTTTTCTTCTCAAGACCACCGATGATACGGTCGACGGCATCGAGGAAGTCCTGCTTGTCAATTTCGTTTTTACCCTTGCGGGCGGCCATCAGAGCGGCCTCATTGCAAACATTGGCGATGTCGGCACCCGAGAAGCCCGGGGTCTGCTTGGCCAGGAAGTCCTTGTCGACATCCTTGCCGAGCTTCAAGCCACGCATGTGGACTTCGAAGATTTCTTTACGGCCCACGATGTCGGGTAGCTCCACATAGATTTGACGGTCGAAGCGGCCGGCACGCAGCAGGGCCTTGTCGAGGATATCGGCACGGTTGGTGGCAGCCAACACGATGACACCCGAGTTGGTGCCGAAGCCATCCATCTCGGTAAGCAGCTGGTTCAAGGTGCTTTCACGCTCGTCGTTGCCGCCAGTGATGGCGCTCTTGCCACGGGCACGACCGATGGCGTCGATCTCGTCGATGAAGATGATGCACGGAGCTTTCGACTTGGCGTTGTTGAACAGGTCGCGGACGCGCGAGGCACCCACGCCGACAAACATCTCCACAAAGTCGGAACCCGAAAGGCTGAAGAACGGTACATTGGCCTCGCCAGCCACACTCTTGGCCAGCAGGGTCTTACCTGTTCCAGGAGGGCCTACCAGCAGCACGCCCTTCGGAATCTTACCGCCCAATTTGGTATATTTCTCGGGATTCTTCAAGAAGTCAACGACTTCCATGATCTCGACCTTGGCCTCTTCCAATCCTGCCACGTCCTTGAAGGTGACGTTGACATTGGTGTTCTTGTCATACAACTGAGCCCTTGACTTGCCGATGTTGAAGATCGAGCCTGCGCCGCCGCCACCCATATTACGTCCCATGCCGCGCATCAGGATGATATAGAACACGATAAGCAGGCCGAAGGGCACCACCCATGCAAGGATGTCGGACACCCAGTTGCTACGTTTCACATTGCTGATGTACACGGGGTTGTCGATACCTTCCTGGGTGTTCTCCACCATCTCCTCAAAACGGTCCAACGAGCCGATTTTATAAGTATAGTTCGGACTCTTGGTGATACCGTCGGAGGCAGGCTTCACGTCAGGGAAATGCATCTTCAAGCCCTTCTCGTTCAGATAAACCTCGGCATCTTCATGGTTGACGAGCTCGATTTTACCAATCTCCTGTTTTTTCAGCATCTCGACAAGTTTGCCCTGGTCGATTTCCTCATGTGGAGTGACATTATCTCTGCCAAAAAAGTTCACACCAATCAGCACTGCGAACAAAATGACATATATCCACATCAGATTGAACCGTTTCTTGTCCTTCGGTTTCTGACTGGGATGGTTGGGCTGACCAGGCTGGTTGGGGTTGTTGCCAGACCCTTTAGTCTCGTTGTTATTCATTACAAAGTTTTGATTTTGAAATGGTTAGTCTTCTGACGCCTTCACGTTTCTCTCGGCATCGGCCCAAAGTTCCTCCAGCTTGTAGAACTCACGCTTCGACTCCAGGAACACATGAACGACGACATCCACGAAGTCTATCAAAATCCATTCCGTATTCTCGCGGCCTTCCACGTGGTAAGGCTTGGCATGCGTCTTCTCAAACACCACCTCCTCCACCTTGTCGGCAATAGCATCCACCTGTGTCTTGGAAGGAGCATGGCAGATGACGAAATAGTCCGTCACTGCGGTGGTGATTTCACGAAGGTCCAAGGTGACGATCTCCTTGCCTTTCACGGCTTCCATGGCCTCTATCGTCGCGGCCACAATCTCTTCAACGTTATCGTTTTGATGTCTTATTCTCATATTTTTTATTGACTCGGGACACGGGACCTTATGACGCGAGACCGTCTCGCAGTCCCGTGTCTCGCAGTCTCGTATCTATTATTAAGTGGCAAAATTAAGCATTTTTACGTTATCAAGTGGCATTTGACAAAAAAACCTTATTTTTGGAGCGTAAAACCAAGGAAAATGAACAACGCCAACGAAATTCTGAGACCGATCACCACTTTCATCTTTGACTACGACGGTGTGATGACAGACGGCACTGTCTTCAGCGACCACGACGGACATCCCTGGCGCGCCACCAACGTCAAGGACGGCTATGCTATACAACTGGCTTCAAAATTGGGCTACCATGTCGCCGTTATTTCAGGCGCCATTTGTCCCTCAATGGAAGTCAGGATGAACAGCCTCGGTGTAACCGACGTGTTCACGGGCATCCCCAACAAAGTGCTGAAGCTCAAGGAATACATGCAGGAAAAAGGCCTTAATGCCGCAGAAATCGTATTCATGGGTGACGACATTCCCGACCTCAATGTGATGAAGGAGGTAGGTCTCCCCGCCTGCCCTGCCGATGCCGTCCCCGAGGTGAAGGCCATCAGCAAGTTCATCAGCGAGAAGCCTGGCGGCAAGGGTGCCGTCCGTAACCTCATCGAACAGACCCTGAAAGTACAGGGCAAATGGATGACGGCTGAGGCTTATTCTTGGTAAAGGTAGTCTGGGGTCCCTGAGCTTATCGAAGGGCCGCAATTATTGCACCACAATCTTCCTATTCAACTCCACCCCGTCTTCATCCACACAACGGAGGCGATAGGTGCCTTTTTCCACGTCGATGGGCATCTGGTGGTTGAGGCGCGTCTCTCCTAAAAACTCGTCGTTCAAGGTCCAGAAGATGGTCTTCTGCGGGTTGCGGTGAGCGATCTCGAAGACGACCTGCTGGCGGTCGCCACGTATGCCGATGGGGATGGTCACCTTGGCATCGCTCTTGGGATAGACAAAGGCCATTACCTCGTCGGGATGGGCAGTGCCACAGCCGGGATAGAAAGCCGGCAGCGGGCGGAACATCGGAGAGTGCTTCTTGTAGAACCACTCCATCACGGGCGGCAAGACATAAAACACATCGTAGCATTTCTGGTCGACAGGGTAGCAGTCGGGACGCACCTGATATTGGCGCGACTCATCCAAAAACACCTTCTTATGATAAGGGCAAACACCCGTTTGGTTTTCCACGTTGCAGACACGTATCTTCTTCGTATGCTGACAATACTCTGACTTGGGGTAACCCGACTCGGCACAGACCTCAATCTCGACGCTTTCAGAGGTGTTGGCAGGATAACGGTAGCTGTCGTTCAATTTGCTGACCACATCGAACATGATGGGAGCCGCCACGCCAACGCCCGTCAGGCCCGGACGACCTTCTCCATCAGAGTTGCCAGCCCAGACACCCACCACATAACGGTCGGTAAGACCCACAGCCCATGCATCCTTGAAGCCGAAGCTGGTACCCGTCTTCCACGCCACCTGCGCCGAAGAGGAGAAGCCTCCCCACCCTATCTGGTTCACTGGCCTCGTCAAGCCGAGCATGACATGGAAGGTCTCGGCAATGGCCTCGGCAGAAAATGGCGATACCTTCTCATCGACCTTGGCATTATAGCTCTCATTCACATGGACAGCCAACTTACGCCCCATCTTGGCATAGGCATTGGTGATGTCGTAAAGCGACGACTCGGCGCCACCTACGATGAGCGACAAGCCGTAATGCGCCGCATCGAAGACGATGCCTTTCAGCTGCAGTTGCTTCAACAAGCTATGGAACCGAGGCTGGCCATATTCACGCAAGAGATACACAAACGGCGCGTTCAGCGAGTTCTGTAAAGCCTTGTCTGCTGGCACAGCGCCCCAATACTCACCGCTGTAGTTCTTCGGCGTGAAGCCGGAGAGACTCATCGGAATGTCGGGCAAAACCATCTCAGGCAACAATGTGCCTTCGTCAAGCATGGCGGCAAAGAGGAAAGGCTTGAGAATGCTACCCGTAGAGCGTTGTGCCTTCACCATGTCGACCATGGCGGCATCGGAAGCATTCATGTTGTTTCCGACATAGGCTATGATTTCGTCATTCAGATAGTCAACGACATAGACGGCAGCATTGTCGATGTTGTTCATCACATTGGTCTCGTGGTGACGGTCCATGATGTCCATCACAGCCTGCTGCAAGCGATAGTCGAGATTCGAGGCGATTTGTTCCCCGTGGTGTTGTTTGTCTTGGTCGCTGAGGTAATGATAAGCTAGCATCGGCATGTCGTAGGGTTTATCCGGGATGCTTTCCATCATGGCCAGCTCACAGTCCTCGTCAGAAAGATCGGGGACATGGAAACGCCTTGGAATGAAGGTCTTGGTATGCGGCAGGCGTTGCAGCAACTCGTCGCGTTTCTGTTGCAGGCGCTCTCGTGAACGGCCAGGGTGTATCAACGCGGGCGCATTGGGGAGCACTGCAAGGGTGGCCGCCTCTGCCCATGAGAGCTCATCTGGCGTGGTATGGAAATAACGCCATGCCGCCGCATCGATGCCGACCACATTGCCTCCGAATGGCGCATTGGCGGCATACATGTTCAAGATAGACCTCTTGGAATACCGCATCTCAAGCCGCATAGCCAAAATCACCTCCCAAAGCTTCTCGGCATATGTACGTGGCGGGTTGTCGCGCAACATGCGCACCACCTGCATTGATATCGTGCTACCACCTCTGACCACCTCCCCTGCCTTCACGTTGTCTATGAACGACTTCACGAAAGCCACGGGGTTAAAGCCCGGATGGAAGAAGAACCATCGGTCTTCGTACTCCATCAGGCAGGCGACATATTTCGGAGAATAGTCGTTGGTGGCGGGGAAGCGCCACTGCCCGTCGTCGGCAATCTTCGCACCAAGCAGCTCGCCGTCCTTGGCGGTTAGAACGGTGGAATAAGGCTTATCGAAACGCGGGACGGGGATGCACAAAAAAGCAAAGAAAAGGCCCGCAAGAGCCAAGAGAAAGATTTTGGTTTTCCTATGTCTTGCGAGCCATTTCATCGTTCAAGCGGGAATCATTTCACCACGCACCCACGTGCCGGGATGTTGTAGAAGATCTCGTTGTTGTACATGTCCTCGCAGCGGACGGCAGGGATCATGTAGTTGCCCTCATAGGTGGCGTTGGCCTTGAGGGTGAAAGTCTTCCTCGAATGCGGCATGAGGTCGAAGTAGAAGTAGGCACGGTCGTCGCGGAGGTCGATGTGCTTGGCACCTTCGTTGCCCGTCATCTCACCGTTCACACGCTCGTTGACGAGCTCCCAACCCGAAGGCAGGTAGTACGACAACGCCAGCTCAGTGACTTGATAGTCACTCGGGTTGGACACCGTCATCTGCACCTTCAGGTCAGTACCCACGGCGAGGTTGGCGGGATTCACCACATTACCGTTCTTGTCGAAGTAACTCACCGTCATGTTGATGAAGTTGCCGCTTTCGTTCATGTCGTACTCGGCGACCGAGGTCTTAGTGAACACGTTGGCGATCATCTTCTGGTCGGTGTTGTTCTTGATTTCAACCGTGTTGCTACCCAGCTTCGGCGTGAAGCCAAAGCCCACCGAAGCCATGTTGGCATTCAAGGTACGTTCATCGCCGTTCACCTTCACGGTGGCGGAGAGGTTGGTGTTGGCGACATTCATCTTCTCGGCATATTTTCCCAAGACGAAGAGCGAGAAGGCCGTGGTCTGCGTGTCCATCCAGCGGTTGCTGCTCAACTTGGCACATACCGAGTTGATGTTGTTCTGCACCGTGGCTTGATCGACATCACAGAGCATCTGCACGTAAGTGTAGAAGGCGAGGTCGCGAGTACGGGAGCCAAAGGAGGTGTAGTAGTCTGACATGGCCTGACCTTCCTCAACGACCGGCAACAGGTTCTGGGCGATAGTCGTCTTACCCGTCTGGGCGAAGGCGGCAGCAGCCAAAGCCTTGGTGAGGTCGTAGTTCATCTCAATCTCCTTGAAGCGGTTCATGGCACCCATCTCAGCCTTGTCAGCCAAAGCCAGCACGAAGAGACGATAGGCTTGGATGGTCTCACCCTGCTTGTAGTCAGGGTTGTTCTTCCACTGCTTGGCACGATTGGCCTGATAGCTCAGCAGACCGTCGAGGAAGTACTGCGGCACGTCGAAGCCTTGCTTGCTGGCCTCCACCAGGAAGTGAAGGGCATAAATCTCAGTCCATGGATCCGTGTAACGACCACCAATCCAGTTGGTCATTGAGTTGTCGGACTTCCTGTAGTTACTCAGATTGGTGATGGCCGCCTCAATGTTGTTGCGCATCTCTTCCTTGGCCTTGTCGTCAAGCTGGACGAAGTAGTTCAAGTAGAGTTGCGGGAAGGCCTTGGAGGTTGTCTGTTCCAGACAGCCGTGCGGGTAGTCCATGAGGTAGTCCAAGCGACCAAAGAGGTCGACAGGCAGCAACGACGACACGGTGACATTGCCTTGCTGCGTGCCTTCCATACCTGCGAGGTTGAACGGAATGCTCATCGTCTGACCCGCTTCGATTTCCTTGGTGATGGTGTTGCGACGCTCGGCATTAGGCATGCGGATAGGCATCAACGTCGACGACTCAGCGGTGTAACCATCGCCCGTCACGCTGACCTTCAGCTCGGCATTGCCCAAGGTCTTCGGGATGCTTGTCCTGACAGCGACGAGGCCTTCGCCATTGCCGTCAATCTTCACCGTAGTCGGCAATGCACCGACGGGTTCAAGGTTCTTATTGTCGAACTTCACCTGCAAGGTTTGGTTCTTCATCGTAGGAGCCTGAACCTGCACTTTGAGGTTCAGCTCATCGCCAGGCGCCACCACACGCGGAGCCGAGGGATAGAGGTTGATCGGGTCGACGACAGTCATGCGTTTCTCGGCTGCGCCGAAGGCCTTGGCATTGCCCTTTGCCACCACCATGAAACGGAGGGCACCAGAGCATTGCGGCACCTCGAAGCTATGCGTGTTGGTCTCACCGGCTTTCAGCTCGAAAGGTCCCAAGGTGACGGCATAGGCCTTGAAGCGGTTGTCAAGTGTGATTTCCTGGTTGATGATGCCGTCACCACCGATGGCGTAGACGGAGCCCAACTCACCACTGAAGGCATCCACGACAGAGGCGTAGTTGTCCCAAGTGCGGACACTCAACGACTGCTTGCTATTGAAGTATCCATAAGGATTTGGAGTGGCAAAGTTGGTCAGGCCAAGGATACCTTCATCGACAACAGCCAGCGTGTAAGTCATGGCTTGCTTGTTGGCTTCGCTCACCTTCACTTCCAATGTCTTCTTCGTGTTGGCCGTTTCAGGAACGGCGATGTTGGGTTGGAGTTGCAGTTTCTTGTTCTCCACCTTCACCGGCACCACGCCATAGAGGCGGATGGGCATGTCGTTTTTGACGTCATGCGGCTGAATCAATGCCACGTAGACATACACATTCGGGATCATCTCGTCAGTGGCGGTGATTTCCACCTTGCCTTCCTGGCCGAGGTTGTCGACCACCATGGTCTGCATCACCTTGTCGTTGGCTTCCACCGTGACTAGGGCTTTGGCCTGTTCGTTGGCGGGGAAGGTAACGACGATCTTCTCGCCCACCTGATAGCTGTCGGCCGTGGCCTTCATAGACAGCTGTGCCGGGGCACCTGATGCCGAAGAGGAGTGTCCATAGCCCCAGTCGAAGGAGATGACCTTAGCGAACATATTGCCGCCCTGCTTGTCGTTGACGACGAAGAGGTAGCTACCCCATTTGTCGTCCGGGATGTTGAAGCTGACCGAGGTCGTGCCGTTGCAGGTCAAGGTGCCGTTCTGCACAGGAGCCTTGTAGGTACCAGAGGCATAACGTTGCAAGGACCATTCATCCTCGCTCGACCACCACCAGTAGGAATCCAACCTATAGAGTGCATATTCAAGGACCACAGCCGAATTATAGGCTGTTCCCTTCTCGTCTACCATGGCAATGTTGAACTTCCAATCCTTGTCGGTGTCGTAGTAACTACCGTATTTAGACGTAGTCTCAGGCAGTTCCACACCCACATAACGACGATAAGGTGAAATCTGTCCCTTGAACGAGGCAATGCTGAAGTCGCCGCCCGGTTCGAAGACCTTCACCGTGAAGGTGCCGTTCATCATCTGCGAAGCGTAGATGTCATCCATGGGACCAAAGCCCACATCGGCAACGCCTTCCGAGTTGAGTTTTCCGCTATACAGCGAAATCTCTTGAGGCTCGAAGCTCTGCGTCTCGTTGACGAAGGTATAGTTCTTGAAGTTCTTGAATGAGGTCAGGCCGCCACGCAGCACCACGTCGACCTCAGCCTTCAAGCCATTGGCTTTCATGCCGTTGAGCCATCTTGAGGTCAAAGCGACATGGTCGTTGTTGGAGAGGCTGACCACCTCAGGCAGGTCGAAGTTAATCTCCAGGCGGTTGGGCTTCACCGTTTCCACGCGAAGGTTCTTGGTGATGACGCTGTTGCCCACCTTGAAACGAGCCAGCCAGAGACCCGTCTCGTCGCTGACGTTAGTCGGCACGCGGAAGCAATAGAGGTCGTTCACGGGCTTGGTGTTCACCTGCTTGGCATAGAGACGACCTGTAGCATCGGTGACTTCAAGCACCACAGGATAATTCTCCGGAAGTGCATTGTCCAAGTCGTTAAGCATCAAGTTGATTTGGATCTCGTCGCCTGGACGCCAAACGCCTCTGTTGGTATAGGCGAAGCCTGAGACGCCCTTGTCAACCGACTCGCCGGAAACGTCAAAGCGGCTGTACGACAATGCATTGCCATCGCTCAGCTTAAGGACAGACTTGCTGCCTTTCCTATCCGTGGCCACCACAAAGGCGGGACGGTTGGCGCATTCCAAGCGAGCATAACCATGGCTGTCGGTGCTGCCCTTGGCGAGTTCCTGCTTCTGGAAATTGTAAGCCATCACTTGGGCACCCGAAACCGGCGTGGCGTCGGAGATTCTATAGACGAAGACATCCACCATGTCGCTGCGGCCCATCTTGGCGGTCACTGCCAGGTCGCTGACGACGATATTCTTCTTTTGCTCCACATAGTTATAGAAGTAATAGCCATTGGGATCACCCCATTCACCGTCGTAGCAGTATTCTTTATAGTCGTAGCGTTCGCCATCCCAATAGTCGGCTTCGATTTGGGAATTTTCAGCCTCTAAGGCCCTCATCTCTTCGGAAGCGAAGGTATAGTCGGCAGGACCGAAATCGATGCTCAACTGATACATTGCACCAGGTTCCACCTTGACATAGTCTGACAACACGATGGGGAAGGTCTTCCACTGCGTCGGGTACGGGTTGTCGATCTGGAGGCGAATCTTCTTCTCCAGACGGCCAGCCTTACGCACACCGTAGGTTTCGTTCAACTCATTGTCTTGCAAGAACGAAAGAATGTTGTCGTCAAAGATACGGATGATTCTCAACGTCACCGAGTTCAAGCAGATAGCATCGAAATAGACCGTGGTCTCGTCCACATTGGGGATAATGACACCATCGTCAGTCCAACGCACCTTGGGCTCATAGTCCGTCAAGTCAAAGGCATAGTCGACATCCTCTTGAAGCACCTGTCCATTAGCGCTACGGATACCCGACGCAACGGTCATATTAAGGTCCTCAAGCTGATAACGATAGAGGCTGGTCTTGTCGAAATAGAAAGTCACCTTGTTGTCTTGGACATCGGAGCGATAGCCAATCCTTTGGTTGAAATTCACGAAGCCGTTGAGGTTTTGGCCTTGTTTCAGCGGCTGCGTGAAATACAAGACGCCCAGAGCCGATGTGTTGTCCACATCGAACTGCACCGGTCTGAAGTCGTTTTTGGCATAGACAGGCAACTCGTAGGTCACCGACTTTTTGGCCTCGATGGAAGAACCGTCCAGAGTGACCTTCAAGATATACTCCGCATCCTTCCTGTTGATTCCTTGGATGGCGATGTCATACAGATTGTTACCCAACGACGTTGCCGTCACGTTGTAGTCTTTTCTCGTGCCAGCGTCGACGATTTGCTCCACCTCGCCTTCAATGGGGTTGACGAAGGCGACACGCAGGTTATAATCCATCTTGTCGGATTCGGTGCAGACAGGATAGGCACCCACGAGGCTGAAGTTCTGACGACGCACCGCAAAGCCGAACTGCAAAGGTTGGGTGTCGGAAGTCTCTACAAACTCGTTGATGCGGAAGTCGCAGGTGTAGTTTTGGTTCGGGTCGATGTCGTCGTACTGGAAACCGACTGTAGTCTCGTCAATCCAGACGGCTTTTCCCTTCAACGACGGAGAGAAGTTGAAAGCCTTGGCCGGCAAGGGTTCGCCGTACTTCACCTTCATCGTCTCGGGATTCTTGAAGCGCACCACGATAGGTTCGCCTTTAGCGATTGCACCCGAGGTGAAGCCGTCCAACAGCGGCAGCAAGTCCTCGTTCAAGGGGCGCAGTTGTTCAACGATGACGCTTGGCTTGGTGGTTCCGTTTTTCTTGCCACACGAAGGCACAAGCAGCAACAATGCCATCGCCAGCAGCGCCATGCCGCCAGCGAAGATTCTCATTTTGGCAGTCTTTTTCATATTTGAAGCTTTTTTAGTTTTCAACACGACAAAAATAAGCAAATAAACAATAACGGCAACCCTTTTGTGGGCTGCCGTAACATTTTTTTTCACAAGTGATTGATGTTCAATATTTCGCTTTCAGTGTCATGCCCACAAAAAACCGATCCACTGGCTCTTTTACCTGCAGGTCGTTGTCCATTCGGGCAAATGCCGAAATCGAATAGCGCCGCGCCAAACGGTAGTCCACGGCAAACACCGTCCTAAGGTTGTCGATATAACTGCCCTTGGGGTCGTTGACGAGCCAAAACAGCTCCGCCGATAGGCTGTACTTGAAGCGGCTGTTGGGCTTCTGATACGTGACCTTTAATCTGTTGCGCCAATACAGCCTCGGGTTGAGGCGATGCTCGCCTGTACACTCATCAAAAAACGTCCCTATCACCTTGCTGCGCCCCTGGAACTTGAAACGGTGGTAATCCTCGGTATAGGTCACCTGCAAGCCGATTCGGCCACGATTTTCATAATAGCTATGGTCGTTATGGCGACGGATGTAGTCGGCGGTGACACCAATGTTCATGCGATTGTGAAGGCAGCTGTAATCCACACCCACCGAGTTGAGCCAACGGTCAAACTGGGTGCAGTTGTGGTCAAAGCGCAGCTCCTCCTCCACCGACATGCTAAAAGGGCCTTTTAAGCCCACCTCGGCCTCAGCGGAAAGGATGCCGCCAAAGTCGGTCGTGCGCTCACTTTGGGCAAAGGCCGCCAGCGAAGCTGTCATCAACGCTATGAGGAACAACCGTTTCACTATTCTTCGAAATTCTTCAGTTTGGTAATCGTGTCGATGGTATTCACCTCGCCATCGATAGGCGTGTAGTACACCTTTACAAAAGCCACGTCACGCAGGTAGTCGATATGGCCCACCTCCACTTTCTGGACTTCCAAGCCCGTACGCTCGGCGATGTCAGCTTTCAGGTCTTCTTCCTTGCCGTGCTTAGTGTTTTCGATGCGGTCGTAAAGAATGATCTTCGTGGCCGTCGTATGCTTCAATAACTTGGTGCCGTCAAGAATCCACACCACCAGCACTGTCAGCAGGTTGACCATGACGAGTTCTGAATAGCTCGTCGAAAGTGCCATGCCGTTGACGATGCTCAAACCCATCACCACGAAGAGGTATGTCATCTCGCGAATCTTGATGGTCTCCGTTCGATATCGGATCATGCCGAAGATGGCAAACAGGCCCAAGGCGTAGGCAATGTTCATCTTCATGTTCTCCATCAGTGAGATGATGAGGAAGATGACCACGGCAAACATCAGGAAGGTGAAATAATAGTCCTTGCGGTTGGCCTTCTTGTAATAGAAGAAGTGGATGATGACCCAGCAAACGAGGAAGTTGAAGACGAAGCGGATCAGCGTCGTCCAAAGGCTCTGGGCGTCAAAAAGCGGCACACCTAGGAAGTCCATGCCAGTAGCGCCAGCGCCAAATTCGCGGGCAATGTCAGGGTCGAAGTCCTGCATGTTGATTTGTAGTAGGTTCATATTGTTGATTGTTGTTTATTTGATTTTTTGACGCGGGACGCGGGACTTCGGGACGCGAGTCAATGACCCAACGTCTCGTGTCTCGCAGTCTCGTGTCTCGTGTCATTCTTTAACTTTTCTATTCGTCTCAATTTCTTCTTAAATCGGTTCTGCTTCACCTCGGGGCGCGTCAGGCAGGTGCCGATACAGTATTTGCTGAACTTGAACGGCCTGATTCTCATGTCGAAGAGCACGTCTTTCAGTTGTGAGTGGGCGCGTCCGTCCTGCTTGAGTTCCATCACTGCCAGAGGGGCCATAGAGGCCGTGTTGCCGCTGCGCAGGTTCTCAAAACGCAGGTTGCAGTCGATGGTGAGGCGCTCGGTCTTGTCGTAGTTCACCAAGGTGAAACGGTCAAAGATCGTGACAAGATGCGGACTTAATGTATCAACAGGATAAGGCTGTTTCTCAGCCAAGAACTTCACTGCCTCGGGGTTGTCGAGGATATTGGGGATGGGTTCCACCTCGATACGCTTCTTTTTCGTGCGGCCTTTGTTGTTCTTGTGCTTCACCTCACAGAAAGTCAGATGGGAGTCGACGTATGTACGTACCCGCACCTTGTCGCGCACCAGATGGCGGTCATGGTGGATGAGGTACATCGTCAGGTCAGGGGTGTCGTAATAGACCGTGCTGTAAGGCGACAGACGATTCCCTTCCACTTCCTGGGCATAGTAGGCATCACAGATACAAGTAAGGATGTCGCGCAGCTGTGTCTCCGTCACCACATATTTGGTGTCGATGCGGTTCATCAGCTTCACGCCGCTCATCTCGTCAAGCGTGATGGGCTTCATGCCTTGCACTATGCCGAGTATCTCCTCCATCAGGCCTTATTTGGGCACATACTCAAAGGTTTTCACCGACTCCAGCTTGCCGTTCGGATAATAGTTGAGCTGGCGCACCTTGGAGCCGTCCTCGTCGTATTCATATTTGCGGATGCGCACCACCTTGTCGCGGTCGTTGTACTCGATTTCACGCACCACCTTGGCCGTGATGTCGCTGTTGGCAGGGTATTCACTTACCACGCGCCACTTCTGGCCATAGCTGGCATATTCGATCTCCTCAATCTTTCGACCCATTTCATCATAGGTCGTCTTGCGGTCGAGGAAGGCACGCTTGTCGCCGGCGGGTGTGTTCCATTCCTTCAGCACCATACCCTTACGGTTCTCACGCTTAGCGATGGTGGCATCCGATACGGCTTGTGCGAAAGCACCAAAACTAATAGCAACAAAAACCAATAATAAAACTAATCTTTTCATATTCAACTGTTTATACATTTATTACCACTTCAAACCGTTCTTCAAGCTCATAGATTTGTCCTGCCTCGTCAACTGTAATGGTCTGGTAGACGAAATCGGGTACTTCATTGAAGTCCTGCGTCACCGTAAAGACCTCGTATACACCGGGCTGTAGCTTCTGGAAAGCGAAATAACCGTCTGGACCCACACGGGTGTCATTGAAAGGCAAGGTCTCACCCAAACGGCGAATGTAGACACGGTGCTCGTAAGCCCAACCTTCGCCTTGCCAACTGCCATTATGCCAATAGGAAGCGTGAACCTGTCCCTTGACGATGGAGGTGCCGTAGGCCTTGCCGTCGTGGATATATATGGTAGGCACGTCAACCGTTGCGCCACGCTTCAGTTCCACAGTTTCGCTCACCGCGATTTTTTCGCCCGAAGGCAAAGTGGAATAGGCAAACACGGTATAGTCGCCGGGCAACAGGTATTCAAACTGATACCTTCCATCTGAACCGGTCTCGGCATCATCGCCGAAGTATGCCTCGTCGCCATAGACGATGAAGACATCTGTCTTCGCTGCCACCATGGTATCAGGCGTCAAGGTGAAATCATCATCGGGATGATGCACCAGCTTCACGAAGCCTTGCACAGTACCTGTGCCACCTTCTCCCGGACCTTTGTTGCATGAAGGCATCACCAATGCCAACGCAAGGAGTGCCATCAAAAAACTTGTCAATCTATTCATTTCGTTGAAAAATTTGGGGTACAAAAATACAAAAACCAAGTGTTGATACGGCATTTTTCATCCAATTATTATGCCAATCGGCGAAAATACAGCCTGAATGGGACTTAAATATTGGCGCAGACCTTCTTCAATACGTCCACAAAAGTCAGCACATCCTCTTCAGGGATGCCTTCCAACGCCTTGTTCATCGTGTCGATAGCCAGCTGCTTGGTGGAGTCCTTGAGTGCCATGCCTTTTTCAGTGACCACGATGTTATTCACACGGCGGTCTTCCTTGGCCACAGAACGTGTGACGAGCCCTTTCTTTTCCAGATTGTCGATGAATTGCGTCACCGAGTTCTTGTCCTTTTGGATGATGAAAGCAATGGCTTGCTGAGTGAGTGTGCCTTCGTTCCACAGTGTGTCCATGACCAGGTACTGCTCCGCCGTCAGGTTGACGCCATGCTTCTTGAACACCTCGGCGAGATGCTTCTTAAGCCTGCAATTCAAGATATTGACATATACGCCCGCTTGTTTTACAAGTATCATATTATCCTATTTTTGGGATTATATCAATTGTTGAAAATGCAAAGATAGGGAATTTATTCCGATTATACAAAAAGAGAGCGGCATTGCCGCTCTCTAAAATCGATAGCCGAGTCTTTACTCAATCCTCATATTCGGAACCTCGGTGCCGTCATAGTAGCCCTTATCGAGTTTCTGCCTCACCTCGGCGAAGGCGTTCAACGTGTAGTTGACGTCGTCCATGCTGTGGGCTGCCGTCGGGATGATGCGGAAGATGATCATGCCTTTGGGGATGACGGGATAGGTGATGACCGAGCAGAAGATGCGGTAGTTCTCGCGCAGGTCCATGGCGATGTTGGTGGCCTGCACCAAGTCGCCCTGCACGTGCACCGGCGTCACGCAAGCCTCGGCGGGACCGATGTCGAAGCCCAGGTCACGGAAGCCCTTCTGCAAGGCACGCGTCACCTTCCACAGCTGGGCACGCAAGGCGTCGCCCTCGGCGCTGCGAATAATCTCCAAACGCTTCTCGCAGCCTTCCACGATGGCCAGCGGCAAACTCTTGGCATACATCTGCGAACGCATATTGTAACGCAAATACTCAATGACATACTTCGGTCCAGCCACAAAGCCACCGATAATGGCCATGGCCTTGGCGTATGCGCCAATGTAAATGTCGATGTCATCCATCACGCCGAAATGCTCGGAGGTGCCGCGACCGTTGGGACCCATCACGCCGAAGCCGTGGGCGTCGTCGATGAGGATGCGGAAGCTGTATTTCTTCTTCAGGGCCACGATGCCGGCAAGGTCGCCCAAAGCGCCCGTCATGCCATACACGCCCTCGGTGATGACGAGGATACCACCGCCCGTCTTGGCCACCACCTCGGTGGCGACCTTCAGCTTCTTCTCAAGGTCTTCCATGTTGTTGTGGCGGTACTTGTATTTGTTGCCAATATGCAGGCGGATGCCGTCCAAGAGGCAGGCATGGGCCTCGTTGTCGTAGACGATGACATCGTGGGGGCTGGTCAGCGTGTCGATGGTCGACACAATGCCTTGGTAGCCGAAGTTGAACAGGTAAGCGGCTTCCTTCTTCTCGAAGTCGGCCAGCTCATGCTCGAAATGCTCGTGCATGCGGGTGTGACCCGTCATCATTCGGGCACCCATGGGGGCGGCGAGGCCGTATTTGGCGGCGGCTTCGGCATCCACGCGACGGATCTCGGGGTGGTTGGCCAAGCCCAGATAGTTGTTCAAGCTCCAGCAGAGCACCTCCCTGCCGTTGAAGGTCATGCGCGGTCCTAGCTCGCCTTCCAAACGCGGGAATGCGAAATAACCGTCAGCGCGTTCACGGTATTGCCCAATCGGGCCACCGGAATCCTTTGATATTCTTTCAAAAATGTCCATTTTATTAAGTTGAGAATTGATAGTTCATGGTTTAGAGTAGGGGCGGACCTGTGTGTCCGCCCTTTCAACCGTATTTTTGCCACAAAATTAGTAAATATATTGATTATCCCAACGACAAGGAATTATTTTTATCTTTGCAGCATTGAAACCAACCACAATGTTAAACCTCAAAAATAAAACAGCCTTAATCACCGGGGGCGGCACAGGCATCGGGCAGAGCATTGCGCTCCACCTGGCCCAGGAAGGCTGCCACCTCGTGCTGACGGGTCTCGGCATCGACGACCTCGACAAGACCAAGGAGATGTGCGAGCAATACGGTGTGAAGGCATGGGCCACAGAGACGCAACTCGACGACTACGCCTCCATCGACCGCCTCTACGACTTCGTGATGGAGCAAGGCCTGAGCATCGACCTCTTTGTGCTTAACGCCGGCATCTCACAACGCGAGAAGGCCTTTGACACCGACATCAGCGTGGACGAGAAGATTCTGAAGATCGACTTCCTCAGCGGCGTGTATCTCGTGAAAAAATTCAAGGAGATGATCCTCGCCAAGGAACACGTGCAGTTCAGCGTGACCACTTCCCTATCGGGCTTGTTCGGCTTCCCTTTGCGTTCGGCCTACTGCGCCGCCAAGCACGCCTTGTTCGGCTTCTACGAGTCGCTCGAGCTGGAGTACGACAACATCGGTGTCACCTTCCTTATCCCGGGGCGCATCAACACGCAAATCAGCAAGAGCGCCCTGCACGGCGATGGCACCGCCCACGCCAAGATGGATGCGGGACAAGCCAATGGTTTGGATGTCGACAAGTGCGGCGCCATCGCCGTGCGTGCCATCAAACGGCAGAAGCACCGTAAGCTCATCGGACGCAAGGAATTGCTGATGGCGTATATTCACAAGTACAGCTTACCTTTGTATTATAAACTATCAAGAAAGATATCAGCGACATGACGCGCAGCGTCATTGCGAGCGAAGCGAAGCAATCCAGAAAACAAGTTTATTCCCTAGATTGCTTCGTCATTCCTCCTCGCAATGACACAAAGCGACAATAAAAACTACTACAATGAAAGATAAAGTCATCTGTGGCATACAGCAAGTGGGCATCGGCGTGAACGACTTCGTCGAGGCCTGGAAATGGTATTACGACAACTTCGGCTTCGAAATCAAGATCGTTGACGACGAAGGCGTGGCGGAGCGCATGCTCCCTTATACAGGCGGTAAGCCCCAACCGCGTCGTTCAGGCATCGCGGTCAACATCCGTGGCGGTGGAGGCTTCGAGATATGGCAGCCCAAAGGGCGCGAACTCAACTATCTGAAAGAGCCCGTCCAGCTGGGTGACCTCGGCATCCTTATCGCCAAGGTGAAGACCCCTAACATCGAGACAGCCTACAACACCTTTATTAATAAAGGCCTTGACGTCATAAGCAAAATCACGACCTCGCCGATGGGACAGAAGCAGTTCTTCATGAAAGACCCGTACGGCAACGTCTTCCAGCTTGAACAGGACGACTACGTCTTCATCGACGAGAAGAAACTCACAGGCGGTGCCAACGGTGCCATCATCGGCGTCAGCGACATCGACCGTTCCCTGCCCTTCTACACCCAGCTGCTGGAATACGACAAGGTGGTCCTCGACCAGACGGGCGTCTTTGAAGACCTGGAAATCCTCGAAGGCGGAAAACGCACCTTGCGCCGTGTCATCCTGGAACGCTCCAAGCCCATCGAAGGCCCATTGAGCCGTATCATGGGCACGTCTCATCTAGAACTCATCCAGAGCATCGACGGCCCCGGCAAGAAACTCTATGAAGGCCGCTACTGGGGCGACCCAGGCTTCATCCACCTCTGTTTCGACGTACGCAACATGAGCGCCGTCCAGGAAGAAGCAGAGCTGATGGGGCATCCCTTTGTGTGCGACAGCGGTGCCGACTTCGGCATGGGCGACGCCAACGGCCACTTCACCTATGTGGAAGACCCTGACGGCACGCTCATCGAATTCGTCGAGACATATAAAATTCCCATCGCGAAGAAGCTCGGGCTTTACCTCAACCTTGCCAACAAGGATGACCATAAGCCTTTGAGGATCTTGAGACTACTCCGCTTCGCCAAGGTAAAACGCGAGAGCATCAAATAAAACAAGAACAGCCGACACGAAGGTCGGCTGTTCTTTATTAATTAAGTCAAGTTTTCTTACTTGATGCCCAATTTGGCTTTCACGTCCTTGGTGCAGTCAACGGCATCGGGGCCACAATAGACAGCAGCGCCCGTGGCGAGGTCGAGCACATAGGTGTAACCCTTTTCCTTACCCACAGCGTTGATGGCATTCTGGATCTTCTCCAAAATGGGAGCGAGCAACTCAGCGCGCTTGCCTTCGAATTCCTGCTCGGCGCTGGCTTGGAACTGCTGGATACGGGTCTGAAGGTCGACAATCTCCTTTTCCTTGGATTGTTTCACCAGATTCGACATCGTAGCCTGATTGGCTTCATAGTCCTGCAACTTGGTCTGATATTCTTTGGCCATATTTTGAAGCTGGCTCTGGAGCTCACCATAATACTTCTCCAAATCCTTCTCAGCCTTGGTCTTGTCAGGCATGGCATCGAGAACTTCAGCCGTGTTGACATGTGCAATCTTAATCTGGGCTTGAGCTACTCCGCTCATCACGAAGAGTGCGACACCCAAAAACAATACTTTGAATACTCTTTTCATTTTATTGATTTTTAACAATTTAACTCCAGTTTATTTGACATTCAAGCGGCAAAGATACAAATATTTTGCGTTCGTCAGTCCATTATTCCTTATTTCTTGGGGTTTACGGGTTTAGCCGGAGTGGTTCTGCTGCTGTTATTGTTGCCACCACCAGGGGTTCCGACAGTAGTTCCTGCAGCCTTACGACGGTCTTCGCGGCGCACGGTTTGCATCACATTGCCGAGTTGGTCAAGCACGTCGTCGCTGATGTCATTCTTATCGTTGGCATAAAGGATGGAAGTACCCGAAGCCAAGTCAAGGACGAAAGCATAGTTCTTGGTCTGAGCCACTTCCTTCATGGCCGTATAGACCTTTTCCTGAATAGGTTGGATCAACTCTGCACGTTTCTGATAGAGTTGACCTTCGGCGCCAAAGTACTGCATCTGCAGGTTCTTGGCTTCCTGTTCCTTGTCGACGATAGCTTGCTCGCGGGCACGCTTCTGGTCTTCGGAAAGGAGCAGCATCTCGGTCTGGTACTTGCTGTACATCTCCGACACCCTGTCGTAGATGGCCTTCACTTCGTTCTGCCATTTCGCCGAAAGGGCGTTCAGTTCTTGCTGGGCATCGCCGTATTCCGGAATGTTATCCATGATGTATTCGGAATCGACATAAACGATCTTTTGTCCACCGCCAAGTTGTGCATTGGCAGTCATGATGCCGCCACAAACCAAGGCAGCGGTCAAAATCAAGGTTTTAAATGCTTTCATTGTATTATTGTGTTGTTGTTTGCTCTTGTTATATCAATAATCGTTCCAAAGTTCTTTTGACGCGAGACAGCGAGACACGAGACTATTCATTCCGCATTCCGCATTAGTCAATAGATCCACCAATGGAGAAGTGGAACTGACTATGGTTATTGCCCGTAGTACCGTACACGTCGTCGAAGCCATAGCCCCAGTCCAGGCCAAGCAAGCCGAACATGGGCAAGTAGATACGCACACCCAGACCAGCCGAACGCTTCACATCAAAGGGGTTGAAGTCCTTAAATCCGAGCCAGCAGTTACCAGCCTCAAGGAATGTCAAGGCATAAATGGTAGCCTGAGGATTCAACGAGAGCGGGTAACGCAACTCCAAGGTGTATTTCGTCATTATGTCGCCACCTTTACTGGAACCAGTGTAAGCGCCAGGCGTGAGGGAGTTGTTGGCATAGCCACGCATACCCACCATCTCGCGGCTGTCGAAGGAGTAATTGTTCAAGCCATCGCCACCGAGGAAGAAGCGGTGGAAAGGCGTGGCTCCGATTTGGTCGTTGTAATGGCCCAAATAGCCAAAACGCACACGGGTCATCATCACGAGTTTTTCATACAATTCGGTGTACCATGCCGCCTTGAAGGTCCAACGGTGCATTTCAATCCACTTGTACTTCTCGTTCTCCGACATGCTTGAGTAGTTCTTATTGGAAAGCAAGGAATACGGCGGAGTGATTTCGAGACCCAATTGGAACTCGGAGCCGCTACGCGGATAAAGGGGCTGGCTCACCGAGTTACGCGACAACACAAAGTTGTAGCTGATCAGATTGAACTTGCCGTTGCCATCGCCCACATTCAAAAAAGAGGAGTTTGAGTAGTTGTGAAGGGCATACCGCTTGAAGTTGACGCCTTGATACAAGGAGAAATAGTCGTCAGGCCAGGTCAAGCGACGGCCCAGTCCGATGGTGGCACCCGTCATGTTGAACCAACCATAGTTGGCATCAGTCTTTTCTACTTGTTTGGCATAGAACGACTGGTAAAGCGAAACCGAGAGTGCATTGGGCTTGCGTCCGCCCAGCCAAGGCTCGGTGAACGAAAGTCCATAATAGAGGTAATAGCGTCCCAAAGTGCTCACATTCAGCGACAGCTTCTGTCCATCACCCATCGGCAGCGGCCTCCATGCCTTCTTGTTGAAGATGTTGCGCATGGAGAAGTTGGAGAACTGCAAGCCGGCCTCCAACATCAGGTAACCCGCAGCGAAACCTGCCGAGAAACGGATCTGGTCGGCAGCGGCTTCCTCAACGGAATAATTGATGTCGACGGTGTTATCCTCGGGATTGGGTTGCACATCGGGATTGATGGACTCTTGGTTGAAGAAGCCCAAGGTCGCCAACTCACGTACAGAACGCACCACGTCGCTACGGCTGAATAGCTGTCCCGGACGGGTGTACAACTCGCGCAGCACCACATGGTCGTAAGTCTTTGTGTTACCCGTGAGACTCACATTGCTGATGCGTGCCTGTTTGCCTTCGGTGAGACGGATTTCAAGATCGATAGAATCGTTTTCGACGGCCACTTCAACAGGATCGACACGGAAGAACAGATAGCCGTCGTCCATATACAAAGAACTGATGTCGAGGTTGGTCTCGCTATAGTTCAGGTTTCGGTCAAGCAGCTCCTTATTATATACGTCGCCTTTCTTGATGCCCAGGACGGAATTAAGGGTTTCGGTGCTATATTTGGTGTTGCCTGTCCAAGAGATGTTACGGTAGTGATATTTGTTGCCTTCGTCGATGACGAGGTCGATGCCAAGGTTGGTCTCGTCGATGCGATACACCGAATCACTGACGATGCGTGCATCACGGTAACCCTTGGCGTTGTATTTCTCGATGATGAGTTTCTTGTCGTCCTCGTAGTTCTTTTCGATGTATTTCGAGGACTTCATGATGCGCGGACGGTAGTTGTCATAGAAATACTCTTCCACGCCATTGATTGCTCTCAAGGGATGCAGGGTGAACACATCAGCGACGGCGTTCACAATCATCGGGCCAAGGGGATTCAGAGGATCGAAGTGACCCTTTTGTTTGGTCTCTTTCATCGCCATCAGCACCTGGCCATCAGCGAGATTCTCGTTGCCATACACATTGATCTGGCCGATCTTCACCTTTTGGCCCTTGTCGATGTTGATGACCATGTCGATGTAATTCTCACGGACAGTATCAGGCACCTGCTGGATGTCAATGGCTACATTGTAGTAGCCCTTATCGAAATAGAAATCCTCAATGATACGGGTGGTCTTGGTCAGCAGATGCTCAGTGGCGATGTCGCCGCGCGACAGGTTAATCTTATTGCGGATATCGTCGGCCTCGCTTTTCTTGATGCCCTTGAGCGAGAACTTCGACACGCGGGGTTTCTCCTTGATGACGATTTGCAGGAAGACCTTGTCGCCCACAAAGTCGGTGGCGTTGATGGCCACATCCTCAAACAAGCCCTGTTCCCAGATTTTACGTATGCCCGTTGAGATTTCATCGCCCGGGATAGAAATGGTCGATCCCACCCTCAAATTCGCTATCATGCTCAGCATGGAGCCATCGACATACTTGGCACCTTCAACGACAATACCGCCAATCTCGTACTTCTGCGGGCGGGCATAATCGATTTCCGAAAGGTCGTCGCCGATTTGGATTTGGGCAAAGGTGCCGTTCCCGATGCCAAGGAAGGCCACAAGAAACAGCAGTATGGGTAAATATCTCAATCGCATAGTTCTATCAATCATTTTTTTGTCACTTGCTCGCTGGTCTTTCCAAAGCGGCGCTCACGATGCTGATAGTTCAAAATCGCCTCGTAAAGGTCGGCCTTGCGGAAGTCGGGCCAATATTTTTGGGTGAAATACAATTCGGAATAAGCCAGTTGCCACAGCAGGAAGTTGCTGATACGTTCCTCGCCGCTGGTGCGGATAAGCAGCTCGGGATCGGGCATGCCCGCCGTGGAGAGGTAAGACGAAATCAAGGTGTCGTTAACGGCTTCAGGTTGCAGCTTACCTTGTGCCACATCCTCCGCCATACGACGCGAGGCCTGCGTGAGGTCCCAACGACCCGAATAGCTCAAGGCCAAAGTCAAGGTCATGCGGGTGTTGTGGCTCGTGTCGGCAATGGCCTGCATCAGCTGTTCGTAGTTGGTCTTGGGCAGGCTCTTCAGGTCGCCGATGGCATTCAGCTTGATGCTGTTCTTGTTCATCGTGCTGACCTCGTTCTTGATGGTCTGCGCTAGTAGCGACATCAGGCCCGAGACCTCTGCCAAGGGACGGTTCCAGTTCTCGGTGGAGAAAGCATAAAGCGTCAGGAATTTGACGCCGATCTCCGCCGAGGCCTCGCTCACTTCGCGCACCGACTGAATGGCACTTTGATGGCCGAATAGGCGTTGCTTACCGCGTTCCTTGGCCCAACGGCCGTTGCCGTCCATAATAATGGCGATGTGCTGCGGGAGCCGCTCACGGTCAATCTGTTGCATCAGTTGGTCTTTCAGTTCCATGGTCAGAATTTGCTAAGGTTACAGCCTCTGCCGTCAGGCAGGTTGAATTTCCAGGTCAGCGACACACGCGCCATGCCAAACCAGTCGTTGAAAGACGAGTTGCCTCGTTGCTGGCCGGCGATGTAGTTGCCTGTCGGGTCGCTTAAGTCATATGCGGTGCCGTCTTCGGCGGTATAAACAGCATGCTCCTCGGGATACACCTTGGCGACATCGTCAAGGTAATCGGTGAAGGTCTTCTGCATGCGCCATTCAACGGTAGCACCCATGTGGCGTGACAACGAGAACTTAACACCCACGCCAAAAGGAATCGACACGCCCACAGGACTGGTCTTACCGAACATTTTCTTGTACCATTTCGCATCGGGGTTTTGAGGGCCTTCCGTCGCATAATCGCTCAAGTCAACCAACTCTTCACCCACGTTGGCATAGACCGTATATTGAAACACCGAAATGCCACCGAAGATATAAGGCGACACATTCTTTTTCGGGTTACCAGTATAGTATTCGATGAAATTGAACTCGCCCATAAGGCTGAAGTCGTTGATGGTCGAAGTGAAATTCAATCCACGTTCAGGGCGCCATTTGATGACCTCATCGGAAGCCGTCACCTCAGCGCGTGAGTAATCGAAACGGAAGGTCCAACGGTTATCATAGTTGAACCGCACCACACCGCCATATTGCAGTCGTGACTGGGCAAAAGGATACATCGGATTGAGGTCGCCCATATAATAACTCACACCAACATGAGGCCCCACCTCAAGCGTTTGGGGGTCATTAAATTGGGCTTGGACCTGCAAAAAAGCAGCCAAGCAACTCAGTATCAATAAAAAACGAAATCTTCTATACATAGTTCGAAACTGCAAAAATACGAAATTTTCCAATGAAAACGACAGAAATCAGTTTCTATTGTCCTTTCCCCACATCAATTTGTTGCGGATGGTGCCGAAGAAGTCCTCGTTGCGCATCCTGACGAGGTTGAGGCAGAAGCCCGCCTTGCGCACCTCAAGCTGCACGGAAGTGTCTAAGGTACAGCTTCTTGAGTCCATGCTAAAGACGAATTTCTTCTCTCGGCCCTCCACCTGAATGCGGATGACGCTGTCGTCGGGGATGACCACGGGACGCACCGTCAGGTTATGTGTGGCGATAGGCGTGATGACGAAATTCTTCGCGTTGGGGGCTATGATAGGGCCGCCGGCACTCAGCGAATAGGCCGTGGAGCCCGTCGGAGTAGCCAAAAGAATGCCGTCACCCCAATAGGTATTGAGATAAACATCGTCAACGAACACCTTGATGGCCAATAAACTATGCTCAGGGTTACGGATGACGTTCAACTCGTTGAGGGCATATTTCACGTCGCCGAAAACGTCATTGGGCGAGACGAGTTCAAGCAAGGTGCGCTGCTCAACGGTGTAGTCGCCCGAAAGCACGCTGTCGACGGCTTTCCCAATCTCGTTCTTCGAGAGGCTGGAAAGGAAACCCAAACGCCCCATGTTGATGCCTACCACGGGCATGCCGGAGTCAAGAACGAAAGGCACGGTGTCCAAAATCGTCCCGTCACCGCCAATGGAGAATAACAGGTCGGCCTTCAGGTCGGCATGGGAATTGAAGACGCTGTAGTGCACGCCTTCGGAGACATAATCTTTAATCATGTCGGCGAAAGGCTTGTATATGGTTATTTCCACCTGGTTGTCAGACAATTTCACAAACAATTGCCTGATGTATTCCCCGTTCTCGGGAGCGATGGTCTTTCCAAATAGGGCGATGGTTTTCATATTCCTTCTTCTTTTACTGAATCATGGCTTTCATCCGTCATCATGCGGATATAATTCACATAACGCCAATCGGCGATGTCACCGTTCTCGACAGCGGCCTTTACGGCGCAGCCTGGCTCATGCGTGTGGGTGCAATTGGCGAAACGGCACTCACTCATCAGGTTCCGCATCTCGGGGAAACGCTGCGCCAAGGTCTCTTTCTCAAGGTCGTATAGCACAAATTCCTTGATGCCTGGAGTGTCGACAATCCACGCGCCGAAACCCAGATGATGCATCTCGGCGAAAGTAGTCGTATGCTTGCCTTTCTCGTGGACATCGGAGATGGCACCAATGCGGACGTTCAACGAGGGGTCGAGGGCATTGACCAAGGCCGACTTACCCACGCCAGAATGGCCGGAAAACAGGCATATCTTCCCTTGCATCAATTCCTTAAGCTGGTCGATTTGGAAACCCGTCTTGGCCGACACGCCAAACGAAGTATAGCCAAGGCTCTGGTAGTATTCCATCAGCACGCACATCTCCCCTATCTGCTCGTCGGTGTAAAGGTCGTACTTGTTGAAAACCAAAGCGGCAGGGATGTGATAGGCTTCGGCAGTGACCAGAAAGCGGTCAATGAAGCCCGTGGAGGTGCGTGGCTGAACAACGGTGGCCACAATGATGGCCAAATCCACATTGGAGGCGATGATATGCGAGGCCTTGCTCAGGTTGACCGACTGGCGGACAATCACATTATCTCGGGGCTCAATCTTTTTGATAACGCCCGTCTCCTTGCCAGGTTCCTGCTCAAATTGCACATTGTCGCCGACAGCCACGGGATTGGTGGAGCGGATGCCATCCATGCGAATTTTGCCGCGCAGGCGACACTCCCACTGTCGTCCCGTCTCGTCGAGGACGATGTACCAGCTGCCCGTCGATTTGATGACCTTGCCTAACATTTCTGGTATCTTTTGCCTGGCAGCGCCATCAACACGCCGTCGAATTCCAATGTTAACAAGATGGCTGCAATCTTCGTGGTCGGCAGTTCCGTCTTCACGATGATGTCGTCCAGATTGACCATAGTACTTGCACCGAAGCAGTCCATGACCAGTTTTTCCTCAGCAGTAAACTCGCGGAACATCGCCGTTTGTCTCTCGTTTTTCGCCGCTGAGTCCCAGCGCATGATGTAACGCAGGTTGAGCACGCTCTCCATGAGGTGGGCGCGGTTGGTGCGGATGAGGTAGTTGCAGCCTTGGCTGTAGATGTCTAGGACACGGCCAGGATAGGCAAACACGTCACGGCTGTAAGAGTTGGCCAAGTCGGCAGTAATCAAGGATCCGCCTTTCATTGCCGACTCAATGACCACGACAGCGTCCGCCATGCCAGCGATGATGCGGTTGCGGCGCGGGAAGTTTTCACGGTCGGGCATAGTGCCGCTCATACATTCGGTGAGGATACCGCCACCTTGTTCGACCATATCGTTGGCCAGTTTTTTGTTCGGCGCAGGATAGATTTGCTGCATACCGCTGCCCATCACTCCAACGGTCGGGATGCCGTTCTTTACCGAAGCTTTGTGGGCGCAGGTGTCAACACCATAGGCCAAGCCACTCACAACCAACACATCGTCTTCCTTGAAATCCTCCACCAACTGGTTGCAGTTTTCCTTGCCGTAGTCGGTGATGTTGCGCGTGCCGACGATGGCCACCACGCGATTGGCGTTGAGGTTGGCCTTGCCTTTGTAATACAGCATCATCGGGGCATCGTCGCACTGCAAGAGGCGGCGTGGATAGTCGGAATCGAGGAAAAACAAAGGCTGAACGCCATTCTTTTCACAGAAATCAATCTCCTCCTCCGCCCGTTTCAGGTATTCCTTAGGATTGCAGATGGCTTCGATGGAAGCCTCGCGCATGCCCGTGATCTTCTCCAACGACTTGCGTGTCTCCTTGAAGACCGCTTCAGCGCTACCGCAATACTGCACGAACTTCTTGCCGCTGATATCACCGATACCAGGCAACAGCGTCATTGCTATTTCGTAGAGAATACCGTCGGACATACTTTTAGTAATTTATAAAACACAGTTTGTCATGACACGGGACACGGGACTTCGAGACACGGGACAAACCCAAATCGTCTCGTAGTCTCGCGTCTCGCGTCTAATACATAATCTATATTCGCTCATCAAGAAATTAGATGAAAATAAGCTGCACGATAACGTAGATGGGCAGGCACACGATGAGCGAGAACTTGATCATATAGCCGAAGAACGACGGCATCTTGATGCCTTCCTGCTCAGCGATGGACTTCACCATGAAGTTCGGGCCGTTGCCGATATAGGTCAAGGCACCGAAGAACACGGCACCCATGGAGATAGCCTTCAGGAAAGGATCGGCGGCAAGACCGACGATGTCGCCATTGGGGGCCATAGAGTTGAACACCATTGCGGTAGGCGCATTGTCGAGGAAGGCCGACAACACACCAGTGCAGTAGACATATTGCCAAGGCTGGCTGATAAAGGCCTGGATGGTCTCCTTCATCTGTTCGAGGAACATCAAGGCGGGCGTCATCGTGGCGAAGATGCCAACGAAGACGCAGGCCACCTCGAGAATCGGCACCCATGAATAGTTGTTGTCGGTGCGAGCTTTCTTCTTCGTGGTCAGCCACGACATGGCGACGATGGCGATGAACACCCATTCGCGAAGGAGCCTGAGGTACCAAGGAGCATCCTCAGCACCCATGGCAGGGATGTAGGTCTTATTGATGAACATGGTGCTGGCGATAATGCAGAGCAACCACACGATATTGATGAGACCGGAGAATTGAAGGGACACCTTTTGAGCTTCATCAGCAGCAAGGTTCTCTTTCGGCTCCTTGCGGTAAAAGTAAGCGTCGACCAAGAAATAGACCAACAGCAGCAATGCGCCGGTGACAAGCCATTCAAGGAACATGTTCTGCATCCACCACATGAAGCTGGCACCTTTCTGGAACAGCAAAAAGAGCGGCGGGTCGCCGAGAGGCGACAACAGACCGCCACAGTTGGCCACGATAGCGATGAAGAAGAGCACGGTGTGCATCTTGTACTTGCGCTGCGAGATGGTCTGCAACACCAAGCGTATCAATAGCATGGCGGCTCCCGTAGTACCCATAAACGAGGCCAACAGCCAACCGATACCGAGGATGATGGTGTTGGTGACGGGTTTCGCCACAAGGTCACCCTTGATGCAGATGCCACCCGTGGTGACGAACAGCGCCATGAGCAACAAGATGAAGGGGACGTAGTCGAAAATCATCTGGTGAATCAGCTCGTGGCTCATGCCGTGTACGCACAGCCATATCCCAACCGGGACGCCGAGGATAAGTGACACATACAGTTTGTGAAGGTTGTGTTCCCACCACTCGCCCACTTTAGGCAACAATGGCAAAACCGCAATGCAGAGCAGCATCACGACGAAGGGAATCAGCATCCATGCAGGGATCAAATGTTCCATAGTTTATTTGTTTAATCGTTTCTACATTTTTTGAGGTTCTGTTTTATTATCATTTGGAATAACTGCATCTTTCGGGTCTCGACCTTTTTCAGCAAAAGCCTTTTCTATTTTTTGAAGCAAAGATCCGAATTCCTTCATTTCATATTCATAATCAATCTGAGCCAAAACATGTTGCCGATTCTTTGCTTTATACTCATTATAAATGTCATCCGCATCCTCATCATAAACATCGTAAATACTTGGCATAACCTTATTGTCATCAATTAACACCTCCAAACGACGAGGACTTATCCTATATTTGAAAAACAAGCCATCGCTTATTTCATAAATAATAAACGATTCCTCACCCTCCAACTTTGGCTCAAATTCGGTAGTATATAAAAACGAAAAAGCTTTAATCATTTCATCAACAACGCCATCGCTAAGATACAAAACCTTTGTCTCATGTTTATCATTATTAAACTCAACACTATAAGAAACCCTAAGCTTATATTCCTTATCATTAGTTAAGCAATCCGTTATTACCATTACAGTGTATTCATCATATTGGAAAGTGCCCACCTCTTTTAGGTCGTATCTTTTGATTTCAGGCATCTCTTGGGCAACTATTGTTGTAATAGAAAACAATAATCCAAAAAGAAAGAATAACTTTTTCATATCCGTTATCTTTTCGTTAATTCTCAAGAACGTTTAATCAAGTTTTAGCACAGCAAGGAATGCCGATTGTGGCACCTCAACGTTACCGATTTGGCGCATGCGTTTCTTACCCGCCTTTTGTTTCTCCAACAGTTTGCGCTTACGGGAGACATCACCGCCATAACACTTCGCCGTCACATCCTTACGCACTTGGCGCACGGTCTCGCGAGCGATGATCTTCGCTCCGATGGCCGCCTGAATGGCGATGTCGAACTGGTGACGAGGTATCAATTCCTTCAGCTTCTCGCACATGCGACGGCCGAACTCATAGGCATGGCCACGGTGAATCAAGGTAGACAAGGCATCGACGGACTCGCCGTTGAGCATGATGTCGAGTTTCACCAAGTCAGCGTCTTGATAGCCAGCGATATGATAGTCGAAGGAGGCATAGCCCTTCGAGATGGATTTCAGTTTGTCGTAGAAGTCGAAGACGATTTCGCTCAGCGGCATCTGGAAGGTCAGCTCCACGCGGTCGGTGGAGAGATAGACCTGGTTCTTCAGCACGCCACGCCTGTCGATACAGAGCGTCATGATGGGGCCGGTAAACTCGTTCTTCGAGATGATTTGTGCGATGATGTACGGTTCCTCAATGTGGTCGATCTTCGTCACCTCGGGGAGGCCGCTGGGGTTGTGCACCTCAATCATCTCGCCATCAGTCTTGAAGCACTTGAACGACACGTTGGGCACCGTGGTGATGACGTCCATGTCGAACTCGCGGTCGAGGCGCTCCTGCACGATTTCCATGTGCAACAGGCCCAAGAAGCCGCAGCGGAAGCCGAAGCCCAATGCCGCTGACGACTCGGGCTCCCAAACGAGGGAAGCGTCGTTAAGTTGCAGCTTCTCCAACGAAGCACGCAACTCCTCATAGTCGTCCGCATCCACGGGATAGATACCCGCAAACAGCATGGGTTTCACATTCTCGAAGCCCGCCACCGGTTCGGCGCAGGGATTCTCAACATGCGTGATGGTGTCGCCCACCTTGACTTCCTTCGAGGTCTTGATGCCAGAGATGATATAACCCACATCGCCAGCAGAAAGCTCGTTCTTAGGCACTTGCTTCAACTGCAGCACACCGATTTCATCGGCATGGTATTCCTTGCCCGTGGCAAAGAACTTCACGAGGTCGTTGGTATGCATGGTGCCGTTCACGACGCGGAAATAGGCGATGATGCCGCGGAATGAGTTGAACACCGAGTCGAAAATGAGGGCTTGCAGCGGTGCATTGGGGTCGCCCTTGGGGCAAGGGATGCGTTCGACGATGGCGTCCAACACAGCAGGCACACCTTCACCTGTGCGGGCACTGACCTTCAAAATCTCGCTCGGGTCGCAGCCCAAGAGGTCCACCATCTGGTCTTCAACGATGTCGACCATGGCGCTGTCCATGTCGATTTTGTTCATCACGGGGATGATTTCGAGGTCATGCTCAAGGGCGGAATACAGATTGGCTATGGTCTGGGCCTGAATGCCTTGTGTGGCATCCACTACCAACAATGCGCCTTCGCAAGCCGCGATGGAGCGTGACACTTCGTAGGAGAAGTCGACATGGCCAGGGGTGTCGATGAGGTTCAAGGTATAAGTTTCCCCTTTGTAGGGGTATTTCATTTGGATGGCGTGACTCTTGATGGTGATGCCGCGTTCGCGCTCAAGGTCCATGTCGTCAAGCACCTGGTCGACGAGTTCCTTGTCGTTAAGCGTGTGGGTCAGTTCCAAAAGGCGGTCGGCCAAGGTCGATTTGCCGTGGTCGATATGCGCAATAATGCAGAAATTTCGGATGTTTTTCATTATGGGCGCAAAAGTACAAAAAAAATCGTCACTTCTTGACTTTGACAAAAGGATTATATCTACATTTGCAGTCTAAAAAGTTGATGACATATGACTCCTGTTTTACCCGACACCTATTCCAAAGAAGAAAAAGAAGAAATCGAGCGACGACATCGTCGCCTCATCGACGCTTGGCAGACGCGAAAGGAAACCCAAGACCTTGAGGCCGTCGACAAGGCATTTTACTTCGCGTGCGAGGCACATAAAGACCAGCGCCGCCGCTCGGGCGAGCCTTACATATACCACCCCATTGAGGTGGCCACCATCGCCGCCAGCGACATCGGCTTGGGACGCACCTCCATCATCTGCGCCCTACTGCACGACGTGGTGGAAGACACGCAATACACCCTTGACGACATTAAGGAGATGTTCGGTGAAAAGGTGTCACGCGTGGTAGACGGTCTCACCAAGTTCGACAATCTGGAAGGCGCCGAGAGCATGCAGGCTGAGAACTTCAAAAAGGTCATCTCATCGCTGTCATACGACATCAGGGTCGTGCTCATCAAGCTCTCCGACCGCCTGCACAACATGCGCACCTTGGACTCGATGCCCAAGCACAAGCAGCTGAAAATCGCATCGGAGACTACATACCTCTACGCTCCTCTCGCCTACCGCCTCGGCCTCCACGCCATCCGCATCGAGCTGGAAGACCTGTCGCTGAAATACACCAACCCCACCATCTATAACAACATCCGCAAGCGCATGGACGACGTGCGCGGCAAACGCATGGGCGAGTTGCGCGACTTCATCGCACCCATTGAGGACGAGTTGAAGAAAGACGGCATCAAGGCAAGAGCGGAAATCAAGGAGAGATCCGTCAACTCGGTATGGAAACGCATGATGGACAAGGAGTTGGCCTTCGAGGACTTGTATGGCTCCTTCATTGTCCGCTTCATCACCGACTGCCCGAAAGAAAACGAGCGTATGGAATGCTGGAAGATTTATGCCGCCTTGACCAACTGTTACCGTCCCTACACCTCAAAACTCAAGGACTGGATTTCGTTCCCGAAAGCCAACGGCTACGAGAGTCTCCACGCCGTGGTGATGGGCCAGACTGGCAACTGGGTGGAGGTACAAATTCGCAGCCAGCGCATGGAGGAGATCGCCGAAAAAGGCTTTGCCGCCTATTGGAAATACAAGACCGACGACGACAAGACCGAGAGCGGCTTCGACGAATGGCTGAAGAAGGCACAGGACCTCATCAGTAACGAGTCGGACAATGCCATCGAATTCGTCGACAACTTCAAGCTCGACCTCTTCTCCGACGAAATCCACGTCTTCACCCCGCAAGGCAAGATGATCTCGTTGCCCAAAGGCTCCACCGTGCTCGACTTCGCCTACAGCATCCACTCCGCAATCGGTGACCACAGCCTCGCAGCCAACGTCAACAGCCAGCTCTCACAACTCGACCAAGTGCTGCGCAACGGCGACCAAGTGGAAATCATTACCTCCGAGTCACAGCACCCGCAAGAAAAATGGTTTGAGTTCCTCGCCACCGCCACGGCAAAGTCAAGGCTTAAGAGCGGCATCAAGGAATACCGCCGCGGCTTCCGTGAAGAAGGCGAACAGAAATTCGAGGCCATCATGAAGAAAGTCGGCCTTGAACCCTCAAAGGCCAACCGCAACGAGGTGATGGCGGCAGAAAAGCTGACCAGTACTATCGACTTTTTCTACCAAGTGGCCAATGGTAAAATCGACGAGCGTCTCATCCGTAGTGTGTTGAAGCCACAGTCTAACGGCAACTTCGTACGCTATATCACCTTTGGCTTGTTGGGCAACAACAAGGAAAAAGACGAAACACCATCCATCACCACTTCGGGCGAATTTGATTTCAACGTCTCCACCTGCTGCAACCCCATCCCTGGCGACGACGTCATCGCCTTCAACTTCCCTGGCGAACCGCTGCAAATCCACCGCAGCAACTGCCCCAAGGCCATACAACTCTCAGCACGTTTCGGCAACAACATCGTGAAGGCCAAATGGCAGCCCAAGAGCGAAATCGCCTTCCTCGCCGAACTGAAAATCACGGCTTTGGACACTAAAGGACTGCTCAACCGTATGACCAACCTGCTGTCGAACGAGATGCAACTCAACCTCCACATGCTCCACATGGAAGCCAAACAGGACGTGGTGGAGGCCATCATCTCCATCTATGTGCACAACACCAAGGAACTCGACGACCTGATCGCCAAACTGAACAAACTCAAGGAGATTCAAAAGGTGGTGAGAAAAAACAGCAATTAAGGCAAAATAATGCTCCTTATTTAGAATTGGTCTGAAAAAATTCCTTATTTTTGCGCCTACATCAGGATCAAAAAATGAAAGACTCATTTGACAATACCTATCTAGCAGTCAAGAAGATATTCGTCGATTACCTGCAAAGGCGGAAGCTGCGCAAGACACCCGAGCGTTTTGCCATCCTCAAGGAGATCTATTCCACCAACGGGCACTTCGACATCGACTCGCTGTACAACCAGATGAAAGACAACAAATACCGCGTCAGTCGGGCCACCTTATATAATACTATCGACCTCTTGTTGGACTGCGGATTGGTCATCAAGCACCAGTTCGGACACAACTGCGCGCAGTACGAGCGCTCCTACAAGTTCCGCCAGCACGACCATTTCATCGACATGGAAACGGAACAAGTCATGGAGTTTTGCGACCCACGCCTGTTGGATATCCAACGGTCGATCGAAGAGCAACTTGGCGTTGAGATTACGCATCATTCTTTAATTTTTTACGGACATAAAAAGGCCAATGGCTGATGGCTTATAGCCTATGGCAGCATCACGGTTGCCATAGGCCATGAGCCATAGGCCATAAGCCAAGAAATCTTGAAATCTAGAAATAATAAATCTTGAAATCCCAATATATGAACAAATTAGATATCCTACTCGGTCTCCAATGGGGCGACGAAGGCAAAGGCAAAGTCGTCGATGCCCTCACCCCGAACTATGACATCGTCTGCCGCTTCCAAGGCGGTCCCAATGCTGGACACACCATCGAATTTGGCGGCAAGAAGTTCGTGTTGCACAACATCCCTTCGGGTGTGCTCACCCCTGGCTGTGTCAACCTCATCGGCAACGGCGTCATCATCGAGCCGCATATATTAAAAGGTGAAATCGAAGGTTTGCGTAAAGCTGGCTTTGACTTGCGTCAAACGCTGCTCATCGCCAACCGCGCCCACCTCATCCTGCCTACGCACCGCGCCATGGACGCCGCCAACGAGAAGGCACTGGGCAAAATGAAAGTCGGCACCACGTTGAAAGGCATCGGCCCAACCTATACCGACAAGACCGCCCGCAAGGGTCTCCGCATCGGCGATATTAACTCGCCCGACTTCCGCGAGAAATACGAGAACCTGAAAAAGGCCCACCTACAGCAGATTGCTGGGATCGGCTTCGAAATGCAGGGCTTCCAACTCGACGGCCTCGACTTCGCAGAATACGAAAAGTTGTGGTTCGAGGGCATCGAATACCTAAAACAATACCAGTTTGTTGATGGAGAGTACTACATCAACGAAGCCCTTGACGCAGGCAAGAAAGTGCTCGCCGAAGGCGCCCAAGGCTCCATGCTCGACGTGGATTTCGGCAGCTATCCCTTCGTGACCTCGTCGAATGTCATCGCCGCTGGCGTCTGCTCCGGACTGGGCGTTGCCCCAAGCAGAATTGGCAAGGTGTACGGCATCTTCAAGGCCTACTGCACCCGCGTAGGCACGGGACCCTTCCCCACCGAGTTGTTTGACGAGACGGGAGAATCGCTCCGCCAAAACGGCCACGAGTTCGGCGCTACCACAGGGCGTCCGCGTCGCTGCGGATGGCTCGACCTGCCTGCACTGAAATATGCCGTCATGCTCAGCGGTGTCACCGACCTGATGATGATGAAATCCGACGTGATGGACGACTTCGCCACCCTGAAAGTTGCCACTGCCTATCGTTACAACGGCAAAGAGACCCAACACCTACCTTTCGCCGCTTGCACCGAGGCCATGGAACCCATCTATACCGAGCTCCCCGGTTGGCAGCAGAAGATTGAAGGCAAGATCCCACAGAAACTGGAAGAATACATTCAATTTATTGAAAATTATGTCGGTGTGCCGGTGAAATTTGTTTCGTATGGGCCCGACAGAAATGCAAATGTTTGGAGATAACGATTAATCCATGTAGAGACGGTGCATGCACCGTCTCTACAAACAACCATAAATATTTAGAAATGATCATTTTAGAAAAGCCATACGTCTCGGCGCCATTGGTCGCCTATTTGGAAGAGAAACAAATCCCCGTGCTGCACAACGATATGGCGGCACAACTCACCGCTGAAGGCCATCACCTCAACCTGTTGGACGACAAGCAATTCAAAGAGCAATACCAGCAAAAAGGACAGCTCTATGCCGTTTCGGAGAACGCCTTGGTGTGGCTCTATGCCCAACTGCCCGAATCGGAACTGGTGAAGAAGGTCAAGATCCTGAAGGACAAGGCCGCTTTCCGCCGCATCTGCCAGCAGATCTATCCCGACTTCTATTACAAGGAGGTGGAGATGAAAGCTTTGCGAAGTCTCAACCCTGACGAGTTGCCCTTGCCGCTCGTGCTGAAACCTTCGGTAGGCTTTTTGAGCGTAGGTGTGTACATCGTCCGCAACAAAGCCGAATGGCAGGCCGCTTTGGATGACATCGACCGCAACTTCGCCAAGCAGTGCGCTGTCTTCCCCGACACCGTGGTACGCAGCGAGATGTTCGTGCTTGAGCAGTTCATCGAAGGCGAGGAATATGCCGTGGACGCCTACTATGATGCCGAGGGCAAGCCCAACATCATCAACATCTTCCACCACATCTTCAAGAGCGAGACCGACGTCAGCGACCGCCTCTACTGCATGAGCAAGCAGATCTTTGAGAGCAACTATCCCGCTTTTAACCAGTTCTGCATCGACCTGAACGGTGCCTTGGGACTGCGTAACTTCCCGATGCACGTGGAGTTCCGCGTGGACAAAAACACAGGTCGTGCCATCCCGATTGAGGTCAACCCGCTGCGTTTCGCCGGCATGTGCCTCAACGATCTGACGCGCCACACCTGCCATCTGCTGCCCGTGCAGGCCTTCTTCGAAGGCACGCACCCCGACTATGCCACCATGTGGAACGGCATTGAGAACGACGTGTTCAGCTTCATCGTCTTGGACAAGCCCTACGACACCACTCGCAAGCTCGACTTCGAACGCATCAAGCGGCACTTCCACGGCGTGCTAGAAACCCGCGACATCATGAACCCCGCCATGAGCATCTGGGGCTTCCTGTTCACGCAGACCACCCCTGAGCACAAGGCGGAGCTGCAGGAGATTCTGCACTCCACTTTGGAAGAATTTATGATTTAAACAGTTCGCGTCATTGCGAGCAAGGCGAAGCAATCCAGATAAGAGACTTTCTCGCCTGGATTGCTTCGTCGTTACTCCTCGCAATGACGCAAAGCGTCAAATAAAAATGCATTATGAAAAAGATCTATCTAATCTGCTTATTGCTATTTGCATTATTCGGTTGCCAAACCATCGAAAAGCCCAACGTCCTCGAGCAAAGCCTCAACCAAGGCTGGACCCTCACAGGCGACACCTTATCTATTAATATGCATATCGATGTGCCTTCGGTGGTGCAGCAAAGCCTTTATGAAAACGGCATCATCCCGCACCCCTACCTTGGCACGGTGGAAAACGACTTACTCTGGATTTCCGACCATCCTTGGGATTACACTTTGCATTTCGATTTAGACAAGGAACTGCTTGTAAAAGAAAACGTTGAGCTAGTTTTTGAGGGGCTTGATACCTACACTGAAGTCAAATTGAATGGTGAAAAGCTGTTCTTCGCCGACAACCAGTTCCGTGAATGGAAAGTAGATGTAAAGTCTTTCTTGAGGGACAAGGACAATCTGCTTGAAGTGCATTTCGCCCGTTATGACAGCACACAACTTGCCCTTTACGAGCAACATCAACCTCGTTTGCCAGAAAAATATGCCGTTTCGCGCAAGGCACCTTACCAACACGGCTGGGATTGGGCACCGAAGTACAAGAATGTGGGCATTTGGAAACCCGTGAAGCTAGTGGGCTGGGACAAAGCCAGACTAAAGAACGCCTATATTGTCACGCAAACCGCTGATACGGAAAAGGCAGAGTTGATGCTGCATTTGGATGTTGAAAATGAAACAGATGGAACTTTTGAATTTGTCGTTTCGACAGGCTCAACGACCTTAGCCAGCAGATCCCTAAGCTTGTTGAAAGGCCGTCAGCATAGCGTGATCCCAATTACCATCGACAATCCTCAGCTTTGGTGGCCCAACGAAATGGGCGAACAACCACTCTATGACTTTGAAGTGGTCTTGAAAAAAGGCCAGCAAGTGCTGGACACCAAACAATTCAAGTCGGGCATCAGAACTTTCGAGATGGTGGATGAACCCGACAGCATTGGTCGTGCCTTCTATTTCAAGGTGAACGGTGTGCCGATGTATGCCAAGGGCGCCAACTATGTGCCCGAAGAAATGATTGAGACTTGGATTAACGCCGACAATACTTTGGCGTTGCTTCGCGAAGCCAAAGATGCGCATTTCAACATGCTGCGTGTATGGGGCGGCGGCATCTATCCCTCGAATGACTTCTTTAATATCTGCGACTCGTTGGGTATCTTGATTTGGCAGGACTTTATGTATGCCGGCACGATGTATCCTTATGATGAGGCATTCCTTGAAAATGCCAGAATTGAAGCCGAGGAGCAGGTGAAACGCTTGGCCTCGCATCCGTCGTTGGCTTTATGGTGCGGCGGCAACGAAATCTCAGAAGGCTACTACAACTGGGGCTGGCAGCAGTCTTTAGGTTGGACAGAGGAAGAGGACAAAGCCATCAAGGCGGGCTACGACAGACTCTTTGAAGGCATCTTGCCTCAGACCGTTACCGAGTTCGACGGCACACGCCCCTATTGGCCCAGCTCGCCCTCGAAAGGCTGGGGACGGCCCGAAAGCCTGACCGAAGGCGATGTGCATTACTGGGGCGTTTGGTGGGGCGAACAGCCCTATGAGATGTACCGCGAAAAGGTGGGGCGCTTCAACAGCGAGTACGGCTACCAAAGTTATCCTGACTATTCAACGCTTCAAAAGATCGCTCAAGGCGAGCCTCTGAGCCCCAATGCTGAAGTCATTACAGCACACCAGAAACATCCCCGTGGCACGCGCCAGATTGACGACTTCATCCAACGGTACTACCCCAACGTCCAACCCAAGGATTTTGAGGAATATGTGCATCTAAGCCAGCTTTCTCAAGCCTACGGTATGGAAGTCGCCATCGAGGCGCACCGCACAGCGAAGCCTTACAACATGGGTACACTCTATTGGCAGCTCAACGACGCCTGGCCTGTGACGTCCTGGTCGTCCATCGACTATTACGGCAATCCAAAAGTGCTGCATGGGCAGCTGAAGGAACTCTATGCCCCCGTACTGCTCTCTGTCGATTGGAAAGATTACGGCATCTTTGTCACTTCAGACCTGTTGCGCGACATCGACGGAATACTCACCGTCGCCGTGCACGACCTCAACGGAGGCCAACTGTTTGAACAAAAGGTGCAAGTGAGAATGAGCGCCAACGAGAACAAAAAATACGCCGTGGAAGGCTTGGCAGAATACCTCCGGAATGCCGACTTGGAAAAGGTCTGCGTGAAATTGAAACTGATCGAGGGTGAGACGCTCACCGCTGAGCGCAATTGCTATTTTTTTGCATTTTATGAGTGAAACCTGTAACTTTTTTAATGCTGCTCCGTATTACGTTTGTTGAAACGCAAAACAACAAACATTAAAACAACAACACAATGAAAACAAGATTCTTTATTGCAGCCGTGCTGCTACTAGCCTTTGGAAGCGTAAAAGCTCAGGACTCAATTACTGCCATCCAGGTCCAAGGTTCGGGCGACGTGCGCATCTCGCAAAGCCAAAACCAATTCTCGTTGGTGCGCAGCAACAAAGCTACCTCCTATTATGAAGTGGTAAATGGCACTTTGGTCCTATCGGGTTCAAGCAATTATGAAGTGGACTTGCAACAATTAGACGAAATCATCATGCGATCCTCTGGTGACGTGTTTGGAAGAGGCACCATACATGGCTGCAATCTCCATATCACTGTAATGGGCTCTGGCGATCTGTGGATGACAGCGGATTACGACACCATCTTTGTCAAGATGTCCGGCTCGGGCGATGTCACCCTTAAAGGAAACTGCAAGATGCTTTATGCCGAGATGTCTGGCTCAGGCGACCTAAGGGCACAGCAGCTGCATTGCACGAAAACCCAAATCAACTCGACGGGCTCGGGCGAAGCTTGGACGAACGGCTCGCACAATGTGCTTTACTCCTCATACCACAGGGAAAGAACTCAAACCCATAAAGGCCTCCTTTTCGATGCCAGTTGGAACGGCTTTGAGGCAGGCTTGAACATGTTCCTTAAAACGCCGCCCGATGTCGTGAACGTGAATAACGGTGCCCAAGGCATGGAGACTAGGCCGTTGCGCAGCTGGTATTTTGGTTTCAACATCGCCGATGTGGGCGTTGCCTTCAACAAGAAGCACACCGCAGGCATATTTACCGGCGTAGGCATTGGATGGAACAACTTCAGCTGGAACAATGACATCAAGATTGAATATGACCCCGATATTGTCGTGTACACACTGGTTCCCATCGACGAAGACAAAATCGTGAAAAACAGCAAATACGGTGCCCTGTTCCTACAAGTGCCGTTGATGGTGGAAGTCCATCCGACCCGCTACATGTACATCGATGCCGGGGTAACCGGTGGCTTACGTATCGCGCAATGGAATCGTGTGAAGTTTGCCGACGGCACGCAAGTCAAGCGTTACTATGCTGCAAACATCAACCAATTCAAGCTGGACGCCTCGCTCCGCATTGGCAGTGAGTACATCGGCTTCTTTGCCAACTACGCCTTGCTGCCGCTCTTTGAGACCAGCAGTGCGAAGGTACACCCTATCAATTTCGGATTCAGCATCACCTTCTAAACATGGTGCAATAAGAAAATGGAAAATGCCGCTTTCGGGCGGCATTTTTTATTCCCCGTGTTTTTCCTGCCAGCGCTCCTTAGCCTCTTCTCTATGTTCATCGACCCGGTAGTAGGCAGCCACAGCCATGTCGGTAGTGGCTTTCACAACCTCTTTCTTGGCGAGGTGCAAACCCGCATTGATGAGACCCATAATGCTGCTGTGCCGACCTTCGGTCATCCGATAAATGCCTCTCCCGACCCACGAGGTGGGCATCTCCTCCTCAAATGCGTTTTCCTCAGGAAGATAGGCAAAGGCTTGTTGGGCTTCCAAGCGGCAGCGTAACATGTCGGGGTCAGGTTGCATGGAGAAGTCTTCCTTTGCAAGGGCAAGAGCATCCATGGGCTTCATGGACGACAATGGCGCGACAACCTCTACCGCTGTTCTTTCCAATGTCTTTTCAATCTCTTTTTTGGAGCACTGCCTTTCAACAGATTGAACAACCCGCAGTGGGGCAATGCGTATGGAGGGCTCCGACACAGTCAAACTGGCTTCGATAGGTATCAGTTCAGCAACAGGCTCCACCTTGGGCAACTGCTTCCCGGGCCACAATCCTATCGTAAGCAACAATCCTGCGCCAGCGGCAGCAGAGGCGATTTTGACATAGAGCGGCACGGCAACACCTTTTTTCTTCAAACGTTCCTTTCCCACGAACTCCATTTCAGGTGCCTCCAATTGAGGCAGGGCCTCTGTGAGTTCGCCCCAGTCCAAACCTTGAGCTGTGACAAAGGCTTGCAGTTGCTTAGCCTCGTTTGGGCTGAGCTTGCCATCCAAATAGTCAAGGAGATAGGCTTCGTAGTTGTCGATGTTAATGTTCATGGCTCTATGTCGATTAGGTTGTCTATGCTTTTCAGTTTGTTTTTCAACGCAGTACGGGCGCGAAAGATGTTGATTTTCACTTGTGCCTCGCTCATCACTGTGATTTCACCGATTTCTTGGTACGAGTAACCCTCATAATCGCGTAATAGCAGTGCATTGCGTTGCATCTCAGGCAAGGTGACCAATGACTTGTGCAGGATGTCGTTGACATCGGGACAAGAGGCTGGCGCGCTCCTCAGATTGTCGGGCGAACAACTTTCGATGTCCGTAAAGTGTTGTTTGTGCCTGACTTCGTCAACCATGGCGTGGTGGGCGGTGGTGAAGAGGTAGGATTTCGCCTTGGCGTAATCCACCGTCTTTCGTCTCTCCCAAACGCGGGCAAAGCTCTCCTGCACTACGTCCTCGGCCTCTTCGCGGCTGCGTAGGCTCGAAAACGCAAAGCGGAAAAGCCTGTCGGCATATTGCTCCACGCACTGGTTGTATTGTTCCGTGTTCACGGAATGAAGTTTTCTTTTGAATTACATATATAATACGGAGATTTGGTCTAAAAGTTACAATTTGATTGTGTTTTTTTTGACTATGGCTTACAACCTATGGCCAGCTTCAGCCAAAGAATGAAAGTCTGCGCCTATTGCAGAAGTGAGCCATAAGCTATAAGCCTGTCAAACAATTAAACAATTAAACAATTAAACGACTCACGATTCAACAATAATCTTTACTTTTGCCGAAAATTTATAGCCATGTTATTAAACTACATCACCTGGAACGTCGACCCTGTGCTGTTTTCTATCGGGAATCTCTCTGTCCGTTGGTACGGCTTGTTGTGGGCCTTGGGCTTCTTAATTGGTTATTTCATCATGAGGCGGATCTACCGTCGTGAGAAAGTCAGCGACGACTGGCTCGACAAACTGCTGATTTACATGTTGGTGTTCACGGTTTTGGGTGCTCGGCTGGGACATTGCCTGTTCTATGAACCGGAGTATTATCTCTCACATCCATTGAAGATGCTCGCCGTTTGGGAAGGCGGCCTCGCCAGCCACGGCGGAGCCATCGGCATCCTGTTCTGCCTTTGGCTGTATGTCCGCAACTTCAACAAATCCACCAAAAAAGGAAAAGACGAAAAGCAACGCATCAGCTACATCTGGATTCTCGACCGCATCGTTGTTGCGGTGTGTCTCGTCGGTGCGCTGATCCGTTGCGGCAATGTGATGAACCATGAGATTTACGGCACGCCTACTTCCTTGCCTTGGGGTTTCGTGTTTTTGCGCGGTGCAGAGCAGTTTTGTGGCACCTTCGACAACTACTCCGCTTGCAACGCATGGGATGCGCCCTGCCCGCCGAGTGAATGGCTCCCCTGCCACCCCACCGGTCTCTATGAAGCGTTCTTCTGCCTCGTAGCAATGGGCATCCTGCTATGGATGTACTACAAGCGCAACCTTGGCGACAAGCAGCCTGGCTTGATGTTCGGAACTTTCCTCGTCATCATCTTTGGCTCACGCATCTGCATCGAGTTCCTGAAGAACGTCCAAGTGGAATTCGAGAAAAACATGACCTTCGACATGGGCCAGTGGCTCAGCGTTCCTTTTGTGCTCATCGGCATTGGGATGATTGTTTGGAGCTTCGTGCAGCGAAGGAAATTTGAGGAACGGTAAAGTATGGGAAGGGTATGGTGCATAGGATTTCTGTTGTTGGTCTTTTTGTCGGCCTGCACGCCCAAAGGCGATGACGAACCTGTAGAGACGCGCCATGGCACGCCTCTACCCACCACGTCATCCCCCGAATTGGCCGTTGTCGACAGCCTGTTGTGGCGGCAGCCCGACAGTGCGCTGGCGGTGTTGATGGATTTTTGGGATTGTAGAGACGTTTCCCGAAACGTCTCGGAAAATGCAAATGACGATACGTCTGGAGACGTTTCAGGAAACGTCTCTACATACGACCGGCATTACGCCAACCTGTTGTTGGCGGAATTGTTGTACAAAAATTATTATGCCCAGACCAACCGTGCGGAATTGTTGGAAGCGGTGGCCTATTTTGATTCGTTGCTGGTGTTGGCAGAACAACGCGGCGTGTCCCTACAGGGATTCCACCACAGGGATGCACGGCATGCGTCCGCCCAACATACCGCATTCCTGGATGCCCGTGCCCATTATATTAATGGTGTAGGCTATTACGAGCTGGACAGCGTGGTGCCTGCCTGCAAGGAATACCTCACAGCTTTGGAAGTGATGGAGAAGCATTTCGAGGAAGAGGAACTGGTAGAAAAGAAGGCGAGATTTATGGTTTTGACCTACAACCGTCTTGGAGACATGTTTTCGGAGCAATTCATGATGGAGCCAGCCATTTCATGCTATAAGAATTCCTGTGCGTTTTCCCTCATATCACCCATTTCATCGTATAGCGTCTCTAACGCCTTGTATCGTATAGGTAAACAGTTTAACATGAAAGGTGATTTGGATAGCGCAAACTATTATTATTCTCAAGCTTTGGTACACATACCTGATTCGACAAATCTGTGTTACAGAAACATTGTTTCCAGCCAAACCCTTTTGTCATACCAAATGACGCATCGTGCAGCATCATCACTAGAACGCTTGAAGCAAATGATTGTTATGACTAAGGATGACGACGAAAGACTGGCGCGTTTTATGGTTATCGGTGATATTTTTTTTGAGGAGCATCTTTATGATTCTGCGCGTTTATATTTGGAGCCTGTATTAAAGAACAAAGAAGATGTTGTTGCCCGAATTCAAGCTGCTTGTTTTCTACATATCATATACGATAGTCTTGGGGATGATGAAAAATCGGACGAGTGTATCCATTTCTTGGCTCAACAAAAGAAATCTGAAGGACAGAACAAGGCGTTGGTCTCCCTTCTTGAGGATTTGTTTCAAAAACACATGAACCTAAAACTCGACCAGGATACAGATAAAGAAAGGGTGAAAGCATTTAGGAAAGCAATGGGTATTATTATTCCAATAACTATTGTAATCGTGCTTTTCGTTTTTGGTGTGACAAAATTAAATAGCAAGAAGCTATTGAAAGAGCAAGAAGCAGTATCGAACAAGATGCTTGAAGAAACAAAGCAACAACATCGCATAGAGCAGGCAGCCATATCCGGACGATTGAAACGAAGCAACCAAGAGGTGCGTGATCTAAAAGACCAAATTAAACAGCAGGATGAAATGACTTCAAAACCCCCAATTGCTGAATCATTCAACGACGAGCCAGTATGTCGACTCATTATGGAAAGGGTGAATGAAGGGCAATTCAAATCAAAAATGGACTATGTTTATTATTCGGATTATGCCTTGAACAAGCAACAGTTATTGGATTTGCGTTTGGCTGCTGACCGCCATTTTGGACAATTCTCTGTCCGCTTAAAGAAGGCCTATCCTAGACTCACCAATGCCGACCTTGACTATTGCTGCCTTTATCTGCTGGGGCTGACCGATGCCGATGTTGCTGCATTAATGCAACGCGCCTATAATACCGTGGTTGAACGCAATGGAAAAATACGGCGCATTTTCGGTAATGACAATCCGCTTCCTATTACCTTAAAAAGTTTAGCCAATTGCACTATATCTGCTTGATTAAAAAGATGTTAATCAGAAATCCGAACTAATCCGAACCATCGTTTTCTTGACCAGTTCATCTTGGCCGCCCTAATTTTGCATCGTATTTTAGATATAAAACGATGAAAAAAATTACAAAAATGGTTCTGATGCTCTGCTTATTGTTTTCGGGAGCATTGTGCTTTGCTAGCAGTGAAGCCAGAACAGAAAATGAAAATGGAGAAGCTGGGGCCCCAATTGAAGTAATAGAAAGGGCAAGCCATGGCGGTTCTGAAAGAGGTTCCACCATCCAAGCCTCCATTGACGGGCACTATCTCACGGTGACCTTCACGCAAGACATTGGTACATTGACCATGGAGCTGGACAAGGCCTCTGGCCCTGTGATCTTCAGCTTCCAAGCGGTAACGCCCGATAGCTTCGGGTTTTATCTCAACCAAACCGGGGACTACATCATCACCTTCACCCTCGCCAACGGCGACGAGTACTATGGTGAGTTCACCATTACGGATTAACTAACTGATTAATAAACATCTAAAACCAAACACTATGAAAAAGACTTTATTCACATTAGCTATTGTGCTTATGAGTATTATGGCCGCACAGGCACAGTTTAAGATGCATGACGATGGACATATAAGTATTGGAAGTCTTGCAAGAGACTTCGGTATACAGGTACAGCCTAATCGCTATACATATTTTAGAGCTCAACATAATACTCCCTATGGATGGGTAACTAATTCATACTCTAACAAGACAACGATGCAAAATTGGATGGTAAAAGATCTTGATTCTGTGTCAAAAACATTCAATGAAATGGTTTTTGCTGTATATGGCAGCGGAATTGTTTGGGCCAAGAATCATTATACATACGGCGCGAACCATACTGTCGTAAGAGCCGAACTGGAACCAATTGATAAGGAAAGAGCACTTTCCGCCATTCTTCAACTTCAAGGATACTATTACAACGAAGATCCTAGCGTCTCACCAGAAGAAATCATGGAAAGCGAGTATGTAAAAGAGGAAGCCAAGGAATCTATGGTGAATGATCTTGAAAAACGGGAAATTGGCCTTGATGTATTGCTTCTTGGTGAAGCCTTTCCCGATGCTGTCCGCACCGATCCCGAAGCAAGACTTTGCATTGACAATAACGCCTTCATCACCTTGTTGGTAGAAGCTATAAAGCAACAACAAGAAGAAATCATACTCCTACAAAGAACTTTGGAGGAAAACGGCTTGACAAGAAAACAGCCCTAAACCTTTGCGACCATGAAAAAGTTTATATACCTTTGCGGCACGATGTTGCTTTGTATGAATGTTATGGCGCAGATTGACTTGAACGATGACAACTGGGAATGTTTCATCGATGAGAATTTCTCTGGAAACAGGTCTTGGAGCAATTTATGGGAAGACAAAGACCTAAATGACCCAAATCATGTTCCCTTCTGGAGATGTTTCGCATACCACCGTTGGAATTCAGGTGTTACAGGGGACATTAAACATGAACGGCATGCATATCAGAAAAACAATGCCGTCTTCGACAACATCAACCACACACTTAGACTGTTGGGAGACTTGAGAAGTCAAAACTCACTATGGTGTAACGATGGATATGACCCCGCACCTTGGCTAAAGTATTGTCACTTTTGTGATCCAATTCAACACCAACATCCATCTGTCCATTACCATTCGGCGATGATTGAATCGATAGACCCTGTCGGGTATGGCTATTACGAAATAGAGTGCAAGATGCCAACACACAAGGGGGCCTATTCCGCTTTTTGGTTCTGGAGCAACCTTGGGCACAAGTACAATGAAATTGACGTGTTTGAACGTGGAGAGCGGCATTGCCATGCAAACCCTGAAAAACAAACAATCAGCGGCATTTGGTACAATCCGTATGGAACAAACCTCCAATCATCGGATAGCAACTCGGGAGCACATAGATACGGCCACTACCTCAACACTCTTCCTTCAGATGAGCCGAATCTTGAAACGTACCATACCTTTGGATGCCTTTGGATGCCCGAAAGGGTAGTGTTCTACATTGATAACGAGGCCGTGTCCGAGTTTAACGATCCTGAAAAGATCCCGCCGCACCCTATGTGGCTCAAGATAACCCACCTTGAAGACAGGGATGCACGAATCTTTCCGGTGAAAGACGTTGACACCATTTGGGGTGACTGGCATGACGAGATGACCATTAACTACGTCAAGGGTTACAGACTGAAAACAAACTGCGACGAGGATGTCGCGGTCAGAAGCGTTTCCGATTTCAACAACTTCAATTACACAGTAAAGCATACCATATCGATGGGGGGATTGTCAAGCACGCTGACAATCCCTAACGACAGCGACTTTACCATGAGAGCCATTGAATCAATAACCATCGATGGCAACTTTGAGGTACCCCATGGCGTTGAGATGACACTCATGGTCCAAGAGTGTCCGCAATGTTCGATGGAGGGGGTCGTATTGCCAACATACGGTTGTGGAATGGACAAAGAAAACGAATGAACAACAACATAAAATAGTAAAAAAATGAAAAAGTACTTCTTATTTTTCTTCGCACTATTTGCATACAATGCCGCTTCCGCCCAAAAAGGCGAAATCATCTACACGGATTTCGAACCCGATTTGTTTGTGCAGTACTACGCATGGCAAGGCCCAGGCCATGTAAACGCCCCTGTGGGACTGGACATCAATCATGACAGCACAATCGACTTGAGATTCACTTGCGAAGACGCCTGGGGGCGTTGGGTCGATTGCGTCCTGAGAAAATCTGAAGACGGATGGCAGTTCAAGCTGCCCTATCTTCTTTACCAAGAGGATGCTGCCGCGCCTGTCGGCGACACGGTCAACTTTGGCGACAACATTGCGGAAATCGGCAACGGCTGGACCTCAGCTTACCGTTTCAGGTGGTTTATGCATAATGGGCCTATTTATCCCGACTATAACGACATACACCACTACATTTGTGTAAGACGTGAAGTTGAGGAAGGTTATTGCTACGGATGGATAGACTCAAACATTTTATTAGTGGTTGGAGCTGATGAATTTACCGATTACGAGTATGATGTGACAGTCTTCCGCATGGCCTATTGCACCATTCCCAACTATCCGCTTCGTGTGGGCCAAATCGACTTCACAGACGGCATTGACGAAACCAGA
>CAJOIS010000006.1:94446-99008 GCA_905234645.1 uncultured Bacteroidales bacterium | reverse complement strand
TTGCTTGGAAGGCAACCTCATCGAGCAGATCCGCTTCAGCTCCAACACCGAGTTCGTCAGCAGCGACGGCATCGGCGACAGCTGCGCCTGCATCTTCGACGCCCCGGCCACCAAGATCAGCAACGATGGCAAGACCGTGATCCTCTACCTGTGGTACGACAACGAGTTCGGCTACAGCAACCAGGTGATTCGTCTCGCCCACCACATCGGCCAGGTGAAGAGCTACAGATATTATTAAGAAGACAGAAGAAAGAAGTAAGTAGATGAATAAATCTTCGCTTATTGGTTTTCTTTTGATTGGTGCAATCCTCTTTGGTTGGATGTATTTTATGCAGCCTTCCAAAGAGGAGCTTGCTGAACAGCGTCGCATTCAGGACTCCATCATGGTGGCCCGCCGTGAGGCGGCTATCCTTGACTCCATCAGAATGGCGGAAGAACAGCAAAAGGTTGCCGACACTATGGCGCTTCTTGCTGTCGAGATGCCTGAAGTGGAGGAGGTGCCTGAACAGTTGTGGACTCTGGAGAACCAACTTCAAAGAATAACCATCTCCAACAAAGGCGGCTACATCAAAGAGGTGGAGCTGAAAAACTACAGAACCTACGATTCGCTTCCTTTGATCAACTTCGATCCTGAGACCGCTGTTTTCGACCTGTCGTTCTTTGTGGGCAATCGCCTCGTCAAGACATCGCAACTTGATTTCCATCCCTTCGTCAATGGCCAACCATACGAGGGAGGAGACCTTTGGACAGCTGAGGGCGATAGCATCGTCTTTGCATTGCGAGCCTATGTGGACGACCGTAACGGCCTGCGCGATGAAAACAAGTATCTCGAATACGTCTATACGTTGCGCGACGACAACTACATGCTCGGATTCGATCTCCGGACTGTGGGACTGAAAGACGTCATCGCCAGCAACATCAACTACATGAACCTCGACTGGAAGATCGATATCCTCAAGCATGAGAAGGATAACGACAGGTTCATCAACACTACGGTGTATTACAAGCCGATGACAGAGAACGAGGTGGATCGTCTCGACGACCGCAAGCGCAAAGAAGAGAATATCAACTACAGTGTCAACTGGGTGTCGTTCAAGGAACGTTTCTTCTGCAATGTGCTGGTGGCTCGCAACGGTTTCGGCAGCGCCAGAATCGGCGCCAATACCGATGGGCCAAAGTCGAGCCGTTACTTTAAGACCATGTCGGCCAGCCTTGAGATTCCCTATGACTTCCGTGCCGAAGTGAACGAGTTCCCAATGTCGTTTTATTTTGGTCCCAACCACTTCCAGACGCTGAAAAGCTATGGGTTGAAGCTTCAACGCCAAATCGACGTGGGTAACTTCTTCCTGATCCGTTGGATCAACTACGGAGTCATCTACGTGTTCAACTGGCTGGGCTCATACGGCTGGAACTATGGCATCGTCATTCTCATCCTCACCATCCTCATCAAGATACTGCTGTTCCCGATTGCTTTCAAATCGTACAAGTCAACCGCCATCACGCGTGTTTTGAAACCTGAGATGGAAGCCATCAACGCCAAGTATCCCAAAGAGGAGGATGCCATGAAGAAACAACAGGCGGTCATGGATTTGCAGCGACAAGCAGGTGCCAGTCCCACCTCGGGATGTATCCCCATGTTGCTCCAATTCCCCATCCTCATCGCCGTGTTCCGCTTCTTCCCGTCGTCGATCGAATTGCGTCAACAGTCCTTCCTTTGGGCCGATGACCTCTCTACCTACGACAGCATCCTTGACCTGCCGTTTACCATTCCTTTCTATGGCGATCACGTGAGCTTGTTCTGCTTGTTGATGACCATTACTACGTTCATCTATACCTATGTGAACAACAAGCAGATGGACACCACGGCCAATCCCCAGATGAAAGGCATGAAGATCATGATGTACATCATGCCCATCATGTTCCTCGGTATCTTCAACAGCTATTCGGCTGGTTTGAGCTATTATTACATGCTTGCCAACATTATCACCTTCATCCAGATGTTCGTCTTCCGCAAGATGATCAACGAGGACAAGGTGCGTGCAACCATCGAGGAGAATAAGCGGAAACCACAGAAGAAGTCGCGTTTCATGCAACGACTCGAGGCTGCTCAAAAGATGCAACAACAACAAGCAAAGAACGGAAGGAAATAAGCCATGAAAGCATTGGAACCTTTTCTCGAAACCCTAGCTGAGACCCACAAAGTGTGGCTTCTCGGAGCCATGGACGGCATGTTTGCCATGCTTGAGGACGGTGACGGCAATTCCTACATTCCCGTATGGGAGTCGGAAGACCTGGCCCATAAGGCTGCTGTCGGCGACTGGGAGGGCTATGAGGTGACCGAGATGGGCTTCTCAGAGCTTGCCGTGTGGCTGAAAGAGCTGTCGCGCGACGATATCGACATTGCGGTATCGCCCGAAAAAGACGGCGAGATTACCGCCATCGCCTCTGACAAGTTCCGTCAATGGGTCAAACCACAAGCCGACGACTCGTATCACGAGGACGACGACGATGACCCTGATGATGGTTACGACTATGGCGAGGGTTGGGCTCAACCTTGGTAAGACGACGCTATGAAGATCAGACTTTTCGGAGTTCTTTTGTTCATCGAGACCATGGCACTGTTGCTGACTGCGGCAGTGTCATGGTTTTTTCATGTCAGATGTGGCGAGAACGACTACCAGGCATTTCTGATCACAGCGGCAATCACAGGTGGAGTAGGGTCGGTGCTCTATGTGTTGGGAGGCCGGAGGAAAACCCTTATCGACAACGACGACCATTTCCTGATCGTTTCGCTTTCATGGGTTTTCTTTTCCCTGTTTGGAATGCTTCCGTTTTTGCTCAGTGGCTCTATCGGCAACGTCACCGACGCTTTCTTCGAGACCATCTCGGGATTTACCACCACGGGATCCACCATATTGACGAATGTGGACCAGCAGACCCATGGCATCTTGTTTTGGCGTGCCATCATGCAATGGATGGGTGGTTTGGGTATCGTGGTGTTTACTTTGGCTTTCGTTCCTACCGTGGCCAAAGGTTCCAGGAAGTCGTCGCTATTCGCTGCCGAAGCACCTGGGATGAGCGTTGAGAAGCTCTCACCTTCGATGAATGTCACTGCGCGAATCCTCTGGTTTATCTATATCTTCATGACGGTGCTGTGCGCCTTCATGTACTGGATGGGGCCCATGTCGCTCTTCGATGCGGTATGTCACGCTTTCACCACCATTTCCACTGGAGGATACAGCACCCATCAAGAAAGCATTGCTTATTTTCATTCCGATTACATCGAATATGTGGCCATTGCCTTCATGATACTTTCAGCCATCAACTTTTCGATGTTTTACTTCTTCATTTCAGGGCGTTGGGACCTGCTCCGAAAGAATGAAGAAGTCCATGTTTATTTGGTTTCGATATTTTTAATGACGCTAGTGTTCATCGGCCTTTTTGTATTGGCACCGCACATAAACGGGGTTACCGAAGAGCAGTTGGCCAGTTACCCCAAGGGGGGGAAGGAGGTCGTAGAGACCTCGTTGTTCCACGTGGCTTCGATGTTGTCGAATACTGGTTACATGGCGCAAAACTCCAACTATGATCTGTGGGGGATGCTGTTTGTCATTCCTACGTTGCTGATGCAGATCGTAGGAGGATGCGCTGGTTCGGCCAGTGGAGGCATCAAGATGGTACGCGTCATTGTGATTTTCAAGGTCATCAAGAACGCCTTGAACGAGCTTATCCATCCTACGGGAATGTTTTCAGTGAAGATCTCAGGTCAGAGCGTCGATGAAGTGACGGTACGGCGGGTGTGCAACTTCCTGTCGTGGTTCATGATTTTGTTTGTGCTCAATGTGGTGGTGCTGTCCTGTTCAGGTATGGGACTCGAGGATGCAAGCATCGCCTTCTTGACCTGCTTCAGCAATCTTGGCCTTGGCTCGGGCGCCACGGGTCCGAGCGCATGTCTGGCCGACCTGTCAGTGTCGGCCAAATGGATACTCTCGGCCGACATGCTGCTAGGTCGTTTGGAGATTGTTACCGTGTTGCTGGTGTTCTTCAGATCAACTTGGATTACCACTAAAGGAATCCGCGGATAATTCGGAATTAAGGATTCGGAATTAGTTCTCAAAAAACAGTTTTCCTTCTTTGACTGTCACGGTTATCGGTTTTGCCCGATCCACCTGGTCGGCGATGATCATCTTTGAGAGCTCGTTGAGCAACTCGCGCTGCATCATACGTTTCACTGGACGGGCACCGTACTGAGGATCGTAGCTCTGGCGGGCAATGAGGTCAACGGCCTCATCGGTGATGTCGATGGTGATGCCGTTTTCAGCCAACATCTTCTTCACTCGGTTGAACTGCATCCTGACGACTTCGGCAATCTGGCTCTCGGTAAGGTCGTCGAAGATGATGATGTCGTCGATACGATTCAGGAACTCAGGCCGCATCACCTTACGCAACTCGTTCATCACTGCATCGGGGTCCTTCAATCCGGCACCCACGTTGGAAGTCATGATGACGATGGTGTTCTTGAAGTCGACGGTACGGCCCTTATTATCGGTCAGACGGCCGTC
>CAJOIS010000006.1:90254-94350 GCA_905234645.1 uncultured Bacteroidales bacterium | reverse complement strand
GCCGATGAGTCGTGAGACGGTGTGACGCTCCTGGTACTCCGACATGTCGATACGCACCATGTTGTTCTCATTGTCGAACAGGAACTCCGCCAAGGCCTTGGCCAGCTCCGTCTTACCCACACCGGTAGTACCCATGAAGATGAAGGAGCCTATCGGGCGTTTTGCATCCTGCAAGCCGGCTCGGCTACGCCTGATGGCGTCGCTGACGGCACGGATGGCCTCGTCTTGGCCCACGACACGTTTATGCAGTTCGTTTTCGAGGTGCAGCAGTTTCTCGCGTTCGCTTTGCATCATCTTCTTCACTGGGATGCCTGTCCAACGCGACACGATTTCAGCGACGTCCTGATAGGAGACCTCTTCGTCGATCAGCGGGTGGTCGCCCTGCACTCGGTTGAGGTCGGCCTTGGCTTTTTCGATGGCGTTCTCGGCGTCGCGGATCTTGCCGTAACGCAGCTCAGCCACACGCCCATAGTCGCCGTCGCGTTCCGCCACGGCCGCTTGGTGCTTGTATTGTTCGATGTTGTTTTTCTCCTTTTGGATGATCTCCACAAAATGGCGCTCCTTTTCCCATTTAGCCTTGATGTCAGCCTTCTGGGCATTAAGCTTGTCGAGTTCATGAGTTAATTCTGCCACCTTCTTGGTGTCATTCTCGCGTTTCAGAGCTTCACGCTCGATTTCCAGCTGACGGATAGAGCGTTCCACTTTCTCGAGATCCTCGGGCACCGAGTCGATTTGCAGACGCAGACGGGCAGCGGCTTCGTCGATCAAGTCGATGGCCTTGTCGGGCAGGAAACGGTCGCTGATGTAACGTACCGAGAGCTGCACGGCCGCGACGATAGCCTCGTCGAGGATACGGATGTGATGGTGGTTCTCGTAACGTTCCTTCAGGCCACGAAGGATGGAAATGGCCGAGGCTTCGTCAGGCTCGTCGACCATGACGATCTGGAAACGACGTTCCAGCGCCTTGTCTTTCTCGAAATACTGCTGGTATTCCTTCAGTGTGGTGGCGCCGATGCATTGCAGCTCGCCTCGCGACAGAGCTGGCTTCAGGATGTTGGCGGCATCCATGGCGCCGCCTGTGGCACCCGCACCCACCAGGGTGTGTATCTCATCGATGAACAGCACCACTTCGCCGGCACTTTCCACCACCTCCTTGATGACACTCTTCAGACGTTCCTCAAACTCGCCCTGGTATTTTGCACCTGCAATCAAGGCACCCATGTCGAGCGAGAACACTTTCTTGCTTTTCAGGTTTTCAGGCACGTCGCCGTTGACGACACGCTGTGCCAGTCCCTCTACGATGGCGGTCTTGCCCACGCCGGGTTCACCAATCAAGATAGGGTTGTTTTTCGTACGGCGCGACAGGATCTGCAACACACGCCTTATCTCCTCGTCACGTCCAATCACGGGATCCAATTTGCCCGCTTTCGCCAACTCATTCAGATTTTTGGCGTAACGGTTTAACGATTCATACTTTTGTTCCATGTTGATTTGTTGATTTTTTGATTTGCTGATTCGACACCAACAAAACCTTAACCAATACAATATAATATGACAATTTGTCAGTTTGTAATTTGTAAGGAGAAATTGACTATTTTTGCGGCCTCAAAACATTGAAAACGACATGCAGTGGGTTTTCCTCTCATTGATATCAGCCTTCCTTTTGGGCTTTTATGATATCTTCAAGAAAAGGACTGTAGTAGGGAATGCAATCATTCCAGTGTTGTTCTACAGCACATTAATCAGCGGCCTTTTGTTTCTGCCTCTCATCATCATCTCACATCTTCAACCCGAGTGGTTCGTGGGTGATTTTTGGAAACAGTTGTATGTTGAACCACTGACAGTTCGTCAGCATTTGCTTGTTTTTGGCAAGACTGCGCTGATTCTGGTGTCGTGGATGTTCAGCTATTCGGCCATGAAAAACTTGCCCATTACCGTGGTGGGCCCTGTCAACCAGCTTCGTCCAGCCATCTCACTGTTACTGCTGTTTGCCATCTTCCAGGAAAATCTCACCTGGACCCAATGGGTAGGAGTGGTGCTCGCTTTGGTTTCGTTTTATCTCATGAATCGGAGCGGCAAGTTGGAAGGCATCCATTTCAAGTCCAACAAATGGGTTTACATGTTGCTGGCTTCGGCTATTTTGGTGGCTTTGAGCGGGGTTTATGACAAGTTCCTGCTCAGTGGCGAGTCCATATCACCTTCAACCATTCAAGCCTGGTACACCATTTACGACTTCCTGATGATGGCCGTCATGTTTTTCGTGATTTGGAGGCCTAAGCGCAGTCAGCAGCCTTTCGAATGGCGTGGTGGCATCGTCTTCATGGCCATTTTCGTCTCCATTGCCGATGTGATTTATCTCTTGGGTCTCAAACAGGAAGCTGCCGTCATCGTGTTGATACCATTAATATTATATGGTGTCCGCCTGTTGGTGTCGTTTGCTTACGGAGCCATCTTCTTTAAAGAGAAAAACATTCGTAGCAAAATCATCCCGTTGCTGATGGTGATTGCTGCCTTGGTGTTCATGTGCATTTAAATATTAACCTTTTTTTGGCTTGTAATCGAATAGTTTATATATTTGCAGATTATTTCGATTGAGAACGAGCATTTAAAATCATGGAAATCAAACGAATATTCGACCTTCTGCCGAATTATTTGGAGAAGTATCCTGACCAGTCTGTGGCTTTAGCGGGCAAAAAGGATGGGGAATGGCGTAGATACAGCATGAAGGAGTATATCGAGCTGACCAATAAGTTGAGTTATGCTTTGATAGAGTTGGGTATCGAGCCGGGCGACAAGGTTGCTTTCATCGTAAGCAATCGTCCCGAGTGGAATATCATCGACATGGCCGTCATGCAAATCGGAGCCATCAACGTGCCGATTTATCCTACCATCAGCCAGGAGGACTATCATTATATCCTGAAGGACTGCGATGCAAAGCTTGTTTTCCTCGACGGCGTGGCCGTGATGAACAAGGTGACCAATGTCTTGTCTGACATCCCTTCGATCAAGTATGTGTATACCATGGTCGACCGTGAGAAATATCCCTATTTTGACCAAATCATCGCCCTCGGCACCTTGCATCCTCATAAGGAAGAACTTGAAGCACGCAAGGCTGCGGTGAAAAGCAGCGACTGCATGACTTTGATATACACTTCAGGAACCACAGGAACTCCCAAGGGCGTGATGCTTTCACACTCCAACATCATCAACCAGGTGTTGGGTGTTTATGATATCATCCCGTGCAAGCCGGGATCCGTTGCCTTCTCGTTCCTGCCTGAGTGCCATGCTTACGAGCGTCTGCTAATCTATACCTACCAATACCTCGGCATGGCTATTTATTACGCAGAGAGCCTGGCCACCCTTGCCGACAATATCAAGGAACTACGTCCTTCGATGATGTGCTGTGTGCCCCGTGTGCTGGAACGCTTCTACGAAGGTATCATTGCCTCGGGCAAGAAGATGTCGGGTGCTTCAAAGACCATCTTCTTCTGGGCAGTGCATCTTGCTGAGCGCTATAAGATTGACGATGACAAACGCGATTGGCTCTACAACCTGAAGCTCCGCATTGCCGACAGGTTGGTGTATTCGAAGATTCGTGCCAAGATTGGCGCCGACCGTTTCGAACGCGTGGTGTCAGGTGCAGCTGCCTTGAACCATAAGATTGCTTCGTTCTTCTCGGCCATCCAGATGCCCGTGTATGAAGGTTATGGCTTGACTGAGACCTCGCCGGTGATTGCCGTCAGCAACAAGGGGCCTCACCAACGCGAAGTAGGTTGCGTAGGACCGGCTCTGAGAGGTGTCGACGTGAAGATTACTGAAGAAGGTGAAATTGTATGCCGTGGCCATAACGTCATGTTGGGCTATTACAAACATCCTGAGCTCACAGCCGAGGTCATCGACAGCGACGGTTGGTTCCATACTGGCGACATGGGTAAGTTCAACGAAAACGGGCTGCTCATGATCACTGGACGCATCAAGAGTCTGTTCAAGACCTCGGGCGGCAAGTATATCAACCCTGACGTCATCGAGACCAAGTTCTGTGGCTCCAAGCTGATTGAGCAAATCGTGGTGGTGGGTGAGAACCAGAAATTCGCTG
>CAJOIS010000006.1:0-90216 GCA_905234645.1 uncultured Bacteroidales bacterium | reverse complement strand
GTGCGCCAAGGAGAAGATTCGCTTCACCACTCCTGAACAGGTGATCAACTTGCCTGAGATTCAGAAGCTGTATTTCAAGGAAGTACAGGAACTGAACAAAGGCTTGGGCGAGACCGAGAAGATTAAAAAACACGTGCTCATCGCTGATGAATGGAGCGTGGGCAACGGCTTGATTACGCCTACACTGAAGGTGAAACGTCGCGCTATCACAGCCAAGTATAAGGATGTGATTGATAAGATGTTTGCCGATAATTAATAGACGAAGAAACCTACTGCGCCCGATAGCAGAATCAAAAGTATCGGGTTGGCCTTGAAGAAATACGAGGCTACAAAGGCGAGGACACAAATCACAATGCTGATGTTGTTCTCGCCTTTGCCTATCTGCACAAAGTTCTGAGTGTTCATCATGGTTAGACCGGCGGCGAAGATCAGACCGGCTATGGCAGGCTTGAGTCCTTTCAGCAGGTTGCTCATCAGCGCCCCGCTTTTCTTGCTGCTAATGAGTTTCATGATGAAATAAACCATGATGAGTGACGGCAGGCAGAGGGCGAAAGAGGCGAGGAGGGATCCAGCAAAGCCTCCAGTTGTGTATCCCACGTATGTTGCCATGTTGATGGAGATGGGACCTGGGGTCATTTGTGAGATGGCCACCATATCGGCGAACTCAGTAGTCGTCATCCAAGCATAATGGTCGACCACCTCGTGCTGGATGAGCGAGAGCATGGCATAACCGCCACCGAAACCCAGCACGCCGATCTTGACGAATGCCCAAAGCAGCTGAAGGTAAATCATGGTTCGACCTCCTTCTTTTTGGCTTTCCTATTAATGATAAGGGCGTAGATGAGGCTTCCTGTTATGGCTGCCAGGATGACTAGGGCGGGGGAGACCTTGAGCCACCAAATCAAGGCCACCGTAACAATGGGAATGATGACTGTCTTCCAGTTGAGCTTGGCTGATTTGATCATCCTCAACGATGGAGCCAAGATCAAGGCCACCACACAGGGACGGATGCCTTTGAAGATGCGTTCCACCACGGGCAGGTCGCGATATTCACGGAAGATGGTGGCTAGCAGCAGGATGATGACGATGGAGGGGATGATAGCACCCAACATGGCTGCCAACGCGCCTCTTTTCCCGGCAATCCTATGGCCTACGTATAAGGCGGTATTCACGGCAAATACCCCAGGGAGTGACTGCACGATGGCAATCAAGTCCCAAAACTCGTCAGATGCAATCCATTTCTTTTGGTCGACCACTGCCTTCTCCACCATCGACAGCATGGCATAGCCTCCGCCCAAGGTGAAGGCCCCTATTTTAAAAAAGGTGATGAAGAGTTGCCATGCGATTTTCATGGCGCAAAAATAATACATTTAATTTTGATAATTCTTTAAAACTCCTTAAGTTTGCCTCTTCATTTTAGTATTAAGTTTTAAATCCTCAAAATATGACCCTACTTGACGTTTCTGTAATGACCTTTGACAGGCCGGAGGCTTGGCAATGGTTGATTCAATTCTGTATTTTGGCCGTTGCCTTGTTGGTGGGCAATCTGTTGAGAACACAAATCCCAGTCTTGAAGAAAAGTCTGTTGCCGTCGGCACTGCTTGGCGGACTGCTTTTGTTGATTTTCAAGGCTATCCCATGCTGCCGCGAAATCATCAACAAGTCCATGATGGAGATTGTGACTTATCATGCCTTGGGTTTGGGTTTTGTGGCTTTAGCCCTGAAAAACAATAAAATAGAGTCGAAATCCACCCCGATGAAGGTCATTGAAACGGGTGCGTTGACAGCCTCGTCCTACGTCATCCAAGGTATCGTGGGTCTGCTGGTTTCCATTCCGTTCTTCCTTTTTGGAAAGAAGATATTCTATGCTGCAGGATTGCTGCTGCCTATGGGCTACGGACAGGGCCCTGGACAGGCGCTGAACATCGGTAAGATATACACAGGATGGGCTGCGGAGCAAGGTATGGACTTTGCTGGAGCTGACTTCGGACTTTCCATCGCCGCTATGGGTTTCATTGTAGGTAGCTTGATTGGCGTCGTCTATATGAATATTCTGAGACGCAAAGGAAAGATCTCGGCACAAAAGATCGAGGCGGCACAGGTCAACAAGTTGGAAGACTATGAAGGTAAGGGGGAGATCCCGGATGCCGAGTCGATTGACAAGCTCTCAGTGCAGATTTGCATGGTGTTGTTCGTGTATTTCCTGGTGTATCTGTTCACCAATTGGGTCCAAGGCATGGATTTGGGCAATTTCGGCACCAACACTTTGAAGCCGCTGTTGTGGGGATTCAACTTCCTGCTGGGTACGCTGTTCGGTGTCCTGTTTAAGAACATCCTGAACCGTTTCAAGAAAGCCAAGATTGTGCGTCGCGAATATATAAATAATTATATGTTGAACCGTATCGGAGGTTTCTGCTTCGACATCATGATTGTGGCCGGTACCGCTGCCATCAGCTTCGAGGAGTTTGGCAAGTTCATCGTTCCCTTTGCCATTATCTGCACCTTGGGCGCCGTTGCCACTTTCATCTATGTGCTGTGGATCAGCAAGCACCTGTACCCCGATTACAAATACGAGGGCTTCTTCTCGATGTTCGGCATGTTGACGGGCACCGCCTCGAACGGCATGATTCTGCTGCGTGAGATCGACCCGAAATTCGAAACACCTGCCGCTAACAACTTGGTTCTGCAAGCCTTGGCCGCTATAGTGTTGGGCTTCCCAGTGCTTCTGTTGGTAGGCATTGCACCACAAAGTCTCCAATCAACTTGGATTACTTTGGGAATCTTGGTGGTATTCTGGGCACTTTTGACGCTCTTTATGCTGCGTAAGAAAGTATTTAAGAGAAAGAAGGAATGACCCATCTGGGTAAAACTTAGCGAGGTACCCCAAAAGGCGCCTTGGAAACTTGTTTCTTAGTGCCGTTGGGGTACCTCGCTAAGTTATACTTCGAATAACAACAAAAAAAATCCCGACCGTTAGGCCGGGATTTCTGTTTTCGATCGTCGGAAGAATTAGTCCTTGCGCTTGGCTTCCTTGATACGAGCTTTCTTACCACGCAGACCTCTGAGGTAGTAGATGCGTGATTTGCGGACGGCGCCTTCCTTATTCAGCTCAATGCTTTCGATCATGGGAGAGGCGATGGGGAAGCAACGTTCAACACCGATATTGTTCGAAATCTTTCTCACGGTGAAGGTGGCGGTTCTTCCGCAGCCGCTACGTTTCAGGACAACACCCTGGAACTTCTGGAGACGCTCCTTGTTGCCCTCAACAATCTTGTACGTGACGGTGACTGTGTCACCAGCTCTAAACTTGGGAAAGTCTTTTACAACGACTTGATCCTCAACGAATTGAATTAATGCGTTCTTCATTTTATATAATATTTTTTTATATATTTTTCGTCAAAAACGGGTGCAAATATACAAAAAAATTGAATGATGGACACAAATTATTCGCTTTTTTTCAAAATTTCGTACATTTCAGGGCGACGTTCCTTGGTCCGTTGCCAGGCTTGTTCGAGTTTCCACTCATTAATCTTCAGGTCGTTGCCCGAGAGCAGAATCTCAGGGACGTCCCAACCCTTATAGCTTCGGGGGCGGGTGTAGACGGGAGGGGAGACCAGTCCGTCTTGAAACGAGTCGGAGAGGGCTGAGGTCTCATCGCCCAAGGCTCCCGGAAGCAAACGAACCAGGCTGTCGACCAGCACGGCGGCTCCCAGTTCACCGCCCGAAAGGACATAGTTGCCGATGGAGATCTCCTTGGTGATGAGATGCTCGCGGATGCGCTCGTCGATGCCTTTGTAATGACCGCAGAGGATGATGATGTTTTCCTTCAGCGAGAGCTGGTTGCACAGCGGCTGGTCGAGCAGCTCGCCGTCAGGACTCATGTAGATGACCTCATCGTAGTCGCGCTGGCTTTTCAGGTGACTGATGCAGTTGTCGACCGGCTCAATCATCATCACCATGCCAGCACCGGCCGAGAAGGGGTAGTCGTCGACTTTTTTGTGCTTGTCGGTGCTGTAATCCCTCAAGTTGTGCAACTCAATCTCCACAATGTTCTTGTTGACAGCCCGTTTGATGATGGATTCCGTGAAGGGTCCTTGGAACATCTCGGGAAAAATGGCGATGATATCGATCCGCATTGTTAAAAATTTTGGTAAAAGTACAAAAAAATCTCTATCTTTGCCCCTTTAAACTGAAAAACATAACCACCATGAAGAAAATTTCCTTGTTGTTCATTGTCCTGGCCACCGCGTTGTGTGCCAAGGCGCAGATTGCCACGAACATATACTGGGTGCAGTTTACCGACAAAAACGATTCGCCCTATTCCATCGACGCTCCCGAGGTCTACCTCAGCCAGCGTGCCTTGGACCGCCGTGCCCGTCTCGGCATCGAGATCGACGAGTACGACCTCCCCGTCAATCCACAATACCTGCAGGCAGTGGCCAACTGCGGCGCCACCTTGCTCAACCCCTCGAAATGGTTGAACGGTGTGTCGGTATATACTTCAAGTCCTAGTGTAATTGAAGAGATTAATGCTCTTGATTTTGTTGAAGTTGTGAGAAACTGTGAGAACTTTCCCAAGGCCCAACTCGACAAGGAAGAGAACCTCTCGTTCGAGATGAAAGACCAGGGGATGCCGAGGAATCCTAAGGACTTTTACGGCGGGGCCCATAACCAGGTGTTTCAGCTGAAAGTGAACCAGCTGCACGACATGGGATACGATGGCACAGGCGTGATCATCGCCGTGTTGGATGGCGGTTTCGAAGGCACTCCCAACGCAGGCTGTTTTGACAACATGCGTCAAGAAGGCCGTCTGCTCGGGACGCGCGACTTTGTGTACGGTTCGGAGACGGTGTACTCACAGAGTACCCACGGCACCTCATGCCTTAGCACGATGGGTGCCTACGACCCGAACAACATGGTGGGAACGGCTCCCAAGGCCTCCTATTATTTGATTCATACCGAAGATGGCGAAAGCGAGACCATCCTCGAAGAGTATAACTGGGTCTCGGGCGCCGAATATGCCGACAGCCTGGGCGTCGACGTATGCTCCACCTCGTTGGGCTATATCGATTTCGACAGCAACATGTCGCAATGGGACCATACGTACGAACATTTCGACGGTCACACCGCCCCGATGACCATCGGCGCCGAGATTGCCGCGAGCCGCGGCCTGATCTGCGTCAACGCAGCGGGTAACGAATACGACGGCGTTTGCACCTTGGGCATCCCGGCCGACGCCGAACACATCCTCACCGTAGGTGCGGTCAACAGCGATGGTGTCCGCGCCGACTTCAGTTCGGTGGGTCCCACCTATGACGGCCGCATCAAGCCCGATGTGATGGCGATGGGCCAGGGGACCTATGTGGCCACAGGATATGGCAACTGGTGGCCTTATTACAACGGCGACGGCACTTCGTTTGCCTGTCCCGTGTTGGCTGGCGCCGTGGCATGCCTGCGTCAAGCCTTCCCCAATGCCACTGTGCAGGAAATCAGCGATGTGTTGAGACAATGCGGCGACCATGCCGACCGTCCCGACAACCATTATGGATACGGTATTCCCGACTTCAGCGAGGCATACAACGTGCTTCAGCTGCTCCACGTCGACGACACCTCGGCGCCGCAAAACGACATCCTCATGGTGTTTCCCAATCCCTCCGACGGCGATGTGCATATCCGCCTCAACGAGGTCAGCATGGCTGAACTCAGCGTCTACGACATCATGGGCCGCCAGCTGAAGTCGTATCACTTCAATGGATTGAATCACACTACCTTGGAGCGTTATTTGAACGACTTGGGTAGCGGCGTATATTTCATCAAAGCCGAGACGGACACCAGCTCCCAGACGGTGAAACTGGTCTTGACACGATAAAAAAAAGCCCCGCCGCCGCGGGGCTTTTTCAATTAATCCTTCAAGGGTGATGGTGTGTGGTACTGGCGGGCGCCGAGTTCCTTGTCGAGCATCATCATGCCGCCCATGTGTCCGTCGATCATCTTGCACTGGGCAATGAGGTCGCGAGCGTTCTCCTCTTCTTCGACTTGCTCGTCGATGAACCAAGCCAGGAAATTGGCAGCGGCACGGTCGTGGTCCTCGTCGGCGATGTCGCACAGGTTGTTGATCATGGCAGTCACTTTCTTTTCGTGGGCGAGGGTGTCCTCAAAAGCGGACAACACGGTCTTCCAGCTGGTCTGCACCTTGGCGATGGGAGCCAAAATCACCTTCTCGTCCTGCGAATGCAGATAGTTGATCATGATGGCGGCGTGGGCCTGCTCCTCGAGGAACTGCACCTTGTACCAGTGGGCGATGCCCTTGAACCCCTTGGCGTAAATGTCTTGCGACATGCTCAGATAGAGATAAGCCGACCACATCTCAGCGTTGATCTGGTCGTTGATGGCTTTTGCTAATTTTTTGCTAATCATAGTTTTTTAGATGTTAAGTATTGAAGTTTTCAAGATTGATTGCAAAGGTAAATAATTTTTTAATAAATTTGCAGTTTAAACCAATGAATAATTTTTCTTTTTTATGCTTAACAGAAGGTTTTTGAGAGTCAAGGTGTTACAGCAGATCTACGCCTATCACCAAGCCGAAGAGACTGATTTGCTCGCCGCCGAACGCCGCCTGCTCAACAGCGTCGACAGCCTTTATGAACTTTTCATCCGCCAGCTGACGTTTTGGGTGGAGGTGAAAAACTTTGCCGAACGTAGGATAGAAGAGAACCTGCACAAGAATTTTCCCACCGAAGAGGACCTCAACCCCAACCGCCGCTTCGTCAACAACCGCGTCATCAACGCCCTTGAAAACAACCGCGACTTGCAGGCCCTTCAAGAAAAATACAAGATCAACTGGGACAACGACCGCGAAGACTTCATCCGCGGATTCTACAACCGTCTTCGTGATTATCCTGAATACCAAGAATATATGAAAGGGGAGAAAGACAACTTCGCCTCTGACAAAAAGCTGATTCTCTCTGTCATCGACAACTATATGGAAGATGACGAGTTGCTGTTCGACTTCTATTCCGACAAGAACCTGGTGTTCAACAGCGATTACCAAATCTGCCTGTTCCTTCTCTGGAAGTTCTTCAACGAGATGGAGGAGGGCTTTGGCCCCGACACCAAAATACCGGCGCCCTACAAGACCGAGAACGACGAGACTAACGACGACAAGAATTTCATCATCCGCCTGTTCCGACTCACCATGAAGAATGCCGACGAGTATCGCGAACTGGTAAAGAAAAACATCGCCAACTGGGATTACGACCGCATTGCCCTGATGGACAAGATCATCATCTTCATGGCGCTCACCGAGTTCACCCAGTTCCACGACATCCCCGTGAAAGTCTCCATCAACGAATACATTGAAATATCAAAATACTACAGCACCCCCGACAGCCGCAGGTTTGTGAATGGCATCCTCGACAAGCTGTCGGAACAACTCAAGGCAGAAGGGAAGATTGTGAAGACGGGGAGAGGGCTGGCGTGAGAGTGAGGAGTTAGGAGTGAGGAGTTAGGAGTAATTAAAAAAGAGTTATGCGTAAACTGATAATCATACTACTGTTCTTCTTGATGGCGATAGGCGTTTCGGCGCAGCAAGCCAATGGCACCTACTCGTTTCTGAGGACGACCAACTCGGCAAGGGTGGCTGCCTTGGGCGGACTGCCATTGCCTGTCTGCGACGACGACATCCAGCTGTCGACATTCAACCCCGCCGCCATCGGCGAAGGGATGAACAACAAGCTGGGGCTTTCCTATGTGGATTATTACACCGACATCAACTTCGCCACACTCCAATATGCACGCACCTTCGAAAAAGTGGGTAGCTTCGCCGCCACGGTGCAATACCACAACTACGGGCACTTCGACGAAGCCTCCGAGAGTGGTATCGTGACAGGCGATTTCAGCTGTTCCGACTTCTCGGTGAATATCGGATGGGGAAGGACCCTCACCCCCAACTGGAAGATCGGAGCGGCGTTGAAGTATGCCGGCATCCAATATGAGTCGTATTCCGCTGGAGCCCTGGGCGTCGACGTAGCAGGCATGTACCTTACCAACAACGGATGGATTCTCTCACTCAACGCTCGTAACATCGGCACCCAACTCTTCAACAACATCAACTCGGACCACGATCCGCTTCCGTTCTCGCTGGACTTCGGCGCCTCGCGCAAGCTGGAACACCTACCCGTGACCGTGATGCTTTGGTACGACGACATCCAGCATTGGAACAAACTGATGATGACCCCAGTGTATATCGAGCAACATACCGACCCCGTCACCGGGACCGTCACCATGGAAAGCTCCGTGGCCCGTTTCGTGCGTAATATGGCCTGCCACCTTGTGGTGGGTGGGGAACTGGCCCTGGGCAAGAACATCGTGTTGCGCTCCGCCTTCAACTACGGTCAACGTTACGCCATGAACGTCCCCCAGGCCCGCACCACCGTGGGCTTCTCCGCCGGACTGGCCGTCAAGGTCAAGATGTTTGAGATCAGCTATGCCCGCTCGCGCGACAACATCAACGTGTCGCCCAACTACCTCACCATCACCATGGACCTCAACAAGTTCTAAATGTACCTGAAGGAATTGAGACTGGCCAACTTCAAGAACTGCGAGAACGCCGAACTGACGTTTTCGGAGAACGTGAACTGTTTCGTCGGCCTCAACGGGGCAGGGAAGACCAACATCCTCGATTCCATCTACTACCTCTCGTTCTGCAAGAGTTTCTTCGGCGCTACCGACAAACTCAACATCCGGCACAACCAGGACTTCTTCAGCATTCATGGCACCTATGGCTTCGACGACAAGGAGAACGATCTGGTGTCATGTGTGCAGAAACGCGATGCCAAGAAGTCGTTCAAATTCAACAAAAAGGAATACGACCGCCTCAGCGACCATATCGGGAAGTTCCCCCTGGTGATGATCTCGCCATACGACCGTGACCTCATCAACGAAGGCAGCGACCTCCGACGCAAGTTCATCGATGGCGTCATCTCCCAGTTCGACCCGCTCTACCTCAGCGCACTGCTCAAATACAACCGTGCCCTGCTGCAACGCAACATGCAGCTTCGCCAGTTTGCCGACACGCGGCACTTCGACCGCTCGCTGCTGCAACTCTGGGACGAACAACTCTGTACCTGTGCCGACGATATCCATGCGAAGCGGAAGCTGTTTTTGGAGGAATTCCATCCCATCTTCCAACACTATTACGAGGTGGTATCAGGTGCTAAAGAAAAGGTTCAAGTAACATATTCTTCAAAGTTGGATTCCAAATCGTTACAACAATTGCTTGAAGAGAGTCTTCAGCAAGATTCCTATTCGTGTTACACCAATGTAGGCATTCACAAGGACGATCTGGAGTTCTTCCTTGACGGGCATCCCTTGAAGAAGTTTGGGTCGCAGGGCCAACAGAAATCCTTTGTGGTTTCCATCCGTCTCGCCCAGTTCGAGTACAACTACCAGAAGATCGGCTACAAGCCCATTTTGTTGTTGGACGACATCTTCGACAAGCTCGACGACCAGCGGGTGATGAAGCTCGTACGCCTGGTGGGCGACGACCATTTCGGACAGGTGTTCATTACCGACACCCAGCGGCAGCGCATCGAGCGCCTGTTCGACGATACCAACATCAGCCACCGCATCTTCGAGGTGGAATCAGGACACGTAAACCCCATTGACCATGAGTGATCCCAACCAGAATACAGTAGGCGAGTTGATCAAGGCTTTCTATGACGAACGCCGCGGCCCGGGCTATCTCGACGAGGTCAAGATCATCAAGGGATGGAGCGGGGTGGTGGGTCCCTTCATCGCACAATACAGCAAGGACCTTTTCATCAAAGACGGGGTGCTGTTCGTGAGGCTTACCTCCGACAGCCTGCGTACCGAACTGGGCTATTCGAAGTCTTTGCTGATGAAGAACCTCAACAATCTGGTAGGATACGACCTGCTCAAGGAGATCGTTTTCAAATGACGCTTGCGTCATTGCGAGCGTAGCGAAGCAATCCAACCTGACCATTTTTTTAAAAAAATAAACTATGTATCATTGTTTTTTTTTATTTTTGCCCTTTTAAATCATAAATTTTCAATTATTTAAACCTAAAATATCTATTATGCTTAGTCAAGATGTTAAGATTGGAAGTGCCATCCGCATGGACGGTAAGATTTATTTCTGTATTGACTTCCAACATGTTAAGCCTGGTAAGGGTAACACAATCATGCGTATCAAGCTGAAGGATGTCCTCAGCGGCAATGTTCTTGAAAAGAGATTCGACATCGGCGTGAAGCTGGAGGATGTCCGCGTGGAGCATCGTCCCTACCAGTATCTTTATAAAGAAGGTGAGGACTTCATGTTCATGCATACCGAGACCTACGACCAGATCCCGATTGCCGGTGACAACATCACGGGTGTGAAATACATGAAGGAAAACGATGTCGTTGACGTTGTTGTGGATGCCTCCACCGAGACCATCCTGTACGCTGAGATGCCTCCCAAGACCGTCTTGAAGGTCACTTATACCGAGCCTGGCGAGAAGGGCAACACTGCCACCAACGCGCTGAAGGAAGCCACCGTTGAGACTGGCGCCATGGTTCGCGTCCCCCTGTTCATCAACACCGACGACATGATCCGCGTGGATACCCGTACCGGTGACTATTGCGAACGTGTGAAGGCCTGATGAAGATCCCGAAGACCACATTGAAACAGATCGCCGACTTGATCGGCGCTGAATACATCGGGGATCCCAAGTTTCCGATCACCGGCTTCAACGAAATCCATAAAGTCGAAGCTGGCGACGTGACCTTTGTGGATCACCCCAAATATTACGGCAAGGCCTTGAACTCGGCGGCCACGGTAGTCTTGATTAACAAGCACGTGGAGTGTCCCGAGGGCAAGGCCCTGCTCATTCACGACGATCCCTTTGATGCCTTCCTTCGGGCAATGCGGCACTATCGTCCCAAGGAGACCTGCACGCAAGCCATCAGCCCGACGGCTGAGATCGGCGAGGGGACCGTGGTGATGCCCGGCTCGTTTGTCGGGAACCATGCCAAAATCGGCAAAAACTGCGTCATCCATCCCAATGTCACCATCTACGACTATAGCGTCATTGGCGACAACGTCATCATCCACTCTGGCAGCGTGATTGGAGCCGATGCCTATTATTTCCAGCGTCGCGGCGACGGCTACAAGAAGTTCGAGTCGTTTGGCCGTGTGGTGATCGAGGACGACGTGGAGATCGGTGCTTTGTGCAGCATTGACAAGGGTGTCACCAGCGACACCACCATCCGTCGCGGCACCAAGATGGACAACCACTGCCAGGTGGGCCATGACAGCTATATCGGGCGCAACTGCCTCATCGGCAGCCATGCTGCCATTGCCGGCGTCACCCGCATCGAGGACGATGTCATCCTCTGGGGCCGTGTGTGTGTCAACAAGGACCTCGTCATCGGCGAGGGCGCTGTGGTGTTGGCCACTTCGGCGGTCGACAAGAACATCGAGCCCGGCAAGGCTGTCTTCGGCGTGCCCGCCCAGGACGTCCGCAAGCAATGGCGCGAACAAGCCGCCATGCGCAAGCTTCCCGATTTGTTAAGGGATTATTACCAGGACCATCCGGAGAAATAAACGAACTGAGCGATCGTTAAACCAAGAGAGCTGCCTTACAGCAGCTCTCTTTATTTTTGGGTAGTGTCGATAAAGTCTTGCCCTCTCGGGATTCTGCCCGGATAGCCAATCTTTTGGATTGACATTGCAAAAATAAACATCTTTTCTCACACCTTGCAAGCATTTTCTGAAATAATTTCAAAACTTCTCATTTTCAGTTTGTTAATATTTCCGAATTAATATAATAAATTAATATATAGAAATTATCTTTCCATTATAGAATAATTCTTTAATTTTGCGTTCAATTCTTTTGAAAAATGGATGGACGCAAGATAAAAGCATCGAATCAATTTTCCCAACGAAGACGGCTACGCAATATGACCGAAGCTGTCCAGCTCGAGGAAGAGGGCTACATTGTAGAACAATGTGGTCACCCTAACGGTGCTTATTTTTCTTTTATCGGCAACCATCCTGAACACGAAAAAACTGCAGGACGTATCATTGCAGAGAATGGTTTTTCATTAACGCTTGACAGGGAGGGAAGGGGAAAGATTCGTATTAACGGAAAGCTTTTCACGCTGCCCTCTCCTGATGGAAAAGTGGAAGGGTTTACTCATGAAATATACGCTCTTAGGGGAGAACCCAACATTCAAAAAGTCGTTGATGCTATTACCCACTCAAGAAAAGCATTCTTTAACGACATGAGTAAGACCATCCAATCAGACGTAGCTATTTCGATAGCTCCCGCTGACAGCAAATACGGCAACACCCATATAGCAAATGGAGTGAAAGAGTATTTGCGTAAAGTTGAACACGGAGAAACAAAAGCAAAACCATTGATCTATTTACACGTAAATGAGCTCGAACGATCTGTCTATTGGTGGAATATAAAATAAAAAAAGGCAGTGCCTGCACATCGGATGCCTTTGCCTTGCAGTTCTAACATACCGTCCGAAATGTGCTGGAACAGTCTTCTGCAAGCGCACATCAAAAAGATGATGTTGCAAAAATAAACATCTTTTCCATTCCTCGCAAGCATTTCCCGAAAAATATTTTCAAAATCTCACATTTTAGTAAAATTGGACAAAACGGTTTAAGCCTAAAAGCGACGGCAATAAACCAAGACTTTTGAAAAAATCGTTGAAAAATACATGGAGATTATGTATTTTTGAAGCCAAAATAATTCAAATCGAACTGAGTTTATTGCCAATGAAGAGATAAATAATAGAATAAACGATTAACAGAATAGCGTTAGCTTAAAAGCTTGCATCACCGAAATTTCGAGATTTTCTAGATGCCACAAGCGAGTAAGCCAATGCCTACGTGTGTTCCACGTGGGCTTTACTCATTAATTGTGGCATTAGGCACTCGAAAGCCTCGGTGATCAATGAAAGGTAAAGACCCACGTTTTTTTGTGGGCGGTTTTGAACGAGAGATACAAAGGAACACATTAATGGAACTGATTGATAACGTCACCAAGACGCTACGCGATGACTTAACCGTGGAGATTAAGTCGGCAAGCAAGATTTCAATGGCTGCTTGCTGTTTCTCCATCTATGCCTTTCAGGAGCTAAAGGAGCAACTCAAAGACATCAAGGAGTTGAGGTTTATCTTTACTTCGCCCACGTTCACCGCCGAAAGAATCGACAAACAACGGCGTGAGTTCTACATCCCTCGCATCGACCGTGAGCGCACCCTTTACGGCTCTCCCTTTGAAGTGAAGCTTCGCAACCAACTCACCCAAAAAGCCATCGCTATTGAATGCGCTAATTGGATAAAGCAAAAAGTCCGCTTCAAGTCGAATACCACTAACAACACCCTTCCTGGCTTTATCAACGTTGCAAACGATGAAGTATGCACCTATACGCCAGTAAACGGCTTCACCACAACCGACTTGGGCTGTGAGCGCGGCAACAGCATGATGAACTTCGTCAACAAGGTGGATGGTGCCAACGCCCGCCAGTATCTCCGTGTGTTCAACGAGCTTTGGAACAACGAAAAGGACTTTGCCGATGTCACTGATGACATCATCGATCATATCTCCAACATCTACCGCGAAAACTCTCCAGAGTTCATTTATTTCGTCACCCTCTACAATATCTTCAACGAATTTCTTGAAGATATTTCCGAAGACGTTCTTCCCAACGAGGCCACAGGCTTCAAGGACAGCCAAATTTGGAACAAACTCTACGACTTCCAAAAAGACGCAGCCTTGGCCATCATCAACAAGCTGGAGAAATACAACGGCTGCATCCTTGCCGACAGTGTAGGTCTGGGTAAGACCTTCACCGCACTGGCCGTCATCAAATACTACGAGACGCGAAACAAGAATGTCCTGGTGCTCTGTCCCAAGAAACTTTGCGACAACTGGATGACCTATCGCACCAACTACATCACTAATCCCATCGCAGGCGATAGGCTTGCCTATACCGTGTTGTTCCATTCCGAACTTTCGCGTGTTGGGGGCCGCTCCAACGGCTTGGAGCTGGAGAAAATCAACTGGGGCAACTACGACCTGGTTGTGATTGACGAGTCGCACAACTTCCGTAACGGCGGCAAAATCACAAGGGACGATGACGACGATGACCCTCGCGAGAACCGTTACTTGCGCCTGATGAACAAGGTGATTCGTGCCGGCGTAAAAACCAAGGTGCTGATGCTCTCGGCCACACCTGTCAACAACCGCTTCAACGACCTCAAAAACCAGCTGCAACTGGCCTATGAAGGCGATACCAAGCGGATGGACGCACTGCTCAACACCAACACTTCAATTGACGACATCTTCCGCCAAGCGCAGAAGGCTTACAACATCTGGGCAAAACTTCCCAACGAAAAGCGCAACACTGAAAGGCTCCTTGGGATGCTCAGTTTCGATTTCTTCGAGGTGCTCGATTCGGTCACTATCGCCCGAAGCCGCAAGCACATCGAGGCGTATTACAACACCGAAGCCGTCGGCAAGTTCCCGCTTAGACTTCCGCCTATCTCGCGCCGTCCGTCACTCACTGACCTTCCGTCGGCCATCAACTACAATGAAATCTTCAACCAACTCCAGAAGCTCAACCTTGCCATCTATACGCCTTCGGAGTTTATCCTGCCAAGCAAGATGGCAAAGTATGCGCTCGACCCTGAGACACACGGCGCAGGACTTTCCTTGGTAGGCCGTGAAATGGGTATTCGTCGCATCATGTGCATCTTAATGCTGAAGCGTCTCGAAAGCTCCGTCAATTCTTTCCGGCTCACACTGACTCGTTTGCTGAAGCTCATTTCCAACACTATCGATACGATTGACCGCCATGAAGCTTATATCAATGTGGAAGAGGTTGATGATTACGATTTCGACATTGAAGACTCCGACAACGATGCCTTTGTGGGCACCAAGAAAAACAGGATTGCCTTGGAAGACATCGACTATATCAGCTGGCGGCAATACCTCCAGAGCGATAAGGAAGAGTTGGAGCTTACCCGCTTGATGCTCGACGACATCACCCCTGAGCACGACAGCAAGCTTCAGCAGCTCATTGCCGACCTTCGCGACAAGTTCGCTCATCCCATCAACGGCGACAACAAGAAGGTGCTCATCTTTACAGCCTTCTCCGATACAGCCGTTTATCTCTACGACAACCTGGCCAAACCTATCAAGCAGAAATATGGAATGGACACCGCCCTGGTCACAGGCGACGTGGACGCGCGTAGCACTTTGAAGTTGAAGGAAAAACTCGACTTCAACAAAGTGCTGACCCTCTTTTCGCCCATATCCAAGGAAAAAGAGTCCATCTATCCCAATATCCATGAGGAGATAGAAGTCCTCATCGCCACCGACTGCATTTCGGAAGGTCAGAACTTGCAGGATTGCGACTACCTCATCAACTACGACATCCACTGGAACCCCGTGCGCATCATCCAACGCTTCGGTCGTATCGACCGTATCGGCTCCAAAAACGATGTCATCCAGCTGGTAAACTACTGGCCAGACATGACGCTTGACGAATACATCGATCTCAAAGGCCGTGTCGAAGCCCGTATGAAGGTCTCTGTGCTCACCTCCACAGGCGACGACAATCCTATTTCTCCCGAAGAGAAAGGTGATTTGGAATACCGCAAGGCTCAACTGAAGAAGCTTCAGGAAGAAGTCGTCGACATCGAGGAGATGAACAATGGCGTTTCCATCATGGATCTTGGCCTCAACGAGTTCCGCCTTGACCTGCTGGAATATATGAAGACCCACGAGGATGTGGAGCATACGCCCTTCGGCCTCCACGCCGTTGTTGGCCACAACGAGTTCACCGAGCCAGGTGTCATCTTTGTGCTGAAGAACCGCAACAAAGGTGTCAACATCGACAAAAAGAACCGTCTGCATCCCTTCTATATCGTTTACCTTCGCAACGACGGCTCAGTGGTGGTCAACCACCTTTCGCCCAAGGAGCTGCTTGACAAGTTCCGCAGCCTCTGCAAGGGAAAGAACATGCCGCAGACCTCGCTCTGTCGTGAGTTCAACAAGGAAACTCGCGACGGCTTCAAGATGGCACACTACTCCAAGCTGCTGGGCGATGCCATCAACAGTATCATCACTGTGAAGGAAAACAGCGACATCGACAGCTTCCTTGAAGGCGTTCAGGGCGAGCTGTTCACAAAGGAAATCAAAGGCCTTGATGACTTTGAACTAATCGACTTCTTGGTAATCAAATAACTCTAAACTCTAAACACTAAACTTAGATATGCTTGGACTGCCAAAGACCACCGAAACTGCAAAGCAACTTCCAAAGAAGGCCATCTTCTCAAAGTTTGAGCTGAAGCCTGCACAGCGCGACCGCTTCGATGCTGACATCAGCCGTATCGACATCGTGAACATGGTTTCGTCCAACACGGTGCCCGGCTTAAAGGAAGGTGAGCGTGTCAAGGAGTTTTATGTATTGCTCGTGTCGCTGAAGCAAGAGGAGTATGACGAAAAGAATATCATGCTGCTCTCCAAGCTAATAAAGCAGCACATGGTCTTTGCTTTGGCTTATCAGGAAAGAGTTCGCTTGGCAGTCGTACACGAAAAGCTCTTTGCCACCGACTGGGAGCCGCTGGCCGATGCCTTACTGCCCCTGATGGGCTTCGACATGGATAAGGTTTGGGAAAACATAGTAATGGCCATCGGCCATTTTGAGGTGATGGAAGGCGTGACCATCGAGGAGCAAATTTCCATCGACGGTGAAAAACAGAAAGTCATCAAGCAGATTGAAACGCTTGAAAAGAAAGCGCGATTGGAAAAACAGCCTCGTAAGAAGCTAGAAATGTATGAACAACTGAAAGAATTAAATAAACTTCTTAAATAGTAGATTATGACTTGTTGTAATTGGAATTTAGATTGGGATGCAATATCAGCAATAGTTACAGCTATTATGGCATTAATAGCTTTAATATCAGTGTTGCAGAATAAAAAGCAATTTAGAAATGAAAACAGAGCTCGGCTGGTATTTGAGATTATTTCATATCAGAATGAATTTATGCTTAAAATAATGAATGTCGGGAAAAGTACAGCGTATGATGTGAAAGTGCGTATTAAAAGCAGCTTAATAGAAAACCATTACTCTGAATACATCAAATCTGTATTTGAAAAAATCAATAATAAGAAATTAGTTATGGCTCCAGGAAGATGTATATACATCCTTTTAACGCCTGCTTATACATCAAAACAATCATCACACTTAATTGGTGACCAAACATTCTCATCAGAGAGTATTAATAAATGGTTGGATAGTTATAAGGATGAAAAAATAGTTATTACAGGAAAGTATTGTAAAAAATATCGTATCAAAGAAAAGTTTTCAATAACTGATTTTCTAGGACCGAGTGCCATTGTCTATGATGATAATACTTTAGCATTGCAAGAAATAAAAAAGGAACTAAAGCGGAATAATGATAATGGCAAATCAATAATAGCAATGCTTGGAAATATAGCTAGTTCAGATATTATTGAAAATGAAAATAAAAACAACGAAAATGGATAAACTCAACCTACAAACCACCAACATCGTGGACGAAAACATAAAGAAGATTGCCGAACTCTTCCCCAACTGCCTCACCGAACGCCTCGATGAGCATGGGAAGCCCGAAGCGGCCATCGATTTCGATATGCTCCGCCAAGAGCTTTCTAAAGACATTGTAGAAGGCCCAACAGAACGCTATCAATTCACTTGGCCCGACAAGCGCAATGCCATCCGGCTGGCCAACGCGCCCACCACCGACACGCTGCGCCCCTGCCGCGAGGAAAGCGTAGACTTCGACAACACGCAAAACCTCTATATTGAGGGCGACAACCTCGAAGTGCTGAAACTGCTGCGCGAGAACTACTTGGGCAAAGTGAAGATGATCTACATCGACCCGCCCTACAACACGGGCAACGACTTCGTGTATAACGACGACTTTGCCCAGACTGCGGGCGACTATGTCCACAACAGCGGGCAGGAGGACGAGGAGGGCAACCGCCTCGTGGCCAACACCGAAAGCAATGGTCGCTTCCACACGGATTGGCTCAACATGATTTATCCGCGTATTCGTGTCGCTAAGGATTTATTATCCAAAGAAGGTATAATGGCTATTAGCATTGGTTATAATGAATTATATAATCTTATGAAAATGTGCCAAGAACTGTTCAACGGGTTCCAAGTATTTGCTGTTACAGTCCAAACATCTGGTGGTAAACCCAATGGAGCATTTAGTATTTCAAATGAATATGTTGTGTTCGTAGTTCCAGTGGGCATGTTACCTATACCAACAGAAGAAGATATGAAATCTTATAGTTCGCCTTATCACGGAATGAATCTCGCAACATTTAATCAAATTGAACGACCAAATCAAGCATATCCTATTTTTGTAAATGGCAAAGGTGCTATAATTGGCTGCGGGAAATCAATACAGGAGCGCATTGATGATGGTTCATACTCTGGTTCTGTTGGAGATTTCGTTTATGATTTTGACGAAGCTCCTGATGGTGCATATGCTATTTGGCCTATTACAGCCAAAGGCGACCAATGTGTATGGCGCCTTATTTCAAGTCGATTATTAGGGGATTGGGAAAAAGGATTCATTAAAGTTGTCCCACAAAAAGACCAAAAAGGCAAAAACCAGTTTGCAATTCAATATCTTTCTGGAGGTATTATCGATAAAATACAAAATGGTGAACTTCAAACATACCGAATATCAAATGACCCTGATATTCCAACACTAGAAGTACACGATTATAAAACAGCTGGAAGCAGTATCTCATCTGTTTGGACAGATAGTAGTTTTTATACGACAAGGGGCAGTAATGACATAAGAGAATTGTTTAATGGGAAGGTCTTCTCATATCCAAAACCACTACCATTGGTTTCGTATATTCTAAAAAGAACCACAAGCAATGATGACACCATTCTTGACTTCTTTTCTGGATCAGCAACCACAGCCCACGCTACAATGTTGCTTAATTTAAAAGACGAAGGAAAACGTAAATATATTATGGTACAATTACCAGAGGCTGTTGAAATTGAAAGCGAAGCCTACAAAGCTGGCTACAAAAACATCTGCGAAATAGGCAAGGAGCGTATCCGTCGTGCGGGCAAGAAAATCAAGGAGGAATCGCCATTAACCACACAAAATTTGGATACAGGCTTCCGTGTACTAAAACTCGACTCCAGCAATATGCAGGATGTTTATTACCGTCCGGAGGACTCAACGGAGCAGACCCTGTTTGAGGACAACATCAAGCCCGACCGCTCGTCGGAGGACTTGCTCTTCCAAGTGATGCTGGAGTGCAACCTACCGCTGTCCGCCAAAATCGAAACCGAGAAGATAGCCGGCAAGGAAGTGTTCTCCGTCAACGGGGGCTACCTCATCGCCTGCTTCGACGAAAAGGTGAACGAAGACGTCATCAAGGAAGTGGCCAAACGCCAGCCCTATTACTTCGTCATGCGCGACAGCAGTCTGGCCACAGACAACGTGGCGGACAACTTCGAGCAGATTTGGCAGGCATATAGTAAAGATACTATCCGTAGAATCTTGTAACCATGAAATTTAAATTCAAAATACAACAATACCAGTCCGATGCGGTGGAAAACACCGTATCGGTATTTGCAGGGCAGCCCTCGCGTGATGCTTTCCAATTCAGGCGTGACCTGGGCAAGAAAGCCGCTGCAAAAATCACCTTCGAGGAGGAGTACACAGGCTACCGCAACAGCGACATTGAGCTGGATGACAAGCAGCTACTTGACAACATCCGTAAGATTCAAGACGGTCAGGACATCAAGCAGTCGCCCAAGCTCGTCAACGATTTGGGTCGCTTAGGCTTAGACATCGAAATGGAAACAGGCACGGGTAAGACCTATGTCTATATCAAGACCATGTTTGAGCTGAACAAACGCTACGGCTGGAACAAGTTCATCGTCGTGGTGCCGTCCATCGCCATCCGCGAGGGTGTCAATAAGAGTTTCACCATGCTCGAAGACCACTTCATGGAACACTATGGCAAGAAAGCTCGTTTTTTCATCTACAACTCGTCCAACCTCCAGCAGCTTGATTCATATTCCAGCGATGCGGGCATCAACGTGATGATCATCAACACACAGGCCTTCGCCAAGGATTTGAACGAGGATAAGAAGACCAAAGCAGGCTTGATTATCTACTCTGAGCGCGACGACTTCGGCAGTCGCAAGCCCATCGATGTGATTGCCGCCAACCGTCCCATCATCATCATGGATGAGCCTCAAAAGATGGAAGGTCAAGCCACCCAAAAAGCCCTGCGTCGCTTCAACCCGCTCTTTGTGCTCTATTACTCGGCCACCCACAAAACCCAACATAACTGCATCTATGCCCTCGATGCACTGGATGCCTTCAAGCAGAAACTGGTGAAGAAGATTCAGGTAAAAGGCTTTGAAGTGAAGAACCTCAAAGGCACCAGCTCCTACCTCTATCTCGACGACATCATCCTTTCCAAGAACCAACCCCCGATGGTGCGTCTTGAAATGGAAGTGGAAACCAACTCCGGTGTGAAGAAAATCATGAAGAAACTGGGGCATGGCGATAGCCTTTATAGCGCCTCAGGCCTCCTTGAATATAAAGACTTCACCATTTCCGACATTGATGCTTTCCACAACACCATTACCTTCCTTAATGGTGTGAAGATTGCCAAGGGCGAAGTCTATGGCGACAGCAGTGAGGAAGCCATGCAGCGCGTTCAAATCCGCGAAACCATCGCTTCACACTTCGAGAAGGAGCGCGATTTGTTCAAGCGCGGTATCAAAACCCTCTCGCTGTTCTTTGTTGACGAAGTGGCCCACTATAAGAGCTACAACGACGAAGGCGAAGAGATTCATGGCCCATTCTGGAAAATCTTCGAAGAGGAATACACCCGTATTTTGAACGACAACCTGTCCCTGTTTGAAGATGACTACCAAAAGTATCTTCTCCAATTCGATGCATCACAAGTCCACAACGGCTATTTCTCCATCGACAAGAAAGGCCACGCGGTCAACAGTGCTACAGGTCGCGGCACCGACATTTCCGATGATATTTCAGCCTACGACCTCATCCTGAAGAACAAAGAGCGACTGCTGAGCTTCGACGAGCCAACCCGCTTCATCTTCTCACACTCTGCCCTTCGTGAGGGCTGGGACAATCCCAATGTGTTCCAGATTTGCACCCTGCGTCATGCTGCCTCAGCTATTGCCAAGCGTCAGGAAGTGGGACGTGGCCTCCGCATCTGTGTTGACCAACAAGGCAACCGCATGGACTTGGAAGAGCTGGGTGATGAAATGGTACACGACATCAACAAGCTCACCGTCATCGCCAACGAAAGCTACAAGACTTTCGTGGCCGACTTACAGCGCGAGACCAAAGATGCCCTTCGTGAACGTCCCAACAAGGCCACTCCAGAGTATTTCCAAGGCAAGATTATCACCTTGGACGGCGAGAAATACACCTTGAATGCACAGGATGCAATGGCTATATGTGGCTGGCTGGCAGGAAACGAATATTCCGATGTGAACTACCAAATCACACAGACCTTTAAGGACGACTTGCTGAACGGAACGCTGGAGCCAATGAGCAAGAAACTGGCTGGCAAGGAAGAGCAGGTCATCACGCTCATCAAAGCCCTCTTCGACGATAGCATTTCTATCGAGGATATGATTGAGAATGGCAACGCCGCCGCTGAAGCTACTAACCGCCTCAACGAGAACTTCAATAAGAAAGAGTTCCAAGCCTTGTGGAAAGAGATTAACCACAAGTACGTCTATACCGTCCACTACGACAGTAACGAGCTGATAGAAAAAGCCGTGAACGCCATCAATGCAGAGCTGATGGTCACCGAATTGAAATATGTGATGACCATTGGTGACCAGGAGTCAGTAGATACCTTTGGCGACACCAAAACCACCACCCAGAAGTTGGGAACGGTAAGCACTTCATCGGTGAAATATGACCTTGTGGGCGAAGTGGCCAAGCGCACAACGCTCACCCGTCGCACGACGGCCACCATCCTGAAAAAGATTCTCCCCAGCAAGTTGGCCATGTTCCGCAACAACCCTGAGGAGTTCATCAAAAACGTAAGCCGTATCATCAGGAACGAGAAAGCCACCATGATTGTGGAGCATATCCAATACGACCGCATCGATCAGACCTACGATAGCGAAATCTTCACCCAAGAGAAACACGCTCAAAACGTGTCGAAGTCCTATTCCTCGAAGAAACACATCATGGATTATGTCTTCACCGATTCCACTGGAGAGCGCGCCTTCGCCGAAGATTTGGATGCAGCTTCAGAAGTTTGTGTCTATGCCAAGTTGCCTCGTTCCTTCCAAATTCCTACTCCCGTGGGCAACTACGCTCCTGATTGGGCTATCGCCTTCAACCAAGGCGCGGTAAAGCACATCTTCTTCATCGCCGAAACCAAAGGCTCAATGGACTCAATGCAACTGAAGAAAGTGGAAGAAGCAAAGATTGGTTGCGCCGAAAAGCTGTTCAACAATCTATCCACATCTCATGTCCGCTACCACAAAGTGGATAGCTATCAAACCATGCTGGAAATCATGCACGCTATGGATTAAAAAAAAGAACGAGTCATGCGAATTATTGAAAACTACTATGATTTCTTCTCTGCCATGAGGGACAAACAATCAGAAGACCATGTTGTCCGAAACGAAGCAAAAAACGCCCTGGGCAACTTTCACATCAGAGACCCTAAACGTTTTGAAGAGTTTAAAGCTCAATACGAAGGAATTACTCCCCAATATACTATTATCCCCCCAAAACCGAAGACGGAAAAAAAATCAAAAAAGCCAACACCAAAATATCCAGAATTAAGTGAGCAAGAAATCCGCGAAAAAGCACGTCAAAACCTTATTAAAGGATCATGCGGATATGGATTGCATCACGATTTGCCCAATGGCATCACTGTGGAGGATGTGCTGATTTCCTTTGACAAATTGCAGCTTTCTGATTTGATAACAAAAGGTGGAAATCTCGTACAGCGTAAAACACTTCTACGTAAGTGTATTAAACTCGCGGCAAGCGAAGGAAGAGTTGATGAGAATAAATTACGTACACGCATTATCGGCTGGTGTAAAAACTATTATAGCAAGGCAGATTATATATATAAGCCACCTTTTTCTTTTGCTGCGATGAGTTATATTATTAAGCTCAAAACAAATGCAGAGGTAATTGCCGATATATACGACGACGGTAGAATAAACTTTGGTAGCCTGGTTTGTCTCGCTATAAAAAAAGGGATAGATAAATTGCCTGCTGAAGAAATTCAGAGATTTGAAGCCGAAGAAGCAGCTAAGAAAGCTGCAAAAGAAGCAAAAAGGGAGGCTTATAAAGCCCATAGCAAAGATAGACGGGAAGCTGGAAAAGAAAAGACAGAAGCTGTATTGAAAGAGGCTGAGGAAAACAAATCTAGTGAACCATGAAAAAGAAAACACTTAGAGCTATAGCTGCAAATGGCGGCATAAAAAAAGATAATCAAAACATCGACCTTAAAATCGATGTTCTGTATTTGGCTAAAAAGAAATGTACAACACTATTCAAACAAAGGTTTGAAGCACGCATGTATGAAGACATAATCCCCAAAGATGTTCGTCTTCAAATTAAAAGCCTAACACGTGATGATGTGATAAGTGCCATGGATATAAATGGTATTGTTGACGTGGAAGCACTGGTCACAATATCCATTCAAAGGTCGAAAAATGTCTAAAAAAGGAAACTATGAAACTGATTAAAAGCTATTTTGACTATCTAGTCGCATTAATTGAAAAAGGTTCGGATGATGAAAACATACAAAAGGAAACAAACAATGCTTTACGCATCCTTCGTCAGTATCCTGAAAGGTACAAAGAGTATGTTGAAAACAAACGGAAAGGCAAATCGTTGCTTGAACTTGGTTTAAGCGAAAAAGATATTCGTTCTTTAGTACGTATGCATTTGACAACGCGCCAAATCAAACGGGGTGGCATCTTGGATGAGATTGTATGGGATCTCGACGAAATGCTCCCTAATATGTTTGATAGCAAAGATGTCTTGGCAGCTATGGAAGAATTACCATTAGAGGATTTGCTTACGAAAAATGGGGCTTTGAAAACCAGGAACGCAATATATGAACGTTGTTTGTTGGATGTAATACGTCAGGGGAAGGTGGACGAAGTAGAATTGCGTAATGAAGTTGCAATACGGTTTAATAACTTTTATTCTCTTGGCTTGATAGTTTTGAATCAACCTTTAGGATATGTGGATGCAATTTGTTTTATCAACCAAGATGCACCAATAGAAGATTTGACCAATGTTTTAGCATCTGAAACAGGTGCTCATACGTTAAAGAGATTGGTCAATTTAATAAACAGCCATAACGTTACAATACTGCCAGATGACCATCCTTTAAAAGTACTTGCAAGAAAAAACGAGGAATTAAAAGCAAAAAACGAGCAGTTAAAAGCAAAAAACGAAGCTAAGAAGCAAGGAAAACCATCAAAGAATGCCCTAAAAAGAGCGAAACGTAAAGCAGAAAGAGAGGCGGCATTGAAGAAAGCATCGGAAGAAAAAGATTCTACTAATAATACATAAAATACTCAAAACAAAATACACCATGAACGCACAAGGAAGAAAAGAGATTGCGAAATACATCGCAACACTTGAAGAAAGCTCGAATCCATGCAAGAGGATGAGCAAGACAAATTCGACAACATGCCTGAAGGCTTGCAAGAAAGCGAACGTGGCGAAGCAATGCAAGAAGCTATCGATGCGATTGAAACAGCATGCGGCTCTCTTGATGATGCAATAGACACCTTGCAAGAAATAGTCTGATTAGTCTTTGTTCCCAAAACTACACAACGCGGAAACGAACGCCAGACTTGACACATTGGAGCGGGAAAGAGGGTAGTGGTTCCAAATATTCAACAATTTGTTGAAAATCAGTCAAATAAATCTTTCATTACCCCTTGCGAGGTTTCAAAAACCGTTGTAATTTTGCAGCGAGATACAAAGTGAACTATGTTTTACAAAATCTAATTTAATAAGATATGAAAAATATGGTTACCTTTGCAAATGACAATGCTTGTTTCACCGAGCAATTACACATGGATACGATAGAGCAAAAAATAGCATTCCCTTGTTCCTATACCCATGAGCAAATGGAAGCCTCGCTTCGAGAGGCTGAAGAAGACTATCAGAACGGTCGTTGCGTTAGTCACTCTTCCATTTGCGAGCGTTATGGGATTTGATATTCATTGGCTCAGACGAGCTTCAGACGAATTAGATTCCATTTACCAATTCTACAAGCAGTTCGCCAGCGAGGAGGTGGCCGCCAATAGAGTTGATGTGATAATCCGTTGTGTCGGGCTTCTTGAAACCATGCCGTTTCTTGGTCTGGCGGACGAAGATTTTACCCATATTCGTCCATACCGTTACTTGGTTGTCCTCACATACAAGGTCTACTACTTTGTCGAGAACAACAACATTTACATCGCATCCATCTGGGATTGCCGACAGGGTGGAAAAGCGTTTTGATTAAGGAATTCCAATCACATTATATACCGATTGCTACAACGCGGAAACGAACGCCAGACTTGACGATAGGCATCATTGCGAAAGCCACAAAAAGCAGGCCGTCACTGCCACGGGTTGGGCGCGAGGGCCACGGCCAAAAACCGGAGCAGCGCCTGCCCAAAGGACGGGCTAAAAGGTATGAGCCTTAGGGCGGGGCGCGACGCTTCAGCGGAGCGTTTGCCTTCGGAACGAAGGCACTCCCCGCCTTGAGGGTCAGCCTTTTAGAACGGACGTGCGGTGGGCCGATGTTTTTGGACTTGAACTTTTGGTGACTTTTCTTTCAAGAGAAAAGTCACATTAAAACTGATACGCCCCCAAATCCGGCGTATTCCTCCGATCCTTTCCTTCGATATCGAAAGGAACCTCGTTGGCGATCACCGGACTGCCGGTGCCGACAGCGGGGGAGAGCACGTCGCTCAGATGCAGGTCGTAACTGCGATAGTCCACAAACATGGGATCCTGGTTGAACAAACAAGCGTTGAAGCCAGGAGCGTCGTTGTCGAACTTGGTGGTGCGGATCAGGCAATGGTCGAAGAGATAGGTGGTGTCGTACTCCTGAGCGGCCAAAGCGGTGCCGAATTCCTCCTCCTGGGCCCCATAAACGATGCTGTTGTACATCTCCCAATGGAACGGGTACTCGTAATGCTCGCCGTCCTGGTCGACAAAGTTGGAGAGATACAGCGACGCCGTGGTGCGGGTGCCCTGCCACCAGTAGTTGCCCAAAGTACAGTGACGCAACAGATAGTCGCCTCCGTCGACCACGGCAAAGGCATACTGTCCGCAGTTGTCGATGACCATGTTGTTGGCCTCGATGGCGTAAAGCACCGCATAGACGCCCATGCCCATATGGTTCTCAACCACAGTGTTGTTGATGCGCAAGGCCGACTGTGTGGCATGGACGAACGACTCGGCTTGGATGCCGATGAAACCGTTGCGGATGATGGCATGGCTGATCTGATGGTCGGCTCCCTGACGGGCGTCCATCAGCCAGATACGGTCCCATTGTCCGGGCTGGTTCCGGAAGAAAGGCTCCAGACGGTCGCCCTGGATCACCACCGGGTTCTCAGCAGTGCCGTCGATGATGAGCTGTCCGTCGCTCCACGACCAGATGCCACCACCATCGTGCACATAGACCTGGGTGCCTTCGTTGATGCGCAAGGTGCCGTAGGAATCGATCAAGGCATAGCCGTAGATGACGTAGGGCAGTTCGTTTGTCCAGTTGACCGTCTCCAAGCTGTCGGCCACGATCTTGAAGGCCGGAAAGCCGTTGATGTGCCGGTCAGCCACGATGTAACGTGCGTTCTGTCCCCATGCCACCAACTTGATCATCTGAGTGTTGCCGTTGGTAAGGAACAAAAGGCTGTCCTCCACAATGAAAGGGGTGTTTAGGTCGGAAGGGTCGATGGTGACCTTCAAAAAGGTATAAAGGCTGTCGTTGGCGGGAATCACTTTGTCCTGAAACACCGTGCCCGCTTCGCCGTCGAAGTTGAGCTTGAAACGCGAATTCTCACCCCCCATGAGACGGATCTCGCTGATGTTGAGGTCCTCCTGATAGGGGTTGTACACCTTCAACTGATGCGTCGACGAACCCAAGGTGGTGAACACCGTGTCGAACATCACCGTGTCGGCCGAAAACACAAGCTTATGGCTGGGATCCGTGCTGATGGCGTTCTCCTTGCGGCAGGCCGAAAACACCGTCAAAAGGACCAATATGAAGAGGCAGTAACGTTTCATCGCTCCAAATTTGGCACAAAATTAGCGTTTTTTAACTTATTTGGCTTAATTATAACTATCTTTGCAGCAAAATTATTATAAGATGAAGAAAACAATTGTGATGATCCTGATGGCCGTCGGCTTGGCTTTCGCCGGCAATGCAAGCGCACAGACCTTCGGTGGCCCCGAGTCGATGAAAGGCAAGGTCGTGGTGGGTGGCGACTTCAACCTCGGCTTCTACGGCAATACCTTTAACATAGGGGTGGCGCCACAGGCAGGCTACCGCTTGACACGCAGCCTTGAGGCTGGCGTCAGGTTGGGCTATGATATGTTTTTCAGCCGTGATTATTATTATGGCAACTATTTCAGCCACATTTTCAGCGGCGCAGCCTATCTCAACTTCGAGGTCTTCAGCGGCATTTACCTTCAGGTCGAAGACGAGGAGATGTGCCTCCTGATCAGTGGAAAGGACATCGAAGCCAGCGCTCCTACGTGGTACAACTCCGTCATGGCTGGCATAGGATACCGCCAGTACTGGAACAACAACTACACCTTCTATTCGTTGCTTTATAACTTCTCTTGGGATTACGACAGCCCCTATAACAGCCCCTTTGTCGTAAGGGTTGGCTTCTGCTATGCACTTAAAAATGGAAAAGAAAAACAACAATAATATCACCATCAAGAACAAGCGGGCTGAACATGAGTATTTCCTCATGGAACGGCTCACGGCGGGCATCGTGCTCACAGGGACCGAGATCAAATCGATCCGCAACGGCAAAGCCAGCCTGGCCGACTCGTATTGTTCCTTCAAAGACGACGAGCTCTTCGTGATTGGGATGCACATCGCCGAATACGAACGCGGCAGCTTCAACAACCACGATCCCAAACGCGACCGCAAACTGCTACTCACTGCCCGCGAACTTCGCAAACTCAAGAACAAAGTGCAAGAGAAAGGCCTGACCATCGTTCCCGTGGTGCTCTTCATTAACGATAAAGGCCTGGCCAAACTCGACATCGCCCTGGCACGTGGCAAGCATTATTACGACAAGCGCGAGTCGCTGAAATCAAAGGACTCGAAACGCGACGTCGAAAAACAATTGAAAGGTTTTTGAACCTTGTAAATTTTTTTTTGTAACTTTGCGGCAATTATGAAGAAAAGAATCGTCATCATCGCATTCACATTAATGATACTGGCCCTTGCGTCTTGCCAGAAGGTCAAGTATTGCCAATGTTTCGCCTATGTCGACAACGAAGATGTCATGTTGGGCGACGACTATTACATGATGGAACACGGCACCTGCAACGACAAGGCCAAGGAGATCGTGGGGTGGGGACAGGTGACCTGCAAGGAGGTGAGCCTGGAGGAAGACGAGAGTTGGTTCGAACACCTAATCAACCAGTTTACCAACCATGGTCAGAATTGACCAAAATACGAATAGCACTCACAAGTCCAATCGACTTCCAATACTGAAAATCATTCTCGGACTTGTCTTTGTCGTTTCTGCGGTGCTGAAAATCGCCGACATGGACAAGTTCGAGATTTATGTTTTCAGTTATCATTTCTTCAGCCTCAACGCTTCGTTTCTGGTGGCCCGTGCCGTCATCATCCTTGAGTTGGTGCTGGGGGTGGGCCTGATGTCGAACTGTCTCCACAAGCTGATGTGGTGGGGCAGTGTGCTGATGCTGCTCGGCTATACCGGATTGCTGGTGTACGCCCTCGCTTTGGGACGGACCGACAACTGCCACTGTTTCGGCGATATCTTGCAATTCAATCCCTGGCAGTCGATCATCAAGAACGTGGTGCTGCTGGTGCTTTTTGTGTTGGTTTACAGGGTGTCCGGCTGTCGCTTCAAGCACGATCTGCTGGCGCTGCTGGGAACGGCACTCGCCTGCGGTATCGTCGTGTTCACCCTCTCGCCGCCCGACAACTTCACGTCATCGTACCGTCCCTCGTACTACCTGAACCATGGGCTGTTTAAAGAAGCCCTCCAGCAGCCTCCTTTGGATACCATCCACCTGAAGGATGGCAAGAAGGTGGTGGGCATCTTCTCGACAGGCTGCGAATACTGCATGATGACAGCGCGAAAACTCAGCCTGATGCAGCAGTTCTACGGCTTCCCCGAAGAGGATGTGCTTTACGTCTTCATGGGAAGCGAGGAAGGCGTCGACAGGTTTTTCCAAGAATCCGAATCTACCATCTATCCATATACCATCTATGAAGATGCCGTCAGCCTCCTGAAAATCAACAACGGCATGTTCCCCGTCGTGGTCCTGATGGACAACGGTGAAGTCGTCAAGGAATACGGTTTCCGTAACATGAGGGAAGAGGAGGTCAAGGCTTTTTTCGAGAATACAAATGAACCGTTATGAAAATTGGCTTCGACAACGAAAAGTATCTGAAGATACAGAGTGAACACATTCGCGAGCGCATCAACCAGTTTGGCAACAAGTTGTATCTGGAGTTGGGCGGCAAGCTCTTCGACGACCATCATGCCAGCCGCGTGCTGCCGGGATTCAAGCCCGACAGCAAGCTGCAGATGTTGCAGAACCTCCGCGACAGTGCCGAGATCGTCATCGTAATCAGTGCCACCGACATCGAGAAAAACAAGATGCGCAGCGACTTGGGCATCACCTACGACGTCGACGTGCTCCGGCTCCGCAACGAGTTCCAGAAACGCGGCTTCCTGGTGAGCAGCGTGGTGATCACCCACTACAACGGACAGAGTAGCGCTGTCGCCTACCGCAACCGCTTGGAGCACCTGGGCATCAAGGCCTACTACCATTATCTCATCGACGGCTATCCGCATAATGTAGGCCTGATCGACTCCGACGAAGGCTTCGGCAAGAACGACTATGTGGAAACCACCCGTCCGCTGGTCATTGTCACCGCCCCGGGTCCCGGCAGCGGCAAGATGGCCGTGTGCCTCAGCCAGCTCTACAACGAGCAGAAACGCGGCATCAACGCGGGTTACGCCAAGTTTGAGACCTTCCCCGTGTGGAGCCTGCCGCTGAAACACCCCGTCAACATGGCCTATGAAGCCGCCACCGCCGACCTCGCCGACGTCAATATGATCGACCCGTTCCATCTGGATGCCTACAACAAGATTGCCGTCAACTACAACCGCGACATCGAGATCTTCCCCGTGTTGAACGCACTGTTCGAAGGCATCTATGGCCAATGTCCCTACAAGTCGCCTACCGACATGGGCGTGAACATGGTGGGGTTCTGCATCAGCGACGATGACGTATGCTGCCGCGCCGCCAACGACGAGATCATTCGGCGTTACTTCACCGCCTTGAACACCATGGCCGAAGGCGGAGGCAACGAGAACGAGGTCACCAAGATCAAGATGCTGCTGAACCAGGCCAAGATCACCGTCGAAGACCGGAAATGCGTGGTCGCCGCCCGTGAGCGCAAGGAACGCTGCGGGGTGGACTGCACCGCCATCGAGCTGTCCGACGGCACCCTCATCACCGCCGAGACCAGCGCCCTGCTGGGACCCAGCGCCGCATTGATCCTAAACGCAACGAAATACCTAGCCGGCATCGACCACGACCTGAAGCTCATCCCACAATACATGATCGAACCCATCCAGAAGACCAAGGTGGAATACCTCCGTGGCAACAACCCGCGCCTGCATACCGACGAGGTGCTCATCGCCCTCTCGGTGCTCAGTCCCGAAAACGACAACTGCCGGAAGGCACTGGAGGTGCTTCCCCAGTTCGAAGGCTGCCAAGTGCACTCCACCGTGATGCTCAGCGAAGTCGACCGCAAGATATTCAGTAAACTGGGCGTAGGACTGACCTGCGATCCGGTCCTGAAAAAATAAAACAAGAAATTGCCCGTTATAGTGACATGAAAAAACTGCTCCTGTTTTGTTTCTGCCTTCTGCCGTTGTTCGCCTCAGCGCAGCTGATTGCCTGTCGCGACTCCATCCAGGACGGATACAACTTCTGGCTGTATGTGCCCGAGGATTACAACGACACCGTGGCCGACAAGCCGGTGGTGCTTTTCCTTCACGGCAGGAGCCTCTGCGGGAAGAACCTGGCCAACCTGCTTCGCTACGGGCCCATCGACGCCTTGAGGAGAGGGCGTAATATCGATGCTTTTGTCATCGCCCCACAGACCGACGTCGTCTCATGGAAAGCCGACAAGGTGATGGAGGTGTACGAATGGCTGAAGGAACGCTATGCCGTGGACACCTGCCGGCTGTATGTGCTCGGCATGAGCCTGGGCGGCTACGGAACCATCAACTTCACGGCGACCTATCCCGACCAGGTGGCAGCGGCGATGGCCTTGTGCGGCGGCGCTTCCATCAACGACATCTGCGGCTTGACGGAGGTACCGCTCTGGATCATCCATGGCACGGCTGACAAAGACGTACCGCTGTTCTATTCGCAACGGGTGGTCAACACCATGATCCAATGTGGCGACACCAGCCGGCTGATATTCACCAAACTCCCCAAGGAAGGCCACTCGCACCTGGCCCGCGCCTTCTATCTGGAAAGCACCTACGACTGGCTTTTTGAGCATAACCTGAAGGACTCGCTACGTCCCGTCAACCGTGACTACACCATCTCATCGACCATCATGAGCAAGGCCTACAACGACCTAACGGGGACGCATTCCTTTACGGTAATCGACTCGCTACCCTCGAAACCTGATCCGCCTAAATACCAATACCATGTAATTAAAAAAGGCGATACTTTAAGCAAGATCGCCGTTGAACATGGGACGACGGTCTCCATCATATGCAAACTCAACAATATGAAGAAGACCGACGTCCTGAGAATTGGAAGGAAGATCCGGGTGAAGTAACCAAGTTACTCCACCGGGATGTCCTTGTTGACGTTCTTCGAACCCACCAGGGCATAGAAGAGTATGTAGGCGGCGCAGAACAGCACAACCACATAACTCGTCATGTAACTGCCGGTCCAGTCGGCCACGAGGCCTTGCAGACCCACCATGATGGCAAAGCCGAACACCATGGTCATGAAGGCACCCGAGGCGATGGCCGTGTACTTGCCGAGGCCTTCGGTGGCCAGGTTGAAGATGGCGCCCCACATCACCGAGGTGCAGAGACCCACGAGGATGAAGGCGAAGATGCCTACGGGCACCTCAGCCCAGATCACATTCAGGTTGGCCCAGTCGATACCCGGCACGTTGACCTGCCAAGTCTGGGGTGCCAGCATGCCAAAGAGCACCAAAGCGATGGCTGCGATGGAGACCGTGGTCACCATGGCTTTCGACGACACCTTGCCGCCGATGGCGCCACCCACGAAACGTCCCACCAGCATCATCAGCCAGTAGACGGCTACGATGAGGCCGGCGATGGTGCCGCTCATGCCGATGCCCGGCGTGGCAGCCGATGGTTCGGAGGTCAGGTATTGCAAGATATAAGTGGGTGTACCCACCTCGATGCCGCCATAGAGGAAGATGGCCAAGATGCCGAGTTTGAAGTGGCGGAACGAGAAGGCGCTGTATTTGTTCTTGGTTTCGGATTTCACCTCAACAGGCTGTTGCGGCTCTTCGATCTTGGTGAAAAGGATGACGATGAAGCCGATGACGAAGATGGCTAGGGCGATCAGAAGGGCAGGGGTGGCATCGGAGATTTTGGCCTTGGTGGCCTCGCCGATGAGGGCGCCCATGAGGATGTACACCGCCACGGCGGCAGCCGAGTTGAACACGCCACCGATCTGGATGAGTTGGTTGCCTTTGTTGCCACCGCCACCGAGGAGGTTCAGCATCGGATTGACGACGGTGTTCAGCATGCACATGCAGAAGCCGGCGATGAAGGCACCGATGAGGTACACGCCGAAGCCGTACTTGCCGCTGGCCCACTGCACCAGGATGCCGATGATACCCACAGCCAGGGCAATCAACGAGGTTTTCTTATAACCAAAACGCTTGATCAGCATGCCGGAAGGGATACCCATCACCAGGTAGGCGATGAAGTTGCCGTAGTTGCCGATCTGAGAGAGGAAGTTGCTCGCTCCGAATTGGTTTTTCACGATGACGGCCATGGGTGAGCAGAGGTTGGTCACGAAGGCAATCATGGCGAAGAGGGCAATCATCACGATGATGGCGCCCCATTGTTTTGTTTTAGCACTCATATTGTTAGGAATTTAAATATAATTATTTCTTTATATTCATCTCCAGGTCGGAGGAATGTGTTCGGGAAATTGGGCTTGTTGGGCGAGTCGGGGAGGCCTTGGCACTCCAGGGCGACGCCTTCGTAATCGTGATAGACGTGTCCGTTTTTGCCCATGGGACAGCCGCTCAGCCAGTTGCCCGTATATACTTGGATGCCGGGCTGTGTAGTATAGAGCCTCACCATGCGTCCGCTGCCTTCGTGGGAGAGCTCGGCCGCCAGGCACAGCTTGTCCTTGGCGATGTCGTCGATGACCCAGCAGCTGTCGTAGCCCTTGCCGTTGACGAGTGCGTCGAACGGCTCGTGGATGTCGCGTCCGATGGGCTTGCCTTCGGTGAAGTCCATCGGGGTGTTGGCGACCGAAGCCATCTCGCCGGTGGTGATGAGCTCGTCGGTGGCGGGGAGCCAGCGTGAGGCGTTCAGCTTGAGTTGGTGGTCGAGGATGTCGCCTTGGCCTTCGCCTTTCAAGTTGAAGTAGGTATGGTTGGTGAGGTTGACGATGGTGGGGGCGGTGGTCCAGGCGCCGAGGCGCAGGTTGATCTCGTTTTCGTCGTTGAGGGTGTAACGGGCCTTGGCCACCAGCTCGCCTGGATAGCCTGCCTCGCCGTCGGCGCTGAGGTAGGTGAACACCACGCTCTCGCCTTCGATGCGGCTGGCCCATTTCTGGTTGGCGAAGCCGATGGCCCCGCCATGGAGATGGTGTTTGCCGTCGCCAGTGTTCAGGTCCAGCTGGTACGTCACATCGTCGATGGTGAAACGTCCGTTGGCGATGCGGTTGGCGAAGCGTCCCGGGATCTTGCCGGCGCAGGGTCCGTCGCCATAATAATCCAAAGGATTCGGGTAGCCTAGGACGATGTCGTCGAAATGTCCGTTACGGTCAGGGGCCATGATGCTGACGATGCCTGCGCCGATGTCGCACAGCTGCACTTGGATGCCGTTGCTGTTGGTCATCGTGTAAAGCTTGATGTCCTTCCCGTCAGGGGTCTTGCCCCAAGTCTGAACTTTTATTTCCATAGGTCTTTCGGGTAAACGCCTTTTTCAATGAGTTCGCGGATCTTGCGCATCACGTCGGGTTTGTCTTCTTTATAGGTGACGCCAAACCATGAGGCGTTGCTCGACAGCACTTTCAGTTTGGCCGAGCCGTCGTGGATGCTTTGGTTGACCATCAACGGGATGAAAAACTCGGCCTTGATGTTGGTCTGGGCGGGGCCTTTCAGGAATTCGACGAAGCCTTTTTCGGAGTAGGCGAAGAAGTCAGGGGTGAAGCCGAAGAAGTTCATCGACACCAGCGAGTCCATATCCAGCGGGTGGCTTCCGGTCTCGTCGGTGTAGGCTGCTCCTCCGTCCTCGGTATGACCGATGGCGGTGCGTTCGACGATGGTCTGGAGATGTCCTTCGGCGTCGGCGGTGCAGATGCCGCGGCTCACGGAGCCGAAGTCCGACATGGTGTTACGGAGCTTGTAGGCCACCATGCTGTAAGCGCCTTTCTTGCCTTCGCATTCCATGAGGTATTGGGCCAGTACCTCGTAGGCTTCCTTGCCATAGAAGTCGTCGGCGTTGATGGCGGCGAAGGGTTCATGGATCACGTCCTTGGCCATCAGCACGGCATGGCAGGTACCCCAGGGCTTCACACGGCCTTCAGGCACGCTGAAGCCTTCTGGCAGCTTATCCAGCGACTGATATACATATTCCACGGGGATGCCGAATTTCTCGGCGTTGTTCACTTTCTTGAAAGCCTCGGCGAAGTCTTCGCGGATCACAAAGACCACCTTGCCGAAACCGGCGCGCTTGGCGTCGTAAATGGAATAATCGAGGATGGCCTCGTTGTTGGGACCGACGCCGTCCATCTGCTTCAAGGCACCGTATCTGGAGCCCATTCCAGCGGCTAAAACTAATAATGTTGGTTTCATTGTGTTTATTTTTTGATAACTTTTTTATTAATGATTTTTCCTGATTTATCAGCTCAATCAAAGTTTGCGAGCCCCGTCGCTGATCACGACATCATAGACTTTTGGCTCATGTCCGAATTTGGCATTGAATTTTTCCTTGGCGGTTTTGATAAAGCCATCGTAGAGTTCCTCTTTAACGAGGTTGATGGTGCATCCGCCGAAGCCGCCGCCCATCACGCGGGAACCGGTCACACCACACTGCTTGGCGATGTCATTGAGGAAGTCAAGTTCCTCGCAACTGACCTCGTAAAGTTTGCTCATGCCGTAATGGGTGCCGTACATGCGGTCGCCAACGGTCTCGTAGTCGCCTCTCTCGAGGGCGTCGCACACATCCAGGACGCGTTGTTTCTCACCAATCACATACTCCGCGCGCATGTAATCCTCCGCAGGAATCTCAACGTCGATTTCGTTAAGCATGGCCATCGTGGCATCGCTCAGATATTTCACCTCGGGATGCTTGGCGGCTATATGGGCACAGGCGTTCTCGCACGACTCACGGCGACGGTTGTAGGCCGACGATGCCAACTCGTGCTTTACCACAGTATCAAGCAACACTACCTTGTAGCCTTGCGGGTTGAAGGGGAAGTACTCAAACTCCATAGTGGCGCAGTTGAGGCGCATCAGATGGCCGGCCTTGCCGAACAAAGAGGCGAACTGGTCCATGATGCCGCATTTCACGCCGCAGTAGTTGTGCTCGGTCGACTGGCCGATGCGGGCCAACTCGAACTTGTCGATGCCCAGGCCAAGCAAGTCGTTGAGGGCAAAGGCAAAGGTGCTTTCCAGGGCAGCCGACGACGACATTCCAGCGCCCAGCGGCACATTGCCGAAGAACACCGTGTCGAATCCCTTCACTTGATAGCCCCGTTTTTGTATCTCACGGCACACGCCGAAGAGATAGCGGGCCCAAGCCTCGTTGGGCTTGTCTTCCTCGTTGAGGCCGAATTCGCAATAACTGTCGTAATCGATGGAGTAGGCGCGTACCTTATTTAATTCATTGATGCGGATGGCGGCGTAGATGCCTTTGTCGATGGCACCCGGGAAGACGAAACCGCCATTATAGTCGGTGTGTTCGCCGATGAGGTTGATGCGACCGGGTGAGGTGTAAACTGTGCCTTCTTGACCGAAGCGATCGGCAAAGGCCCTTTTGAGTTCGTTGATAGTCATGGCATGATAGTTTAAAGGCCGCAAGTTACAAAAAAATATTTATTGATATTCTTTTTTTTGCTTTTTGCGGCAAAATCCTTACATTTGTGGCTTTATTCGATATTTAGGCTTTTATGAAAAGGTTTTTTACGCTCATTTGTATTTTTTCTTGGGCCCTTACAGCCTCAGCACAAGGCATCTCGGTGGCGTCGTTCCGGGCCCTGCCGTACGACGGGACGGCATCGAGCATCAACGGAAAACGCACCGACCAGAACGGTGAGGTGGCGGCATTGATCAAAGTGGTAACCACCCAAACCGATTTCACCTTCGAAGGTGGCCGTCTGGGCATCGTCGACACCAAGCAGGAAAAGGGCGAAATATGGGTATGGGTCCCTCGGGCATCACGTAAAATCACCATCAAACATGCCGATCTTGGAGTGTTGCGCGACTATATGTTTCCCGTGGAGATCGAAGCTGAACGTACCTACGAGATGGTGCTGACCACCGACGAAATCCAGACCATTGTCAAAAAGAAAGTAACCCAACAGTATCTGGCTTTCAAGATTACGCCTCCCAACGCCATTTTGGAGGTAAACAACGAGCTGTGGAATGTTGACGATAATGGTTCCGCAGTGAAATTCGTCGACTTCGGCACCTATGACTACCGGGTGAGAGCATCCGATTACTTTCCGGAAGCAGGCAAAGTGACTGTGAACGACCCGAAAAACACCCAAATGGTGGAAGTGGTGTTGAAACCCAACTTTGCTACCGTGACCCTGACTGTTGACGCTCCTGCTGAGATCTGGGTGAACAACGAGAAGAAAGGCATACGCTCCTGGACCGGTCCCCTGGGGAAAGGCATCTATAAAATTGAATGCAAACAGGCCAACCACGAGACTTCGACCATTTCTCAAGAAATAACCCCCGAAATGAGCGGGCAAACCATCAAATTGGCCGCCCCCAGACCCATCTACGGATCGCTCAACGTGGAAAGCAACCCCAACTTCGCCAAACTCTACATCGATGGCCAAGCCATGGGCGAAACCCCCAAGTTCATCAGCGAGATCCTCGTCGGCCAACACGAAATCAGGCTGACCAAAGAAGGCTATGCCGACTTTATCCAGACGGTTACCGTTAACCAAAACCAACGCGAACAGGTCGTCGGAACCCTCAACCTCTCAGAACAGGCCAACACGAAACCCAGTGTTGACATTCCAAAGGTTCCGATTCAATATAATGATAACAAGTCGAACGACATAAGTAGCAAAATTTCATCACTATTTTTAGGAAGTCAAAAAAAACATGACAATTTCGGTGGATTCCACATTGGTCTGGGAGCAGTTGTTACCAGCATTGATTTGGAAACATGGGGCGGCTTCAGAACAGAGTTGTATTATGCCAATTATAAATACTTCCCATTCGATGTAAACTGCGACCTTGTTGTAATTGACGGGATACCTGCTGCTGATCTCGGATTAGGGTCTGCATTTGTTTTCTCTGACAAGCTCTCCTTCAACTATGGATTTGGTTATCGGATTGGCGAGGAAGCAAGTGCAGCCAATTACAAACTGGGACTTACTTGGATGTTCGACAATCCAGGCTGGGGAGGCCTGAGTTACGGCATGGAGCGTCCGTTCGACGGAGTCAGCTACAACACGCTCCATAAAGTCACCTATATCTTCGGAAAGAAACCCTCCATTTACACCACAGCTGTTGTCGCTTTGCTGATGGGCTTGGCGGTTGCGGCTTCTTATTAAAAGCGAAAAGAGATGAGAAACACCTTGTTATCAATCATGGCATCTGTCCTCCTGATGCTGACGATGCCCTCGCCGGCAGGGGCCCAAATCATTAATGAGTGCTCCGAAGCCGAAGTGAAACACTATGCGGAGATCGTCAACGACATCGTCTACGCCGTCAACAACAACGACTACCGTATCGTGGATGAGCTTTTCACCAAGGAAGGGGCGGACATGTTCGAAAAACTGGTGAGCTACGGCGAAGCCCATGTCTTTGGCAATCCTGAGCCGACCTGCTATCGGTATGGCGACAAAGTGGTGTGCCGCGACATTCCCATGAGCTTCACCTTCACTGAAAGCAAACGCAAGTTCTTCGAAATTGTCAACTTCACCTTCAACGCCGATGACAAGATATGCCACCTCGCCTTCGACTTGGAGGCGGCTGCCCTTTCCGACCTAGGCCGCTACGAACAATTCAGCGAGCAGATCCGCCTTGACATAAAATCATTCCTGGAAGATTACAAAACCGCCTTCGCCTTGAAACGCCTTGGGTATCTGAACGAAATCATCGACGAGAAGGCCATGCTGATCGACATCAGGATGGATTCCTCGATCCTTTCCAAAGAGCATTTCCTTGAACATATTGAGAACGATTTCAACAGCAAGGAATATCTCAACATCCACTTCGTCGACTGCGTTGTTATAAAAGGCAAACCAGAAGTGGGGGAGGTGTATGGCATTCGTGTCAAACAAGAACTCACTGCCGACGACTACCGCGACAGCGGTTACCTGTGTTTGATTGTCGACTTCAACCAATCCGAAAAGCCCCTCCTCAAATTCCTCGAATGGCAAAAAGACAAAGACTCCGACTTCGGATGGTATGAGTTCGGTTATTTTGAATAATGTTTCCCCTGTTTTTCCCCCCTTTGCAAACCATTAAGTGATATGAAAAGACTTGTAGTTATCATCTTCACATGGTGGTTCATGGAGCATGTGCTGGATTAGGGATAACCTTTTTGTGATTAATCAAATTATAAAAAATGAAAAAGCATTGTTTGTTTTTTATGGCATTTGCCATCTTATTAACAGAAACGACAACCTCCACCGCCCAAAGCGTCAATGAAATCAAAAACAGCAAGGATTATCTTTGGGCCGAAGGAGAGGGAGAATCCGTCAGACAAGCCGAAAAGATGGCCCTGGAATGGCTGATGGAGCGAGCCTTTACGGATAGCAATTATCAGTTTGATGATCAAGTGCTAACCACCTACACAAAGGCCTTTCTCCAGAACACGACAACGGTGGAAATAACGAAAGAGCCTACCGCAAAAGTATTTCGTTATATGAGCATCGATGACGTGAAAAGAATCATTAATAACCGAATTGAAAAAGTCAACCAATACGTAAAGTTTGCCAATACAGCAGAGAGAAAAGGATATATGGATGTAGCACTGCAAAACTATTATTGGGCGAACTGCCTCCTCGCCAGCTTGCCCAACGCTGACGAAATGCGCTCTCCTGATCCCCAAATGCCCATGAAGACTTGGATTCCCAACCAGATGGATGAAATCTTCGCGAACATCAAAGTGCAGAAACAAAAAGTCGATGGCGAGTTCGTTACCTTATATATCACCTACAAAGGTGAACCGGTAAGCCGACTTGACTATACCTATTTCGATGGTCGAGGCATGTCCAACATCCATTCTGCTGTCGACGGTATCGGCTTCATGGAGATGTACCCCGGCGTATCGACCGACAACCTGAGAATCAAGTGCGAATACGAATACGAAAGCCAAGTACAACTCGATGAAGATGTTGAAGCGGTTATTGATGTGATAAAGAAGCCATGGTTCAAGATAGCCAGCATCCAAGTGGATGATCTGCCCAGCCATACAACGGGCCCTATGCCCAAACAACTGAATCTGACTACCCTTTCGGAAAAAGAGGTTAAAACCTATGAAGACATTTTGAATCAGGTCGCCAATGCCATAAACAATAAAGACTATAAATCTGTAAACCAATTCTTTACAGAGGAAGCGGCTGAAATGTTCCATCAGCTAGTGAAATACGGCCAAGCCCGTGTCCTAAACGTTTCCAACCTCATTTACATCAAAGATGGCAACGAGGTGCTCTGCCGCAGCATCCCGATGAGCTTCAGCTTCAAGAACAATCTGAGAAAATTCGTCGAGAATGTCACTTTTATCTTCGATGCCAACCAAAAGATACGAAGCGTTGCTTTCGGTCTGGAAGAGGAAGCCGCTGCCGAAATCTTGACGCGTAACGATTACCCCGAAAAAGCACGTCTTGAGCTCGTTAAGTTCTTGGAAGACTATAAAACCGCTTTCACTCTGAAACGTATCGATTGTCTTAATGGCATCTTTGATGAGCAGGCGATAAACCTCAGTGATCAAAAAACATACGTCCTAGAGAGGATTGTCAAATACAACCGCTTTACCATGAAGGAATACTTCGCCCAGTTAAGGCGTGTTTTCAGCTTAAAAGGATTTGTCAACCTCCGTTTGTTCAACTTCGAAATCGTTAAAGGAAGCGAAGAACTTGGAGAAGTGTATGGCATTAAGCTATGGCAAGATTACTATTGCAGTTCCTATGGCGACCGTGGTTATCTGTTCCTTGTTCTCGATCTAAACAATCCTGACAAACCTACTGTCAAATTGGCTACCTATCAGAATGAAAAAGACCACCAATACGGATGGTACGATTGGAGCTCTTTTTATTGAAGTTTTTATTTGTTTTCGAATTTTTTTATATCTTTGCTGGCTTATTATTTTAAAAAACTATGAAAAAACTGGTTTTTCTCGTCGTCATGGCTTTCATGGTGATTGCCGCTACCGCCCAGACCGTACAATATGGCCGTGTGGTGGAGATGAACTCCAACGGCAACCCCGTGGCCGGGGTGCTGGTGACCGTGCCCTCCATCCCCAATAGCCCCTCTGCCATCAGCAACGCCAATGGCGTGTTCCTGCTGGAGTTCGACCAAAACCATCCAGGCGATGTGATCCGTGGCATGCGCGTCAACAAAAAAGGCTACGAAGTGGTCAACTATCCCATCCTGCAAGAAGGGTGGACCCTGACCCGAAACGACACCATGACGATCTACCTGGCCCCCGAGACCATGATATCGGAGGCACGGAACAGCTATTACGCCTCCCTGCAGGAAGCCTACCTAAACCGTGACGACGCGCTCAACCCCATGAGTAACAATGACGTGTCCGTCGGCTCCACCAGCGAATACGAATTCGACTTCCTCTTCAAGGGACTGGGCTTCATCGAGTCGTGCCTCTATTTCGGCGACTATTACCTGGAATTGAAGATGAACGACGCTGCCCTCGACTACTACCGTTTGGCCCTTCAAATGTACCGCACCATCGACGGCTACGAAGGCTCCGACTTCACCGACCAGATCAAACAAATCCAATCCACCATCTCCAAACTCGAAAAATAGTATCAATAAAATCAAATTCATATGAAAAAACTTTACACAATCCTATTGGCAGCCATCGTCGTCATCATGGCCCTGCCCAGCTGCTCCTCACTCTCACCCATGGATAAGGCCCGCCAAAACATGGCCAACACCAAACTGAAGGAGCTCAAAAAAGAGGGATGGAAAATCGAAGGATCAAAAACCCTCGAAGTAGCCCTGTTGGACCACTACCAGAAACTCGAGGACGATGATGCCGTCGAAGTGATCGGAGAAGCGATTACCTCCAGCCTGAACCTCGGATCGAGAAAGGCTTTGCAATCTGCGCAGGGAAAATATGCCGAATCCGCCAGCTCCTACTTGAAAGGCAGCATCGAAAACGAACTGTCAAGCGAGATCAAAGATGGCGACGCCAAGGAAATGGAACGTTTTTACGCTTCCTACCAATCCCAGGTTGCCAAAGAGATCACTGGCCAAATCAAGGAATCCTTTACCATTTTCCGTAACATTGGCAAAAACCAGAAAGGCAACGACAAATACGAAGTCAAGGTCTTCTGCATCGTGAACGAAGAAGCCGCCTCGATGGCACGCCAACGTGCCTTGGTGAACTCCGCTAGGGAAAGCGACCTGGCCAGCAAGTATTCCTCACAATTCTCCAACTTTGCCAAAGAACCCGTCAGGTATTAATGGATTAACAACGATTTAAGCTTTTCGACAATATGAAACGTTTTTTACTGTCTCTTTTGGTTGTAACGTTCCCCATGCTGATGGCAGCCCAAAGCGTCAGCGAAATTAAAAACAGCAAAGAATATCTTTGGGGTGAAGGACGCGGCAAGACCTATAAACAGGCCAACCAGCAAGCTCTCCAACAGGTGGTGGAACAGATTTGCGTGAGCATCGAAAGTGAATTCTCCCACATCGAAGAAGAGGTGATTTCTGACGGCGACATCGATTCACACTCCGCTGTCCGCTCCGTGATGAAGACCTACTCACAGGTCACCCTCGACAGCACCATGAAAATCGAGATCTCACAGGAACCCGATGCCCACGTGCTCCGCTATGTGAAAGTCTCCGAAAAGAACAAATTCTTCGAGAACCGCAAAACCAAGGTCAACGACTATGTGAAGTTCGCCCAAGTCGCCGAAAAGAAAGGCAATATCGACGAGGCATTGAAAGACTACTACTGGGCCTACTGCCTGCTCACCAGCTTGCCGAACTCAGCCCAGATGCCTTCACCCGAACCCGGAATCCACATGAAGACTTGGATTCCCAACCAGATGAACGATATCTTCTCGAATATCAAAGTGCAAAAACAAAAAGTCGACGGCGAGTTCGTCACCCTCCGCATCACTTACAAAGGTGCTCCCGTGAGCCGACTCGACTATACCTACTTCGACGGTAGGGGACAAAGCAACATTTACTCGGCCGTCGACGGCATCGGCACCATGGAGATGTACCCCGGCGTATCGACCGACAACCTGAAGATCAAATGCGAATACGAATATGAAGGTCAAGCACGACTCGACCATGAGGTGGAGACCGTCGTGGAGGTGATGAAAGGCTTCAACTTCAACAAAGCCACCATCAACGTGACAGGCGACGACATTCCTATGCTTAAACCCAAACCAGGACCCGGCCAACCATCGGGTGGTGATATTGTAACTTCCCCCTATGCGAATTCGATTTCAACCTTGTCTGATGACGAAGTGAAACCCTACGAGAGCATCATGAACGACATCACCAATGCCATCAGGAACAAAGCCTATAGCTCCGTCACGCATTATTTCACCCCCGAAGGAGCCGAGATGTTCAACTCGCTGATCAACTATGGCCAGGCCCGTCTCGTTAGCGAGCCCCAACTCAGCTATATCAAGGACGGCAACGAGGTGCTCTGCCGCAGCATCCCCATGAGCTTCAGCTTCAAGAACAACAAGCGCAAATTCGTCGAAAACGTCAACTTCACCTTCGACAACAACAAGAAGATCCGTTGCGTTGCCTTCGGCCTCGAAAAAACCGCCTCCGAAGACATCCTGAAACGGAGCGACTATAGCGAGAAAGCCCGCGTGGTCCTTACCGAATTCCTCGAGAACTACAAGACCGCCTTCGCACTGAAACGCCTCGACTACCTCAGCGAAATCTTCGACGACAACGCCCTCATCATCACCGGCACCGTGGTCAAAAAGACCAACTACCAAAGCAAGGAGGAACGCACACGCTACCTCGACAACCAGATCATCAAATACAACCGCTTTTCCAAGACGGAATACATCCAACACCTGCAACATAGCTTCAATAGCAAGGAATACATCAACATCCGCTTTGCCGACAACGACATCGTGAAAGCCGGCGGCGACTATGGAGAGGTGTATGGCATCCAGATCCGTCAGGACTACTATTCCGACAACTACGGCGACAGCGGCTACCTGTTCATCATGGTCGACCTCAACAACCCCGATATGCCCGTCATCAAGGTGAGAACCTGGCAGCCCGACAAGGACCCGAATTTCGGATGGTATGACATGGGGGTGTTTTGAGAAAAGAAGACAGAAGTTAGAAGACAGAAGTAAGAAGTTTTTTTATGAAAAAGGGATTTTTATTCGTGGCTTTGACAATGCTGACGATGGCATTGTGCGCACAAGGGGTACAGAAAATGAAAGTGGCGTCGTTCAGGGCGCTGCCGATGGATATGACTGCCAGCCGGCCTGACTGCAAGAGGATAGACCAGAACGGACAAGTGGCTGCCATCATCAAGATGATGACCACCGAAACCGGCTTCACCTTTGAGGGAGGTACCCTCGGCATCCTGCACACCAAACAGGAAAACGGCGAGGTCTGGATATGGCTGCCCCGTGCCTCCAGGAAGATCACCGTAAAACATCCCCAGCTGGGCGTGCTGCGCGACTACATGTTCCCCATTGAGATTGAGGCGGAACGCACCTACGAGATGGTGCTTGAAACCGCTCCGGTCGGCCCAGGAACAGGCGGCGGTCCCGTCATCACCCAGCAGTTTCTGATGTTCACCGTCACTCCAAAAGACGCCATCGTCACCGTCGACGACATCCCCTGGCAGGTGACCGACGGCGTGGCCTCCAACCGTGTCGAGTTCGGACAACATGAATACCGTATCGAAGCCAAGGATTACCATACCGAAGCCGGCAAAATCATGGTGAACGACCCTGATAACACCGTCGCGAAAGAAATCAAGCTACAGCCCGCCTTCGGTTACCTGAAAATCGACGGCAACCTCAGCGTCTTGAACAACACTTCCATCTATGTCGACAACGCCAACGCCTCCGATGCGCTCCGTAATCCCATGAAACTGTCCAGCGGCCAACATAAGGTCCGTGTCGTAAGCGCCAAATACAAGGCCTACGACCGCATGGTGACCATCAGGGACGGGGAGACCTTCAACCTGAAGGTGGACCTCGACGCCAACTTCTCCACCATCACCCTGAGAGTGGATTCCGACGCCGAGATCTGGGTGAACAACGAGAAGAAAGGCATGCGCAGCTGGACCGGCGACCTCGAGGCAGGCAGCTACCTCATCGAATGCCGGCAGAAGAACCACCGCAACTCGACAGTGCAGAAGACCATCACCGACCATATGAGCGGCGAGACCATCACCTTGGATCCCCCTACACCCATCAACGGCACCTTGGTGGTGAACTCCAACCCGACGATGGCCAAGATCACCATCGACGGCAATGATATGGGCCAGACCCCCAAGCAATTCAACGCCATCCTCATCGGTGAACACACCTTGAAACTGGAGAAACAAGGTTATGCCACCATCTCCAAGACGATTACCATCGAAGAAGGCAAGACCTTGAATGTCAACGAGAAACTCAGCACAGGCCGCAGTGTGTTTGTGAAGACCGACCGCTCGGGCGACCAAGTGTATGTGGACGGACACTATGAAGGGACTACCCCCTGTGAGCTCCCGCTCAGCTTCGGCTCGCACACCATCCGGGTGACGCGCAATGGCGTCAATGTGGAGAAGAGTGTCAACATCAACGAATACTCCCAAAACGGACAAGAGATGCTGTTCGAATTCGGGCGGCTGATCACCATCACCACCGACCGCTCCGGCGATGTGATCATGGTCGACGGCAAGAAGGTGGGCAACTCACCGGTAAGCATCGACCTGCCTTATGGCCCTCATAAGGTTCACGCCGAGCGCGGCAAGAAATTCGCCGACAAGAGCATCGATGTGATGAAGAACGGAGGGACGACCTCGCATCATTTGGTGCTCATGGCCGAGACCGTTACCGACTTCTTGAAGTATGGTGTGGGCTTTGCCACTGCCGACGTCGCCTATGACTTGAGTCCTTTGATTTCCTTCGGGTTTACCGTGGGCGCAGTGGACGAGATAGGATGGTTTGCAACCGCTTCGAGCAACTTCAACTTCGACGCGATGAACTTCACCAAGACCACCGATGCCAACGGACTGGTCGACGGCTATTATCCGAACTACACCGGTGTTACCTACACCACCCGGTTCTCCTTGCTGGGCGGAGTGGTGCTGAAGGCCGGCGATGGACCACTTTTCTACCGTTTCGGTCTGGGAGGCGACTACCGTTGTAACACCTGGGAGACCACCGATGGCGACCTGGTGAAGGTGAGCGCCGAGAGCTTCGTCGGCTTGGATCTCTCCGCTGGCTTGCAACTCAACTTGAAGGGCTTCACCGCCAGCCTCGACGTCCTCACCACCAACTTCCAAACCATCGAAGTGAAGCTGGGACTGGGCGGTTGCTGGAAAAGGTAAACCTTTGTAATTCTTTCTTTGTTTTTCGGATGATTATTCTTATCTTTGTGCCCTATTATATATAGACGGCACTTATGAAAAGATTCTACGTACTCGCTTTATTAGTCATAGCGGCCCTAAGCGCATACGCACAAGGCATTGAGGTCAAATCGTTTACATACCTGCAAAACGACTTGACTACCATGAGCAAGGAAGGTCGGAAAATCGACCAAAACGGCAATGTGGCGGCCCTCATCAAAGTGGTGACCACCGAAACAGGCTTTTCGTTCGAAGGCGGCACGCTCGGCATCGTCGACGTGGAGGAACGCAATGGCGAGATATGGGTCTGGGTCCCACAAAAACTCCGCAAGATCACCATCCTGAACCGACATTTCGGCGTGCTGCGGAATTATGAATTCCCCGTGATCATCGAAGCGGAACGCACCTACGAGATGGTGCTGCTGACCTCAAAAGCCAGCAACAATACCGGCACACCCAGCTATACCCAACAGTATCTGATCTTCCAACTCAACCCCCAAAACGCCGTGCTCGAAGTGAACGACGAGATATGGCCCGTGACCGACGGCGCCGCCAGCAAACTCGTCGACTTCGGCACCTACACCTACCGCGTGCAAGCCCCCGACTACCACACCGAAGCGGGACGCGTCACCGTCAACGACCCCAAACAGAAGAAGATACTCTCCGTCACCCTGAAACCCAATTTCGGCTGGGTCGAAGTGGGAGGGAACTCCGCCAAAGGGGCCGACGTGTATATCGACAACGCATACATCGGCAAGGCACCCTGCAAAAGCGGCAACCTGAAAAGCGGCAACTACACGGTGAAAATCGTCAAGGAACTCTACGAGCCCTTCACCCAAAGCGTGTCGGTGAGCGACGAACAGACCGTGACCGTCAACCCCACCATGAAGGCCAATTTCGCCCACGTCACCCTCACGGTGAACGCCAATGCTGAGATCTTCGTCAACGACGAGAAGAAAGGCTCCCGCACCTGGACCGGCAACCTGGCCACAGGCAACTACCGCATCGAATGCCGCATGGCAGGCCACGAACCGTCAGTGACCACCCAAAAGATCGACCCCAAGATGGACGGCCAGACCATCAACCTGACGCCGCCTACACCCATCTATGGCATGCTCAACGTGGAAAGCACCCCTAACTTCGCCAAGATCTCCCTCGACGGACAGTCGATCGGCGAGACCCCCAACTTCTTCCCCGAAATCCTCGTCGGACAGCATAAACTGAGCCTGAGCAAAGATGGCTATTCCGACTATACCGAGACCATCACCATCGCCAAAGGCGAACGCAAAGAGGTGAAGGCCACCCTGACCACCAAACCTCAAACCACTACCAAACCACAAACCACGACGAAACCCACCAACAACACCACCGGCAACAACAATAAGACCACCACCACGAAACCGTCAAGTTCCTCGTCGAACAAAAAGACAAGCAAGTCCAACTATCAAATTCCTATTCGCTATTTGAACATGACGAGTGTAGCGTTCGGCAGCAGTTCCAATGGCTTCTGCATGGATTTTAATGTCGGCGTAGGCTCCATCAATAAACGTGTGGGTTGGCAAGTGGAGGGCAATTTCCGCGGATGGCCCAATGGAGGCACGAGAGACGGCATCGGGTCCTTGGATATGGGCGGCGGAGCCGTCTTGAGGATTGCGGATGACGGTATTGGTCCTTTCGATGTGTTGCTGTTGTACGCTGGCACGAATCTCGGCTATAGTTTCTTGGACTACTCAGGATTGTCTTCCGTTCTGACTACCAGATTGGAATACATACACGCAGGAGCAGACCCCTTGTTTGGAATAGGACTATATGTTGAATTCTTTACCGGCAAATTCGGGTCGGTCTCCCGTAGCGGCTGGGCTGTAGGCTTAAGTTGGTCTTTCTTGGATGAGTATTGGCCATAAAAAACACGTAATTTTTGTTTTCTATGAAAAGACATTATTTTTTACTCTTCTTCCTTTTCGCAACTCTCGCAGTCTTTGCACAAAACATCTCCGTGCAGTCGTTCAGGGCCTTGCCAACCGACATCACCGCGTCGAGCTTAGAGGGCAAGCGCTTCGACCAGAACGGGCAGGTGGCAGCGCTGATCAAAGTGATGACCACCGAAACGGGATTCGTGTTCGAAGGCGGCGCCTTGGGCATCGTGAATACCCAGCAAAGGGTAGGGGAGATCTGGGTGTGGGTGCCCCGTGGACTGCGTAAGATCACCATACTCCACCAACAGCTCGGCGGCTTGAGAGACTACATGTTCCCCGTGGAGATCGAAGCCGAACGCACCTACGAGATGGTGCTCACCACCGGCAAGGTGAAGACCATCGTGGAGGATGTGCCCCGAGAGCAGTTCCTGGTGTTCCAAATCACCCCGCCCGACGCCATGCTCGAAGTCAACGACCAAGTGTGGACCGTGTCACCCGAAGGTATGGCACGACGCCTTATGGATTTCGGCACCTATAGCTACCGCGTGCAAGCCGCCAACTACCATCCCGAAGCCGGCAACGTGACCGTGAACGACCCCAACGACAAACAGACCGTGACCATCACCCTCATGCCCAACTTCGGCTGGATCGAGGTCAAAGGCAACGAAGTCCAAAACGCGGCGGTGTATGTCGATAACGCCTTCATCGGCAAAGCCCCCTGTAAGAGCGAAGCCCTGAAAAGCGGCGAACATACGGTGAAGATCGCACGGGAGATGTATGCCCCCTACACGGAACGTGTCGTCGTACGCGACAACGAGACTACCACGCTTTCGCCGACACTGACGGCTGACTTCGCCAGGGTGACCCTCACAGTGGATGCCGACGCCGAGATTTGGGTGAACGAAGAGAGGAAAGGCATCGGCTCATGGACCGGCGACCTCGCCAACGGCAATTACAAGATGGAATGCCGCCAAGCCAACCACGAGACCACGGTGACCCGCATGGAGATCACCAACCAGATGAACGGCCAGGTCGTCCGGCTCGATCCGCCCATCCCCATCTATGGCTCACTGGTGGTGGAGAGCACCCCCGACATGGCCACCCTTTTCATCGACGGCAAAGAAGAAGGGGAGACCCCGAAGATCATCAACAAACTCATCATCGGACCCCACCAGTTGAAACTGAGCAAGGATGGCTACTACGACCATGTCGAAACCGTGACTATCGTGAAAGGGGAAAGGAAGCAGGTGAACGTCACCCTGTCTAACGAAGACTACTATGCCAAGGGCAAGGCCTATTACGACCAATGCGACTTTACCCGTGCTTTTGAGCAATTCACCAAAGGCGCCCAGGCAGGTGATGCCAACGCTCAAGTCATGCTCGGACGAATGTATTACAAAGGCAAGGGAACGGAGCAAGATTGTGAACAAGCTCGTCGATGGTTCCAAGCCGCCATCGACCAAAACAACGGAGATGCTTATGCGTGGATGTCGGATATATATGTAGAAAAGAACTGTGGCGAAGTCGATTATGAAAAAGCCTTGGAACTTATTAGAAAGTCGATAGATTTGGGCAGTGCCTACGGGATGAACAATTTAGGCTATTTGTATAAAAATGGTTTCGGAGTAAAACAAGATTATAATGAAGCGGTAAAATGGTACCGCATGTCCGCAGAGCAAGGGGACCCTGTAGGGCAGACGGATTTGGGCTATATGTATCAAAATGGTATTGGAATAACCAAAGATTATAATGAAGCAGTAAAATGGTATCGCCAAGCTGCTGAAAAGGGACATATGTCAGCTCAGACTAATTTAGGATATATGTACTTTAATGGCTATGGCGTTAAGCGTAACTATGAAGAAGCCATGAAATGGTACCTCAAAGCATCAGAACAAGGAAATACCACAGCCATGATAAACATTGGTTATTTCTACGAACACGGGGAAGGCGCTAAGTTGGATATCAAAGAAGCCAAAAAATGGTACCAGAAAGCCGCTGACCTAGGATCAGAATCTGCTAAGAAAAAGTTGAAAGAATTAAAATAATGAAACGGATTGTCTTCTTTCTAATACTTGCCTCATGGGGCTTGGGCGTTACCGCCCAAAACATCGCGGTGAAGTCGTTCCGGGCCCTGCCGTTCGACAGGACGGCATCGAGCCTGGAAGGGAAACGCATCGACCAAAACGGGCAGGTGGCGGCTTTGATCAAGGTGGTGACAACTGAGACTGGCTTCGTTTTTGAAGGCGGCTCTTTAGGCATCGTCGACACCCGACAAGAGACAGGCGAAGTGTGGGTATGGGTGCCGCGATCACTACGGAAAATCACCATCAAACACCCACTGCTCGGCGTGCTTCGCGACTATATGTTCCCTGTGGAGATTGAAGCCGAACGCACCTACGAGATGCAGTTGGTGACGGGCACTGTGGAAACCATTGTGAAAGAACAGATCCATGAACAATACCTGATGTTCCAGATCGATCCGCCCGACGCCATCCTGGAGGTGGACGACCAAATGTGGACCCTGTCGCCCTCAGGCAGCGCCAGCAAATTCGTGAACTTCGGAACTTATTCTTACCGCGTGCAAGCCCCCAACTACCATCCCGATGCAGGCAAGGTGACGGTGAACGATCCCCACAACACCGTTCAAAAGACCATCAGCCTGATGCCTAACTTTGGATGGATTGAAGTATCGGGCGACGGACTGCTGCAAGGCGCTGCGGTGTATGTCGACAACGCCATCATCGGCAGGGCGCCCTGCAAGAGCGGACAACTGAAAAGCGGACAGCACAACGTGCGAATTGTCAAAGAGCTGTATGAGCCCTTCATCACCGTGGTGACCGTTTCCGATAATGAGACCACCAAGGTAAGCCCCAGCCTCACCGCCGACTTCGCCCACGTCACACTTCAGGTGGATGCCGACGCCGAGATTTGGGTGAACGACGAACGGAAAGGCATGCGTTCCTGGTCGGGCGACCTCCCCACGGGTGTATACAAGATCGAATGCAAACGCGCCAACCACGAATCCACCCTGACGACGAAGGAAATCACCAACCAAATGGACGGTGAGACCATCGTCTTAGCCTCGCCGAAACCCATCTATGGCTCATTAATGGTAGAGAGCGAGCCCGCCATGGCCACCATCTATATCGACGGCCAAGAGGTGGGCCAGACACCCAAAATCATCAACGAGATCCTCATCGGAGAGCACAGCCTCCTGTTGACCAAGGACAACCACAACAACTACACCGAGACCGTGACCATCGCCAAAGGCGAGCGCAAAATGTTGCAGATTGAACTAATTAGAAGGCTCATGTCTATAATGGTTGTGCCGAGCAATTCATGGTGTTTTAAGAACGGTTATGTCATGAAATCTGAACCTGATTACAAAAAGGCTTTGCAAAACGATTCAGATATGGTTAAGGCGATGGATAAGCTCAGCACTTTAATGGCTGAGAGAGGTTTCCCTATAGAAAACCTTAGTGATGCAATAAAGAAAGGTGAGAATAATCATTTTTTGAAACCTGATGTATTGATAGAACTCAATTATACAATGAAACGAATTGGGCCACGGTATTCTATGGAAGTTCATCTTGAAGCTCTGGACCCACATACTACCAAGTTAATTGCGAGTGTGGTGTGTTCCAGTAAGCCAACTGTTTCGACAGATATCGCTGCTATGCTTGAAGAAGCGTTGATGGATAAGATGGATGGCTTTTGTGAGTCTTTATTGGCCAAGGATAATCTTAAAAACCAGAAATGATGAAAAGAATAGCCATACTTCTGCTTTTGCTGTCGGCCCTCGGCGCGACAGCCCAAAACATCGCGGTGAAGTCGTTCAGGGCTCTGCCGATGGATATCACCGCGTCGAGCAAGGAAGGGAAACGCATCGACCAAAACGGTCAGGTGGCGGCCCTGATCAAGGTGGTGACCACCGAGAAGGGCTTCACCTTCGAAGGGGGTGCCCTGGGTGTCATCGACACCAAGCAGCGTAACGGCGAGATTTGGGTGTGGGTGCCGCGCGGACTGCGCAAGATCACCATTCTGCACCAACAACTCGGCGTGTTGCGCGACTATATATTCCCCGAAACGATCGAAGCCGAACGCACCTACGAGATGGTGCTCACCACCGCCAAGGTGGAGACCATCATTAAAGAAGAGGTACGACAGCAGTTCCTGTCCTTCCAGATCACCCCGGCCAACGCCACCCTCGAGGTCAACGACCAGCTGTGGAGCGTCGATGCCGAAGGCTTCGCCACAAAATATGTCGACTTCGGCACCTACGACTACCGCGTGCGTGCCTCCGACTACCTCACCGAAGCCGGCAAGGTGACAGTGGACGACCCGGAGAACACCAAAACGGTCGTCGTGAACCTGAAACCCAATTTTGCCGAGATCACCATTAAAGTGGATGCCGACGCCGAGATCTGGGTGAACAACGAGAAGAAAGGCCTCCGTACTTGGACCGGACCGCTGGGCAACGGCACCTACCTGATGGAGTGTAAGCAAGAAGGCTATGAGACCTCCCGAACCACCAAGGAGATCACCATCGAGATGAACGGACAGACCATCATCCTGCAAGCCCCCAAGCCCATCTACGGCTCACTGAACGTGGCGAGCAGCCCCGGTATGGCCACCATCTTCCTCGACGGCAAGGACATGGGCAAGACCCCGAAATCGTTCAACGAAGTCCTGGTGGGCCAACACAGCATCCGCCTCACGAAAGACGGTTACACCACCCACAATGAGACCGTAGTCGTCAAAAAGGGAGAACGGGCCCAGGTAAACGCATCCTTAAAGAAAGAAAACAAGCCCACGACTTCCACGGTAAATCCAACCACAGTCACGCCCAAAACCACGCCGACCAATAGGAGGAGATCGTACTTTGTCCTGGCCAACGCCGCATACGCCTTAGCGCCCCAAACCTCGTTCGGACTAACCGTAGGATCAGTAAAAGCACTCGGATGGTACCTGAGCTTCGGCACTAACTTCAGCGACATAGTCGCCCCCAATACCTGCGATGGGGAAGGAGTCATCGAAGGGATGACTGAAGAATACTCCTATTCAGGCAATAAGGCCACCGAGCGCATAGGAGGCTCGGTGGGACTGATTGTCAAACTGTTGGATCCCTTGGATATCTATCTAGGTGGCGGTTACGGCTACCGGGGCGTGTTTTGGGAACTCAACGACGTCGAAAACGGCGCCTGGGTATACAACACCGATGACTCCTACAGGGGCTATAGCTTGGATGCCGGCGTGATCATCCATGGCGGTCCCATGGTGTTCTCCCTGGGCATACAAAGCATCAATACAAAGTATCTCGAAGCCAAAATAGGCGTAGGTATATCTTTCTAAAGAAATAAAGACTATGAAAACGAAGAAATATATACTAATATCGGTTTTAGCACTTTTAGTGGCTGTTTTGTCATGTAACAAAGACCATGAGATTCCGGTAGGGCAGGTGTTCAACTCAGGATCAGGAGGAGGCAATTCCGGAGGGGGTGGCGGTGATGAGCCCACTTATTACGACTATTCCAGGTTGCGGTTGAATGAGTTGAACGGCAACGATAAGTTCATCGAGATCTATAACACCAGCAACGAGGCCATTAACATGGAAGGCGTGTGTATTACGAAAGATGACAATCAAAACTGGATAGGAACGGCTGGGGTTACGATTGAAGCACATGGTTATCTCCTTCTTTTTAGTGAAGACGTCCTTCTTGATCACGAAGATTACCCTGAGGCACTTATCTTTTACAGCGGTCTCTCCGCCAAAAAGAATATCCGCATCCAGCTCTATAGTCCAACAGGTGAATCTGTCGACGACTTCAATTTGACCAACATCGAGCTGAACGGCGAGGCCTACGGTTATGCCAACAACGCAGCCCCAGCCTCTTACAGCCGCAATGCAGACGGTCGTTGGTATTATGCCGATGCTACTCCGGGAGCGGTCAATGTGGATGGCGAAAACAGGGTTCTTGGGCTTGATGGCAGTCCCACACCATTTTATTTGATCAGTGTTTCTTCTTCTCCGACCGAAGGAGGAACCGTAACAGGCGGCGGTACCTACCTTAATGGAGAGTATTGTACGCTGACAGCCACGGCCAATGATGGCTATTCGTTCAGTTACTGGACAGAAAATGGTGATATCGTTTCCTCCAATTCTTCTTTTTCATTTGTGGTGGAGAGCGCGCGCACCTTAGTTGCGAATTTTTCTACAAAATTAGGCGAAGTACAGACCTTGCCGTATAGCCAGTCGTTTGCTACTGAATTTGGTACTTACATGACCTATGACGTGATGGGTGCCCAAAGCTGGATGATTGAATATAGTACCGCTAAGATTTCGGGTTATGTGACAGGAGTAAACTATACAGCCAACGAAGACTGGCTGATCTCTTCTCCAGTGGCTATTACCGGTGTCAATAATGCCAAGCTGACCATGGCCTATATTGGTCGTTACTTTGGTGACATCAATAACGATGTCACCATCTGGGCATCGATAGATTATATCTGGGGCAATGCTCCAGAAACTGCTAACTGGGAGCAAGTGCCTTCCTCCTTGAGCGAGGGCACCGATTGGAGCGATTTCCTGACCGCTGAGATTGCTTTGACCGACTATGTTGGGCAAACGGTCACCTTCGCCGTGAAATACCTATCCACGAACACCGAAGCTGGCACTCTTGAGATCCAAAGCATCACCATCGAAGAAAGCACCATTACCCCCACACCCTCAATAATCTTCTCGGAATCCTTTGCCGAAGGACAAGGAAGTTTTACCATTCAAAACGTCATTATGCCTAATGAATTGGCCTATATTTGGGCACATTCTCCCCAATATCAATTCATGAAAGCTACCGGCTATGTGGGGCAAAGCTTTGAAACCGAAAGTTGGCTGGTTTCTCCCGTCATTGATCTTACGGAAGTAAATTCAGCCACTCTGAGTTTTGAACAGGCTGTTAATTATGCTGATCCACAAGGTCTTCTGAGTGTCTTGGTCTCCTCCGACTATTACGACGATGTCACCACAGCCACTTGGTATGATCCGCATCTTGACCAATGGCCTTCGGGAACGGATTGGGCTATAATTCCATCCACTTGCAACCTTACCTATTTTGTGGGTAATCATGTGAACATCGCCTTTAAGTATACTAGCACCACTTCCACCAACCCCACATGGGAAGTGAAAAACATTGTAGTAAGCAACTAGAATAGTTTTGATGATATGAAAAGATCTTCTTTACTCACACTCCTTATTTTTACAATCATCGCGGTCCACGCCCAAAACATCGAAGTGAAATCGTTCACGGCGCTTACCACCGACTTGACGGCAGCCAGCTTGGAGGGTAAACGCATCGACCAAAACGGACAGGTCGCCGCATTAATTAAAATAGTCACAACGGAAACAGGATTTACCTTCGAAGGCGGCGCCCTAGGCATCGTCGACTCAAAACAAGAAAACGGCGAAGTCTGGGTGTGGGTTCCCAAGGCATCTCGAAAAATCACCATCAAACACCCAGTGTATGGGGTCCTGAGGAATTACATTTTCCCCGTCGAGATTGGAGCGGAACGAACCTACGAAATGATCCTTTCGTTCACCAAAGTGGAGGAAGTGGTAAAAGAAGAGAAAAAGCAATACCTCATCTTCCATCTCAACCCCAAAGACGCTTCCTTGGAAGTGGACGACAAAACCTGGAAAGTGGATTCGGAGGGCAGCGCCATGAAATATGTGGACTTCGGTACGTATTCTTGGCGAGTACAAGCCCCCAACTATCACCCAGATGCCGGACGCGTCACCATCGACGACCCTGACAACGCCAAAACCATCACCGTGACACTACGCCCCAATTTCGGTTGGATCGAGGTTACGGGAACAGGTAATCTGCTGGGCGCCAACGTATTTGTCGACAACAAGCAAATCGGTAAGGCACCCTGCAAAAGCGAGCCACTGAAAAGTGGTATGCATAGCATCCGTGTCGAGAAGAACAGATACTACACCTATAATGAAACCGTTACCGTAAGAGACGGCGAAACCACTACGCTTTCCCCTGTCTTGCAAGCCGAATATGTCGAAGAAACCCCAACCAGCGCTCCCAAGTCAACGTTTACCAGAGGCAAAGGGTTCGTGATCCGTCCGGAATTGTACAACGGATTGTTCGGCACGATAGGCTACCAATTCAGCCCACGTTGGCAAATCTCAACCGGCGTTGGCGTGGGAATTGACGGCAATGGGGGGTACGGAGCCATACTCGGCTTAAGGATGTACACTTCCGATACGAATTGGACAGGCATGTTTGACTATCACTTCGGGGCGATAGATCTTTTAGACGTTTTGTTTACCAGGCATACCTTGGTAGCTGGTGCAAGTTATAAAGACTTCGACTTTGGCGTCGGTTTAATCTACTTAACCACATCAGAGCTTGATGGTTACAACAACCTCGGCCTTTCCTTATGTATCGGCTACAATATCAGATGCTACAAGCATAGAAAATAATCACGAATGATGAAAAAAAGCTTTTTAGTCATATTATTGTCGCTCTGGGTGATGGCAACCCAAGCCCAGAGCCTCAAAGTGAAGTCGTTCCGGTGGCTGGAGTATGACCGGACCGCCTCCAGCCTCGAGGGCAAGCGCATCGACCAAAACGGACAGGTGGCGGCACTCATCAAGGTGGTCACCAACGAAACGGGATTCGTGTTCGAAGGCGGCACCCTGGGCATCGTCGACGCCCAACAGCAAGTGAGCGAGGTCTGGGTCTGGGTGCCGCGCGGATTGCGAAAGATCACCATCAAACACCAAGAGTTCGGACAGCTGAGAGACTATATCTTTCCCATCGACATCGAGGCCGAACGCACTTACGAGATGGTGCTGGAGACGGAATACGTTCCTCGGCCGGGCAGCAACAAACCGCATCAGCAGTACCTGGCCTTCATAATCGATCCAGTGTTCGCCACCCTCGAGGTGGACGACAAAATATGGACCGTGGCCGCCGACGGCAGCGCCGTGAAATACGTCAATTTCGGCACCTACCAATGGCGGGTGCAGGCCCCCAACTATCATCCCGAAGCCGGTAACATCACCGTCAACGACCCCGACAACACCCAGGTGGTCACCGTGAAGCTGCAGCCCAACTTCGGCTGGATCGAGGTGGAAGGTGCCGGAACCCTGCGCGGCGCCAGCGTTTACATCGACAACGCCCTCATCGGCACAGCCCCCTGCAAGAGTCAGCTCCTGAAGAGCGGCCAGCATACGGTGCGTATCGCCAAGGAGATGTACAACCCCTACAGTGAGACCGTGATGGTCCGCGACAATGAGACCACCCGCCTTTCGCCCACGCTGGGTGCCGACTTTGCCGAGGTCACCCTGAAGGTGGACTCAGACGCAGAAATCTGGGTGAACAACGAGCGGAAAGGCTTCCGCTCCTGGAGTGGACCCTTGGGCAGCGGTACCTATAAGATCGAATGCAAACAGGCCAACCACGAGACCAGCCTCACCACCCAGGAGATCACCGCCAGCATGGCCGGACAGACCATCACCCTGCCCGCGCCACGACCCATCTACGGCTCACTGCTAGTGGAAAGCGTGCCCAGCTTCTGCAAGCTCTTCATAGACGGCCAAGAGGTGGGCACCACCCCGAAATCCATCAACGAGATCCTCATAGGCCAACATGAAGTTAAAATCACCAAAGAGGGGTATTCAGACTACATTGAAAAGGTCACCATCACCCAAGGCGAAAGCAAACAGGTGTCGGCAACACTTTCCAATACGGATTATTATGCCAAAGGTCTTGAAGCCTATAATAAGAAAGATTACGCCGAAGCTGCCAAATGGTTCCGACCTGCTGCTGAACAAGGGAATAGTTCTGCGCAAGCCTATTTTGGATATATGTACAACAAAGGTCTAGGTGTTACAAAAGATAATGTGGAAGCTGTGAAATGGTATCGAAAAGCCGCCGAACAGGGAAACGCCTCCGCACAATGTAATATGGGTGTGATGTATGGAAAGGGATATGGTGTCGCCAAAGACTATACTGAAGCTTTGAAATGGTATCGAAAAGCTGCAGAGCAAGGATATGCTCGTGGTCAGTGTAATTTGGGATTAATGTATGATATGGGCTATGGGGTCACCAAAGACTATGCTGAAGCCTTTAAATGGTATCGAAAAGCCGCAGAACAGGGAGAGGTTAACGCTCAGTGTAATCTGGGAATCATGTATAGAGATGGCAAAGGAGTCCAAAAAGACTATGCCGAAGCTTTGAAATGGTTCCGTAAAGCTGTAGATCAAAACTATGCCAATGCTCAGTGCCATTTGGGATATATGTACGAAAATGGCTATGGTGTTACGAAAGACTATAAGGAAGCCATGAAGTGGTATCGAAAAGCCGCTGAACAGGGAGAGGTTTACGCTCAATATAATTTGGGAATTATGTATGAATACGGCAAAGGCGTCACAAAAAGCATCAGCGAAGCCAAAAAATGGTACCAAAAGGCCGCCGACCAAGGCTATGAAGATGCAAAGAACAAACTGAAAGGATTGAAATGATGAAACGGGTTTTCTTACTACTCACATGGGTCTCATTGGTTTTGGGTGCAACCGCCCAAAACATCAGCGTGAAGTCGTTCAGGGCTTTGGAGACCGACATGACTGCCTCTAGCATCGAGGGCAAACGCATCGACCAAAACGGTCAAGTAGCTGCCTTGATCAAGGTAGTGACCACCGAAAAAGGCTTCACCTTCGAAGGAGGCACCCTGGGGATCATCGATACCAAGCAGCGCAACGGCGAGATATGGGTGTGGGTGCCCAGAGGGCTTCGCAAGATTACCATACTGCACCAACAACTCGGCGTGCTGCGCGACTACATGTTCCCCGAAGGGATTGAGTCTGAACGCACCTACGAGATGGTACTCACCACCGCCAAGGTTGTCACTACCGTTGAGGAAGCCATCACACAACAATACCTCATCTTCCAAATCACCCCGCCCGATGCCGCCCTTGAGGTGGACGACCAACTATGGACCGTCTCGGCGGAAGGAACGGCCCGCAAGTTCGTGAACTTCGGCACCTATACCTACCGTGTGCAAGCGCCCAACTACCATCCCGAAGCAGGCAGGGTGACCGTCGACGATCCCGAAAACAAAAAAACCGTGACCATCACCCTTCAACCCAACTTCGGTTGGATCGAGGTGAAAGGCGACAACCTCCAAGGCGCCAGCGTCTACATCGACAACGCCTTGATTGGCAAAGCCCCCTGTAAGAGCGAGAGTTTGAAGAGCGGTGAACATACTGTGAAAATCGCTAAGGAGATGTATGCGCCCTATACCGAACGCGTCACCGTCACCGACAACAAAACGAGCGTGCTTTCACCTACGTTAACGGCCGACTTCGCCCATGTGACCCTCACCGTGGACGGCGATGCCGAGATATGGGTGAACGGGGAGAGGAGAGGCACCCATACTTGGACAGGCGACCTGGCATCTGGCACCTATCGCATCGAAAGCCGCAAACCCAACCACGAACCCACGGTGACCACCAAAGAGATTACCAACACGATGAACGGGCAGACCATCACCCTGATGCCCCCGACCCCCATCTACGGCTCATTGAATGTGGAAAGCACGCCCGATTTCGCCAAAATCTTCATCGATGGCGAGCCCATGGGGGAGACTCCCAACTCCATCTCCAAAATCCTCATCGGCCCACATGAACTGAAACTCACTAAAGACGGCTATGCCGATTATACCGAACAAATTACCATCACCAAAGGCGAACGCAAACAGGTGTCGGCAACACTTTCCAATACGGATTACTTCGCCAAAGGGAAAGAAGCCTATAATAAGAAAGATTACGCCGAAGCTGCCAAATGGTTCCGACCTGCGGCTGAACAAGGGAATAGTTCTGCGCAAGCCTATTTTGGATATATGTACAGCAAAGGTCTAGGTGTTACAAAAGATAATGTGGAAGCTGTGAAATGGTATCGAAAAGCCGCCGAACAGGGAAATGCTTCCGCACAACATAATTTGGGTGTGATGTATGAAAATGGATATGGTGTCGCAAAAGACTATACTGAAGCTGTGAAATGGTATCGAAAAGCCGCCGAACGGGGAGACGCCTCCGCACAATGTAATATGGGTGTGATGTATACAAAGGGCTATGGTGTCGATCAAGACTATGCTGAAGCAGTGAAGTGGTATCGCAAAGCCGCTGAACAGGGAAATGTTTACGCTCAATATAATATGGGAATCATGTATGAATACGGCGATGGCGTCACAAAAAGCATCAGCGAAGCCAAAAAATGGTACCAAAAGGCCGCCGACCAAGGCTATGAAGATGCAAAGAACAGACTGAAAGTATTAAAATAATGAAACGGTTTTTCTTACTACTCATATGGGTCTCATTGGTTTTGGGCGCAACCGCCCAAAACATTTCGGCGTATGATGGGGCGGCGTCGAGTCTCAACGGCAAACGCATCGACCAAAACGGCGAAGTGGCTGCATTAATCAAGGTGGTGACCACCGAGACGGGCTTCATCTTCGAAGGCGGCCGACTGGGCATCGTCGACACCAAGCAGGAAGCCGGTGAGATATGGGTATGGGTGCCACGCGCCTCACGTAAGATCACCATCAAACATCCGCAACTTGGTGTTCTGCGCGACTATATGTTCCCCGTCGAGATCGAAGCGGAACGCACCTACGAGATGGTGCTCACCACCGATGTGATTGAAACCCATGTCAAGAAAACAATACGCCAACAATACCTGACGTTCCAAATCACCCCGCCCAACGCCACTCTCGAGGTGAACGACCAGATATGGGAACTGGATGCCGATGGCGTCGCCCAGAAATACGTCGAATTTGGCACCTATTCCTACCGGGTACAGACACTCAACTACCATCCCGATGCCGGCAAAGTCACCGTCGACGATCCCAACAACACCAAATTCGTGACCGTCACACTCCAACCCAACTTCGGCTGGATCGAAGTGCCCGGCACAGGCAACCTCAACGACGCCAGCGTTTATGTCGACAACATCCTGATAGGGAAAGCCCCCTGCAAGAGCGAGGCGCTGAAGAGTGGACCTCACTCCGTACGCGTCGTCAAAAAGATGTATAATACCTATAGCGGAACGGTGACCGTCAACGACAATGAGACCACCCGAGTTGCACCTGAGCTTGGCGCCGACTATGCCGATGTGACCCTCAAGGTCGATGGCGACGCCGATGCCGAGATCTGGGTCAACGACGAACGGAAAGGCATCGGTACCTGGACCGGACAGCTCGGACGCGGCATCTACAAGGTGGAATGCAAACGCCCCAATTACGAGACCTCACTGCTATCCACAGAAATCACCCCTGAGATGAACGGACAGTCCATCACACTGCCTGCACCGAGACCCATCTACGGCTCGCTGATGCTGGAAAGCACCCCGCGAATCTGCCAACTCTTCATCGACGGCCAAGAGGTGGGCACCACGCCAAAGTCCATCAACGAGATCCTAATCGGGCCCCATGTGATTAAACTGACCAAGGAGGGTTATAACGACTTCGTTGAAACCGTAACCATTAGTAAAGACGAGCGCAAACAGATGAAGGTGACGATGGATAACGTCGATTACAATGAATTGGCCAAAAAAGGCGACGACTATTTCGATGCCAAAAATTATGAAGAAGCCCTGAAATGCTACCGTGAAGCAGCAGAACACGGCAATGCGGTAGGACAGAATGGCATGGGAAGATTGTATGATGGCGGTTATGGCGTACCACAGGATTACGCCGAATCCGTAAAGTGGTACCGTCTGGCTGCCGAACAGGGTCTTGATCGGTCGCAAAACAACCTGGGATGGTGCTATGTGCATGGAACAGGAGTCGAAAAGGATTATGCTCAGGCGGAAAGGTATTTCCGTTTGTCAGCGGAACAGGGTTTTAAATATGCCCAATACGGGTTGGGAAGTCTGTATTATCAGGGAGCTGGGGTACCTCAAGATTACGAAAAGGCATTAGAGTGGTATCGGTTATCGGCAGAGCAAGGATACGCTAATTCACAACATTTTATCGGATTAATGTATTATTATGGTAGTGGGGTAACGCAAGACTACGAAGAAGCGGCTAAGTGGTTTCGAAAGGCAGCTGATCAGGGTGCAGCTAATTCACAATCCTCATTGGGAATTTTGTATTATAAAGGACTAGGGGTGAAACAAGATTATCAGGAGGCTGCGAAATGGTTTCGCAAAGCAGCTGAACAAGGGCGTGCTTTGGCACAGCATAATCTCGGTAGTTTATATAATTCAGGAAATGGCGTGGAACAGAACTACGACGAGGCCGTAAAATGGTATCGCAAAGCCGCTGAACAGGGAGAGCCTAATGGGCAGGTTAGTTTGGGATATATGTATGAAAAGGGCCATGGTGTCAAACAAGACTATAAGGAAGCCGTGAAATGGTATCAAAAAGCTGCTGAGCAGGGGAATGCTACCGCACAATGGAATATGGGAACCATGTATGAAAACGGCAATGGTGTTAGAAAAAGCCTCAGCGAAGCTAAAAAATGGTATCAAAAAGCCGCCGACCAAGGCGATGAAAGAGCAAAGACAAGACTAAAAGAACTAGAATAATGAAACGGGTTTTCTTACTCCTACCTAAAACTGGTTCCAAATTGTCTACAAAATTCAAATAAAATTATTTGAAAAAATTTTCTGTTTTTTCTTGACAAAATGTTTTTCTTTGTATATTTACAGCCTAAAATATTTTGTTATTATGAGTAATTATATTAATCCATTCGTCGATTACGGATTCAAGAAGTTGTTCGCCACTGAAGCCGGCAAGGAACTTTTAATTAGTTTTCTTAATGCTATTATCGAAAACCCTAACGACCCCATCGTAGACCTCGTTTACAAAAACGTTGAACAAATTGGGGAATTCAATGGTACCCGCGCAAATTATTTTGATGTGTATTCCGAAACCCAAAACAAACGACAATTCGTTGTGGAGATGCAGAACTGCTGGAAACCCTTCTTCAAGGACCGCACCGTGTATTATGCGGCAAAACCGATCCGTGACCAAGGTTTGAATGAAACCGCTGTCAGCCTTGGCAAAAGACGCTTAAAGAATAAGAAAGATGAAAAAAAATGGAACTATCGTCTGAACGAAGTTTACCTAATTGCCATTATGAATTTCACGTTTCCAAAGTGGGAATATGCCTCCAATATCTACTTTCATAAGGTGATGCTCACCGATGTTGACGACCATCATGTCTTTTACGACAAACTCACACTCTTTTATCTGGAGATGCCTAAACTGGACCATATTGACCTTAAACCCGTCACTCCTCGGGAGAAATGGATCTATGCGCTATACAATCTCTGGCGATACGACGACTACCCAGAAGAGCTGGATGAGGATATCTTTCATAAGCTATACGAGCAGGCTGAGTACGCCAACTTCACACCGGATCAACAACTTGCCTACGAGCGTAGCGCCAAGGTCTATTTGGATACCTACAATGAGATAGAAGGCGGACGCATCCTGGGTCGAGAGGAAGCCAATCTCGAAAACGCCCGAAAAATGAAAGCACTGGGCATTGATGCTGAAACCATCTTCCAAGTAACTGGCGTTAAAGATTTTTCTTAAATTTGTGCCTCGAATGGAATTCAAAAGGCACATATGAAAAGGTTTGTAATACTCTCTCTGTTTTTTTTGTCGTTATATTCGGCTTCATCCCAAAACATCAGTGTGAAGTCGTATGATGGGGCGGCGTCGAGTCTCAACGGCAAACGCATCGACCAAAACGGCGAAGTGGCTGCATTAATCAAGGTGGTGACCACCGAGACGGGCTTCACCTTCGAAGGCGGCCGACTGGGCATCGTCGACACCAAGCAAGAAGCCGGTGAAATATGGGTATGGGTGCCACGCGCCTCACGTAAGTCCAAATTTTCAACAATTTGTTGAAAATCAATCTAATAGATTTAAATTTACCTATTGACAAAAGGATATTTTTGTTATATCTTTGCAGCAAATATTAATTCAGTGTATTATGTTTACCGACAATAGTTTTATCAGACTGGACTGGGCTGCAAAGAACATCCTGCGCGACAAGGCCGATTTCGAGATCTTCGAAGGACTCTTGACTGTACTCTTCAACGAAAAGGTCAAGATAGTTGAACTCCTTGAGAGTGAGAGCAATAAAAAGGATAAGGACGACAAATACAACCGGGTGGACATCAAGGCCAAAAACAGCCACGACGAGATCATCCTTGTAGAGATTCAACTTGATCCTGACGCCTATTACCTAGAACGCGTCCTATTCGGCGTGTCGAAAGCCATCACCGAGCATATCACCGAAGGCCAGTACTATGATGAAGTGAAAAAAGTCTATTCCATCAGCATCCTCTATTTCAACCTAGGTACCGGCCAAGATTACCTCTACCATGGAACCAATGTGTTTCTAGGTGTCAACACGGGCGATACCCTCCTGTTTAACGGCCAAGGGAAAAAACGTATCAGAAAGAAGAAAAGAAACGATATTTTCCCCGAGTATTATATCATCAGAGTGGGAAGCTTCGAAAAAGAAACTGCGACAACACCTCTGGAAGAGTGGGTTCGCTACCTGAAAACCGGCTATATCAGTCCCGACACGAATGCGCCCGGCCTTCAGAAAGCAAGAGAACGCCTTCGCGTGCTTAGCATGGACGATGCAACGAGAAAGGCTTATGAAGACTACCTATTTAATAAGTGCATCGAAAAAAACGTCATCGAGACCGCCCGAGATGATGGCTGGGAGAATGGTTGGGAAAGCGGCTGGGAAAACGGATACGAGGAAGCCTCCCTGACCATGCTACAACACCTTCAAGCCATGGGCGTGGATGAGGGGATCATCTCCCAAATCACAGGAATCAAACCATAATCGCACATATGAAAAAAACAACCCTATTCATCGCCATCCTGTTCCTATTGGCATCCTGCAGCCAACCACCTCAAACCCTAGGACCTATTCCCAGCCAGCAGCAACTGGAATGGCAACAAATGGAGACCTATGCCTTCATCCACTTCGGACTGAATACCTTCAACGACATGGAATGGGGCTACGGCGATACACCTCCCGAGACCTTCAACCCCACGAACTTAGATTGTGAACAATGGGTGCTGACCCTCAAAGCCTGCGGCATGAAAGGAGTGATCCTCACCGCCAAACACCACGATGGATTCTGCCTCTGGCCCACCGAGACAACCGACTACTCCATCAAAAATAGTCCCTATAAAGATGGTAAAGGCGACGTGGTAGGAGAGCTTTGCCAAGCCTGCCGGAAACATGGGTTGAAATTTGGCCTCTACCTCTCGCCTTGGGACCGGCATCAGGCCAGCTACGGCAGCGATGAATATGTGGCATTGTACCACCGACAGATCCAAGAACTGGTGGACCACTACGGGCCTTTTTTCGAGTTCTGGTTCGACGGCGCCAACGGCGGCAATGGATGGTATGGCGGCGCCAACGAGACCCGCTCCATCAAAGCGGAACAATACTACCATTATGAGGAAGCTCGCGACCGCATCTGGGACCAATACCCCAACACGATGATCTTCGGCGGCACCGTGCCTACCCTGCGCTGGATCGGCAACGAAGAGGGTAGGGCCAACAGCACCTGCTGGTCGACCTACACCCTGGACTTCGACGACCTCAACAACACGCGCCTGCTCGCCACAGGCATCGCCGACGGCGACACGTGGCTGCCCGCCGAAGTCGACGTCTCCATCCGCCCCGGATGGTTCTACCACGAAAACGAACAGCCTAAGTCATTGGAACAACTGCTCGACATCTATTACCATAGCGTGGGCCGCAACGCCAACCTGCTGCTCAACTTCCCCGTCGACCCCAACGGTAGGATCAGCGCCGCCGACTCCACACGGGCCGTGGAATGGTATCAAACCCTCCAAAAGACCTTCGCCGATGACCTGTTGAAGGACTGCCGCATTGCAACCAGCGACACCCGTTCCAACCACCAGGAAATCATCTATCCGTTCGAAAAACCCACCACACTGAGCCTCTTGACACTTCAGGAAGACCTTACCCAAGGCCAACGGGTGGAACGTTTCTCCATCAACTACTACCGTAACGGGAAATGGCTTCCCATCGTGACAGACGAGGAGATGACCACCATCGGCTATAAACGCATTATTCGTTTTAAACCCGCCGAGATGGAGCGACTACGTATTCGTATTATCAGATCCAAGGGACCGGCAGCCGTCATTGCGAGCGGAGCATAGCGAAGCGAAGCAATCCAACCTGAATAATCCCTGTTAGGGTCAGGTTGGATTGCTTCGCTTCGCTATGCTCCGCTCGCAATGACGCGATGCGTGGCTGGCTTCCGCCATTGACGCATCGCGTCAAAGATATTATCTAACGATCATCTTCACTGCCATGCGGTCCTTGCTGTTCATCAAGGTGACCACATAGAGGCCAGAGGCCAGGTTGTGCGAGAATCTCACACTACCCGCGCCGACGGTCTGGGTGTAGACCGGCTGACCCAGCAGGTTGAACACCACCATCTGCAAGTTGCCGTTGGTGTTGTTCTCCACGAAGATCTCGTCACCCGCATTCCAGAGACCGACACCCGTCAGCGAAGTCTCGCCCACGGCATCGTAAGCCGTGCCGGTGACAAGGATGTCGTCGACCTCCCAAGCAGCGGCACCTTCGTCGAGGGTGCTGATGTAACGGAAGCCGAGGTAGCAGTTGTCGCTGCGGTAGGCATCGAGCGAGATCTCACCCGACTCGGTCCAAGCGTAACCACCCGTCGACATCTCAAACGAGAGCTGGTGCCACACAGCATTGGTGGGATCCTGTCCGTCGTAGTCGGTGGAGAAGTACAGCTCCAGATCCGGACCGTTGTAGTTCTTGGCATTGCGGAAGGTCAGAATCACATTGGTATAATAGGTGAGGTCGAAGGCCGGCGAGATGCACCATTGCTCGTTGTTGACATCATCGTTGTAGCCGTTGGCATAAGCGTAATAGTTGCCGCCGTACGACGACACGTTCCAGGGCTTGTTGCCCTCGACGGTGACGAAGGTCCAGCCGTTCATCTCACCCTCCCAATCCTGGTCGAGGATGATGGCGACGCCGGTGACCACCTCGTAGGTGACCGTGGCGATGCCGCTGTCCTCATAGCCTTCCAACATGGCGATGGCCTTGAGGGTGACGTCTTCATCCACGTGAATGGGACCGTCGTAGACCATCGACTCAGCCGTAGGATCGCTACCGTCGTTGGTGTAGTAGATGGTGGCACCTTCGGTGGCGCAGGTGATCTCCACGTCGAACTCCTCGTAATAGGTGCCCGAAGCCACGCTGAACACCGGGGTGGCTACGGTCTGGGTGGCCGAGCCGCCCAGCACGAAGAGGTCTTGGTAGAAGTTATAGTCGGCGTTGTTGATGTTGCTGGTGGAGTAGGCGCCGAACTTGTGGTTGGCGTTCTGGGCGATGCCACGGTTGGTGGTGGTGGCGTTGGTGATGACGAAGCCGCTGTAGTTGGGTACCATGGCATTCTCACCGGAAGTGCCGAAGGTGATGCCCCACTCGGTGTTGGTGTCGCCGGCGAAGTTGGTGCTGCTGCTGTAGCCCAGCATGGCGCCTGCGGCGTTGGTAAGGGTGATGATGGTGTCGTTGACGGTGACAGTCCACACGAAGGTCTCAATGTCGGCCACGATCTCATCGGGCAGGGTCTCGATACCGTTTTCGTTCACCGAGGTGAAGAGCACGCCGTCGGGCTTGCCGGAGACCTCGGCAGTCATGGCATAGTAGCCGTCGCCCACCGTGGCGTCGTAACGCGAGGCGATGACCACATGGTCGCCGTCATGGAGGTCGGCCAGCGAACCGATACGGTTCCAGTCGCCGCCTTGGACGGGCTCGTTCACAGTGCCGCTCAGCTCAACGGTGATATCGTCGAGTTCCGATTCAACAGTGATGGTAGCAGTGTAGGTACCCTCTGCGAGGCCTTCGGCCAGTCTCACATAAACCACTTCATCGATGGCACCTTCGTAAACCTCAATCTCGTATTCATCCATGGGATCGAAGTCATCGCCTGAGGCGTCGGACATCTCAAACTCATCACTGTCGATTGTCAGGATGACGTTCTCCGTCAGGTTATAGCCAGTGATGGTGATGGTCTGTTCGTTGGAAGGACCGTTGCCTTCGGTATAGGTGAAGGTCAGGGTGAGCGGGGTGACGGTCAGCACGGGGTCGGAAGTGAAGCCCATCAGCAGGATGTCGTCGACTTCCCAAGCGGCAGCCTCGGTCTCAGTGGAGGTGTACTTGAAGCCGATATAGCACTCGTCGCCGGTGAAGTCGGAGAGCTCGATAACACCTGATTCGACCCAGGCATAGCCGCCGGTCGACATCTCGAAGGTCAGCTCAGTCCAGTTGGCCGTGGTCGGGTCGGCACCGTCGTAGTCGTTCGAGAAGAACAGCTGCATGTCGGGACCGGTGTAGTTCTTGGCGTTCATGAAGGTGAGCGACACGTCGCTGTACAGATCGAGGCTGAAGGCGGGCGAGATGCACCACTGCTCGTTGACGCCGCCGTTGTATCCGTTGGCGTTGGCATAGTGGTTACCCTGGTATTGTCCGATGGTCCAAGGCTTGTTGCCTTCCACGCTGACAAAGGTCCAGCCGTTCATGTCACCTTCCCAGTCTTGTTCGAAGATGGTCACAGCATCGAGGATGAACACGTATTCGGCTTCGGCGATCTCACTGTCCTCGTAGCCTTCCTTCATGGCGATGGCCTTCACAGTGGTGTTCTCGGCGAGGGTGAAGGGCTCGGTGTAGACCGTGCTGTTGGCGGTAGGATCAGTGCCATCGAGGGTGTAGTAGATGGTGGCATCGCTCGTGGCGCAGCTGATGGTGATCTCTTGCGCCTCGTAGTAGGTACCGGCGGCAGGCGAGAAGGTGGGCGTAGCGCACACCATGGTGCCGGTGCCGGAGATGACGAACATGTCGAGGTAGAAGTTGTAGCCAGCCGCGTTGCTACCGGTCATGTTCGACTTGGAATAAGCGCCGAAGCTGTGGTAGGTGTCGTTGATGGCAAAGGCCCTGCCTGTGCTGTTGGCGTTGGTCACCACGAAGCCTTGATACTCCGGAACCATGGAACCTGGGTCGGAAGTGCCCGACTCGATGGTCCAAGCGGTGTTGTTGCCACCGGTGGTGAAGTTGGTGCCGCTGTTGTAGCCCAGCACATTGCCTTCGGCATTGGTGAAGGTGTAGTTGCTTCCATCGGTGTCGACCGTCCAGTAATAGAGGCTGTCGGCGTCGGCGATGGTGGTGGGCAGGCTGATGCCGCCGGTAGGCAGCGTGGCACTGGTGAACAGCACACCGTCGATCTTACCGGAGATGTGGTTCGTCATGGCATAGTACGACTCGGCATTGTCGTCGAAACGGGCGGCGAAGATGACCTTGGCGCCGTTGTTCAACTGCGAGAGTTCGCTCACATGCACATAGTCGCTGGCCTGTACGGGCGGCAGTGGCTCGGTGACGCTGCCGCTGACGCCAACGTAGATGGTGTCGGCGTTGAGCGAGCAGGCATAGAGGCTCTCAGTGTATGTACCGATTTCGAGACCGGCTTTCAGGCGGACATAGACGGTGATGTGGTAGTTGACGCCGCCATTGATCTTGATACGGTTTTCAGGGATGAAGTTCTCACTGCCCGTCGAAGAGATCTGGAAGTTCTCCGAAGGAAAGATATAGGTAGTACCTTCAATGTGGCTGGCATTTAGGATGAAGCTCTTGACCTGCGAAGGACCTTCGTCGTATGTGTAGCTGAAGCCCTCCAGGGTGTTGGGGGTAGCCACCAAGGTAGGATAGACGGGATGTTCGAAGGTGACATCGGCGGCATCGGCAATGCGGAGTTGGGGGTTGTTATAGCAACCGATGACACCCGTCACGGTAACGATGTCGTTTTCGAGCAGATCCTCGACAACGGGCATCTTATAGAGGTTCAGCGTGTTTTCGCCTTGGGTGATGGGGGTGTTGCCGTTGGTGTTGATGGCACCGATGATGGCTCCCACGATCTTGACACGGGTCGACTGCAGCAGGTTGGCACCGCTCTGGAAGTCGGCCTGAATCTCGGCGATGGTCTTTTCAGCCTCGGGGAGTTCGTTGCCGCTGGAGAGCACCACAAACTGGTTGGCGTTGCCTCCGTTGATGCCTGAGAGTTCGATCAGGCCGTTGTAGGCGGCTCTCTTACCATAGGCCAACACCATGTCGCCAAGGGCGAGGGTGCTGGGGACGGTGTTGTTGTTCAGGTAGAGGTCGATACCAGTGGTGGAATCCTGGGCATAGACGTTACGTCCGTCGATGAAGGTCACCACGCCTTGGACCAATGCATATTGGTTGTTGCTCAAGGCTTTGGCTTCAGCCATTGTCATGAGTTCGGGGAAGGTGTAGGTGGCCGAGGCAATGGCGCTGTTGATGAGTCCTTCCTTGACGGCCATGGCTTTCACCGTGGTGGTGGTGCTGACGCTGAATGCCTGTGCGTAGACGTTGCTGTTCAGGGTCGGGTCGCTGCCGTCGAGGGTGTAGTAGATGGTGGCACCGTCGGTGTTGCAGGTGATGCTGACTTCCTGGGCTTGGATGTAGGTGCCGGTGGCGAGGCTCAGCACCGGGGTGGCCACGGTCTGCATCTGGGTGAAGGTGGCGTTGACGGTGACATCGGCGGCCGGCATGAGGAACCAACCGTTCTCAATGTTGATGGGATTGGCCACACCCGTGTAGGTGTAGGTCAAGGTGGTGAGCTCATAGTTCGTAGCCGGCGTGGCGTTCACATAGATGGTGTCGCCTTCGAGAGCCGTGGTGGGATTGGCGGTCACGGTGCCGTTGGTGATGCCGTCGGCGATGCTGACCGTATAGTTGGTGGGTGCCGGCGGGGTGGGAACGTCACCTGCTTTGTACAGGTAGACGTCGAGTTGTCCCGAACCGTAGCAAGCGAAGGGCGATCCGTTGCTGTTGAGTCGGATCCAGTTGCGGGTGTTGGTGCCTTGTGCCTTGATGGTGGCCTTGCCGTCAGAGGCGATTTCGATGGTCCACTGGCCGTTGGCGTCGTTCTGTGCCTGGGTCTTCAGATAGTTGGATGAAGAACTGGCAGCATAGAGATAGCCGCTGTCGGCGGCGGAATACAGGGTCCAATAGTTGTTTTCCTGGCCCAAGGTGAGTTCATACACGGTGTTGTCCATGCCCGCTGCATTGGCGGGGACCAGGGTGATGACGTTGTTGGCGGGTGTGACCGTGATGGCCGGGCGGTTGTTGGTGTTTTGCTTGCCCATGGCTTTGTAGTCTTCGCCTTTGATACCCACGATGATGTATTTGTCGCCTGAGATCAAGGCGTTGGCATGGGTGATCAGGGTGTAGGAGGTCTCAACAGCGGGTGTGGGTTCCTCGATGGTATAGACCGCAGTGGCGATTTCGCTGTCGATCATGTTATCTTTCACCGCGATGGCTTTCACAGTGGTGGTAGCGCTGATGGTGAAGGCTTGGGTGTATGGCGTTCCGTTGACACCCGAGGCGGCCACGACCGGGTCGGTGCCATCGGTGGTGTAGTAGATGGTGGCATCCTGGGTGGTGCAGGCGATGGTCACCGTTTGGGCTTCGGTGTAGGTGCCTCCGGCAGGGGTGAAGGTCGGGGTGGCCACAGTGTCCTGAGTCTGGGGTGTGGTGTTCGGGATGATGTCGTCAGTCGACCTGGGGAAGATCTGACGGGTGGTGTTGTAGCATCCCACCAGACCGATGATGTCGGCTTGCTCGCCTTCGGTGACTTCGAGGCCGGCCAGGACCTTGAACGAGTCGTAGCAGGTATAGGTGGTCTCGCCTTGGGTGAAGGTCGTGGTCCTGCCAGTATTGTTGTTGGTGGCGAAGGTGTGGTCGGCATTGAAGGTGATGCCTTCCATCTTCACTAGATAACCGGCGTAGTTGTCGTAGTTGGCAACGACCTGGGCTGCGGTAACAACGGTGGGCTGCACGGCTGTGCCAGTAACGCCATCCGGGAAGGTGCCAGTGGGAATGAACTCAATGGTGCCGTTGTAAAGTGAAGAGGTACCGGCAATGCCACCGCTGATGACATCACCATTATTATAGGTCTTGCCCACAGAACCGTAGATGAGCAGGGCGCCGGTGTTATCCTGGACATAGAGGCTGTTGCCATTTTGGTAAACGGCAGTCAGGTCGCCGGAGATCATCGAAACGGTGGTGTTGTTGGCGGTGTGGTCGGCCTTCCAGGCGGCGATGTTGGCATACACGGTAGGGAAGGTGTAGGTGGCAGTGGCCACGCTGCTGTTGGTCATGCCGGTCTTCACGGCCATGGCTTTCACCGTGGTGGTCGTGCTGATGGCGATGGGCGAGGAATAGGTGGCGCTGCTCGTGGTGGGTGTGCTTCCGTCGAGGGTGTAGTGGATGGTGGCACCCTGGGTGGTGCAAGCGATGGTCACGTCCTGCGCGGTGTTATAGTTGCCTCCGGCAGGATCGAAGGTCGGCGTGGCGACGGTTTGTGTGCCGCTACCACTTGATGTATAGGTGACTGACAACACTTTGATACGGGCATGGCCACTGCTAGCCGTATTGGTGATGATTAGGTCATCGCTCACCGAACCGCTCCACGATCCCGTAGTAGAACTTACAGAATAACTGCCTGTTGATGCGCTTAGCGATCCCACATTACTCGTTGAACTGAATGTCAAAGTCATTGCCGTAATCGTAGTTCCAGAGGATGGAGTAATGGTCAAGGTATTGCCTCCATACAAACGCGCGGCTGTTCCGGTGTTGTAATAGGCAGGAGCCGTTGAACCAGTGCCTTTGTCGAATTGAATGGTTATGTTAGCATCCAAACTGATGGAAACGCCATCCAAACTCTGGGCGTTTTGATAGCCGAGCTCGGAGAAGGTAACCGAGGCTTCGGTCCTCGTCTGTCCCCAAACGAGTCCTGAAAGCAGCATCAACACTGCTGTCAGCAAAGTAAACTTTCTTTTCATAGGATTAATTTTAATGATTTGATATTGAACTATTTACTATTTATTCTTCCTAGATATTGAATTTTACAAAAATAAGGTTTTCGGCCGTTAATGGAATTCGAAAATAGGTTGATTTATCAACACCGGATGTTGATAAACTTGTTGACAAGATTCATTTTTTAATGTATCTTTGCAAGCAAATCTTTGAACCATGAAAAAAGTATTCAGAAAGACTTGGATTGGCGTGTTAGCCTTGGCTACCTTGGTTGTTGGTGCCTGCTGCTCAAGCAAAACCGTTGAGATTAATGGCCAGAAGATGACCAAAAAGGAATTGAAAGCCAAAGTCGAAAAGCTGAAGGCAATCGTCGAAGAGCGTGAGATGTCGTGTGTGTACGGCTCGCCCGAGATCATTGCCGAATATGGAAGGGAGACCGGAAGACTCCGTCAAGAACTCAACACGCTGCAGCAAGAGCTCGACAACTTCGGCAAGAACAAAAAATAATCCTCCCTTGTCAGCATGAGGATTTACCTGGTCGGATATATGGGCGCGGGCAAGTCGACCACCTCGAAACGGCTGGCCAACAAGCTCGGCTGGGAGGCTTATGACACCGACCGACTCTTCGAGGAGCGCTTCAAGATCTCCATCAACGACTTCTTCCATAAGTACGATGCCGACCTCTACCGCAGGCTGGAGACACAGATCCTACACGACACCTTGAAATTCGACAACGCCGTGATTGCCACCGGAGGAGGAACGGCATGCTTCAACGACAACATGGAATGGATGAACCAAAACGGGTTCACCGTCTTCTTGAAAATCAGCCCCGAATCGGCCGTCATGCGGCTGTCGCAATCCAAGGTGAAACGGCCGTTGATCTACGACCGGCCCGCTGAGGAGTTGGAGGCTTTCATCAAGGCCAACTATGCAGAAAGGTTACCTTTCTATGAACAGGCACAACTCACCTTCAAAGGGGAAAATTGCGACGTTGAAACCTTGGCTACTTTAATTCCAACAAAGTAATGTTCTCCACATGCTGGGTGTGCGGGAACATGTCCACCGGCTGCACGGCCTTGATGTCGTAAGCGGCCGAAAGCAATTGTAAATCGCGCGCTTGCGTCGCTGGATTACAACTGATATACACTATCTTAGGAGCTTTTATCTTAAGCAATTGTTCAACTACCTTTTCGGCCATTCCCGCACGGGGCGGGTCGGTCACAATGAAGTCGGGACGACCGTTGGCCTCAATAAATTCATCGGTAAAGATCTTGGCCATGTCGCCGGCAAAGAAGGTGCAGTTGTCAATGCCATTAATGGAGGCGTTCACCTTGGCGTCGGCGATGGCTTCCTCCACATATTCAATGCCCACCACACGCTTTACGAATCGCGAGAAATACTGGGCGATGGTGCCCGTGCCCGTATAAAGGTCGTACATCAACTCATCGCCTTTGACCTCGGCCAGGTCGAAAGCCGCCTTATAGAGCCTCTCGGCCTGATAAACGTTGGTCTGGAAGAACGACACGGGACCGATGCGGAACTTCAAGTCGGGAAAACCGGGTCGGGGAGAAGCCATCGTCTCCAACAGATAGGGATCGCCCTTCAGGCATTCGAAAGGCAAGTCATTAATGACATCGTTGCATTTGTTATTAATGACCAGCAATAGGGAGACGACCTGAGGGAATCGCTGTTCCAAGGCAGGAATCAGCTCGTTGCGAATCACGGCGTTCTCCTCGTTGATCACGAGGATGACCATGAACTCGCCTTTGGAGTTGCAACGGATCACCAAATTGCGCATCAGACCCTCGTGATGCCGGACGTTGTAATAGGAAAGCTTGCGGTCCAGGGTGAACTGGCGGACAAACAGCCGGATGTCGTTCGATGGATCGGCCTGCAGATGACATTGCTCGATGTCCACCACACGGTCGAAGAGCTGAGGCAAATGGAATCCGAGACCCTTGCAGTCGTCCTCGCCATAGGTCCCCGCCGGAGCCCCGTCGATGAGCCATTTCCGGTTCGAGAAGGCATATTCCAGCTTGTTACGGTAGTAATACTGTTTCTCACAGCCCAAGATAGGTTTCATTTCGGGGTATACCACCTTCCCAATCCGGTCAAAGTTGTCCTTCACCTGCTTCTGCTTGTAATGGATCTGCCACTGGTAGTCCATCTGCTGCCATTTGCAGCCGCCGCAGAGGCCGAAGTGCTGACACACGGGCTCCACACGTTTCTCGGAAGGTTTCCTGATGTTGCGGATGCGTCCTTCGAAATAGTTTTTCTTCTTTTTGAAGACTTCGATGTTGACCACGTCGCCGGGCACTCCGAAGGGAATGAAGATGACACGGCCTTCGGGTTTGGCCACCGACATGCCTTCGCTGCCGGCATCGACGATTTCAACGTTTTCCAGGTATTCGGGTTGTTTCTTCTGTTTCATTGCAATGACAAATATGCGTTGCCAATATGTTCTGTAATATCGGAAGCGATCAAGGCCTCCTGGCCGATCTCGGAGGCGGCGATGTCGCCAGCGAGACCGTGGAGGTATACGCCTAGAACGGCTGCTTCTTCGGGAGTATAACGCTGGGCGAGGAGGGAGAGGATCATGCCGGTAAGCACGTCGCCGCTGCCCGCCGTCGCCATGCCGGGATTGCCTGTGCTGTTGAAGAACACCGCGCCGTTGGGCATCGCCACAGCGGTGTGGGCGCCTTTCAGCACGATGATGATGCCATGTTTCATTGCCATCTCACGAAGCAACGCCAGCCGCTCAAACGAGTTGGAAGTCCTGCCAAACAACCGTTCAAACTCCTTTGGATGCGGGGTGAGTATGGTCTTGGACGGCAGGAACGAGAGCCAGGTCTTGTTCTCGGCAAGGATGTTCAAGGCATCGGCATCCATCACCATGGGTACATGCGCATCCTGTATGAAGCGGCGCACCATGCGTTGGGCTTCGTCAGAGGTGCTCAATCCGGGACCGACCCCGATGGCGTTGAAGGCATCCAACTTGTCGTCGGTATGGATCATGGCCTCGGGCAACGACGCTTGCAACGGCGTCCATGCCGACTGGGGAAGCTTCACTGAGAGTAACCCCACACCGGTCCGCAGGCAGGATTTAGCTGCTAAGATGGCCGCACCCGTCTTGCCTTCCGAGCCGGCAACCAGCAGGGCGTGACCGTAGGTTCCTTTATGTGAATACTTGGTTCTCTTGTGGATGATTTGTTTTATCATCTCTCTATCAACCAAGAAATTATTAGTATCTACTTCAAGTAAAAATTGAGGATGTAATTTGATGTCCAAAACTTCCAATTGACCCACGTAAGGGTCGTTTTCAGGCATCAAAAACGCCAACTTGGGCATCTGGAAGGTGAGGGTATAGTCGGGTCGGAAGATGGCTGCCGCGGGACTGGGTCCGTCGGCAAACAGACCTGAAGCAATGTCAATGGAGATACGGATGGCTTTCTGTTGGTTAAGATATTCAATGAGTTCAGCAGCAAGGCCTTCGATCGGACGGTTCAGACCCGAACCGAAAAGCGCATCAATGATGATATCACCCTCATTGATAACAGGGAAGTCGCTGCTTTGCGTCAAGGAACGGTCATCGCCGCTTTGCGTCAAGGGACGGTCATCGCCGCTTTGCGTCATTGCGAGGCCTTTGGCCGAAGCAATCCAACCTAAACCGTCAAGGCCTGTCACGCTCAGGTTGGATTGCTTCGCTCCGCTAAGCTCCGCTCGCAATGACGTCCTCGCAATGCCGTAGGCCGTAGCGTCAATACCGACTTCATTAAGCCGTCGCGTCACCACCAATCCGTCACCGCCGTTATTGCCCGAACCACAAAAGACCTTGACCTTGTTCTCCTTATTAATATGCCGGAGAAGCCACTCAAACACCTGTCCCGCAGCACGCTCCATCAAGTCCTCCGAGCTGATAGGCTCGTTCTCGATGGTATATCGGTCGGCTTCCCGTACCTTGTCGATGCTTAGTATTTTCATAAGCCAGATTTTTTGCAAAGATAAAAAAACCCTATCTTTGCCGCGACAAAAAGATTTAAAATGAGACGACTATTACTTCTTGTCCTGCTAAGTTCCATGGCTTTCGGGACCTACGCCCAAGGCTTTGTACGATACAGGTTCAACATCGAAGGCGATTACAACCGAACCCAAAAATTCACACCGAACGCCGTCTTGGCTTTCGACGCCAGATTCGACAACGGCAACGGCCTTAACATAGGCTATCAAGCGAGTCCCGACAGGCACAGTTTCAACCTGGCCTATCAAATTGGATCGAACGGATTCACTGACTGGGATTACACCTACATCGAAAACCGTTATCTCTATCGTCGCTTCACGGGATACAACCTTCAGGAGTTCAACGCCATGCTCACCCTAGGTTACCGTAACCTCCACTGGAATTTCCAACTGGGTCTCTGCAACCGCTACATCGCCGAGGTCCCTTTGAGACTCAATGGGGGAGAAGGCGTCATCTTCGAGCCTATGAACGTGGTGTTCAATATCCAAGGCAACCTGTTCCCCGAAGACCCAGCCCTCAATCACCATGGCTGGAACATCGGCGGCGGCATCTCCAACTACCGCGAGTTCATCATCGAGCGCGTCACCTTGTTCTATTATACCATCCACGGCTATTACGACATCACCAAGGAATGGCGCCTGACCAGCGAGGCCGGACTGCATCCTGCCGGCGTACTTAACCTTTCGTCGCAATACAATGGTTATTTCATTAACATCGGTTGCACCTATCAAAAACATTGAACGCCATGAAGAAACTTAACTATATCATACTCTTGGCCTTGGGCCTGATTATCATATCATCGTGCAACCGCCTCGACATCGCAGGCATGGTGATCAACCGCAGCGACACGGAGGAACGCGTGGCCGACTGGCTCGACTACGATGCCCAGAACGGTATGCCTATCATTAATGAAGTGCCCGACAACTACACCTTCTATTCCTGCTCCGACATCCATATCAACGACGACAACTCGCGTTTCGCCAAATACGTCACCATCGAGCGCAACGACCCCGAAGCCGCATTCTCCATCATCGCCGGCGACCTCGCCAACGAGAGCGGGGAAGGACCATTCATTCTTGCCGAAGCAGCCATGGCTTTCAATCCCGACATCCACGCGGATAACGACCCCTGCTTCCCGATCATCGGCAACCACGACGTGTATTTCAACTGCGCCGACTTTTATAAGCAACACTTCCACACCTCCACCTATGCCGTCACGGTGAACACCGTCGGCGGTTACAAGGACCTTTACCTCTTCCTCGACTCCGGCAACGGCACCCACGGCCGCCGTCAGCTCGACTGGCTCGAGGAGCAACTCAGTCATCGCACCGACTACCGCTATTGCTTCGTCATCAGCCACAACTGGCTGTTCCGCACCACATACAACTACACCACCACACCAGCCGCCAACCTGCCGGAGGACGAACAATATGCCTTCATGGATCTGATGAGTCAAAACGCCGTAGACATGGTGGTGATGGGACACTTCCACTACCGCGACGTCAAGACCTTCGGCGGGGTGAAGTACGTGATGACCGACAACCTCAACGAAGGCAAAGAAGCACCTTCCTACCTGGTGGTACGCTGCGCCGACAAGATCACCTACGAATATCGCCTGCTCGACAATGAGTGAAGAAAGGGTAATCCTCAAACGGGACGGCACGCATATCAACGACTCCGCCTTCATCCGAAGCCGTAAGGATATTCGCAACTTCCTGATTGCCCTTCGAGAGCAATGTGACCCGGGCATGGCCGTCGCCGAACGCGACCTCGACTCGCAAGTCCGCGAATGGCGCGTCCACAACTTCTTCTATTACCTTCACGTGTTCCGCAGCCGCACCAAGGACGTCGACCTGGAACTGCGCCAGACCTGGTACCGCGAGCTGTTCTGCCGGGTGTTCGACATCTTCTATTTCTGGGACCGGTAGTATTCGTTGACCAGACTCCGATAGCCCAATCGTTTCAACGTCTCATAATCGACGCGGTAGTTGGCCTTTCCGTGCCGGCCCGTACTCAGAAAACGGATCTGCTGCTGCAGGTACCGGTCGATCTCCTTCAACCCCTCAGTCCGGTTGATGACCGGGAAATACCAGCGTGACCAAGTGAGGCTGTCAGGGTCGTTGTCCTCGAAGAACTTCCGGTTATAATGCTGGATCATCGCCTTCATGGCCCGCTCGGCATCCACGCCCTTACGCTTGCGCCAACGCATCATGGCTCGGGCGCGCCGGCTGATCTTGCCTTTCATCTTCCTGATGGTGGACGCACTGATGCCGACCTCGTTGCCATGGCATCGGAACCCCAAAAACTCAAACGGCTCGTCAGGCGAATACACCCGCTCCTTGTCGGGATTGACGGTCAACCCGTATTGTTCAATGAGTCGCAATAGCGTGGACTTGTGCTCCTCCAACGTCGCACGGTCGGGCGCAAACAGGATGATGTCGTCGGAATAACGAGCATACACTACCCCTTGCTCCTCGAAATAATGGTCGACGGCATTCAGGTATACATTGGCCAGAAAAGGGGAGGTAGGCGTCCCCGCCATGATGCCATGCCTTTCCTCGATCACCTTGCCATTGCATGAGACCTGCGGGTTGTTGAGCATCCGCTCAAACAATTGGTACAACGCCGGATCGTCGGAAAGTATCTCCGCCAGCATGGGCAGCAGCATCTCAACAGGAATGGAGTTGAAATAATCGTGGATGTCGAGCTTGTAAGCCCACATCGGACGATGCTGGAGCGCCTTGTTGACACGTCGGATGGCATCCTGCGGACGGAATCCCTGCCTGAAAGCATAACAGTTGGACGCGAAACAGGGGTCGTATCTGTATAGCAGGAACGACACCAAACTCAAGGCGCGCATCTCGTCGGGACCAAAGGTATACACCACCCGCTTCTTGTTGGTGCCAACCTTGTTGACGGTCTTTTTGACAGGAATCCCCAAGCTCTCACCCCGGGCGATGCGTTGTGCCACGGCTAGGTATCGCTGTTCCCCGACGAAGCTGTCGGCCTCCTCGAAGCCCCGCCAAGTGTAACAGCCCTTCATCAGACGACGGGCGAGAAGTTCCTCCCATGCCCTCTGATCAGCCAACTGCGTGATGATACTTTCCATGGAAATAAAAAAAGAAAAAGGGGAACGCTTTTGATTGAGCGAGTCGCTCAATTACGAGATGGTACATGACCCGGCTGCCTGCAAAGCCTTTTTTCAAGCGTCATGCTGCATCCGCCACAGGCGCAGTTACACTGCATCCCCTTTTTCTAGTTGTCAATTTTCAGTTCTCAACGGGCGTAGCTCCTGATGCGCTCCACCACATAGCCCCTCTCATTGGGAGCGTCCATATAGAAGCTGATGAAAGGAACCCCCATCTTCTTGGCATACATCCTGGAAATCAAGAATTTGACCATTCTGCTTTGTTTCTGGTATTTTCCCAGGACGATGACGCCACGGACGGTGCCGGCGTTGTACAACACAAAGGTGTAAGGCATGCCCCATTCGGCTTTGTAGGCCTGCTGCGGACGGGTGGGGTAGAGTTGGAAATCGGCGCTGATGTCGCCAGCCAGTTCCTGGACGGGCACGTTCTCGCGGACGGCATATTGACTGAATTCCTGCGAAAGGATCTCCCTGAAATAGGTCATCCATTCGGCATCGGTGCGTTCACGCTCTGGAGCGGATGCTGGCTGGGCTGGCTGAGGTTGCGATGCCTGCTGGGTGGGACCTGTGGTTTGGTTCATCCCAGTCTTGATCTCTTGTTTGGCTCTGTTGACCTCGGTCTTCACCTCGTTTTCCAAGGTGCCTACCACCTTCTTGAAAAATGTCTTAAAGTCCATGTTAATAATCTTTTATATTAATATATTTGTTTATTCAACTGTCACCGATTTTGCCAGGTTTCTGGGTTGGTCGACATTGCAGCCACGCATCACGGCGATGTAGTATGCGAGAATCTGCAACGGCACCGTGGCCAGCAGGGGCGAATAGAGGCATTCGGTCTCAGGGATCTCGATGACATAGTCGGCCATCTTACGGGCCAGCACGTCCTTTTGGCTTACGATGGCGATGATCTTGCCGTCGCGGGCTTTCACCTCCTGGATGTTGCTGATCACTTTTTCATAGGTGCTGTGGTTGGTGGCGATGAACACCACGGGCATGTCCTTGTCTATCAAGGCGATGGGACCGTGTTTCATCTCGGCGGCGGGATAGCCTTCGGCGTGGATGTAGGAGATCTCCTTCAGCTTCAAGGCGCCTTCGAGAGCCACGGGGTAGTTCTGGAGACGGCCCAGATAGAGCATGTTGCGCACGTCTTTGTATTTGGCTGCGATGTCCTTCACATGGCCGCTATGGTCGAGGGTCCACTGAATCTTTTCCGGGATGCTGTCGAGTTCCTTGATGAACTCAAGGCGTTCCTCGTCCTTCATTGTGCCTTTCAGTTCGGCCAGACGCAGGGCCAGCATGGCCATCACGGTCACCTGCGAGGTGAAGGCCTTGGTGGAGGCCACGCCGATCTCGGGACCGGCATGGGTGTAGATGCCGGCGTCGGTGGCTCTTGAGATGGACGAGCCGATGACGTTACAGATGCCCAGCACGATGGCGCCTTTCTCCTTGGCCAGGTTGATGGCCGCCAGGGTGTCGGCGGTCTCGCCCGACTGCGACACGGCGATGACCACGTCGTGCGGGGTCACCACGGGATCGCGGTAACGGAACTCAGAGGCATATTCCACCTTGACACGGATCTTGGCCAGCTTCTCGATCATATAGCTACCTACCAGGCTGGCGTGCCAAGAGGTGCCGCAGGCCACAAACACGATGTTGTCGGCATACAGCAGCTGTTTCTCGTATTGGATAATGCCACCCAGGCGTACGGTGTTGGCTTCGGGATGGAGACGGCCGCGCATGGTGTCGCGCACGATGGTGGGCTGCTCATAAATCTCTTTCATCATAAAGTGGTCGAAGCCGGCCTTCTCGATGCTGTCGAGGTTCATCTTCAGCTCCTGCACATAGGGGATGGCCTCCACGTCCTGTATGGTCTTGATGTGAAGCTCTTCGCCCAACTTGATGCGCACCACCTGCTCGTCTTCGATATATACCACCTTTTGGGTGCGACCAACGATAGGCGTGGCGTCGGAGGCGATGAAATACTCGCCGTCGCCAATGCCGATGACCATGGGACTGCCTTTACGCGCTGCAATCAGTTGGTCAGGGTGTCCTTTCTCGACGATGGCGATGGCATAGGCGCCGATGACGTGGTTCAGGGCAATACGGACGGCCTCGAAGAGGTCGACATGCTCGCTCTGTTGTACGTCCTCGATGAGGTTGGTGAGCACCTCGGTGTCAGTCGACGACTTGAACTGGAAACCGCGCTTTTCCAGTTCTTTCCGTAAGCTGAGGTAGTTCTCGATGATGCCGTTGTGGATCAACGCGATGTTACCCGACTTGGAGAGGTGGGGGTGTGCGTTGGTCTCGTTGGGTTCGCCATGGGTGGCCCAACGGGTGTGGGCGATGCCGATGTGCCCGCTGATGTCCTTGTCGGCCACCTTGGCCTCCAGATCGGAGACCTTGCCTTTGGCTTTGTATACATTCAGTTGATCCGCTTTGTTGAGCAACGCCACACCGGCGCTGTCGTATCCACGGTATTCAAGACGTTTCAATCCTTCAATGAGAATAGGATAGGCCTCTTGATGCCCTACGTATGCTACGATTCCACACATTGTGATGAAAATTAAAAAGGCAAAGTTACATTTTTTTGAAAAAAACAAGAAAAATCGGGTTATTTTTTTATCTTTGCCATGATGAAAAAGTTTAGCATGATTTTTAGTCTTTGCCTTTGCTATACGCTGGGCATGGCACAATACGGCACCCAGTTTGAAAACCGCGGTTTCGAAAGCTGGGCTTATTTTGGCAACAACGCGAATACCAACGAGCCCGTCCATTGGCATTCCAGCAAGTCGGCCGACGGCACCTATAGCGGCTTCCTGTCGCAGCAGATCGAGCCCTCGTCGGTCGTCCGTCCCGGCTCGTCAGGCACGAAGAGCGTCAAGGTCTATCCCGTCTCGGTAGTGGGCGTCACCGCCAACGGCAACCTCACCAACGGACGCATGCACGCCGGCAGCATGTCGGCCACCGGCTCGAACAACTACAACTACACGCAGCGGTCCGACGAGCGTTTCAACACGCCCATCAGGGAGGTGCCCGACTCGCTCACCGTGTGGGTGTGCTTCCGCTCGGTCAGCTCCGACCAGGAGGGGGAGGCCCGCGCCGCCATCCACGGCGATGCCGACTTCAAATTCGTCTCCAACGGCACCATGGACCCGGCCAACCAGCTTGTGGCCATCGCCTCCAAGATGTTCAAACGCACCGCCATGGTTGGCGGAGACTTCGTCTGGCGACGCCTTTCCATACCATTCGACGCCTGCGGTCCCAGCAACGACCCGCGTTACATCCTCTTCACCATTACCACCAACAAAACCCCGGGTGAAGGCGGTACTTCCGACGATATGTATGTCGACGACATCCTGCTGATCTACAACCCCAGCATCCAGATGGGCGCACTGCCGCAAAACCAGTATCTGATGGGTGAGGAACTCACCATCCCGTTTACCCTCACCGGCACCATGAGCCCCGACAACCTCAACCGGGAGCCCAACCAGGTCATTGCACAACTCTCGGCCGCCAACGGCAGCTTCAGCACCCCCATAGAGTTAGGTAGAGTTACCACCAACACCAGCGGCAGCATCACCGTCACCATCCCTCAAGGCATCTTCACCGGCGAGCATTATCGCATCCGCCTGGCCACCACTAACTACCCGATGGTCTCCGAGGACAACGGCTTCGACATCAGCATCGTCACCCACGACGCCTTGGCCGAAAACGAGATCACCGAGGTCCCTTTTGACGTCGAGCTGTTCGATATCTCAGGGCGGCCTGTGTTTGATGGCCATCTGGCTCCTGGCATTTACATAAAAAAATACCGTACAGCACAAGGCTGTACGGTACAAAAGATCGTTAAACGATAACGTATTATTTGGCCGGGTAACTCAATCCCATATTATAAAGGATAAACGAATAGATATCCGCCTGTTCCTCCAGCACCTTGGCGACGGGCTTGCCACCGCCGTGGCCGGCCTTGCTGTCGATGCGGATGATCTTGGGTTCCGAACCGGTCTGGGCGGCTTGCAGTGTAGCGGCATACTTGAAGCTATGCGCTGGCACCACACGGTCATCGTGGTCGGCGGTAGTCACCATGATGGCGGGATAATGCACGTTCTCGCCACTCTGGATGGTGTGCAGCGGCGAATAGGCATACAAGGCCTTGAACATCGCCTCGTCGTCCTCGCTGGTGCCATAGTCGCTGGCCCAGTTCCAGCCGATGGTGAAGAGGTGGTAACGAAGCATGTCCATCACACCCACCTGAGGCACAGCCACACGGAAGAGGTCAGGACGCTGGTTGACCACGGCACCCACCAACAGACCACCGTTGGAGCCGCCATTCAAGGCGAGATAATCAGCTGAGGTGTAGCCTTCCTTAATAAGGTATTCGGCGCATGCGATGCAGTCGTCGAACACGTTCTGCTTCTGCAGCTTGGTGCCGGCCAGATGCCATTCTTCACCATATTCGTTACCGCCACGGAGGTTCATCTGGGCGTAAATGCCACCATTCTCAAGGAAGGGCAGACGCGAAATGCTGAAACCGGGATTCAGCGTAATGTTGAAGCCACCGTAACCATAGAGCAAGGTGGGGTTCTTGCCGTCTTTCTGAAGACCGGTCTTGTAGGTCAGGAACATCGGCACCTTGGTGCCATCCTTCGAGGTGACAAACACCTGTTCGGTAGTGAAGTCCTCCGACTTGAAGTCAACGGCAGGAGCGCGGAACACTTCGGAGGTGTTGCTCTCGATATCATATTTAAATATGGTGGTGGGATAGACGAAGGAGGTAAAGCCGTAGTAGACCTCTGGTTCGTCGTAGCGGCAGCTGAAGCCGACTTCGCCGAAGGTGGGCAGGGCAATCTCATGAAGCATTTGGCCATCCATGGTGTAGACGTAGGCATGATTGGCAGCGTCCTTGTCGTAGGTGACAATCATCTTGCCGTTGGCCAGTTGGGCCGACACCAGCACATTGTCCGACTCGGGGATGAGATCCTTCCAGTTGGCCATCTGGGGAGCCTTGGCCGAAACACAGACCACACGGCCCTTGGGAGCTTCATAATTCGTGAAGATGTAGAGGACGTCGTCGATCACGTCGATGGGATTGTAGAAGTAGTCCATATCGTCGGCAATCTGCACGAACTTGCCCTTGGGGTCTTGCATATTCCTGATCCACAAGGTGCTTCCAGCGCCTTGACCGCTCTCGAAGAGGAACATGTAATGTTCATCCTCGGTGAGGTCCACCTGATGGAAATAGCGCGGCTGGGCGGGGTTGCTGTAGAACAGCTGATCCTGGTCCTGCGAGGTGCCCAACTTGTGGTAATAGATCTTGTGGTTTTCGTTCACGTTGCTGAACTCCTTACCTGCCACGGGTTTGTCGTAGGCGGCATAGAAGAAGCCGTCCTTGTACCACGAGGCGCCGGTGAACTTGGCCCATTCGATATGGTCGGGGAGGAGCTCACGGGTAGCGATGTCCATCACGTAAATCTCCACCCAGTCGGAGCCGCTGCGTTGGATCAGATAAGCATAATACTTGCCGTCGTTCGACTGCGAGCCGCCGCCAAAGGCCACGGTACCGTCATCCGAGAGCTTATTGGGATCGAGCAGCACTTCCGGTTCCTTGTCGGGATACTGGAGGTAGAGCACGCTCTGGTTCTGGAGGCCGTCGTTCTTGCTGAACAGATAGCGTCCGAAGCGCTTGTGCGGGGCGCTGTAGCGTTCGTAGTTCATCACCTGGGTCAGGCGGTCCTTGATGGCACCGCGGAAGGGGATGTGGCTGAGGTATTCATCGGTCACCTTACGCTCGGCTTCCACCCATGCGTTGGTTTCTGCTGAAGTGTCGTTTTCCAGCCAGCGGTAGGGGTCGGCCACTTCGGTACCGAAATAATTGTCCACGACGGTTTCATCCTTGAAAGCCTCAGGATAATCCGTCACTTGATAACGCGGCTGAGGTTTTTGAGTTTCCGTGCAAGCCGCCAAAGCGATAACGCTTCCCATGATCAATAGTGCTTTTTTCATTATTTTACAATTTGAAGATTCATTAAATGAGGGGCAAAAATACGTATTTTTTTGAGATTCAAGAAATGAAATCCGGAGTCGCGGGAGGCATAGGATAAAAAATTTTTATAGAAATGTTGCGGAATCAAAAGTGAGCCGACCTGTCGATTTCTTAGACGTAAAGGGACGGCCATTAGGATGTACCCCCGCGATAACAAAGACTAACCCCTCACTGGGGCGACAGATGATTGATCGGGGTGGGGCTGGTGGCTACTTTGGTGTTTGTGGATAATGCTTAATCAATAACCTACAAACTCCGTTGCGGTCATCAAAGGGATGAGAGAGTAATCGGAGAATCCTTTGACATCTCTGGTAAGAATGATGTCGCAATGGCCAGCCAAAGCACATTGGTATTGAAGCATATCCTCGAAGTCTTTTGAAGGGTAATGGATGGCTTGGCGCAATTGATCTTGATCCATGGGAAGAACCTCAATTTGCTTTTCCAATGCATCAAGCATCGGATATAGGTCTTGTTTGGATAGCCGTTTCCCCAAAATATAAGCGATATTGGCAAATGTTAACGGGGAGGCGAAGATGGAAAACACCTTGTTGGCGGCTTTTTCAAGCACCTTCTCAGCAGCATCAGCTCCTGGTCGGTTTTCAATGAAATCAATCAGGATGTTTGTATCGATAAAAACCCGTTTCATTTGCTATGGAGATAAGAGAGTCGGTCGTCGCTATCGATTTCATCCTGGGAGAACGCTATGATTCCCCTCATCCGTTTGATGGATTCAGGGAGTCCGCCTCCGTTCCCCTCTTCATCCGAATTTGGAGTTATTTTCTTCCAATTCAGGACAATGAGTCTGAGAGCCTTGATAGCCTCTTTCATCATGTCTTCATCTGAAACAATGATGTTCAGCTCACGGAATAAAGCCTCGTTTAATTGTAGTGTTGTCATGACTGATTGCTATTTTTGACTGCAAAGATAGGAAACTTTTTTATAAAATGCAAGTAGGCTTATTGTAAAAAACCATCGGATTGGTTGTGGCATCTATTAATAATTGCTCATAAAATGCCAAGGACGAAAAGTGGCTCGCCTGTAAAAGCCTGTGTTTAAACGTAGTTTTTTTGAAGTCCTCAGCGAATGCGTCCACTTCTCCGGGGACTTCCATGGCTAATTCTTTTTTTTCGAGTTGTCAGATCTTAGGAATATTTGACAAGATTTTTTTATAGAAATGTTGCGGAATCAAAAAATTGATGTATCTTTGCATCAGTTGGTCGCGGACACGGAAAGAAAAACCAGTGGATTATCAAGACGTAAGGGGCGAGTTCAGGCACGTTCCCCCCGCGATAACACAGCTTAAAACCCCTCTATTCGGAGGGGTTTCCTGGTTTTCGTTTGCGAAGAGATTTAAATGCCAGGCTTTTATGTTTTCCATCCCTAACCTCTTCCACGTAAACATAATGATAACCAATCTTTTTTTTGTAAAGAATAACAGTATTGTTGCGAATAGTAGTTTTTGCTTGATTGAAAGCGGAGACCCAAAGGAGAATGCCTAGATCGAACGTGTGAACAGCATGATGAAGAACGAGCGAATGAACATGAGTATCGGCGTAATGACACCACACAAGTTGAGGCTCACAGGTGAAATAGAAAAGAAGTGGAAGAGCAACAGGATAGACGTGATAAAAAAGAAGATGCAAAATACGGATATCACGGAAATAGGTTTACCTTTGCCATGCTGTCAGATGTCTACTTCCGAGCTACGCCTACAGCCTACCTCTTTCAGTGATAAATCCATAGAGTGTCAACCACTATTAGGAATAACTATAACTAACAACAGACAACCTTGAATTAATAACCAAAAGGATGAACTCCGCCCAACAATTAACGACAAAAACAGTCAACCTAAATCAAGAAATGACATTGTTTTTTAAATCGTTAAACATTTCAAAATGAAAAGTTGTATATTTGCCATCCCTTTTTAATTTTAATAATGAAATGAGTTATTCAAAATATGTGTTTTCCGGGCATGAATCTTTTCCTTGCAAGACCTTGTGGCTCAAGAAAGGGTATGATTTTGTTGTGCAGGGGAGGGACTTTAACAGGCCGGAGGCTGTAGTTCATTTGGGCGTTGGCAAGAATATGGTGGCATCCATCCGCTACTGGCTTAAGGCTTTCGGAATTTGTGAGGGCAATCGGCAGACTAGGTTGGGTGACTATTTGTTTGATGAAGAAAATGGTAAAGACCGATATATTGAAGACCTAGCTACGCTTTGGCTCCTACATTTTACTCTTGTTTTCAGTCAAGAAGCAACGCTATATCATCTGTTTTTCTGTGATTATCAGAAGGGGCATACACAGTTTGAACGTGATCAGGTTGTAACCTACGTGAAACTGGATATGATTGAGGCAGGTAAGCAGAATCTCTTTAACGAAAATACAGTCAAGAAAGATGTCGCTGTATTGATTCAGAATTATGCCCTGCCACGTAAAGCACAATCGAACGAAGACTTTTCCTCCATGTTGATTGACCTTGATCTTATCAGACAAAATGCTGAGGGTAAAGGTTATTACTTCAATATAGAGGGTAAGAGAAAAGTGCAGAAAGAAATCTTTATGTATGCTCTGTTGAGGCTGAAAGAAAGGGAAGGTGACAACACCATTTCCTACGAAACCGTTCAAGATGAGATTGGCCTTGCGTTTTGCATGCAGGACCACGAGACTATCGAGATGCTGAAACAACTGGCGAAGGATTACTCAGAATTTATGTCCTATAGTGACAATGCTGGAATCCGCATGGTACAGTTTACTAAGGATTTGGATAAGGAACAAGTTTTATAGTTTATCCGCTAATATAGAGAACGGCTTTGCTGAGGGCGCTCAATACATAGTAACACCCAATGCCCAAAAAGCAATTAGTAGCATTGTGAATGACTTTCATACAGGAATCCATTCCTTTACGATTATTGGTTCATACGGCACGGGCAAGTCTAGTTTCCTTTTGGCTTTGGAATCAGATTTGAAAAGACGAGTCAAAACACCTTATCTGTTGGATGCCAATAATCTTCTCGGTACTTCTGATGTCGAAATCATGAACATTGTAGGAGATTACACCGAGTTATCAACACTCCTTCGCCGAAGTCTGAATGCTGAGGACACAACAAATAGTGTGCTTGACGAGCTTAAGACCTATTACAACAAGAGTCAGAAGCAGGGAAAATTTTTGCTGATTGTCATTGATGAATTTGGTAAGGTATTGGAGCACGCTGCAAAGAACAATCCTGAAAAAGAGTTGTATTTCCTTCAGAAATTGGCTGAGTTTGTGAATGTTCCATCCCGCCAAATTCTATTGCTGACCACCTTGCATCAAAACTTCAGTGCCTATGCCAAGGGATTGACTGAAACGCAAGTCAATGAGTGGAAAAAAGTAAAAGGACGGTTCAAGGAAATCACTTTCGTGGAACCAATAGAACAACTTCTTTATCTTGCAGCAAAGCAGATGCAAGGGAACAATTATAATGAAGTTCCCGCTTGTGCAATTTTCCTTTATGAACTGGCAAAAAGTACTGGCTATGTTTCCAGTGACTTTCTCATTGATACGGCTATGCAACTCTATCCGCTCGATTTATTCTCAGCATACGC